>NZ_KB894259.1 GCF_000374405.1 Riemerella columbina DSM 16469
AAAAAAAAAAGAAAAACAAAAAAGCCCTCTAACGGCAATTAGAGAGCGAGTTTAATAAGAATGTTAATCCTTAAAAACAATTAGAATGGCAAATATAGCAAAAAACACAGAAACAAAACAAGGCTTCAAATTCTTAGAGGCTTTAAAGGCAAAAGAGGGCGATTGGTACATTATTGAAACCAGAGGGCAAAACGGTTGCTCTGTTGTGGATAGAGAAATTGTACTTGACGGCGTTGGTTCGTTATTCTTCGACGCTTTTCTATTCTATAAATCAACTTACGACTACGATTATACAAGAGGTAGAGTATTCAACGAAGCAAGAGAATACAAACAAATACAGGTAAATATAACCTATGTAGAAGACACCGAATACGATGTGATTTGCCTAGACAAAAAAGAAAAGGAAGCAATCGAAAAATACATCGCTGAAACTTTAGAAGTTCAAATTTTAGACTAAACACTATGAAAACCCTAATCAACTTATATATAGTTTACGCCTGCCTTTATTCATGCAATGTAGAAGATACACAAGATGAAAATGTAATACTTACAGCATTAATACTAATAATAACCGCATTAGCAATAAAAGCAAATGAAAAGCAAGTAATAACGGCGGTAACAAAATTCTTTCAAGATGAACAGAGTAAAAAGATATAAAGCCCAAAAGGCAAAAAGAATAGGCTACTATCTATGGCTTCTGCCAGTTAGAAGAGGCTACGGGCTATTTTCATAAAAAATAAAATCTCTCGGTCTACTCAAAATCTGGAAACGGTTAGCCGTAAATAATGCAACAGCCGAGAGGTAACATAACCTGCCTGATAAGTTAGAAATACTGGTAAAATTTGATGATGAACAATATTCAGGCAGGTATTTTAAAGAAAAAGAATATTAACCCTTAATACAATTAGAAAAATGGAAAAGACAATTTTTGAAATCGAAAAAGTTGATGTAAATCAACTGCCTGAATTGCAAGGCTTAAAAGAAAAGCAATTGAAAATCGTAAAAGAAAATCCTTATGTAGAGATTGTAGACAACACAACCTACAATGAGGCAAAGAAAGCGAGAACAGCACTCAAATCAGCAAGAACCGATATTGAGAAGCAAGATAGACTTATCGCTTCTAAAATAAAGGCTTTTAGAGAAATGACAATGGATGCAACTAAATCGCTAATTGCTATCACACAGCCACACGAGGATAAACAGCAAGAAGAAGTAAAACGCTACGAGCAAGAAAAAGAGCAAGAGCGTCTTGAAAAACAGCGAATTGAAGAAGAGCGAAAAGCGACTATTAAGAAGAAAATCGATAGCGTAATTGAAACTGCAACGCATAGAATCAATCAATTGACTTTCGATATGATTGAAACTTTGCGAGTGGATTTTGAGCAAAACTTATACAAAATTGACATTACCGAGTTTGAAGAGTTTGAGTTGGATTTTAACGAAAAAATTAGAGGCGTAAAGCAACTATTTGAGCAAAAAGCAAACAATCTAAAAGAAGCCGAAGCACAGCGATTAGAAAAAGAACAACTAAAAGCCGAGCGAGAGAAATTAGAGGCTGAGAAGAGAGAGCAAGAAGAAAGATTGAGAGCTGAGCGTGAGGCTATTGAGAAAAAACAGCGTGAAGAGCAAGAGAAATTAGAGACTGAACGCAAAAAGTTAGAAGAAGAAAAACAAGCCTTAGCCAAAGCCGAAGCAGAGCGAAAAGCAAAAGAAGAGGCTGAACAAAGAGCCAAAGAAGAAGCCGAACGCAAAGCCAAAGAACAAAAAGAAGCCGAAGAGAGAGCAAAGGCAGAGGCTGAACGATTAGAAGCCTTGAAACCCGAAAAACAAAAGGTTTTAGAATGGGCAAAAGACCTCTTTATACATGGTGCTCCTAATGTTGAAGATAAGGCATTGGCAAAAGAAATTGAAGCCTTTGCAAACATACAAAATCAAGGTGTGAAAGACTTTATCAAACATATTGAAAACTTTAAATAATAACCTTAATACAATTAAAAAAAATGGAAAATCAAGTACAAAAAGGTGGTTTCATACCACAAAATTATCAACTACCTGACAAAACTAAGCAGTTCATGAAAATTGAACCAGGCGACAATGTTATCAGAATTTTATCAACCCCTCTCATGGGTTGGGTGTATTTTGATAAAGAAAACAAGCCACACAGAAGACCTTATGAAGTGGAAAGCAAAACGCTTGGCGACTTTACAGAAGATGAATTGAAAGAAGGCAATGCTAAAAGAGATGAAAAAGGCAATCTTGAAGGCAGTAGACACTTTTGGATTATGTTGGTTTGGGATAGAAAAACTAACACGCCGAAAATATTAGAAATAACCCAAATTACTATCATCAGGTCTTTGCTGAATTATCTAAACAACGAAGATTGGGGCGACCTTAGAAACTTTGATATTAACATTATTAGAAAAGGCACAGGGCGTTTTGATACTGAATTTGAAGTAATGCCAAAGCCTCATAAGCCATTGAATGCAGAAGTAGCAGATGTTGTAAAAACGCTAGAAGATGAAAAGTTATTAGACCTTAACGCTATTTGGAAAGGCGACTATCCATTTCAAAAATATCTATTCTAATGGTTGGGAGTAATGATTTCTTTGGGGGTGCAATTCCCCCAGAGTACCTCCAAACTATTGAGAGTATTCATAATAGAGAGGTAGAAGAAAAAAACCGAGAAGAACAATGGCTCGCCCAACGCAGAGGAAAATTCACTTCGTCGCAGGTGTACCGATTGATGACTTGCTTAGATAAAGATGAGTTGCCGAAAGGAGCAATAACCTATATCGAAGAGGTTATAGTAGATATGCTTACTGATGGTAAGGGTGCGGACCGCTTTAAGTCCGATGATATGCAAAGAGGCAACGACACCGAATTAGAAGCCATTGCACGATTTGAAAAGGAAACGGGACTAAAGTGTTTTGCTACCGGCGACAATCAAGAATTTATAGAGTTGTGCAGTTATTTTGGAGGAACACCAGACGGATTGATTGATATTAAAGAGTTGATTGAGGTTAAGTGTCCGAAATCGAAAACACACCTATTCTATCTGAAGAACCTTAAAAATGCAGAAGATTTGAAAAAGCATTGCCCCAATTACTACTGGCAGATACAAGGCAATTTGTTAACAACATATAGAGAAAAAGGCTATTTCATTAGTTACGATGATAGGTTTACAAACCCAAATCATCAAATTCTAACCCTTGAAATAGAGCGAAACGAAGAAGATATAGAGTTGCTAAAGAAACGCCTATTAATGGCTGAAAAACGCAAAAAGGAAATGATGATATGATTTTCGACACCTCAATTGAAGAATACCGCCAGCAGGCAATCAACCGAGTTAAGTTCTTGCTTGACAAAAAAGCACGAATTGAAATCGTAGAGAAAAGCCGAAAAAGGAGTATTAGTCAAAACAACTACTTGCACTTGATATTGGGTTGGTACGCCCTCGAATATGGCGAAACACTCGAATACATCAAGCAGGAAGTATTTAAGAAAGAGGTAAACCGTGATTTGTTTCAAACCGAATATGTAAACAAAAAAACAGGCGAATTTAGAGAAGCATGGAAAAGCACTGCAAACCTAACCAAAACAGAAATGACCACCGCTATTGAGCGATTTAGGAATTACGCAGTACAAGGATTGGGATTGTATCTACCAGAACCAAGTGATTTAACACACTTAGACGAGATTAAAAACGAATTAGAAAAACACGCAAACCAAATATACCTATGAAAAGAACAAGAGAATTTGCACCACCTCCTCCACCCCCAGCCAAAAATCTGGAACTACAACTAACTAAAAGGGAGTATTTCGCAGGATTAGCAATGCAATCACTTTTAACCACAGATTTAGAAAATAACCTATGTGATATAGCGAAAGAAGCGGTACATACCGCAGATAGATTATTAGAACATTTAAACGATAAAAAATAAACCAACATGGCACAATCATTTTACGGTAGTATCAACTACGACAAACTATTAGAAAGCCTTAAAACAGGCAAACTAAAAACATACAAACACGAAAACGGAACGAGATATATCAATGTCAATATCTACATTAGCGACGAACCAGACCAATATAAAAACGATGGCTCTATATCCGTACCGATGAAAGAAGAATATCATCAGGATAACATCAGATCTGTTTTTGTAGGAAATCTTAAAAAATCAACGCCAAAAGTCCAAGATGCCGATGCCCAAGATTTTCAAGATGATGATGACGATTTACCATTTTAAAAATGAAAATAGAAGGAACAAACTATTGGCTAGGGAAAATGGGGTCTAAGTTTTTTATCTGGAATGACAAAGAACAGAAAACATTAAATGCAAAGAGCCGACAAGAAGCCATAAAAGAAGCAAAACAATATGGTAATAATAACAAAAAGTAAAAAAGGAAATCGCTTAACGGCGAAAATAAGAGGGTTTAATAAGATTGACAAACTTCGGTATCAGATTATTGATGTAGAGGTTAAATACGAGGAAAAAAACGGAAAGGTAAAGGTTGTCTAATGAAACAAAAAGGGTTTATAAAACTAAATAGAGGGTATTTTGAAGACTTCTTATGGAACGAAGCACGAGTTTACTCGAAGGCAGAAGCGTGGCTGGATTTAATCCAAATGGCACGATTTGAAGCATCGACCGAAATTGTTAACGGAAAAGTGATTGAGTTGCAAAGAGGTGAAATACCTGCAAGTAGAAGATTTTTAGAATTGCGATGGAACTGGGGAGGCACCAAAGTTTCAAACTTTCTAAAAAACCTTGCAAGTTTAGGACGAATAAACCAGCGAACAATCAACGGACAAACCATAATAAAGTTAGTAAAATACGAGGTTTACAACGATAAGCAAACCACCGATGAGCCACAAAACAAACCATCGGCAAACCATCGGCAAACCACCGACAAACCACCGACAAACCAAAATAAAGAATATAAAGAACTAAAAGAATATAAGAATAATGTTCTTTTAGAAAAAGAACCAAAAGGTATGTATAGTGGCGAAGCCGAAATTTTAGAATCCGATATTCCTCCAGAACCGCAGAAAAGAAAAAAAGTTGCGCCAAAAAAAGAA
>NZ_KB894260.1 GCF_000374405.1 Riemerella columbina DSM 16469
TTCCTATGTTGATATATCTAATTATGTTGAAATATATGTGACTGAAAAATCAAGCAAAGCAACCACAAAGGAGACATTGCGATGGGTTCATATATTTATAAGNAATGCGAAACGAAACTTGTTAGGTAATTACCACAAAATCAAAGGCAAATATCTTCAATTATACTTAAATGAATTTGTATACAAGCTAAACAGGCGATATTTTGGAGAACGATTATTCGATAGGGTGATTATAGCTGCTATAGCAGGAAATTAGGTATAAAAACGGATATTCAAAAAAAGTTATTTACACTCCAATCTTTAGTATAAGTAATAAAGAAGAAGTTTGGATTATTTTGTGAGTTTACCCTACTTATCATAGTCTCATACGCTCCATCAGTGATAATTTTAGGAAACTTTCCTTTCTTGCTTTTTAATTCAAATTCTTCTCTACAATTTTTACAGAAAAAATCTGCCACTGGACGATTATTTTCAAATTCAGTTAAAAAAGAATTACCACAACTGGGACAATATGAGTTATTTAAAACCCAATTTTCAGTTAATACCCTAACAATTTGTGATTTACTTTTATATTTTTTTGATAATTCTATATCAAATCTTAAATCCATTTATAGTTTACAATTAGTTAGTACATATAAATTTTACTGTCTAAATAATAAATAGATTATATAAAATCAAACCCTTCTTTTTTGTATAATAGAAGTATTGCCTTATCTATTTTATCTAATAATTGTGATTTTCCACCCGCCCATTTTACAAATGGTTTTGCTGTATTTCTTACATTTAATGCCATATTATTTACAATTTCGTGAAAATGTTTTCAGCCAAGATACTAAAAAATATTCATTATTCCCTTCAAATAGTATTTTTTTATTATTCAATAACATAATATATTTTCAACTTAAAAATCATAAAAAATAATTCCTACAGCAAAAAACTCCCGCCATCTTCCAAGACAGCGGGATTTTTTATTAGTAAGCATTTTCTAAAATTTCTTTTACAGCTTCAGGGGTTACCTTTTGGTGTTCGCCGATGCCGAGCCAACCTCTTTGGGTAAATCGCTCTGAAACGATTTGGGCGGTGTCGGTATGGTTTTCTGTGTATTCGGATAGTCGGGTTTGGACTTCTAATGAGTGGAAGAAACTTTCGATTTTTTCGATGGCTTGGTGGGCTTTTTCGTCCAAAGTGCCATCGGTAATATACCAAACTCTTTCGGCAAATTGGGCTAATTTTTGTTTTTTATCCTCAAAACAATAGCGGTAATAACTTGGCAATACAATGGCTAAAGTTCTGGCGTGGTCGATACCGTGCAATGCCGTCAGTTCGTGACCAATCCCGTGAACACCCCAATCGGTAGGAACGCCTTTTGAAATCAATCCGTTAAGTGCCATCGTACACGACCACATAAAGTTGGACGCCAATTCATAATCACTCGGGCTTTCCACCACTTTGGCACCCACATCTATCAAAGTTTGCATAATACCTTCCGAAAATCGGTCTTGCAAGCGTCCGGCCGCTGGATAGGTCATATATTGCTCCAAAGTATGCACAAACGAATCCACAATCCCATTCACCAATTGTCTTTTGGGCAGCGACTGAATGACCGTTGGGTCTAGCACCGAAAACTGAGGGAATAACAAGGGCGAACCGAAAGACAATTTTTCTTTGGTTGCTCTACGCGAGATGACCGCTCCCGAGTTCATTTCCGAACCCGTGGCAGGAAGAGTCAGCACGGTGGCAAAAGGTAAGGTGGCTTTTACGGGTTCTTTTTTGGCTAAAATATTCCACGCATCATCGCCAGTATATTTTACCGCTGCCGAGATAAATTTCGTTCCGTCAATCACCGAACCGCCTCCTACGGCTAAGATATAATCCAATTTTTTCTCTTTGATTACCGAAACCGCTTCCATCAAGATTTCATACTCAGGATTGGCAGGCACACCGCTAAATTCCACGATTTCTCTACCTTTTAGTGCGTGTATTACTTGGTCGTAAATACCGTTGCGTTTAATGCTTCCACCCCCATAGATAAGTAGGATTTTTGCCTCTTTCGGGATTTCATTATTGATATTCTCGATTTGTCCTTTTCCAAAAAGGATTTTCGTTGGATTTTTAAATTCAAAATTATTCATTGTTGTTGTTTTATGTTTGATTATTTTAGATTTTTCTTGGTAAATTGATACACCGCCCACGACCAAACGAGGAACAAGATTTGTATCGGCAAACGAATTATCGCCGCTTTGTGACTGCCAATGGCTGGATTTTCAACCAACACATCTTTGATATGAATGGGCAAAAATACCAACATCAGTAGAAAAATACCCAAAGCACCATAGGTCGCGTATTTATTTCTAAAGAAAAGAAGTAAGCCAAGCACCACTTCTACCAATCCTGAACTCATAATAAAAAAATGAGAATAGGGTAAAAAACTCGGTACAAAAGGCGTATAAAATTCAGGTTTTATAAAATGTTGTATCCCTGCATAGACCATAAAAATCGCTAACAGATAGCGTAGAACAGATACTATTTTTTGTTTCATTTTCTGTTTTTTTAGTTGGATGATTGTTCAAAGGCATCTCTTAGAATAATCTGATGTCCTTTTCTGTGAGTGCCTAAAAATAGGGCTTTTGCTAAGTCTTCGCCACGAATGGCTCGGTATTTTTTCAAAGGACCTATGAGTAGAAATTGCAAACCTTTCATCAAGACTGTTCCGATATTCTCTGCCCAACGGGAATCTTTGCGTTCGCCATAAATCAATGAAGGACGATATACCAAAACATTGGGAATGTCGCATTTTAGGACCTCTTGTTCCATTTCGCCTTTGGTTTTGCTGTAAAACACCGAACTATTGGCATCTGCACCCATAGCAGAAATCACACTAAAAGTCGGTATATTATTTAGCTCGGCTAATTTAGCGGCACTCACGGGAATGCCGTAATCAATGGCGTGGTATCGCTTCTTATCGGGTGTTTCAGCCTTAGTTGTTCCGATACAACAAAAGACCTCATCTGCCGTAAAATCCTTAGCGTGTTGCTCCAAATGCAATAAATCACAAACGATTTCCTCCAATTTCGGATGCTGTTTGTTCGTAGGTGTTCGGGTGAAGACTTTCACATTTTCGTATGTATCCGATTGAAGTAACAGGTCGAGTAAATACCTACCCGTAAGTCCTGTTGCACCTAATACAATGGCTGTTTTCTTTTTCATTAGAATCTAATTTTAATAGCAATCAAAATCTTTAAATCATCTGATTTTTTATTTTGATAAGGCAAAGGTATGGTAAATTTATATTGTACATAATTTAGTTTTGTGAAATATTTTAGAAACTCCTATTTCATGAAAGGATTAACGCAAATAATTAAGCTATAAAAATATAAATATCAATATAAATATCAATTTGTACAACAACATTATCTTATTCAATGATGACCGTATCGTTTTTGATTGTGATGTTTATTTCTTTATCCAAAGGGGCACCATTGGTATAATAACCAAAAGATTTTGTTTCTTTTATGGAATCATCTTTTGTAAATTCCAATAGGTAATGTCCATCCATTGAATGCTTTTTCATAGATAAAAATGCTTCATATTTTTGATGTACTCCAATTTTAGGCAAATCTACTTTTGACTGATGCTCGGAAGTCGTAACCACTATATTTCTAATTTCAAAATCAGATTGATTGTCAATAGTCACCTTTAGCCCTTTATTATTGTTAAAATTACAAGCTGTGGTTAGTATTGCTCCTAAAATTATACATCCAGTTTTCTGTTTCATAATTTAATTTTTTAGATGATCAATATATTTAAATTAGATTATTTTGATTTCATCAATAATGAGGTTATAATTAATGACAACATCGTAGAAGCAATAATAGTAACGATTACATTGCCATACGCTTTAATATTTAATTCCAAAAACAATTTAAATGAAACTATAAAAAAAGTGATAATTGCTACAATAATCCAATATTTGAATTGCAATGGTTTAGTATTTATATCGTACTTCGGTAGCAAGTAGATATAGTAGAGAATAATCATTCCGCCAATGAGTGTAGAACAATGTTGCAATATTTTAAACAAAGGAATATGGATAATACCAAGAAAAGAAATCGTGTTTTGAAGTTCTGGAATTAATTTCACAAAATAGCCATCAGTATGCGTAAAAGCATCCCAAAATAAATGAGAATAGGAACCAATAATAATAGAAATGAGAACAACCCACCAATTTCTTATAAAATATGAATTCCAATTCAATGCTTTAAAAGTTGTAAACCTTGATTGTAACACTCTGGGCAGATGATTCAGCAAACTATTCCTAACAATATTATGTGTAAAGTTTCATAACATTATTGATGGCATTCTATCCTCATAGGATTTACTTTGAAGGCTAGCCTTCAAAGTAAATCCTATGAGGAACTGATAAAAAAGTTGGTTATTTTTGTTTCACGCAAATAAAAATAATTATGCAAATTTATCATTCAAACGCCACTACGAATATAAACATTCGTCAGCAAATTCAAAAATCTAAGGCTACTAATTTTGAGTTAGCCCAGCAATTTAACACATCGCAACAAACCGTTTCTAAGTGGAAAAATAGAATTTCTCTTAA
>NZ_KB894261.1 GCF_000374405.1 Riemerella columbina DSM 16469
GATTTTAACCAAAGGGGCTTTAGTGGAACTTACTGGGCGAGTAAGTGCAAGGGCGTGGCTTAGCAAAGACGGAGAACCCAAAGCAGGACTTAATTTTCATACCTTAAAAATTAAGTTACACGCAAGTGGACAAAGACAGAACACAGAAACAACCAACGGAAAGGGAGTGATAACACCACAACCGATTGAGGANACCGAAGATGATTTACCATTTTAATTAACAGAGTAACAAAAGACAATTTAGGAACATTTAAAATTTTAGAACAATGGCACATAACATTAATTACAACAGCAGAACGGGATCATCGGGAAAATGACGCTCAAAAAACTCTTCCTTCCATTGTAAAAGCAACCTCTGGGGCATTCCTTAAATCAAACCGCCCGTACCGTAATTTCGGTTAGGATCGGTATGGCTCCTGCCATCACTGTGGAATATGCCGTTGCCTTGTCCTGCCATAAAAACCTCGTCTATATATTGTTTGAGGCGATGAGGCAACTGAAACCACCATATAGGTGTGTGATAGATTATAAAATCTACCCACTTGAAATGTTCCACCTCTGTAACTGGATCAAATGGATCCTTCACATCATAGTACGGATCCAGTGCAGCCCATTTGCTGTGCCACTTCTGCCGTCCATCCTGTGAGTATGGACTAAAATCTTCCACCTAAACCAGCAAAATGTTGCCCTCCATTAATAATAAATACTTTTATTGCTTCCATCTTTTATTTATTCATCATTCTGTTTACGCGTATCACATTGTCGTGACTATAATCGCCATCTGTTAAAGTGGTAAATTCTGAATCAAAACGCTTGTGGTTCAGAAATACACTTTCCTTTGTGGCTATTGACCTTTTACGCACTTGAAGTAATTCTTCGGCTGTATAATCACAGCAATAACCTGGTGAATTAGGTTGCTGGCTCCATGAATCATCAATACCACCATTGTCGACAGGATCAAAGCCCATGTCATTTACAAGTTGCATCACTTTTGATTTTTGTGTTTCATCATCGCCTGCCACCAGCATTGCAAGGCGGTTCTCGTTGCCAACAGGCTTACCCCCATTTGCAAGACTATTAGCCAATAGCATATTAAATGCCTTGATGACTGGTCGACCAATCTGTTTTTCTGTCCAACGACTTTCCACCATACCGTTTTCTATTTCCTCAATGACATCATGGTTTATACCAGGATAATAATTGTTGGAATCTACTACGACCGCATCTGTATTCACCTTGTCGAACAGATCTTTAGGAAGACTGGCAATAGCTGCTAATGGAATAGAGAGAATTACTACCTCCACATCCTTGACTACACTATGAATATCTGCTGGTTCTGCTCCGATTTCTAGAGCAAAGTCTCTAACCCCTTCCACGCCCTTGGCATTTGCCACCTTTACATTGTGCCCAGATTGTATTAATTTTCTTGCTATTGTACCACCGATGGCACCTACTCCTATAATTCCTATTTTCATCAAAATATCTTATTAAAATTTGTAATATTTATTGTAACGATCTTTATTATCATATTTACTCTTGGTTTCCTGCTCTTTTTCTACAGAAATTTTACCTACTTCTACTTCGCGTGCGTACGCCAAATGTTGTTCAAAATACTCTGGATATACCTCTATCTCTGCAATGCGGAACATCATTTTCTCCGTTGGCTTGATTCAGAAACAATAATGTTATCTAATTTCCCTAATAGCTTCAATGTATTGTTTTTCAGGATATTGTGTAAGTGTATTGATGTTTTTGGATTATTTTTCAATACATTTAATGTGTTTTCAAAAGTATTTTTCACTCCATTTTCATTGACATAAGGATAATCTGACCCATATAAAAGATGTTCTGGAGTAGTAATACTAAGAAGTGCATCTAAGCTGGAGTCTGTAAGTCCTCCTGCCAAATCGTAATAAAAATTCTCCAAATTCCTCCCCCAATCGATGGGGTTCATTAGTCCGAATTGCATCATTATGGGGTGTATTTTCTCCAATCTCGGCAATTCCAACGGCAAAAACGAACCGCAATGCGGAATGACAAATTTTATATTCGGATACCGTGATGGCACATTGTGGACAATAAGATTGACTACGGTTCGGGTGGTTTCTGCCAAATATTCGTAAGCCGCCAAAGGTATGTCTGTCAAAAGATTTTCATTAATAGGCACTGGTTTATGTGGATGCAAAATAATAACAGCTCCATATTGGTTCAAAACCTCCATAAGTGGCTCTAATTCAGGACTGCCTAAATATTGTCCATTACTATTGGTTGCCAGCTTGATGCCATTGGTATGGAGAGTTTCAAAGGCATATTTAGCTTCTTCAATGGCTGCCGCTACATTGGGCAGAGGCAAGGAAGCACAAAACCCAAAACGCTGGGGATATTGAGAGGCAATAGCGGCAGTTTCCTCGTTATACTGGCGAATAGCTTTCGCGTTTTCCTCCGTAGAACCGTGATACAGCTGTGGTGCAGGCATAGTCAAAATGGTATAACCGATATTCTGCTGTTTCATCATTTCCAGATGTTTTTGCACATCCCATTTGGGCAAGGGAAATCCCTCCTCCAGAAGGGCATCGTATTTTTTCAGATAATCCAGATACGACGGAAGGACATTATGGCTGTGGATATCAACGAACGTATAAGGCTTGTTTTGAGCGTTCAAAAGTGTTGCCATAAGCAAAGTATTTAGCAATAAAAATATTTTTAGTAATTTCATTATGAATGAATTGCAATGATTGGGGTATTAAAGTACGAAGGTAAGAAAAAATACGAAGATTGGTTATTGCATCGAAAAAAAATAAACAATCAATGCACGAAAACTCAATTGATAGTTTTTTTACCCATAATGTTTGATTTTAATAGAATTAAATTATCCCCCCAAAGAGGAAGGATAATTTAAAGCTGATTTTTACTAAAATCATTAAAAGAAGCTAATGATTACGCTTCGCCTTCCCAGCCGCCGCGGGTGTCTAGCCCTAGCTGGTCGGCAAGCTGTTCCAGTTCAGTGATTTGTGCAGCGGTTAAAGTGATGTTTAGCGCTTGCTTGGCGTCGCTGACGTGGCTCGGTTTGGTCGCGCCTATCAGCGGTAAGGTGCCTTTGGCAATAGCGTAAGCAATGACGGTTTGTGCCGCACTGGCGTTGTAGGGTTTGCCGAGTTCTGCCAGTTTATCCGTCAAGGTTTTCAATTGTGGCAAAATCGGATTATAGCGCTCGGCACGCATACTTCCTTCAGGAAGCGGATTTTCAGAGGTATAGCGTCCAGAAAGCGCCCCCTGTTCCAAGACCATATAGGCAAAAAAATCAATTCCCTGTTCACGGCAATAGTCCAGCGTTCCGTCAGAATCAGAATTGCGGTACAGCAGGCTGAAATGATTTTGCACCGCATTAATTTTCCAGCCATATTTTGCAAGTGTTTCGTTTACGGTTTTGATTTGTTCAAGGCTGTGGTTTGAAACACCTATTTTTCTGATTTTACCACTTTCAAGCAACGGAATAAATTGCTCTGTCCAAGTATTAAAGCCGATAGTATTGTGAATCCAATAATAATCCACATAGTCTGTACCCAATCGTTCCAAGCTGCCTGCAAGCATATCTGCCACAGGGGTTTGGCTGTTGGTATCGGCTGCATTAGGGGTAAATTTTGTTGAAATTAGCAAATTTTCACGCGGATAGCGGCGGATTTGTTCGGCAAGAGCTTTTTCTGAACTTCCCATTCCATAGACAAACGCCGTGTCCCAAAGATTGAGTTCTTCTCTGACCGCTGTGTCAAAAACTTCTGCCATCTGAGCTTCGGAAAGTGTGTTGCCAAAGACTTGGTCTCCACCGATGGCTCCTACGCCCCAAGACCAAGTGCCAAGGGCTATTTTTGGTTCATTTTTCATAAGGAAGTCATTTAAACTTTTTCAGAGCAATCACCATAAAGGCTAAATAATTAAATCCTAGCCAACTAGCCACTGTTGTATCAAATCTATTGAGTAAAGACCTATAACTATCCAACCAACCATTGGTTCTTTCTATTTTATACCTTTCTTCGTAGAGAAGAGGGTCAAAATATTCATCCCTATCAGAAGTATCGTTGTTTCTTTTATTAAAGCAAATATTACCTTGTATATCTTTCTTGTTACAAGAACAACGAAACTCTTTAGAATCAAAACCTGCATCAGCATTGAGAAAAAGTCCTTCAACCATGATATTTGCTTGTTCAAGGGTGTCAGTAATCGTTTCAAATTGAACCTCAATCTCATAAAGGTCGTTATGATTGCCTGCTACAGGATTAGAAATGGCTAAAGGTAAACCTTGATTATCAGTTAAATATAGAGCATTTGTGGTTTTACACTTCTTTCTCTTTTGATAGCCAACTTCTTCGCCACCTTTGATGGCTTTGGTGTGGCTTCCATCAAAAGATACGTTTGAAAGGTCTAATTTTGACTTGTATTTTTCTAATATTTTACACCATAAAT
>NZ_KB894262.1 GCF_000374405.1 Riemerella columbina DSM 16469
TTAGGTAATTACCACAAAATCAAAGGCAAATATCTTCAATTATACTTAAATGAATTTGTATACAAGCTAAATAGGCGATATTTTGGAGAACGATTATTCGATAGGGTGATTATAGCTGCTATAACAGGAAATTAGGTATAAAAACGGATATTCAATAAAGAATTTAAGGAACGCTAATCTCGAAAGAGAATTTATTTCTACTTAAACTAAACTATAATCAATCTAAACTATGCAAATTGAATCGGGACGAAATAAAAAAAAGCAAAAAAAATTTCCTTGCTATATCATTTATTATATCTTTGCCGAAAAATTTCTTGAAAACAATAAAATTAAGCAGAATTAAGGATTATGGTTTGTAAAATTAGGGTGATTTTAGACACGAAGGACAATGTTTTTAGAGACATAGAAATTAGGGGAAAGCAGACGCTTTGGAACTTACACAATGGCATTAAAAGTGCGTTCAGTTTGCAAGGGGACGAGCTATCATCGTTTTACTTTTCAGATGACGATTGGTCGGAGCTCAACGCTGTGCCTCTAGAAGATATGTCGGATGATGGCGATGGCGAAACCATGTCGGATGTTTATATTACAGAGGCATTTCCAGAAAAGGGAAGCAAAATGCTTTTCAAATATGGATTGATTGACCTTTGGGAATTTTATTGTGAATTATTAGAGGTGGTAAAAGAAAAACCTGCGGTGAATTATCCTATTACGATGTTCCGCTATGGCAATGTTCCACTAAAAGTACCAAGCAAAACAACATATAAACCTTCTAAGTCCATCATGTCAGAAGATTTTGAAGACGATTTTAATGATTTTGAAGACGACTTCGATGCAGATGAAGATTTTAATGATGGCTTTGAGGAAGGATATTATGATGAGATTTAAGTTCTAAATTCAAAAAAATACAAAGAGATTGTGCAATGGCATTGTCTCTTTTTTTATTTTTGTAAAAACTAACCGCATGACTACTAAGCAACTATTACATCAAGTGCAGCACCGTCCTTGGGCGTTGCCTAATCGCCATTGGCAATTTTATCAGGAATGGAATGATGCGTTGTTTTTACATTTTAAAGTAGACAAGGCACAACTTAGAACCTTAGTTCCAGAGTACCTACCTTTAGACCTTTACGATGGTGAGGCTTATATTTCTTTGGTGGCGTTTAAAATGGAGCGAATTCATCCTCGTGGGTTGCCATCTTTTGCTCCAATTTCTAATTTTTATGAAATTAATATCAGAACTTATGTGGAGGTGGATGGTAAGAAAGGGGTCTATTTTATTAATATAGAAGCAGAAAAATGGCTGTCGGCTTTAGTGGCTAAGACCCTTTCAGGATTGCCTTATGAATATTCTAAAATGTCTCGAAATACCAGAACTTATAAAAATGATAATACGGCTAAAGATTTTCAGATAGAGGTAGAAGCCAAGGTTGGAAAATTAGTTTCTAATAAGACGCTACTAGACCTATGGCTTACCGAAAGATACTGTTTGTATTTGGATAAGAAAGATGGCTTGTACCGCTTTGATATTCACCATTTAGAATGGACATTGTACGAGGTAGAGACGCATATCAACCAATTGAATTATCACTTTAAACCATTAAACCTATCAGAGCAAAATTTGGTCGCTCAGCATTATTCTTCTGGGGTACAAGTGGTTTCTTGGCGAGGGAAACGCTTAAATATTTGAAAAACTTTAGAGGATTTTCCATAAAAATTACTAACTTTGTAGGGTATCAACCTTTTGATACTGAGAAATTAGACAATAATTAAACTATATTTGAATGAAAAAAATAACCATCAGCCTATTGTCCCTTTCTGGATTATTGGCTTTTCAATCGTGTTCTGTACAACAGAAATCAGCTCATACTACGGAGCAACACCAAAACCACGCTGGGCATAACCACGCAGAGCATGGCATTAGCCTAGAACTAATGGATACTAATGTACGCCCACAAGATGATTTTTATAATTATGTAAACGGCGGTTGGATGAAAACAGCCGTAATTCCAGCAGACAAAGCTTCATGGGGAAGTTTTAATGAACTTCGTGAAAAGACCGATGAAGCTTCTCTATCTATCCTTAATAATATCTTAAAAGAAAACTATGGCGAAGGATCAGAGGGAAGAAAAATCCAAAAAATCTACGCGTCTTATATGGATATGGATAAGAGAAATGCAGACGGCATTAACCCAATTAAAGGCGATTTAGCAAAAATTGATGCCATCCAAAATCTTAATGATTTGCAAAACTATTTTGTAGAGCGTGTAAAGCATGGTGGCGGTAATCCATTATACGGTTGGGGTGCTGGTGCTGACCTTAAGAATTCTAAAATGAACGCTGTTTATTTAGGTGGACCTAGTTTGGGATTGGGTAAGGATTATTATCAAAAAGATAATCCAGAAAATACAAAGACTATTGCGGAATATCAAAAATATGTAGAAACACTTTTAGGTATTTTAGGCTATAATAACCCTAATGCGACGGCGAAGAATATTGTAGATTTAGAAAAATCGTTTGCTAAAAAACTATTGACGCTAGAGCAGAGCAGAGATGCTAATAATTTCTACAACCCAAAAACTATGGCGGAACTAAAAGATTTAGTAAAAAATGTTCGCTTGGTTAATTACCTTCATGAGGTTGGGGTAGATACGGATAAGGTGATTGTAGGGGAATTGAAATATTACGAAAACTTCGACCAATTCGTTAATGAAAAGAATTTACCTTTAATTAAAGACTATTTAAAATTAAGACTCTTATCTAGTAGTGCCAGCAGTTTAGACAAAAGACTGGACGACATTAAATTCAATTTTTATAGCAAATATCTACAAGGTCAGAAGGAGCAACGCGCTATGAACAAAAGAGCCTTGAGCTTAATTAATGGTGTAGTGGGTGAAGCCTTTGGTAAGTTGTATGTTAAAAAATATTTCCCTGCTGAAGCAAAAGCAGAAATGGAAACTCTAATTGATTACCTTAAAAAATCTTACCATAAACACATCAGTAATCTAGATTGGATGTCTGATGAAACTAAGGTAAAAGCTTTAGATAAATTGAATAAATTTACGGTAAAAGTAGCTTATCCAGACAAGTGGGAAGATTATTCAGCTCTTAAAATTGATGGTAATTCTCTATACGAAAACTTGAAAAAAGTAGACGAGTGGGAATATCAAAAATCACTAAGAGAAGAGGTAAACAAGCCTGTAGATAAAACCAAATGGGGTATGACGCCACAAACGGTAAACGCTTATTATAGCGCATCTAACAACGAAATCGTGTTCCCAGCAGCGATATTGCAGCCGCCATTCTTTAACTTTAAAGCAGACCCAGCAGTTAATTTCGGGGGTATTGGAGCGGTAATTGGTCACGAAATTTCTCACGGATTTGATGATGGTGGTTCTCGTTTTGATGGCGATGGAAACCTTAACAACTGGTGGACAGAGCAAGACCGTAAAAACTTTGATGTAAAAGTAAAACAATTGGCAGACCAATACAGCAAATACGAACCTGTAAAAGGAAGTTTTGTCAATGGTGTATTTACAAGTGGTGAAAATATTGCCGATCTTGGTGGAGTAGCCATTGCGTACGATGCGTTGCAAATGTACCTTAAAGATAAAGGGAACCCAGGGGACATCAGTGGTTATAACCAAAACCAAAGATTCTTTATGAGTTGGGCTACGGTTTGGAGAACTAAATCTACGGATAAATATATGATTAACCAAGTGAAAACCGACCCGCATTCGCCAGGATACTTCCGTAGTTTTGGTCCACTAGTTAATGTGGATGCTTGGTACGAAGCATTTGATGTAAAGCCAAAAGATAAACTTTATAAAGACTCTGATAAGAGGGTAAGAATTTGGTAATTACAATTTAATTAAAAATAAGGAATATTTATTCCTTATTTTTTTTATATTTACAGTTATGAATATCATTGAACTCAATCATCTTTCCTTTGCGTTTTCTAAAGGAAAGTCTATACTTAAAAATATCAATCTGAATGTTCCAAAAGGCTCTATCTATGGCTTTTTAGGGGCTAATGGAGCAGGAAAATCTACCACGATGAAACTCATGATGGGGACACTTAATGGCTATGATGGAAATATATCATTATTCAATCAGGACATTAAGAGTTTCTATCCTCAGGGCTATACGCGTATTGGTTCACTTATTGACTATCCAGCATTTTATGAGCATCTTTCGGGATTTGATAATTTGAAAGTGGTAGCGTTGATTAGAGAATTGTCTTTGGAAAATATCGACCGTGTTTTGGAAATGGTGGAATTATCAGACGCTAAACACATTAAACTCAAGAAATACTCTTTAGGAATGAAACAGCGGTTGGCTATTGCTTTAGCCTTAGTGAGCCAACCTGAATTGTTGGTGCTTGATGAGCCTGTAAATGGGCTAGACCCACAAGGGATGATTAAAATAAGACAATTGCTGATAAAACTCAATCAAGAATTAGGGATTACGATTTTTATTTCGAGCCATTTACTTCAAGAAATTGATAAGATGGTGACGCATTTGGGTATTATCTCTAATGGTGAAATGAAATTTGAAGGCAGTCGCGAAGATTTGAAACAATTGTTTACACATAAAAAAGTGAGTTTTAAACTTCATCAGCCTCAGAATTTTATAGCAAAAATTCCAACGATTTATCGTCCTAGTATTACGGCTGAGCAGGAAATAATGGTAGAGGTAGAAGAGGACAAAGCCATAGCGGAACTCAATAAAATTTTAGTAAACCACGGCGCTGAGGTCTTTGAAATTAATGCCAAAGGAGGACTGGAAGAGTGGTTTGTAGACATTACAAAATAATAAAAAATGAAACATCAAATATCGGATTTGTTAAAGGCGATAAAAGCTGAACGACTAAAAATGAAAGGTTTGGGCTTGGTTTGGCTGGGCGTTATTATTGGGCTGTTTATACCATTGGCAAGTTTTATCTTTATGCTATTTAAAGAAAGTTTAAGAAACTATGATGGGCTGCCAACATCGGCTGTGGAGCGTTATATTCTCAATTCCTATCAAGGGTATGGTACTTTTTTCTTATTGCTCTACTTAATTATTGCAACGACTAGAATATGCCAAACCGACCATAAGAATAAATCTTGGATGCTACTAGAAACCCAACCGATTAGCAAATTAGCGCTTTACTTGGGCAAGTTGGTTAATCTCATGTGGTTGTCATTAGTCAGTGTTTTAACCTTTTTCATTAGTGCTATAGTGTTGGCTTATGTTTCTAATCTATTGTTTCCTAATGAATTGCTAAGTAATCATCTAGATATGGGTTGGGTAGTAAATTCTTTTTTAAGATTGTATGTGATGACTTTTGGGGTAATAGCATTTCAACTGATGCTATCTATGATGATTTCTGGGTTTGTATGGCCTTTTATTATTGGGCTTGTTGGGATGATTTCCAATGTGTTTATGGGTGTTTTTGGTGTTCTATTTGGCAAAAGCAATGTCAATTATTTCGTCTATAATAATGTGGCAACGGCTTTGGGTATTAAAGACCCCGATACTCTCAATCATTATTTTAATTATACCGAATACTTGTCTTTATTATGGTGGGGCTTATTTACTTTGATAGGCTATTTGTGGTATCAACATAGAAGTTGGAAACAAGGTTTTATCGAAGGAACCAAAACCAAACTGAGAACGGTAGCCATAGTGTTAGTGGGTGTAGGCTTATATTGGGTGATTACACAACCTAGGCAGCCACAGCGATTGCAAGATAAAACCATGGTTTATGGGCAACTAGAGTCTAGCACCTTAGCAAAGGACATCACGATAAGGGATAAAGAATTAGGGCGAGAAATAGCCAAAGTTTCTGTGGATAAAGTGGGGCGATTTCAGTGGGAAACCTCACAGCCAATTCCATTCGGAGCCTATGTGTTGAACTTTGATAAAAAGAGTATTCCCATCACAATTTCTACTGGGGATAAGATTGAATTACATATTCAGTATGATGACAAAAATATAAAAGTGAATGAAAAAGGCACTCGCAAAGCTGATAATGAAATGCTGTCTAAGGGAGCTAACGATTTTTCTTATTTCTATGATGTTTTTTATGAGGATAAAAAAACAGAAATTAAGCCTGATGAATTTTACGAAGAAGCTCAGAAGGAGTGGACTCAGCAATGGCAGCAATTGGAAGATTATACCACCAATGAAAATATTCCTTTGTCTGATGATGCTAAGCAATACCTTAAACAACTGTATGCCGCACGAATGCTGAATACCATTCACGATTTTCAAACAATGAGAAATTTAACGGGGCTTAAATCCGAGCCACCCAAAGCATTCTATCAAGCACTTCAAAATGCTATGGTAAAACCAATGGAACGCTTGGCTACTAGTGAAATTTATCAAGACTATTTACTCAATGAAATACTTAAGCATACACCTGTAACTAAAGACACGAATTTAGATAGCCTTAAATTAGTACAACTTTCTACGATGGCACCTAGCCTTCAAAAAGACCGACTATTGACCCGCCAGTTGATTAATAGTATGAAACTAGAGTATAAAGAAGAGATGCGTAACCAATTGTTTAGTCGTTTTAGTGGTCAATTTAAAAATGCAGATTATAGAAACTATGTAGCGAATGAGTTGCACAATATCAATAGCCAACAAAGAGGAAAGCCTTTTCCAAAGCTGAAACTTGAAACAGTAGACGGTAAATTGGTGGATTTATCAATCTATAAGGATAAATATGTGGTGATAGATTTTTGGGCAACTTGGTGTGCCCCTTGCAGAACGCTACGCCCAACTTACGAATACAAAGCGAAAAAGAATAGAAGGAGTGATGTGGTATTTATTTCCATTAGTGTAGATGATAACGCCAATAAATGGAAAATGGATATTAAAGGACATCCGTCCGATATACCACAATACCGATTGCTAAATAAAGAAGCACTTTCAACCTTAGATTTTAGCTATATTCCAAGATTGATGTTGCTAAGTCCAGGTTTAAAAATTTACAATGCCAAAATGCCTACTCCTGACGAAACCAATTTTGATGATGTTCTCTACGATTTGGAACAACGGTAGCGACTTTTAATCTCGTGTAAATATGGGTTTTTGTTTTTAGTAACAAAAGGTTATATTTGCATTTTAACATTTTAAATTATTCTAATGAAAGGACAAAATAAACTGTTTATCGCCATCATTATAGGTCTAGTGCTAGGTATCGGAATTGGTGGTTTAGTACATTTTCAATATCCAGACTATGCCGAAGATTTTGCTAAAAATATCAAACTTTTAGGAACTATTTTCATTCGTTTGGTTCAGATGATTATTGCGCCATTGGTGTTTACCACACTAGTAGTAGGAATTGCAAAGATGAGCGATATTAAAATGATTGGTAGAGTAGGAACGAAAGCGATGATGTGGTTTATTACTGCTTCTTTGGTGTCATTATTTATCGGATTGGTATTTGTAAATTGGTTAGAGCCAGGGAAAGTAACGCAATTGCCCGTACAAGATGCTTCGGCAGCGGCAGAAATCGTTAATAATAGTAAAGGCTTTTCATTAGAGGATTTTGTAAAACATATTATACCCAAAAGTATATTCGAGGCTTTTTCAACCAATGAAGTATTACAAATTGTAGTATTTTCTATTATGTTTGGGGTTGCACTCTCTCAGTTGGGTGAGTCTTATTCCAAACCTGTGATTAAAGGTTTAGATATTTGTGCTCATGCCATTCTAAAAATGGTAGGTTATATTATGTGGATGGCGCCATTAGGTGTATTGGGAGCTATTGCCGCAGTAGTAGCGACCAACGGATTTGATATTTTTGTAGTTTATGCCTTGTATTTAAGAGATTTCTTCTTTGCTTTAGCAGTACTATGGTTGGTATTATGTATTGTAGGTTACTTTATTCTAGGCAACCGATTGTTTGATTTACTTAAAAGAATTAAAGAACCATTACTTATTGCATTCTCTACCACCAGTTCAGAAGCGGTATTCCCTAAATTAGTAGAAGAATTAGAAAAATTCGGAGCAAATAGCAGAATTGTGTCTTTTATCTTACCATTGGGCTATTCATTTAACTTAGATGGGAGTATGATGTATATGACTTTTGCCTCTATATTTATTGCACAGATTTATGGCGTGGATATGACTTTGGGGCAGCAGATTACCATGCTTCTAGTCCTGATGCTAACTTCTAAAGGTATTGCTGGAGTACCCAGAGCCAGTTTGGTAATTATTGTAGCCACTTGTTCTATGTTTGGAATTCCGCCAGAAGGTATCGCCTTAATTTTACCGATAGACCATTTCTGCGATATGGGAAGAAGTATGACGAATGTTTTAGGAAATGCCCTCGCTACTTCAGCGGTATCAAAATGGGAAGGACAGTTAACAGAACCTACGGATATTGTTTAGTGCTTAATAAAGATTATGTATAAAAAAATATGTAATTTTGTAGCCTAAACCAAAAGAGGTATATACCATGTTAAAAAAAGATAGAGTTTTAGAATTTCTAAAAGAAGTAGAGGTAGACGATTTAGTGAACAATGTTCAAATTATGGGGAATGATGTCTATATAGATATGACGGCACATTCACCAGCGATGCACGAAAAGAAAAAACTAGAAGCCGCGATGAAGCAGGCATTTGCATCGGAATTTGGAGAAGAAGTTGTTTTAAAATTAAAAATTGTATCCCCAGAACCTTCGGAAGTTCAGCTCAATCAGATAAAAGGAAAAGAAATCCCTGGGATTAAAAATATTATTGCCATAGCTTCAGGAAAAGGAGGTGTGGGTAAATCTACCGTAGCAGCCAATTTGGCGGTTACTTTGTCTCAAATGGGTTTTAAAGTCGGTTTGCTAGATGCCGATATCTATGGGCCATCAGTCCCGACTATGTTTGATACCGAAGGAGCAAAACCTATTTCTGTAGAGGAAAATGGAAGACATTTGATGAAACCCATAGAAAATTATGGGGTTAAAATGCTTTCTATTGGCTATTTCTCTGGTGCTAACCAAGCGGTAGTTTGGCGTGGGCCTATGGCAGCCAAAGCGTTAAACCAAATGATAAGAGATGCTGCTTGGGGAGAATTAGACTTTTTATTGGTAGACTTGCCACCAGGAACGGGAGATATCCATTTATCGATTATTCAGGAAGTGCCAGTTACGGGAGCGGTTATTGTAAGTACACCACAGCATATCGCACTGGCAGATGTTAAAAAAGGCATCGCGATGTTCCAGATGGAAAGTATTAATATTCCAGTATTAGGACTGATAGAAAATATGTCATACTTTACCCCAGAAGAATTGCCAGATCATAAATATTATATTTTCGGTAAGCAAGGGGCACAGTATTTAGCAGACGACTTAGGAATTGCTATTTTAGGCGAAATTCCATTAATCCAAAGTATAAGAGAGGCCGGGGATGTAGGTAGACCTGCGGCACTACAAGAGGGAACGAAAATTGCAGAGATTTATACCAAAACAACACAAAATATGATAGAACGCTTGGTGGAAAGAAATAAAAATTTACCACCTACCGAAGCCGTTAGAATTACCACTATGGCAGGGTGTTCTTCCAAAAAGTAATTTATACGACAAAAGATATGGAAAATCATAACAATGAAAATTTAAAAGAAAGAGTAGAAGGGGCTCTAGAAAGTATTAGACCTTTTCTTCTTAAAGACGGTGGAGATATAGAGCTTCTTAGGATAGAAGACTCTGTAGTCTATGTAAAATTATTGGGTAACTGTTCAGCTTGTCCAGTAAGTTTTTCTACCATGAAACTGGGCGTTGAAACTACAATTAAAGAAAGAGTTCCAGAAATAACACAAGTGGAAAGTGTGGAAGAGTAAAATCTCGACATCAGCCCACTACGGACTTACAAACTATTCCCGTCTATTGCTGATAATATAGACGGGAATTTTTAATTTTGAGGAGTTTCTAGAGTAGAGTTTTATCGTCGAACGCCTCCAAAGTAATCTATTTTTTGGCAGATTAAGTAATATTTTTTTTATAATTAACTCAAAATAAGTTAGTTACTATGTCGTCGATTCTAGGGAGTAATTCTATTATTGATGGTCGACGATAATTTTAACAAAAAATGTGTATATTTGTATAGTCGTTATAATTGAAAATCAAAGGATTGAATTTTTTATTTTAACGGGTTGTAATTGAACCAATTGTGTAATTGAAACATTTTTTGGGCTAATTCTAAAGTCTTAACGGCGTTTGTTGTAATTGAACCAATTGTGTAATTGAAACAAATTTTAGACAAGCAAAAAATTTAAAAAAATTTAAGTTGTAATTGAACCAATTGTGTAATTGAAACATGGATTGTATTTTGAGGGAGGTGCGTTAAGTGCCTGTTGTAATTGAACCAATTGTGTAATTGAAACTTAGATAAGGGGTAATTTTCCTCAAAAAAATCCCACTGTTGTAATTGAACCAATTGTGGAATTGAACTATCATTCAATGTTCTGTTTATCGAAACACTTCCTTATTGTAATTGAACCAGATGGAATAAAAAATCCTCAATATTTAGTGTTATTGAAAATTTTAGCCTTCATTCTAAAGTGTTGATTTATTCAGAATTTAAACTAACCCGCAGATTTTTAAACTGATAAAAATCATTATATTTATTTGGAATTATTTTATATAACTAAGTTATCTTTGCAGAAAACCAAATTATATTGAAAGCAAAGTTGACTCATTACGGAAAGGTACTTCCAATATCTGTACTATTATTTTTAAGTCAAAATGTTGAGGCTCAAAAGGATAGTGTTAAAAGTAAAGAGATAGAGGAAGTTGTGCTTACAGGTTATACTAAAGTAAAAAATAGAGTGTTTACTGGAGCAGCAACTCAAGTAAAACTTAAAGATATCCAGTTAGATGGTGTGCCAGATGTTTCTAGGATGCTAGAAGGGCGTGTGGCAGGGCTTAATATCCAAAATGTAACGGGAACTTTTGGGGCTGCACCAAGAATTAATATCCGTGGCGGGGCTTCCATTACAGGTAATGTACAACCATTGTGGGTAGTAGATGGTGCGGTATACGAAGATATTGTAAGCCTAACACTAGACCAGTTGGTATCTGGAGATGCAGTAACCTTAATCAGTTCGGCAATTGCGGGAATTAACCCATCGGATATTCAAGATATTCAAGTGCTTAAAGATGCTTCCGCCACATCTATGTATGGGGCAAGAGCTTTAAATGGTGTGATTGTCATCAGTACAAAATCTGGTCGACGCAATGCGCCTAATAAAGTGTCTTACACCTACGAACAAACTTATAGAGGCATCCCATCTTATAGCGATTACGATTTGCTGAACTCTCAGGAAACCATGTCGATTTATAGAGAAATGGAGAAAAAAGGTTATTTCTCTATGGCGAATGCCTATCATGGTAGAAGGGCAGGGGTATATTATAAAATGTACGATGCCATCAATACTTATAATCCAAATACGGGCAAATATGCTTTAGAAAATACAGAAGACGCTCGATTAAACTATTTAAGACAATACGAATACGCCAATACCGATTGGTTTAAACATTTATTCAGTATTACCCCAACACAAAACCACACGGTAAGTTTCTCTGGTGGTGGGAAGAATACAGCAAATTATGCTTCGTTAGGCTTTTTTAATGATGCGGGATGGTCGGTTACGGATCAAGTGAGACGATTTACAGCCAATCTTAAAAACACCTTTTATTTAAATGATAAATTCAAAGTAGAGCTATCGGCACAAGGAAATATAAGAAAGCAAAAAGCGCCAGGAACTTTTTCGCAAAGACAAAATACGGTGATTGGAACTTTTGAAAGAGATTTTGATATCAATCCATTTTCTTATGCTTTAAATACCAGTAGAACTTTAAGAGCTAAAGACAGCCAAGGGAATTTAGAGTTTTATAGAAATAATTGGGCGCCATTTAATATTTTAAATGAATACCAAAACAATTATATGGATGTAGATGTTTTGGATTTAAAAGTACAAGCTGATTTAGAATATAAATTAACACCAAGCCTTACAGGAAATGTTTTAGCGGTTGCTAGAAAGGCACAGACGCAGTCTAAACATTATGTAAAAGAAAATTCTAATACGATACTCGCGTTTAGATCAAATGACAATGCGATGGTTGCTGCGGAAAATATTTACCTTTTTAAAGATCCAGACCATCCTTTGGCCTACCCTCAATCAGTGTTGCCCAATGGTGGGATTTTTAATCAAACAGATACAGGATTAGAAAGTTATTTGGTTAGAGCGTCATTGGATTACAACAAGCGTTGGGGAGATCACGATTTAAAATGGTTTGGCTTTGGTGAGTTGAGGTATGCCGATAGAACGGTAACGCCATTTCAAGGTTATGGAATACAGTACGATAGAGGAAACCAGATTTATACTTCGCCACTTATTTTTCAGAAGTTAATCAACGATAATTTGGATTATTTTGGATTAATGATGAGAAAAGACCGCGGAGTGGCTTTCTCTACTAATGTTACTTATGCTTACAAAAATAAATATGTACTGAATGCTGTGGGAAGTTACGAAGGCTCTAATATTGCAGGGCGTGGGGCTAAAACCAGATGGCTGCCAACTTGGAATGTCGGAGCAAAATGGAATATCCATAAAGAAAATTTTCTGAGTAATTCGTTATGGTTAAGCACTCTAGCATTGCGTTCGAGTTATGGACTTACGGCAAAGATGAATGAAAATGCCATCAATTCATTAGCGGTATTCAAAAGTGCTATTACCGACCGCTACCATATTAAAGATAGAGAGAATGCATTAAATATACTTCACCTCGAAAATAGAGATTTAACTTGGGAAAAGATGTACGAGTTGAATATTGGTTTAGATTTAGGATTGTTCCGAAATAGGGTCAATACCACAGTAGATGTCTATTCCAGAAAATCTTTTGATTTAATAGATTTGGTAAGGACTTCGGGGATTGGCGGGCAGTATTATAAATATGCCAACTTTGGCGATATGGAAACGAAAGGGATTGAATGGACGCTTAATACCACTAATGTTAATACCGATAATTTTAAATGGAAAACCAATCTAAGTCTAAGTTATTACCAACAAAAAATTACCCGATTGCTTAACAATCCTAATACCTTTGATTTGGTAGCAGGAAAAGGGCGAGGCAATGTGGTAGGCTATGCGAGAGGTTCGATTTTTTCATTTGACTTTACAGGGTTAGATGGTCAAGGCTTACCTACTTTTAATTTTGGAGATTATCCATTCCAAGGGACTAATGCGTACAGCAATATTGCTGGGGCAGACTTTGCAGATACCAATTATTCATTGTCTTATCTAAAGTATAATGGGGCTGTGGAGCCTAACTTTACGGGTGGTTTTTCCAATAGTCTCCAATATAAAAATTTTGATTTCTCTTTCTTTATAACTTTTCAAGCAGGAAACAAAATCAGGCTACAGCCGACTTATGACCCGTCTTATGGTGATTTGAATGTCTTTTCAAAATATTATTTTGATAGATGGATTAACCCAGGTGACGAACTTAAAACTAATGTTCCAGTGATCCCGTCTAAAGATTTAATCAATTTAGTAGGAAAAGAAAATATAGAACGCGCTTATAATACTTACAATTACTCTCAACTAAGAATTGCCGATGGTAGTTTTGTAAGGATGAAAAATATTTCTGTGGGCTATAAAGTTCCAGAGCAATATAGCAAAAGATGGGGTATGTCTACATTATCATTCAGAGCTCAGGTGACTAATCCATTTTTAATTTATTCGGATAAAAATTTGAGAGGTCAAGACCCAGAATTTTATCGTGCTGGAGGGGTAGCAACGCCTATTACAAAACAATATTCATTAAGTCTAAATGTAGGCTTCTAATTAAAGCGAATCTAATATGAAACAATTAATATATTTATTTTTAGGATTAAGTCTTTTATCGTGTAACCGATATTTGGACGAGACGCCGGACTCTAAGTTGGATATTGAAATAGATTCGGAAGATAAAATTGCAGAATTGCTTACAGCGGCTTATCCTAGAGCGAGTTATTTCCCGTTTTTGGAAGCGATGTCTGATAATACGGAGCGTGTAGACAATGGTATCCATACCCGTTTGAACGATGCTATGTACCATTGGCAAGATTTTGAACAAGAGGATTTAGATACACCACTTAACTATTGGAATGATGCTTACAGAGGTATCGCACAAGCCAATCACGCATTGGAATACCTTAAAAAATTTCCTAATAAAACCAAAAGAGTTAAAGCCCTGTATGGCGAGGCACTTTTGCTAAGAGCCTACTTGCACTTTATGCTGGTTAATATTTGGGCAGAAGCGTATAGTCCCAATTCTGATGCTAAAGGCATTCCTTATGTAACCAAACCCGAGAGAAATGCAATTCCAGAATATAAACGACTAAGCGTTCAGGAGGTTTATGACCATATTGAAGAAGATTTGTTGCTTGGTATAGCAGCTTTGGACGACCAATATTATAAGGTGCCGAAATACCATTTTACCAAAAAATCTGCCTATGCTTTTGCAGCGAGATTCTACCTCTATAAAGGCGACTGGGAAAAAGTTTTGGTATATTCTAATTATGTTTTAGAAGACAATCCGAGGGTGCTCATCAGAGATTGGGCGAATAAATATGAGAAGCTCAATACCACGCCAGATTTAATTCCGCAAGTCTATTCTTCCGTAGATGAGCCTGCCAATTTGCTTATTACCACCACACAATCTCGGTGGAAACGAGATTTAGCCCGACTAAAATATGCCATGGGCGAAGGGCTTAAAAAAGACCTTTTTGCCAGCTTTGCACCTAAATATTCTGCCTCGTTTTGGTATTGGAATCTAACCCAAGGCAGCACTACAGGCAACCGCTTTATCAATAAATTTACGGAACTCCAAAACTTCCAAGAAACGGGCAGCAACCCTCGGGAGGTTTATGTTCCTAATATTTTATTCACAACAGATGAAGTATTGCTTAACCGTGCTGAAGCCTACACGATGCTCAAAAGATATGATAAAGCCGCGAATGATATTCTGATTTTTATGAGTCTTAAATCGCAGAAAACATTCATCAAAGATGAGTTACTGGTGGCCTTTCAAAATGGGCATGAGAACTATACACCGTTCTATCCGCTGACCTTTTACCAAGGTTCGTTGGTCAATACCATTGCTGAACTCAGAAGGCGAGAGTTTGTCCACGAAGGGCTCCGCTGGTTTGACATCAAACGCTTCTATCTCACCGTGAATAGAAATCAAGCTGGAGATGCCTATGACCTCAACAAAATCCTGAGAAAAGAAGATGAAAGAAAACTTTTACAAATTCCTCTACAAGCTCAAAAACTGGGCATAGAGCCTAACCCAAGATAAAACCTCATTATGAAATATACCCTATTATCCATTTTTGTTTTTTCATTATTGTTGTGTGCGTGTAACTCTCGCGAGGAACTTAGCACAGAGTCCGTCCTCATCAGTGAGATTAAGCATACCGATAGCTTAGACCAATGGCTCTACCAGACATATACTAAGCCTTATAATATTGAGGTAAAATACCGCTGGGATGCCAATGCCACAGGGCTCACACAGACCACCACGCCACCTACACGCGAGCAAGTGAAACCTGTTATGCAAGCCGTTAACCAACTTTGGATTGAGGTTTATGAAAAGTTAGTAGGAAAGGATTTTTTAAAACGCTATGCTCCAAAGGAAATCTATCTTTATGGTGGGAAAAACTTAGATACAGAAGGTTATGAGCAAATTAAAAGCACCCACGCACCCTTGCAAATGCCTTTATTTAAAATCAATGATTTCAAAGAATCAGATTCGGCTTCTGTAGCCCAAGTGATGAGAATGGTACACCATCACTTTGCCAAAGCGCTTATTCAACAAAAGCCTTTCGATAAGGAGGCATTTTCTCAACTCAATTTCTACGCTTATAAAGATAATTGGGGTAAACTTTCGCCTAACGATCTCTACCATCTTACCACCCGCGCTTCGGATTTTGGATACTATAGCCTCTTGGCAGCCAGAGGCGGTGTGGAAGAAGATTTTGCAGAAACTGTAAGCACGATGCTTTGCAATACCAAGCAAGATGTAGACTATATGATTTACGACTACGCAGGCTATATAGATCCTTATAACCCTGATGACAAAGAGCGTGCCCAAAAAGCAGTAAAAACCTTAACGAGCAAAAGGGAATTTGTCATTAAATATTTTAAAGATAATTTTGATATCAACTTTAATCGTTTACAATTTGAAAGTAATGCCCAAATCAAAACTTATCTAAAATAGCGACTATAGCTTTATTAAAACTTTGGAACAATGAAAATTTATATTTATTATATTATCGGTGCTTTTTTATTACTACAATCTTGTAGGGATAAAGAAAAAAATATCTACACAGAAACGCCTTTTCGAAGGGCTCAAAATAGAATTCTAGAATTAAGAAACGAGTTGGTAAATGCTGAAGACGGCTGGCTGATGACTTACTTTCCAGATGTAGATACACTAAAGTTTTCTGACCCGACTAAAAATATCAAAACTTGGGATAATGCAATTTATTTTCTAAGTCGTGAATTTGGAAAAGGGGGGTATCAATTTTATATGAAGTTTAATGATAAAGGGAAGGTAGAAATGCTTTCCGATTCGGATTATAATAATTCTAATGTCATTAAAACAAGTGATTTTGAAGTAAAACAAAGCACTTATACCCAATTGAGTTTTACCACGCAAAACTATATTCATCAACTATTAAAAAGTGATTTTCTGTTTTGGAAAAAAGATGAAGACGGAAGATTGATTTTTAGAACCAATAATTATGTAGAGGAGGGGAGAGAGTATATTGTATTAACAAAAGTACATTTGGAAAATCATAAGCCAGAAGAATTGATGTACGAAACTTATCGCCAAAAATTTACTTTTGAAAGACTATATAATCCGCAATTAACCATCAAAGATAGCGAAGACGGCATACAATTTAAAAGTAATTTGCAAACTAGAAAACTAAGTACAGAAGAGCGATATACTGTATTTGTTAAAAACTGGCAACCCAACTTATACAATAGTTCTTACTATTCGGGCTTAGGTTCGGGCTATATGCCTACGGAAAAGGGATTGCTTTTTTACCCAGGAATTAAGCTAAAAGATGGAGTTGTCTTTAGAGAATTTATAAAAGTAGGAAATGTGTACAAAGCCAGTGCAGGAGGTTATGCCGCAGAAATTACACCCAATTAAAAAATAAAAATATGAAAAATATATGGATATTATCCTTATTTGTAGGATTAATGTTTGCAGGATGCAATGAGAGAAGTGAAGATTTGCCAGATGAGGATTACAACGCTTTATTTCCTAATAAAGGAAAGATTGATAAACCAGATATTGATTATACCAATATGACGCCTATGGTTTGTGACCCTAAGGAAAATGAAATGAATTTCCAGTATCCAGGGGTTGATGTTAAAAAAAATGTAAGAAACTATACCGTAACGCTGAAGTATCAATTTACAGAAACTAAGGCTAATAATATGGGAGGCGATAGTCGTTCGCAGTTTGATTTGAAATATGTAACTAAAGATAAAACCTTAGTAGTGTTAAGAAGTTATAGTGAAGATGGAAAACCTGCGGATATTGAAAACGGAAAAGAATACGAGATGAAGTTTAAAGTAAAATCGGGGTATCCACTTTATCTATCTGTATATGGAGCAGGCTACGACTTATTTAAAATGAAGGCGACCATCCAAGCAAAATCTGATGATGGCATTGTGGTATCACCAGTGATTAAATATGAAACTTCTTTCTATGCTGATGGATTTACAGAAATGACGCCTTATTGCGAAAAAATAATATTACCTTAAAAAAATAATTAAATAAAATAGTATGAAAAAAAGATTAATTCTTACCTTAATGCTCTCTACGCTAGCCCTTACCTCTTGTTCTAGAGATGGAGGCGGTGGAGACAATGGTGGTGGTACCAATCCACCCGTAGTTAATGAATCTTACGATTATAAATTTTCTAGAGATGGATTTTCAACCGTAGATTTTAAAGAAGGTGAAGCCTTAATCAACTTATTTTATAAGTTGGATAATGGATTGAAGAGTGCCAGTAGATTCTCAAAAAACTATTATCAGGAGAAAGGCGTTTATGGAAAAAGTCTAGATGATATTACTGCAACATCTATTGGATATTACCTTAAGAATACGACATTGAAAACCGAAGTAAAACAAGATATAGACCATTATTTTGAGGACTTAGTACTTATCGCAAATGCGAATCAAGAGGCTAAGAAAGGAATCGCAGGTTGGATTGGCTATGATGAAGAAAGACGCTATGTGAATGGCTATGGAGAGGAGACTGGTCAAGTGCTACAAAAAGCTCTAATGGGTGTGGCATTGCTAGATAGAATCAATAATCATCACCTGAGTTCAGAAATTTTAAATGATGCAAAACTTCAAAAAGATAATTCTAATATAGTATTAGTTTCTGGTAAAAAATATACTGAATTAGAGCACCATTGGGATATGGCATTTGCCTATTTAGGAAAAGAAAATTCGTTATATAAACCATTATTTATTGCGAACTATTTAGAAAAAGAAACTAAAGACATGCTTTTTTTAAGAGGAGTGGATGAGCGCGTATATAAGGCTTACTACAAAGGAAGAAAGGCTGTAGTGAGTCAAAACTATGATGAAATGAAAAACCAAGCCGAAATCATCAATAAAGAACTAGGAACTCTATTTGCAGCAAGAGCAATTTATTATCTTAAAAAAGCTCTGCCAGACATGAAAGAAGATGCTAGAAATGCATTCCATGGCTTGTCAGAAGCTCAAGGTTTTATTTATGCACTTAATTCAATTAGAAAGGCAGATGGTACGCCTTATCTAAGCCACGCTGAAGTTCAGCAGTTGCTTACTGATCTTAGAGGGGCTGGTGGCTTTTGGGATGTAGACCGATTAGCAGCAAGTAAAAATACCAAAGGATCTTTACTGAATATTTCAGAAAGAATTGCTAATAAATTTGGCTTTAAATCAGAAGATATTTAATAAAATTATAAAATAAAATATTATGAAAAAATTATTACTAATCCCAAGTTTTTTGATGGCATTGCCACTATTTTCACAAAATATCATCACTAATCCAAGTTTAGAAGAATGGACTGAAGAGTATTACTTTGGAAAATGGGAATACTATCCCACCACATGGATGAAGACCGATGCTATACAATCATCCGACAATCCAAAAGATGGAAATTACTGTGCCGAGCTCAAAACAGGAAAATATATTAGATTTAGAAATTTATCGGGTATTGAAGCCAATGCAACATATGTCCTCACTTTCTATATTCATGATACCAACCCCAATAGAAATATTAGAAGTAGATTGACTTGGTTAAATAACAGTGGAATATCACTAAATTCTGAAGATAATGTTCACGAACAAAACCAAGCAGGTTGGATCAAAATTGAAAAAGAAATTACCGCACCTAATGATGCAGTAGGTTTTAACCTAAACATCAACACTGATGGTGATATTAATGCTGATGTTAGTAACTCTATGAAAGTAGATCTATTTAGTTTTGAGAAAAAGGAAAATATGGGTACTCACGAAATTTCTGCTAAAGAGGCTAAAATTTTTGTACAACATAAAGTATTACACATCACTACAACTCAAAAATCAACGCTGAAAATCATCAATCTTAATGGGCAGACTTTAAAAACTGAAACCGTTAATGGTAATACTGAGGTAAATGTTGGCGCTTTGCCAAAAGGGGTTTATGTAGTGGTTTTAGAAAGTGCAAAAGGGATATTTTCTAAAAAAGTGATGTTTTAATTAAGAAAATAAACCATATTACTTACACCACAACTGCTTTATCTTTGTTGGTAAAGCAGTTTTTATTTTGTAAGGTTTAACTATATGAAATCGTGATTTTTATCATGAATCAAGAGTTTTTCTTGGTCATGAAATAAGATAGTGATATTTTTACAAGGTCTAAATAAAATAAATAATAAATTATGAAGAAAATATTATTTTCTGGGCTTATCTTAGCCTACACTATGGCAACTGCACAAACAGTTAATATTCCAGATCCTGTTTTTAAGGAGATCTTAGTAAAACATAAATATCCGAAAATTGATACCAATGATGACGGAGAAATTAGCGTTGCAGAAGCAGAAGCGGTGACTACAAAGCTTGATATTTCCGACAAAAGTATAAATGATGTTACAGGTCTTGAAGCTTTTAAAAATGTAGAAGAAATTCAAATGTATTATAATGGCGGAACATTATCTTTACTAGATTTAAGTGGAAATACTGCGCTTAAGAAATTAACTGTGGAAGGCTCCAATCTTACTTCATTAAACCTAAGCCAAAATACAGCTTTAGAAAACTTAAATTGTAATGTCAATAGTTTATCTTCACTAGATTTAAGCCATAATCCTAATCTTAAAATTTTAGAGTGTGGAGAGAATCAGTTAACCAATTTAGATGTATCTAATAATACTACTTTAGAAAATATCACTTGTTATGATAATCAATTAGAAAATTTAAATTTAACAAATAACACTCAATTAACTTATCTTTCTGCTTACAATAATGAACTCAAAGATTTAGATATCAGTGCTAATACAGCATTAACTCAAATTGATTTAGAAAACAACAAGTTAGAATCTTTTAATGCAAGCCAAAATCCTAATCTTATCAAGCTAATCTTAAAGAATAATAAATTGAGTAATCTTGATATTTCATTTGGAGACTATATGAATTTCAGTGATTTGGATATCCGTGATAATACTGCATTGACATGTGTTAGGATCACTACTGGACAGTCACCAAGTAGCACATGGCAGCAAGATGCTGGCGTAACCTATAGTGATGCTTGTGGTACCATGGCAGTACAAGAGGTAAAAGCAGATCAGTTTGTAGTTTATCCAAACCCAACAAATGATGTTGTGTATGTAAAATCTTTTAAAACACCATCTGAAATTGTGGTATATGATTTAGCAGGACATGCGGTATTGAAGAAATCTAGCCAAAATAGTGTTAACTTAAAATCTTTAAATAAAGGAGTTTATTTATTACATATTGTGGTAGATGGTCAGGAAGTAGTTAAAAAAGTAGTTAAAAACTAATACTATTTTCTAAAATTACTAAACCAAAAACTCCCGTTTATTGAAAAGATAAGCGGGAGTTTTTTTAATTGATTAATATCGTTTTAATGTAAAAAATGTCTCATTCCCGTAAAGAGCATGGGAATTTGATGTTCGTCGGCGGCTTCTATGCTTTCGTTATCGCGCATACTGCCACCAGGTTGGATGATCGCTGTGATACCCTCTTTAGCACAAGTGTCTACCACATCTCGAAATGGGAAAAAGGCATCAGAAGCTAAAACCAAATCGCCTTCGAATTTTTCTTTGGCTCTTTCAATCGCTTGTTGGGTTGCCCAAATACGGTTCACTTGTCCACCACCTACGCCTAAAGCTTGTTTGCCATTGGTTACTACTATCGCATTAGATTTTACATATTTTACCACGCGCTGAGAGAATAGTAGTGCTTTGTGTTGTGCTTCTGTTGGTTGGGTTTTGGTTACCACTTGGATGTCTTCCGAAAATTGATCATCAGCATTTTGCACCAACATTCCACCATCTATTTTAACCCAAACTTGAGGGTCAGATACGGGATGCTTAATTTTAATTATTCTTAAATTTTTCTTTTTTCTAAGGATTTCTAAAGCCGCTTTATCAAAATCGGTCGCCATTACAATTTCTAGAAAAGTTTTGTTGAGTTCTTCGGCAGTCGCTTGGTCTACTTTATAATTCATCGCGACAATACCACCGAAAATAGAAATAGGATCGCACTCAAAAGCCTTTTGATAAGTTTCTAGCGCCGAATCGCCAATAGCTACGCCACAAGGTGTAGAGTGTTTTACAGCACAGCACGCCATATCGTCTTTAAATTCATTTACCACTTTCCAGCACAAATCCATATCTCTTAGATTATTGAAAGACAATTCTTTACCGCCCAATTGTTCAAAATCTTTCATAGCACCTTGTTGTACAGTAGAAACATAATATGCTGCCGATTGGTGCGGGTTTTCACCATATCTAAGGTCGGCTACTTTTTTATATGAAGCATTGAGGTATTGTGGATATTCTTCATCTAATAGCATCTGAGCAATAGCAGCATCATAGGCAGAAGTAAGGTTAAAGACTTTCCCCGCCAAAGTTTTACGCGTTTCTAATTGTGTGTCGCCAAATTCAGAAATTTCTGCTTTTACTTTATCGTAGTCTTCTACATTGGTAATGACGGTAACGGCATTAAAGTTTTTTGCTGCTGAACGCAACATAGAAGGTCCACCGATATCAATAAATTCTACCTTTTCATCTAATGAAATGTCTTTATTGGCATTTTCAAAAAAAGGATAAAGGTTCACGACTACCATATCAATTAGTCCAATCTGATGTTCTGCTATGGTTTTCATATGTTCTTCATTGGAACGAACGGCGAGCAATCCACCATGAACTTTAGGATGAAGGGTTTTTACTCTACCGTCTAGCATTTCTGGAAATTCGGTCACTTCATCGATTTGGATGGGCGATAGCCCCGCGTCTTTTAAGTGTTTAAAAGTACCACCTGTAGAGATGAGTTGGTAATTTTGTTGTTCTAAAAATGTTGCAAATTCTGTAAGTCCCGTTTTGTCGGATACGGAAATAAGTGCTCTTTTCATTATTTATTTTTTATTTTCTTTTGGATTTAAAACTTTTTGAATGGCTTTCGGGAATATCTCGTATTCCACTTGATGAATTTTTTGGGCTAAAGTTTCGGCGGTGTCGCTAGGTTCTACTTTTACTTTTCCTTGTAGGATAATCTCGCCCTCGTCTATACCTGCGGTCACAAAATGTACAGTGGCACCGCTTTCGGTTTCTTTAGCATTGATGACGGCTTGGTGCACATGGTTGCCCCACATCCCTTTACCTCCATATTTTGGCAGTAGGGAAGGGTGTAGGTTGATGATTTTACCCGCGTATTTTTCTGTAAATTCAGCATTTAAAATAGATAAAAAACCTGCGAGTACAATCAAATCAATATCAGGGGGAAGTAATTGGTCTAGGTGCTGAGAAAAATCTTTTCCTCTAGGAATCAATTGATGAGGAATATTATGGCGCTGAGCGCGTTCTAAACCATAGCAAGGTCGGTCAGCCACCACGAGTGGAATGGTAGTATTTTCAATTTCCTCTTGATTGATAGAATCTATAATTCTTTCTAAATTAGTTCCAGAACCCGAAACGAGTATTGCAATTTTTTTCATAATAAAATCTTAATACATTGTACACTAATACATTATTACATCAGTACATTTCTACATCAATATAATAACTCAATTTTCTCTTCCCCTTGTACTATGGTTCCAATCTCGTAAGCGTCTGGCAATAGGGCTAAGGTCTGCTGTGCTAAAGCGGCATCTACAATCACGACCATACCCACACCCATATTAAAGGTGCCAAACATCTCTTCGCGTTGGATATTCCCGCGTGTTTCACATTCAAGCATGATATTTGGAATTTTAATGGCAGTTGTATCAATTTTAGCACATAAACCATCTGGGATTATTCTTGGCACATTTTCTATTAATCCACCGCCTGTAATATGAGCAATTCCAGAAATGTCGACTTCATATTTAAGTTTAAAAATATCTTGATAATACAGTCGAGTTGGGACGAGTAAAGTTTTATATAATGGCTGACCTTCAAATTCCTCTTCAAAATCTGGAAATACTTTTCTCACTAAAGAAAACCCATTAGAATGAAATCCAGAACTTGGCAACGCGATGATTTTATCACCTGCTTTTATTTTAGACCCGTCAATAATTTCATCTTTTTCTACTATGCCAACACAAAACCCTGCTACATCATAATCCCCAGGTTGGTACATACCTGGCATCTCTGCCGTTTCACCACCGATTAAGGCACATTCGTTATCCTTACACGCTTCAGTAATCCCGAGTACAATTTCGGCAGCCACATCAGAATTGAGTTTGCCACACGCCAAATAATCTAAAAAGAATAAGGGTTTAGCCCCATGGCAAAGGATATCATTAGCACACATGGCAAAGCAGTCGATACCAATCGTGTCAAAAGTTTTGGTATCAATTGCGATTTTTAGTTTCGTTCCCACGCCATCTGTCCCAGAAACCAATACGGGATTTTTATAGCCAGAGATTTGGTAAAATGCCCCGAAACTGCCAATGCCATTCAGGACATTAGCATTATGAGTTTCGCTGACGGCTTTTTTTATTTTGTCTACGGTTTTGTAGCCTTCTTCTTTATCCACACCTGCGGATTTATAGGTAGAGTTCATAGTTTAATATAGATTGGAGTAAGTTTTTAAATAGAGTATAAAAAAACAGAGACTCGCTGACGAGCCTCTGCTTGATGTTATAAGCCAATATTAGTATTCACTTTTAGTTTTCTAAGGATATTTTTTGGGATACCATCTTTGTGAAGTAAGATTCCCGTAGTTTTATATTGTACATACGGCTTGGTTACATAGATATATCCTGCAAAATCGTTGGTTGCTCCCCAAGAATTTTTTACCATATAGTATTCTTTACCATTTTGGTCTTTAGCCAAACCTACAATCTGCATTCCGTGGTCGTCGGTTGTTGTTAAGTTGTTGATAGCCTCTTGACGCATATCTTCGGTAATGGTTTTGTCGGCTTTAGGACCATTGAATAATTCTTTGCGTGTAGCACTATTCATATTATCCAAATCTAAATTCGGAACATAAGCCACTCCATTAGCATAAGAAAAATAAGGTTCTGAAACATCTGTTGCCCAACCTACGGTATAGCCGTTTTTAATGGCATTATCAATAATCGTTGTCAGGTCTTCCATCGGTACATTCCAAATCGCCTCATGGCTCCAGTTGTCTGGAATAGGCACTACAAATTTTTGGTAATAGGGATAGTCTTTATAAGATGTTAATTCTACATAATCTTCTGGGACGATGCCCACTACTTCCTTAGCAAAAGTCTTTGGAGTGTATTGCTTTCCTTTATAAGTGAATGAGCTTGGGTATTTCCCTAGATAGCTATCTAAAATTGCATCTACATTGCTTAGCCAGTTGGCAGAAAGTTTTTTACCTGGGTTTTTTACATAGGCATCTAGCATGGACTTGATAACCGCTTGCATTTCTGCAAAATTATTTCTCGTTTGTCCATCTTGTAGCCCTGTATACGCTTCTTGTGGTACTGCTCCGTATTTGCGATACATATTAATCACATCATGAAGTTCGCCACCATCGCCCCAAGAAATAGCGCCACCATTAAGGACATACAATTTGGCTTTGTCATGATAAGAATTTCTAGCGGTAAAGATTTCTGCTAAATCTACGGGCTGTTTTCCCATTCTAATCATTTCCGATTCTAGGAAAGAGTTTCCAGAATAACTCCAGCAAGTTCCTGATGAGCCTTGGTCTTTTACCGAAGTTACCCCATTTTCTTTAATAGTGGTAAATTGGAAATCAGGATTTTCGGATTTGTTATTTTTTAAACTATTCACTAAGCCATCTTGTGCAAAACAAAGGCTTCCTATAGATAAACAAAGGGTTGCTAAAAATTTAGTTTGTGTCATAATTAATTAAGTTATAAACTATTATTTGATTTATATTAAAATATTCAAACTTTTGGGAAGGACTTCAATCTGGATGGGCGAAGGAATTACAGTATGTTCACCATCCAAATGCCAGTCGTTGCCTTCGGTTTCAAATGTAAGGTTTGCGGTAGAGAGGTAAGTTACAAATTGATCGGCTTTCATGGTTTTAGAGAACAATCTGGCGACAAAAATTGGTGCGTACCAAACTGGAAACTTATTTACCAGAACCATTTCTAGCTTACCATCGTCCTGCAAAGCTTGAGGTGCAATATACGCATTATTTCCAAATTGGCGGGTATTCGCACAATTGAACATGAGGTATTTTCCACTAAACGACTGATAATCTTGGTCTAAAAATTTAATAGTAATCGGTTGGTAACTAAAAAAAGTCTTGATACAGACCTTAATATAGTTTAAAAATCCTCTACTGGTTTGCTCAAAATTCTTAGCGACAAGCCCATCAAAACCGACGCCTGAAACATTAATAGAAAAGTGGTCATTCACTTTAAAGGTGTCGATGCTTTTATATTGCTGTTGTTTTATTTTATTGATGAGTTGGTGTAGGTCTTTATTAAAGTGGGTTTCTTTAGCAAATCCATTACCCGACCCTGCGGGATAGATACCCAAGATTTTATCGGTGTGGATTAGGGCTTGAGCAACGCTAGAAATGGTGCCATCGCCACCCACCGCTACAAAGATTTTAACCGTCTCAAAATGGTCTTGGATAAATTGCTGCGTATCCTCCAAAGATTTTGAGATATGATAAATGGCCTTTGGCATTAAGGCTTGGCACTGACTTAGAAAACTATGATAGTTCCCTTTTGCCGAATTTGGATTAATAATAAATGCGACTGCTTGCATAGCCACAAAAATACTAAAAATTGTTTTGATATTAGATTTTAGAGCTTAGAACTTAGAGTTTAGATGGATCAAGTATTAATGTAAAGGTGTAAAGATGTACTGATGTAAAAAGTATAAATGTACCAGTGATTTAGACCTTAGAGCTTAGAAATTAGAATTTAGACATTGAGCCATAGGCAATAAGCAGTAGGCAGAAAGCCACTCCTCCCTCATTACTCAAAATTTGCTTTAGGCGGCAAGCAGTAGGCTACAAGCAATAATCCCCTCATCACTTTTAACTCAACACTCAGCTCTTAATTTATAATCTATAATTTTTCATTTATAATTAACTTAAAACTTTTACCTCCATTTATAATTACTCAAAAATTCCCTACATTTGTCTTTAGAAAATATTGATTATGAACCGACTTTCTAAACGCGTACAGCGCCTGAGTTATTCTCAAACTTTTGTAATGTCCAACACAGCCAGAGCCATGAAGGCAGAAGGGATAGATGTGATTAGTTTAACTTTAGGAGAACCCGATTTTGATGTGCCTGAAAAAATAAAACAAGCCGCCAAACAAGCCATTGATGAAAACTATAGCCACTATTCGCCAGTAGCAGGATTTCTAGAACTGAGACAGGCGGTATGCCATAAACTAAAACGCGACAATCAGTTGCATTACGAACCTACACAAATTTGCGTATCTACGGGGGCTAAGCAATCTATTTCTAATGTTTTAGCCGCCCTTATAGACGAAGGCGATGAGGTGATTTTACCAACGCCCTACTGGGTAAGTTATGATGAAATGGTAAAAATGATGGGTGGGACTTCGGTATTTGTAGAAACCAATATCAATACCGATTTTAAACTTACCCCAGAGCAAATAGAACAAGCCATAACTCCTAATACAAGAGCAATTTTATTTAGTTCACCATGTAATCCATCAGGGAGTTTTTATTCTTATGAAGAGCTGGAAGCCTTAGCCAATGTATTGGCAAAATACCCAGAAGTCATCATTATTTCTGATGAGATTTATGAGTTTTTAAATTATGAAGGTCAGCACACTTCTATCGCTCAATTTCCTCAAGTGTTTGCTCAGACGGTAGTTGTTAATGGTGTTTCAAAAGCTTATGCAATGACGGGCTGGCGTATTGGCTATTGCGCAGCACCACAATGGTTGGCTTCGGCGTGTGATAAAATACAAGGACAAGTAACTTCTGGGGCAAATACCATAGCCCAACGCGCTTCTATAACAGCCTTAGAAATGGATCCTAAGGAACTTCAACCCATGATTGATAAATTTAAGCAAAGAAGAGATTTAGCCTATCAATTGGTATCGGAAATTCCAGGCTTTAAATGTAATCTACCGAAAGGGGCGTTCTATCTATTTCCAGATATATCTTATTATATTGGAAAAACCTTGGGCGATACTGAAATTAAAAACTCAGATGACTTTGCGATGTTTTTATTAGAACATGCTCATGTGGCTACTGTGGGAGGGGTGTCTTTTGGAGATGACCGCTGTATTCGATTCTCTTATGCCACTTCCGATGAGGTGATAAAAGAAGCGATGAAACGCATCAAAGATTGCTTAGCACCATATGCAGTTTAACATTAAATGATATCATTAAACCTAATAGTTTTTATCTATTAATAATAATTGGTTTCGCTGAGATTTGGTAGTATCTTTGCAACAGAAATTAATCAAAAAATATATATCATTATGACTTTAGTAGGAAGACAGTTCCCGAACATTACAGTAGACGCAATGTCTGAAATGGGAGACGATCTAAGAATCAATGTGCTTGAAGAAGCAACAAAAAACAACAAAAAAGTATTATTATTTTGGTATCCAAAAGACTTTACTTTTGTATGTCCAACGGAACTCCACGCGTTTCAAGAAGCGTTAGGTGAGTTTGAAAAAAGAAATACCATGGTAATCGGTGCATCTTGTGATACTAACGAAGTACACTTTGCATGGTTAAACACACCAAAAGATAACGGCGGTATAGAAGGGGTAACTTACCCAATATTGGCTGATACCCACAGACAACTAGCCAATGCTCTAGGTATTGTAGACCAAGATTTTGATTATGATGAAGAAGGAAATGAACTTCTTTCTGGTTCTAATGTTACCTACAGAGCAACTTATCTTATTGATGAGACAGGAAAGATTTTCCATGAATCTGTGAATGATATGCCATTAGGTAGAAATGTAAAAGAATTTTTAAGATTAATTGATGCTTATACGCATGTTCAGAAGCACGGCGAAGTTTGTCCTGCAAACTGGGAAGAAGGTAAAGAAGCGATGAACGCTGATAGAAATTCTACCGCTGAATATCTTGCTAAGCACTAATCATTATTTCAAAATGATCTAAATCTAAGAGGTTTGAGTTTCAGACCTCTTTTTTAACCCTTAAAAATTTTAAAACATGTATCAAGAATTAACAGAAGATAAGCTGCAGGAGATTGTAAATAGCAACGAAAAAGTAATGGTTCAGTACGGCGCTTCATGGTGTGGTAACTGTAGAATTATGAAACCTAAATTTAAAAAATTAGCTTCTGAAAATGATGCTATTCCTTTCTACTATGTAGATGCAGAAAAACTACCAGAAAGCCGTAAATTGGCTAAAGTAGATAACTTACCAACTTTCGCTGCTTTTAAAGGGGGCGCATTGGTGAACCAAGTGCAAACCAACAAGGTGGATGGTCTAAACGATTTATTCAACGAAATTAAATAATCTCAAAATTAGACTACAATGAAATTACCAGTAATTAGACAGTTCTATCAAAATAATACGCCAGAAAACCTAGCTGCTACTTTAGAAGTGTTAGAAGCCTTTACCGAATTTAGAGGGGTTTCTGATGAAGAAATGAATGTGGTAGGAGAAATGATTACCAATATTTGTGGCGCTATGGAAGTTCACCATAGTGTGGAAGAAGGTATGGCAGAAAAAGATGCACTTAATGCCTTTGCCCAGAAAGTCATGGGCTCTATTGATAGATAGAAAACACATCAAAATAAATTTTTCATTACTGCACTTTCATCCAAAGTGCAGTTTTTTGTTATCGATAGGCTGAAGCGTATTTTAAATTTTCTATTCTATATATTATAATGAAGAATTTTTTGTAAATTCGCACTAAATTTTATTCCATGAAATACGATATTATTGTTATAGGGAGTGGTCCTGGGGGCTATGTTACGGCGATTAGAGCGTCGCAATTAGGTTTCAAGACTGCCATTATAGAAAAAGAAAACTTAGGCGGTATCTGCCTGAACTGGGGGTGTATCCCTACCAAAGCCTTACTAAAATCAGCACAAGTGTTTAAATATATTAACCATGCTGAAGATTTTGGTTTAAATAAAGTAGAGGGAAGTTTTGATTTTCCTAATGTGATCCAAAGAAGCCGTGGCGTAGCCAATAAAATGAGCAAAGGGATTGAGTTTCTAATGAAGAAAAACAAAATCGATGTGATTTTTGGAACGGCTAAAGTTAAAAAAGGTAAAAGTGTAGTGGTAGAGAAAGACGGTACTACTAAAGACTATACGGCAGACCATATCATTCTGGCAACTGGGGCGCGTTCTAGAGAGTTACCTAATTTGCCTCAAGATGGTAAAAAAGTGATTGGCTATAGACAAGCGTTATCCTTACCAGAGCAACCCAAATCTATGATTGTTGTAGGTTCTGGAGCTATTGGTGTTGAGTTTGCGTATTTTTATGCAACGATGGGAACTAAAGTTACCATTGTGGAATTTATGCCAAACATTGTTCCAGTAGAGGACGAAGAAGTCTCTAAGCACCTTGAAAAATCATTGAAAAAATCAGGTATAGAGGTCATGACTAATGCGTCTGTAGAGTCCGTGGATACTTCTGGTAGTGGCGTTAAGGCTCAAGTGAAAACTGCAAAAGGTAATGTTACGCTAGAAGCGGATATCGTACTTTCAGCAGTGGGGATTACCTCTAATATTGAAAACATAGGATTGGAAGAAGTGGGTATTAAAACTGAAAAAGGAAAAGTTTTAGTGAATGAATGGTACCAAACTTCTGTACCGGGTTACTACGCGATTGGAGATATTATCCCGACCCAAGCCTTAGCCCATGTGGCATCTGCAGAAGGAATTACTTGTGTAGAAAAAATTAAAGGACTTCATACTGAAACTATTGACTATGGCAATATTCCAGGTTGTACTTATTGTGCACCAGAGATTGCCTCTGTAGGTTTGACAGAAAAGCAAGCCAAAGAAAAAGGTTATGAAGTAAAAGTAGGCAAATTTCCATTCTCAGCAAGTGGTAAAGCAACTGCTAACGGTGACACCGATGGTTTTGTAAAAGTAGTATTCGATGCGAAATATGGTGAATGGCTAGGCTGCCACATGATAGGAAATGGGGTAACGGAAATGATTGCTGAGGCTGTAGTGGCTAGAAAATTAGAAACTACGGGGCATGAGATTTTAAAATCAGTACACCCACACCCAACGCTTTCGGAAGCCGTAATGGAAGCGGTAGCTGCAGCTTATGGCGAAGTTATTCATATCTAATCTCTATTCAATATTTTTAAATAATAGGCTTAGGTCAAAACTTATAATTTTACGGTTTTGACCTCTTTTTTACACAATCAAAATTCATAGACTCTAAGCTTATGATTATAACTTTATTAATTTTAAGTGTACTGATAGGAGTGATTTTAGGAAAGTTTCTAGGAGCAAGAGAGTATTTGGCAAAAAATCTATTAATCGTAAGTGCGGGTTTTTTAATTACGATATGTATTAATGAAGTATTTCCAGAGGTCTATGCAAGTAAGCAGTACAATATAGAATTATTTGTTATTGCTGGGGTTTTGCTTCAAATGATTTTAGAAGGTTTAACCAAAGGTTTTGAGCATGGGCATATCCATCACCACAATGAGACTAAACACATTCTACCAATGGCACTGATGGTGGGTATGTTCCTACATGCTTTTATAGAAGGGATTCCTTTAGCCCACGAAACTCATTGGAATTCCCCATATTTAATGGGAATTTTGGTGCATAATCTTCCAATTTCTTTTGTGTTGGGGGCTTATTTGCTTAGTGGCAAATCCTCTAAACGCTATGCATGGACGATTATTGGGTGCTTTGCATTGGCATCACCGCTGGGTTTGGTTTTAGGTCGATATTTTGAAATGCAATGGCAACCTTACTTTTTAGCCTTAGTAGGTGGTATTTTCTTACATATTGCTTCGGTTATGATTTTTGAAAGCAATAAAAACCATCAGATGGATTGGAAAAAGTTGTCCTTAGTGGCATTAGGAATTTTATTGGCGTTATTAGGGCATTTATTTCATCATCATTAACACTAAAAAATCCCATTCTTTATACGAACGGGATTTTTTTCATTTAAAACTTCATTTCTAAAGTCATATAATATTGTCGCGGTGCCGATGGGATAATCCCTGGACCAGGATAACCGGTGGCTCTTCGGGTAAAGTAGACTTCATTTAATAAATTATTCACTCCAGACTCTACTTTAAAATGTTGATTGATGCGGTAGGATAGGGATGCGTCTAGAATTTTGTAAGTCGGTATACTTCCGCGAATTCCCCAAACATGATCCGTTTTATCTGTAGGCTCGTTGGTGGCACTGGTAAATTGTTCGGACATATAACTGTATAGCACGCTACCTAAAAAGTTTTTGTATCCAAAGTTAATCCCTGATTTTAAATTCACCTTTGGTACATATTCCACTTTATTACCTTTAATCCCTGGAATTTCGGATTTTACATATTCCGAGTGGGTTAGAGCAGTATTAAAAAATATATTCCATTTCCAATCTTCGCTATTGCCGAGAAGCATTTTATTGAGATTAAAATCAATTAAAGACTCTACACCAGCAATAAATGCCGCACCGACATTGGTTCGTACTTTGGCAACATCAGAAAATAAGCCTTCTCGCTTACGAAATACATTGTCGATACGGTTGTTGTACCATAGTCCAAAAATATTGATGTCGTAAGAAATATTGTTTTTCCAATTGCCTCTAATGCCTAAATCCCCAGTATAGCCTGTTTCATCTTTTATATTAGGGTCTATCACTTGGGAATTATTCTCTACACGAATATCACTAAAGGTAACCGAACGGTAGTTTTGGGAAAAGTTGGCATAGCATTCAAACGCTTTCAATGGTTTGTACGAAATACCTAAGCCTAATAAAAAGAAATTTCTTTGGCGTTGTTCGGCTTCTTGGAAGGTTTTATTTAAAATCACATTACCTGCATTATCTTGGATGATACGCTGATATTGACCATCTGTTCCCGTATTAATCCATTCCCATCTTATGCCAGGTACAATAGACCAACTATCGCCTAGCTTAATGATATTTTCTGAAAATAACGCTATATTCTTATTAGGGTAGCGATAATCTGACTGGAAAAAATAGTTTTTATTCTGAGAGTCATAGTTGAAATCTGGACCTTTACCAGTACTACCCGGACCTTGTGTTCCCGTATTGTTGGCTTGGTAATATTTACCACCAATGAGGAAGGTGTGATTGTTTTTGCCGTAATGTTGCAGGTATTTGGCTTCGATACCCCAGTTTTTAAAATCCCCCGTAATTAAATCTCTTACCGCACCATCATAGTCACTATCCGCAACTTTGGAAGGACGATAGCCTAGAGAATATCTGGAAGCATTAAGCCCAAAAGCATTAAGGTTAATTTTAGCACGCTTTGAAAATTCGTGGTCTAATTTTACATTCCATAAATTCCAATCGACATGAAACCAGTTTCTAGCTCTTAAACTTTGGTGTGAATCTTGGTAAAACTGAGCATCGGTCAAACCACCCGGCTGGTGAGCCAAGTAATTAAACTTGGTAAGTTCTGTAGTGATTTTGGTATTATCCGTAATGTCGTAGCCGATATGAGCATAGAAATTTCTAGCGTTATATTCAGAATTTTCTTGGAATCCATCCCCTTGTTTATAATTGAAATAGGTGTAGTAAGAAACCTTACCTACGGTACCACTTAAAGCATTAAAAGTGGTATGCGTATTAAAACTGGCGTAAGTGTTTCGGCTGGTTAGTTCAATCGGCTTATTTTTTACGGGTGATTTTAGTTTAAAATTCATCAGTCCGCCAAACTGTGTTCCATATTGTAATGATGCCGCTCCTCTTACAATTTGTATTTCGTCTATCGCTTCGGCAGGTGGCGTATAGTAGCTTTCTGGATAGCCCAAAACATCGGCGCTGATATCGTAAGTGTTTTGTCTGGTGTTAAAGTTGGCCGATCGGTTAGGGTTCAGTCCACGACCACCAATGTTGAGCTGAAGTCCGCCATCGTTACTATCAAACACATTCACGCCAGACACTTGAGAGAAAACTTGTCTAGGGTTATTTAAGGCTTTATTAACGATTTTGACATCCATTAAAATTACCTCAGTTTTTTTTGCGGCGAAAATGCTGGTGCCTTCTACCTCTCGAAGTTTTCGGGATTCAAAAGCGTCTAGTTTTTTCTTAATAAGATGGACTTCTTTTATCTCTTGTACCTTTTCTTGAGCCTGTAAGAAAAATGGAGCGATGTATAAACTTAGGCTAAAAGCCTTTAATGCTGTCGTGGAACGGCAAAATCCATGTCTTGTGTTGGAATGATTCTTTTTCATGGGTTAAATCTACATTGGGGTTGATAAAGGGTTGACTTCTGCGTCCGTTGAGGGCAACATAAACTTCTGCATAAACTTTTGCATTTTTAACACCTCTATTTTTTTCATAATAATCTTTTAAGTAGTGGGCAAATTGAAGAATGAAATCGGGCTGGAAAGACATCTGCTTTTCCTGTATTGGGGTAAGAAAATCCGAATTTTCTACAATATAATACTCATCGGTTTCAGGATTATAAATTTTAAACTGGGCATAGCCTGCTTTTTCCATCAGCATCACCCGCCAAGAAAACCGAAATCCTTCCTCCGTCCAAAATAATTCACCAGGGTAAAGTAAATATCGCCAAGGAAATAGAATTTGGATGGTAAAGAACACTACTAATACTGCAAATATAGGCTTTTTAAGATGCTTGGGCAATTGATAAATCTCATGGTTTTGATACTTTTTAGGATTTAGTTTTAAATATCGGTATAGTGAGTTCCACAATTTTTGATGCCAAGATGGGGAAAAATAAATGGTAGCACCAAACATCATCACAAATGGAAAAATACCAATAGGAAATAATACCCAAGTTAAAGTATGGAAAACTACCACACTAATGAAAGCAAGTAAGCGGGTACGCTGGTTCCATAGCAAAAAAGGAATGCTTAAATCGTACAATGCCCCAGCCCAAGAAAATACATAGGCAGTAGGCGTTTTGTCTAGCCATTCGCCAATAATAGGCAAATAAAATTTGGAAGGTAGCCATAATTTAAGCGGCATCGCATCAACTAACCAATCTGAGTTAAGTTTACAAATCCCTGCATAAAAATAAATAATGGCCACTAAAAGTTTGATAACATTAACACACCAAGCAGGAACTAATTCTTTTCTTAGTGATGGATTTTTTTCTGCATCTACGGAATAAGCCACATTCATTGGTAGAAAAATCATCAAAAAACTTAGAATACTGATAAAGTAATAGTGGTTGAGGTAGTTGGTTTTGTCCATCAATTCAATATAAGTGAAGGTGAGGAAAAAGCCTACAATAGCAAAACGATAATATCGCCCAATCATAATTAAAAAAGCGAAAATACCCGCTAATGCAAAAAATCCGTAAGTGTATTGCCCTAAAGGTTTTACCCACTCAAAACCGTAATAACTAAAGAAAAATTGAGGTTGTATATAAAGGCTATCAATCCAGCCATAAACAAAAAATCGACTGATACTGATGAGCATCAATATACCAAAAAACAGCCTATAAGTGCTCAGAACGGAGGCACTTATAGGTTGCTTTAACAATTGATATTTAAATGATTTAGTCACCATCGGTATCTGCATAAGATATGGTAATATTAAGCGATTGTGCCATATCCACTTTTAAATGTGGTACATTTTTTTGCAAGTTATAATACGCATTTTTTAGTTTATTCAAGTCTTGTGTAATTTGAACTTGGAAATTTGGATTTAAGGCTTGGATTGCCGTTTCCGCTTGCGTAAATTGGTTATTGATATCTTGGGCTAATGTTTTATGGTTACTATTTTTAGTCGCCATATACTCTATGTATTGCTGGAATGATTTTCCCGTTTTACCATCCGCTCCGATACCTTGGAAAAATTCATGCATTGCTTTAGTGCCTAATAAGGCATATTCTCTATTGTGCTGAGGGGAAAATTGAGACTCTACCAAATGAGGTTTTGGTTGGTCGTTATCCTCTAAGAACATTGGGGTTAAAATCCCTGCGGGATAACCAATTTTACCTGCTCTTAAATATTTTTCATAATATTGAACATAGGCATTAGCAACTAAACTGACACTTCCAGAAGCGTTATTCCCTGTGTTATTAATAAATGATTGGCGGTTGGCTTTTAGGTCTGCTAACATTTCTTTTGATGAAACCACCATTTCTTTGGTAACTTCATAAAGGTAATCTTTATAATGTTGTGCATTAGTATTGGTGGTATATTTTTCAAGAATAGCTTGGTCGTTATCTCCGAAACCATTTAGTAAATAATCTACCGCTGGTAAGCCTTGTGCAATACTACCCTGATTAATTTGTGATAATAATCTAAATTGATAGTTCTTTTCTACGGCATTAGATTTTATTTTATCGGTATTGGTTGGATAAGTATTTAATCGGTATTGATAGTTCATATCACTAGCATCTGCTTTTCCAAAACGATAGAATCCTATGTATTGGTAGGCTTTATAAGCCTCATGTAGTGCCGTTCTAGCTGCATTAAGGTTAGCCTCGTTTGGATTGGCATTAAAGGCTTTAGTTTTTTCTTCTAGTGCAGTAGCTGCATCAGAAAATTTTTGGTTGTAAGGAATGACAAAATCGTCTACCCAGTGGGTTAGCATGGCAGTTCTATCAAAGCCATCTCCTTTGTTTTCTGGTTCCGAAGATACAGTACTATCGCCACCACAAGAGGTTACAAAAAGTAATAATCCTAATAGTAAGCTTAAAGAGTAATATTTCATGATATTTTGTATTAGCACAATACAGTCTTGAAAACTCAAGACTGTATTGTAAAGTTATTGATTTGAATGTTGATTACGGCTTAGTATAGTCAAATCCATACTTATCACCAATCATCTTCGCATAATATTTTAATGAACCTGCTTTAGATACATCACCAGACAATCTGTCTACATCCCAAAGTCCTTTTTTACCTTTTACACCATTGAATACAGCTTTAGCTTCTGCAGGAGTTAAATATCTGCTTCCGTCTTTCTTTCTAGTAAATTGTAGTCCATAAACAAAACCTAAACCTTCAGATAATCCGTGGAAAGAGTTGGTTGGATTATTAGGATCGATTTTAGTATTCAAGTAGTGTACTGCTCTAATCCCAGCCACTAAAGACAATTTTTCGCGGATGATTCCTGCTTGCTCATTCATTACTTTGTAATCTTTAGCAGAAGCCGCTGCACGACCTGTTCTAAAGGCTAGCATAATCGCTTCTTTAATACCTTTAGTTTCTGGCATATCTGTTAATTCTTTTGAAAGGTATCCAGCCCAGAAAGATTCTACTCCTTCAGGTTTTGTAAGACCTAGTAATCCATAAGCTGTGTCCCAGTGTAGTTCTAGTTCTGTTTCATTAGTTCCAGAAACTAAAGTTTTTTTGTTATTAGCTTCTAGTATAGCACTGTTTTTTAGCACTGCATCACCAAGGTGTTGGTTGAAGATTTGGTCTAATAGTACAGCACCCATCAAACCTTTCTGTACGATTTGAGAATATTCTATTCCGTAACCGTCAACCATTCTTTTGCCACCTAGAGTACCTGCTGTGCCCTCTTTCGCTTTGTCGTTTTTATGAGCGGCAGCATCATCTGCTAGGCTTACTAGATAGTCATTAAAGAATTTTTTTGCTGCTACAGTTTCCTCATTTCCACTATTGAAGTAGTCTTGAGATGCGGCAGTTAATTCTTTTAAACTTTTTGCGTCATTACCTTTATCATTATATAAAGCTAATAAGTCTGCTTTTACAATATTTTTAAAATCTCTTGCGCTATTGTCTAGAGCTTTTAATTTAAGATAAGGCTGATGTCCTAAAGTTAGATCAACAGAAGATTTTCCATTTCTTTCAAAAGTATAATCCGAAGGTACAGTGTACGGATCTGGATTTACTGGTGTGTTAATGTCATCATTATTGTTACTGTTACAAGAAACAAAAAGTGCGGCAGAAGCCATCACAGGCAAAATTGCTTTAGTAATTTTCATATTTTAATTTTTATTAAGTTTGAATTATGCTGGCAAATATATATTTATTTTGATTTATTCCAAATAGCAAAGCGAATTTTTTAGTTAAAACTGATGAATATCAGTAAAGGATTTAGAGGAAGTGAGAAGGAAATTTTTTGTAATCTGTTATTAATGAGAGTTTTTTGTTGTGTTGGTTGTGAGGTTTTACATTCTTATAAAAAATACTATTTTTGCATTAAAATTAAATGTTATGAAAAAAGTATTTTTATTAGCCCTATTTGCAGGATTAACGACTATAGCATGTTCTAAAAAAGAAAATGCTAACACCGAAAGCAATGTGATGTTGCAAGAACCAGAAGTTACTGAGGTAGCAGTAGATTCTGCAGCAGTGGAACAACCAGCAGTATCTACCACAACGGCTGAGGCGGAACAACCAGCGGTGGCGGATTCTACGGTTACAAAATAAGAAGGTTATAAAAAAATGAAAAAACTATTGTGCGCCATAATGATTGGTGGTGCGTTGTATTCTTGTTCTAATGAAAACAAAGGCAGTCAGCCAGTTTATTCCATAACCCCAACAGAAGAGGATTTAGCCGCAAATAATGCTTCTGCTACTTTGGAAGCTGATGGTACTGATGTAAATTTGAATTACAAAGGTTATGAGCTCATCAAATCTTCGGACTGTATGAGTTGCCACACCATAGAAAATAAATTGGTAGGGCCTTCTTTCAAAGCGGTTGCTGAAAAATACTCAGAAAAAGATAGTGAGATGTTGTCTGAAAAAATCATCAATGGTGGTCAGGGAAATTGGGGAGAAGTGCCTATGTTAGCCCATCCGCAAGTATCCAAAGAAGATGCTCGTACGATGGTAGAATTTGTTTTATCCTTAAAAAAATAAACCGACTAAAAGATACAATTTCAGCGAGATACTTCTGGTGTCTCGCTTTTTTATCTTTATCATAGAGGCTTTGTGGTCTTCATTATTATTAGTAAATTTGCATCCGAAAATGACGAAAATTATGCAATTATCCGAACAAGAAATTATCCGTAGAGAAAAATTACAAAAACTGTCTGATATGGGCATCAATGCCTATCCCGCAGAAGAATATACCATCTCTGATACCACTGCCGATATCAAAAACAATTTTGAAGAAGGCAAGCAAGTTAAAGTCGCAGGGCGATTAATGTCTAGAAGAATACAAGGTAAAGCCTCTTTCGCCGAATTACAAGATTCCAAAGGGCGTATCCAAATTTATTTTAATAGAGACGAAATTTGTCCAGGCGAGGATAAATCTTGGTATAATGAAGTTTATAAACATTTATTGGACATAGGAGATATCATTGGGGTAGAGGGTGAGTTATTTAAAACTCAAGTGGGAGAAATGACAATCATGGTTAAGCAATTTACCTTATTGACCAAAACCCTACGCCCTTTACCACAAGCTAAAACCGATGAAAATGGTGTGGTACACGATGCCTTTAACGACCCAGAACTGCGTTATCGTCAGCGTTATGTAGATTTAACGGTGAATCCTCATGTAAAGGAAATTTTCGTAAAGCGTACCAAATTATTTAATGCCATGCGTCAGTTTTTTAATGATGCAGGCTATTTCGAGGTGGAAACGCCAATTCTACAAGCCATTCCAGGAGGGGCTGCGGCAAGACCATTTATTACACATCACAATGCTTTGGATATCCCATTATATATGAGGATTGCCAATGAGCTATATCTTAAAAGATTAATCGTTGGGGGATTTGATGGGGTGTATGAATTTTCTAAAAACTTTAGAAATGAAGGGATGGATAGAACGCACAATCCCGAGTTTACCGCTATGGAAATTTATGTAGCATACAAAGACTATAATTGGATGATGGACTTTACCGAAAAACTTTTGGAACATTGTGCTATTGCGGTAAATGGCACTACGGAGTCTCAGTTCGGGGAGCATAAGATTAACTGGAAAGCACCTTATCCAAGAATTTCTATGACGGAAGCCATTAAGAAGTATACGGGTTTTGATATCACAGGAAAATCGGAGGAAGAGCTAAGAACTTTTGCTAAATCTGTTGGTATTGAAGTAGATGAAACGATGGGGAAAGGGAAGCTAATTGATGAGATTTTTGGCGAAAAATGTGAAGGCAATTTTGTACAGCCAACATTCATTACGGATTATCCCATTGAGATGTCGCCATTAACTAAAAAACACCGCAGTCAAGAAGGCTTAACAGAACGATTTGAACTGATGGTTTGTGGTAAGGAAATTGCCAATGCCTACTCGGAGCTGAACGACCCTATCGACCAAAGAGAGCGTTTTGAAGAACAACTGAAACTCTCTGAAAAAGGAGATGATGAGGCGATGTTTATCGACCAAGACTTTGTAAGAGCCTTGGAATATGGAATGCCACCTACCGCAGGTCTAGGAATTGGAATGGATCGTTTGGTTATGTTTTTAACGAATAATGCCTCTATCCAAGAAGTGCTGTTTTTCCCTCAAATGAAACCAGAAAAAGCACAACCAAAGATTGAACTGAGTGAAGATGAGCAGAAAATCCTTACGCTTTTAAGCGAAAATAACGATGAAGCCCCGCTATCTGAAATTAAAGAAAAATCTGGTCTTTCAGGTAAAAAATGGGATAAGTCAACTAAGAATCTATCTAAAAATCAATTGATTAAAGTTGGAAAAATAGAAGATGAGTTGATAATAAAGAAACTTTAAATTGTAATTTTAAGACAATTTATAAAAGAAGTGGTATTAGTACTGCTTCTTTTTTTATTTTTGTACCATTAACCAAATGAATACAATGATGAATCGGTGGTTTATAAGAATTTTAAGTCTATTAATGTTAATTACAGTTAATGGCTTTTCCCAAGAGGCTAAAATAAAGCTCTCAATATCCCCAGCAATAGATACTTCTACTAAAGTAAATCAGGATATTATTGAAACATTGGCTCAGTTTTTACAAACCAAAAATCAATCCTATTCCGAAAATCAATTTTGGAGCTCAGCAGATTTTAAAAAATATCAATATCCTTATCTGGATATTTATCAATTGGAGCAAAGTCTGTTAGGTGCAAATTTTTATCAGCCTTCATTAATGGAAATTTTACCAACGGATAACCCTCAGCGTAAAATCCTCAAAATAGCCTTTGTCGGTCATAATCCTGAAACTAAAGACACTCAACTAAAAGCCATTTATAATCTTATTGCCAATGTAGCGCACAACTCAATCACGCTAAGCCGATATTTAGATGAAATTACAACCCATTGGAATACTCAGACGAATCAAAGTATCACTTATAAATTCTCACCTAATAGACAACCTAATGCAAAAGAAATACGCCAACAAGAGAATGAAATTCAAACATTGGTTAAATTTTTAGGTTGTAAGCCCGTTCCCATTACTTATTATTCTTGTAAAAATCCTAAAGAAGTTTTTGAAATCAAGGGTTTTGACTATCATCCTATGATGTATGTAGACACCCAAGGTGGTTTAGCAGATTATGGCAACCTTATTTTCTCAGGTATGGATTCTGAGGTCTATACGCATGAAATTACGCATATTTATTTGATGAAACTATTCCCAGAAATTCATGATTTTTTTAACGAAGGGTTTGCCACTTATTGGGCTGGTAGTGGTAAGTATGATTATCAATGGCATAAGCAAAAAGTTAAACTGTTTTTAAAAGAGCATCCAGACTACGACTTTTCTAAAAATATGAATGTTTTCAGCCGAATCTATTATCAAAAGGAAACTTCTATTCCTTATCTTACTGCGGCTCTTGTGGTAGAGCGAACTCTTCGCCTTTATGGAAAAGCTCTATTATTTGATTTATTCAAATTACGGGATGAAGATTTATGGAATAATTTGAGTAAAGTAGGATTAACTCCTCAGAACATCAATCGTGAATTAAGAAAAGAATTAGAACATTGAATCCATTAATCCAAAGTTTAAAATCTGAAATTAAAACACTTCCTGAAGAAGAACTTTTGGCTTTTGCTCATCTTTGGACCATTGAAAAAGAGGTGGCAAGGGGCGAATGGCTATATCCCAAGGGAACGGTGGAAACCAACATTTACTTTATAATACAAGGTGCATTTAAAATTTGTTATGAAATTGATGCTCAGGAAGTGATTGTGGGGTTTGGTTATAAAGGTGGTTTCGTTTTTGATTTGCCTTCTTTTTTCTCTGAACAGCCTTCTCATTTCTATATCGAAGCGCTTAAGAAAAGCCGTCTGATTGGATTGCCTAAAAAAGATTTTTATCACTTATTGAATCGTAATCTTACGCTTTCAAACTACTGGCGTGGAAAGACAGAAGAAATATTATTAGATTTAGTGGCTCGGGAGGTTGATATCTTAACGGCATCGCCTCAGGTTCGTTTTGAGCGATTGATGCGCCACCAGCCCGAACTGTTTCAGCATATTCCCCATAAATATATTGCGGTTTATCTCAGAATGAGTCCAGAAACACTGAGCCGACTTCAAAAATCTTGATTTCAATCAATGGTTTGGTGGTGTATCTGTTCTATTTTTGTGTCGTTAATATTAAAATTTAGATGCTATGAAATGGAAAGGAATTACTAAAGTTTTTCTAATGATAATAGGAGTTGCATTTTTAAGCGTTGCTATTCAAGCGTTTGTAAACCCGCAGTCGGTGATGGATTTTGTTGATGTTTCTCTAGATAATATCAGTGCAAAAAATTCTATAAGGGCGTACTATGGTGGGGTTAATTTAGCATTGGCTCTATTTATGATGTATGGGGCGTTCAAAATGCGTAGAGAAGCCTTATTGTTTTTAATACTTTATGGGAGTGGGTTTGTGGTTGGCAGAATTTATGGAATTTTAGTAGATGGTATGCCGAGTCATTTTATATTAACTTGGTTGATGATAGAATCTGTGGCAACTATTGTGGCGATAGGTTTGCTAAGGATATAAATTTCATCCAATTAAGTATTATTCTAAGTCCTTTAATAAACACTCAATTTCTTTATCAATCTTGTCTTTTACTAATTTTGTGCTGGCGTAATTATGGTGTTGAATGGTTTTTGCTAATTCTAAATATTGCTGAGATAAGTTGAGGGCTTTTTCAGAATACAGTTTCGCGATTCTTAGAAAAAATAATACCATATAATTTCTATGAACTTCATCAAACAATATATGCTGGTGTTGCTCAATATCTAGTTGGCTGATATCTTGGATTGTAATATCAAAATGTTGTTTTAAAAACGCATCATAATCGTGTTCTAGGTCTTCAAATTTAGCTGTTTCATCCTTCCCTACCAATTTTTTTAATAGGCTGAAGAATAATTCTACATATTTTAGAAGGAAATCTTTTCTCAGCATGGTAGAGTTTTTACTTAAATCTATCGGTAATAAAATATTTAACAACAATCCATTGGTCTTGATGATAATTTTGGGTTTGGTGTTTATCTCGCCGTTTCCAAGTTTCAGGGGCTTGAGCGTAGAATGCAAAATGGGCTCTTACCACCGCCCAGAGATGAGGAAATCCGTTTTTAATTCCAAAATAAATCCCTGCCAACCCGTCTAAGCAAAGGCGTGGAAAGATGAGCCATAGTTTGCTTTTGGGTAAGTTTTTTAGGAGCATAGAAAGGTTATTGCGAATGTTGAGGTAGGTTTTTTGTGGGTGTTGTTTGTTTAGTGTACCACCCCCTACATGATACACGCGCGAATATCCCGTATAGAATACTAGGCGTCCTTTGTTTTTCAATCGCCAACACAGGTCTATTTCTTCCTGATGGGCAAAAAAACGCTCGTCAAATCTACCGATATTGAAAAAATCTTCTCTTCTGATGAATAAACAACAGCCCGATGCCCAAAAGATTTCCTTCACATCATCGTATTGTCCTTGGTCTTTTTCTAAATCATCAAACCGTCTGCCTCGGCAATACGGGTAGCCTAAATTATCCATCATACCACCGCCAGCTCCTGCAAATTCAAAGTATTGTTCATTATTAAAATCTAAAATTTTAGGTTGAATGGCAGCGATATTCTGATTTTTTTGGAATAAATCCATCACGGGAACCAACCAATTTTCGGTAACTTCTACATCGGAATTAAGTAAGCAAAAAATATCTTCTTTTATATGCTGAAGTCCCTCATTATATCCACCTGCGAATCCTGTATTTTTTTTATTTTTGACAATGCTAATTTCAGGGAATTTTTCTTCTAATAAAGCTATGGAGTTATCCGTAGAAGCGTTATCAATAACATAAATTTTTGCTTCTTTAGAATAGCGGATAATATTAGGTAAAAACCGTTTAAGCCAATGTTTTCCGTTATAGTTGAGTATGGCAATAGCAATGGTCATAGTGGTTTAATATTTAGTGTTGTAATCAAGTTCGGATAAGGCGTGTTGGTATTTCCATCTTCGGTGGCTCCAAAGCCAGTTGTCGGGTCTTTTGTTGATGGTGTTTTCTAATAGTTGGTGGAATTTATGAACCACTTCATAAGGTTGGAATTTTTCGCCATCAGGATAGATTCTATGGTAATTTACTTGGTAATACCCGCGTTTTACTTTTTTCATTTCGCAGTAGATAAATACTAAATCCATTTTGGTTGAAAGTTTATCATAACCGATAAAAGCAGGCGTATTTTGGTTAAGGAAATTTAAACCGTAGCGAATTTCCGAAATATGAGGCGATTGGTCTGCCACGAACATATAGGCGGAGTTACCATCGTTAGGGGTTTTTAGCATATGCCGAATGACCTGGTTGGCTTCCAAAGCGGTATTGCCAAAACGCCCACGAATGAGTTTTATTTTTTCTTCCCAAAACCGACTTTGGATTTTTCTATACACGGGGTAGCAATGCTCTTGGGGAATGACGGTGGCTAAGGCATTGAACCATTCCCAATTAAAGACATGTCCAGCCAACATTATAATATTTTTGCCCTCATCTTTGGCGTCTTGAAACAGATGTTGGTTAAGGTGCTGCACCCGAACTCTAAGTTCGGTGTTGCTAATGGTAAAAGTTTTTAGAGTTTCTACAATATAATCTGAAAAATTATGATAAAATGCTTTGCAAATGGCTTGTTTTTCTTTATCGCTTTTCTCAGGAAATGCATGGTTGAGGTTGTTCATCACCACTTTTTTTCGATAGCCTGTAATATGGTAAAGCGACACGAAAATAAGGTCTGAGAACACATATAAAATCGACAATGGTAATCTTGAAAACAACAAAAGTATCGCAAACAGAAGTCTATTCAAAGTATTATATTTTCCCGCAAATTTACAAATTGAAATCCATATGGTATATTGAAAATTTGATTATATTTGTTTAAACTTAAAAAGTTATAATTTAAACTTAAAAATTACCTATTAAACTAGAAAAATAAATTTATGAAAAAATCAATCGTCATTTCTTTAGCATTAGCCCAATCTATATTATTTTCTTGCCAGAAAAGCAAAGAAGCTACATCGCAAGCGGTTCAAGATTCTGTAGCAACTACCGAGGCTAAAAAAGAATCCGCCAAACAAGAAAAAGCATCATTAGAAAAACCTTATCATCCAGAAGAAGATGCTGAGGCGAAGTTGGCAGAATTGATAAAACAAGCACAAAAAGAACATAAAAATATTATGATTCAGGCAGGGGGCAATTGGTGTATCTGGTGCCTTAGATTCAACGATTATGTTCAGAAAACCCCAGAACTAAAATCTATTATTGATGAAAACTACTTGTATTATCATCTAAATTATTCTAAGGAAAACAAGAACGAGGCTTTGTTTAATCAATTTGATAATCCGGGGGCTAAATATGGCTATCCAGTCTTTATCGTCTTAGATGAAAATGGCAAAATGATTCATACCCAAGACAGTGCTGTATTGGAAGATGGGGATGGCTATAGCTTAGAAAAAGTAAAGGAGTTCTTTAACCAATGGAAGCCTAAGCGCTAAAACTTTTTTCTTTTGAAATAGATAAATGTCGCAATGACAATCGCTGCCATCACGGCTAAAGTAATAAAGTAACCATATTTTTGATGAAGCTCTGGCATTACATCGAAGTTCATTCCATAGAGCCCTGCAATAAAGGTAATAGGCAAGAAATACACCGAGTAAATGGCTAAGAGTTTCATCACTTGGTTGGCTTTTTGGTCAGAAAGTGCGATATACATAGAAATTAAGTTGGTAATCTGTGAGTTGAGGTGGTCAAAGTCGGCAATTACATCTTTTTGTTTATCAATAAGGTCAGCAATTTCTATATCCTTCAAATCTAAAAGTTTGAAAGCATTAATCCAATCATTCGACATTTGAAGGACTCTTGTACTCAGCCCTGCTTTGCGTTTTATTTTATAGAGTTCCGTTATAGGGTTATAGTCTACATGATTTTGGAGGAATATTTCGGTTTCTATTTTATCCACTTTCAAGATCAGTTTTCTACTTTCGTCGTCAAAGGATTTGATCACTTTTAGTCCGAGGTACAGTGCTAATTTTTCTGGACTGCTACTTAGATGGTTGTTGTGTTCTTCTTGTAATTCTGCCGCTAGTTCTTCTATACTTTTATTATTCGTTCTATGAATGGTGATAAGTGTATTATTAACGATTAAAATGGCTAGCTTAGTACTGATATCATTTACTCCATTTAGATTTTTTCTATGAAGATCCAAATACTCTCGAGTAAGAAAAAACTTAATGTCGTCTACTTTCTCAAATTTTGGAAGGTGGCTCGGATCTATGGCATCTTCTAAGTGAAATTTATTGACACCATAGGTTTGATGTAAAAAGGACAAATCCTCTTTCGTGGGTTTTTGAACATCTAGCCATTCACAAAACTGATTTTTAAAAATAAGTGCTCTTGCCATAGTGCAAAAGTAATTAATTTTGCTTAAAAATTGAGTCTTCTTGAGAGGTGGTTCAAAAAAATTTGCTTTTAAATGCTAATATTCGTATATTTCGGGCTTAAAACATTTTGAATTATGGACGCAACTACAAAAGTTTCGGTGTTTGAAGCCGATAACATCTCAGAAGTACAATTGATAAAATCTAAATTGGAAGATGCAGGTATTGCTGCGGAAGTGGACAATAATTATTTATCTTTTCTTTCTACACCTACGGCAACGGGAATGTGTGTAAAGGTAAGTTTGCAGGACGAGAAAAAAGCCCTTGATTTAATTGATGCTTATCTAAAAGAGAATAATGACTAGCATATAAAATTTTGCAATAGAAAGTACGATTATTTGAAAGAATTGTTGTATTATTGCGAAACTTTTTTGGGGAATTGGCGCAGTTGGCTAGCGCGTTTGACTGGCAGTCAAAAGGTCACGGGTTCGAATCCCGTATTCTCCACAGTTTAAACTTTTATCAAACATTAAAAATCCTTTAGTCTAAAGGATTTTTTTTATAAAATAAAGTGATTAAAATTTAAAAGTTGTATTTTTGAGGATTAATACCATTTTACATCAACTCAAAACTTTTAATGATGAAGAAATTTATAGGCTTATTTTTAATAATGATGACCCTTTATAGTTGTGGAACTTCCCATAGCAGTACTTCCAGAAGTAGGGCAAAGTCTTCATCCTACCAACCTAAAACCTCAAAAACTTTGAGTTCAAGGGCTTATAACGCCTCACTATCTCGACAAGTCGTTAGAATTTTAAAAGATGCCGAGAAATATATTGGAACGCCTTATAAATACGCGGGCAACACCTCATCAGGATTCGACTGTTCGGGGCTGGTATGCAAAGTGTTTTTAGAAAATGATAAATCCTTACCACGCCGCTCTGCTGACCAAGCTTTGGAAGGGGTACAGGTTGCCGTTAGTCAAATCCGACCAGGTGATTTAGTGTTTTTTGCAACCTCTGGTGGGAGTAAGGTTTCTCATGTGGGCATTGTATACGATATCTTACCCGATGGTGAAATTACCTTTATCCATGCGTCCTCATCCAAAGGCGTTATGGTTTCATCACTTAATCAAAACTATTGGAATAAAGCCTTTCTATTTGCAAGGCGCGTACTTTAAAAGAAAAAATTAACATATAAAACAAAAATAAAACTATGTCATTACAACAAACTATTGAAAATATTTGGGATAATAGAGAACTTCTAAAAAATGAAGACAGCCAAAAAGCCATTCGCGAAGTGATTGCTAAATTAGATTTAGGGGAATTGCGCGTAGCAGAGCCTACGGAAAACGGATGGCAAGTTAATGAATGGGTAAAAAAAGCCGTTGTGATGTATTTCCCCATTCAAAAAATGGAAACGATAGAGGTAGGACCTTTTGAATTTCACGACAAAATGCCATTAAAGAAAAACTATGCAGAAAAAGGTGTGAGGGTAGTACCTCATGCAGTGGCTAGAGAAGGAGCTTATATTGCCTCTGGCGTTATTATGATGCCGTCTTATGTTAATATTGGTGCCTATGTAGATAGCGGAACTATGGTGGACACTTGGGCTACGGTGGGAAGTTGTGCTCAGATTGGTAAAAATGTGCATTTGAGTGGTGGTGTAGGTATTGGTGGCGTATTAGAACCATTACAAGCGGCCCCTGTGATTATTGAAGATGATGTCTTTGTAGGTTCAAGATGTATTGTAGTAGAAGGGGTTCATGTAGAAAAAGAAGCCGTACTTGGGGCTAATGTAGTATTGACGGGTTCTACCAAAATCATTGATGTAACGGGAAGCGAACCCGTAGAATATAAAGGCAGAGTACCAGCACGCTCAGTAGTAATTCCGGGAAGTTTAACGAAACAATTCCCAGCAGGCGAATACCAAGTACCATGTGCCTTAATTATTGGTAAAAGAAAAGAATCTACCGATAAAAAGACCTCTCTAAACGATGCGTTGAGAGAAAATAATGTAGCGGTTTAAATTTGATATTTTGAAAGCTAAATTCTTAAAATTCATTTCAAATCCCAAGTATATATTTGGGATTTATTTGCTTACTTCCATTATTACAGCACTGAGTAAAATGGGAGAGGGACAGCATAATAATTATCTGATTTTTAAGAATGTATTCTACAATACCCTGCATCGGCAGAACCTTTACGGCCTCTATCCAGAATTGTATTTTGATAGTAACCATTATGGAATTTTCTTTAGTTGGCTCATCATGCCTTTCGCATTATTACCCGATGTTTTAGGAATGCCACTTTGGAACTTAGCCAATGCAGGCTTATTAATTTATGCCTTCTCAAAATTACCATTGTCTACGCCAAAGAAATCTTTTGTGGCGTGGTTGTGTTTTCAAGAATATATTACGGCTGCAGTAAGTTTACAGTTTAATGTAGGACTTACTGCACTATTGATATTATCGGCAATATATATAAATAATAAAAAAGAAGTCCATGCCGCGGTAGCCATTCTGATCGGCTTTTTTGTAAAAATTTATGGTATTGCAGGGCTTTCAGGGTTTTTCTTTATTAAAAATAAGATGAAGTTTATCTTTTCTATAATAGGGATTTCCATTTTATTTTTTGTGATGCCTATGCTTATTTCTGATGTTCATTTTGGATGGCATTCTTATGTAGATTGGTATCAATCTTTAAGCGAAAAAAACCTTTCAAATCAAGTGCTCGGCAATCGTCAAGATTATTCATTAATGGGAATTGTTCGCAGGGTTTTAGGCGATGCAAATATTTCTAATTTAATATTTTTAATCCCAGGAATGCTCGTTTTTGCATTGCCTTATATTAGAATTTCTCAGTATCAGCATACCGCCTTTCGAATGATGATTTTAGCCTCTACCTTACTATTTATCGTGTTGTTCAGTTCAGGTTCGGAATCGCCGACTTATATTATTGCAGTGGCAGGGGTAATGATTTGGTTCATCATGCAAAAACAGCAAACACCATTGACTTTAGGGCTAATGATTTTCGTAATGGTTTTAACCTGTTTTGGATTTTCAGATTTATTTCCAAGATGGATTAAAGAAGAATATATCATTAAATATTCATTAAAAGCGTTACCTTGTTGTTTGGTATGGTTTAGAATCATTTATGAATTGATGGTAAAGGATTTTGAAAAAGACTACGCATTAAATTAAACCTATGAAAACCATTACTATCGTCATACCCGCCTATAATGAAGAGCATAATATTCGCCCTATTCATCAGCGAATAAAAGAAGTATTTACCACACTTCCTAACTATCAGTTTGAAATTATTTTTGTAAACGATGGAAGTAGGGATAATACACAGCAAGTGTTAGAGCAAGTTTCTCAAGAATTTAAAGAAATTAAATATATAGAATTTTCAAGGAATTTTGGTCATCAACCAGCAGTTAAAGCAGGAATGGATTGTGCCTATGGCAATGCCGTGATTTCTATGGATGCCGATTTGCAACACCCGCCAGAATTAATTCCAAAGATGATACAACAATGGGAAGCGGGCTATGATTTAGTCTACACTATTCGTACTTATCCTAAAGAAATTTCCTATTTTAAACGCTGGACATCTAAATGGTTTTACCGATTTTTATCTCAATTATCCGATGTCAACTTAACCAAGGGTGGCGGTTCAGATTTTAGATTAATGGACGCTTCAGTCATTGAAGTGATGCGAACCATGAAAGAAGACGATTTATTCCTTAGAGGCTTAGCCAGTTGGGTAGGCTTTAAACAAACGGGAATCGAATTTACTGCATCGGAACGCTTCTCTGGTGAGAGTAGTTATAATCTCAAAAAAATGATGAAATTTGCCTTTACGGGAATTACAGCATTTAGCGTTAAGCCATTGTATATCGCTGCTTATTTAGGATTCTTAATTTCAGCTTTAGCCGTATTGATTTATGTGCCTTATGTGGCTTATTCATTTTGGGCAAAAACAGAAATTTCGGGTTGGGCATCGTTAATTATGACGGTAGTATTTTTCGGTGGTATGCAATTTATTTTAATGGGTATCATTGGAATTTATTTGGGCAAAATTTTCAAACAATCTAAGGAGCGTCCCAACTATATCATCCGTTCCAAAAACTTTTAATTATGGTATTACTTTCATTTGACATAGAAGAATTTGATATGCCTTTGGAATATAAAGGAACAATTCCTTTCGAAGAGCAATTGGCAGTATCCCAAGGCGGTTTAACGAAGATTTTAGACTTGTTGAAAAAACATCAAGTACAAGCCACTTTTTTTTCTACAGTGGTTTTTGCCGAAAATAGCAAACCATTGATTGAACGATTACTATCTGAAGGTCATGAGCTAGCTTCCCATACTTGGTATCATTCACAATTTGATGAAGCAGATTTAAAAAAATCTCGTGAACAGTTGAATCAATTATTTAATGTTGAGGTAAAAGGTCTTAGAATGCCGAGAATGCAACCAGTGAGCAAAACGGCTGTTTCAGACGCAGGCTATGAATATAACTCTTCCATTAATCCCACTTTTTTACCGGGAAGATATAATAATTTAAAAGTTTCTAGAACTTATTTTAAGGAAAATGATGTTTGGCAAATTCCAGCTTCAGTATCTTGTTTTAGAGTGCCTTTATTTTGGTTAAGTTTTCATAACTTTCCTACTGCTTTTTATCGTTGGCTTTGTCGCTATGCAATGAAAAAAGATGGCTATTTAAATCTTTATTTTCATCCTTGGGAGTTTATGGACATTACAAAATCAGCCTATCAATTGCCTGACTTTACAACTAAAAATACGGGCGATGCGATGGTGCGTCGTTTTGATGAATTGATTACTTATTTTAAAAATAAAGGTTATGATTTTGGTACTTTTTTCACTTTTATTAAGCAAAAAATAGAGTCATGAAAATAGCCTACGACGCCAAGCGATTTTTTCATAATGCTTCTGGATTAGGAAATTATTCACGAGATTTGGTAAGGATTTTAGCCGAATATTATCCTGATAACGACTATCAATTGTGGAGCAAAAATAAATCCGAAAGAGGAGCTGAAATTCTAGCATTGCCTAATGTTAGTTTTCATCCTATATCTAATGGATTTTTGGAGCGACAATTAAAAATGGGCGTAGAGGCTCAGAATGCGGGGGCAACTATTTTTCATGGACTTTCAGGAGAGCTACCCTTAAAATGGAATGGCAAAAAAATAAAAAAAGTCGTTACCATTCACGATTTAATTTTTATGAGATTTTCTCAATTTTATTCTTTTTTTGATAGAAAAATTCATTATTGGAAATTTAAAAAAGCCGCTGAAAGTGCAGACCTTGTTATTGCAATTTCTGAACAAACTAAACGAGATATTATTGAGTTTTTAGGGATTTCTGAAGATAAAATTAGAGTGGTTTATCAAGGTTGCCATGCTGCATTTAAAACTGAAATTAGCCAAGATTTAAAACAAAAGATTACCAATAAATATGAACTTCCAGAGCGTTTTATTTTGAATGTTGGTACCATTGAACCTCGCAAAAATCTTTTAAGTGTGGTTAAAGCATTAAGAGAAACAGAGATACCTTTGGTAGTAGTTGGTAAAAAGACTTCGTATTATAAAAAAGTGGAACAAGAAATTGCTCAATACAAACAAAAAGTTAAGTTTTTATCTGGTGTCACTATGCGGGAATTGGCTGCAATATATCAAATGACAAATCTATTTATCTATCCGAGTTTATTTGAAGGGTTTGGTATTCCTGTCATTGAAGCTTTATTTTCTAAAACACCAGTCATTACGAGCAACCTTAGCTGTTTACCAGAAGCAGGCGGTGCGGATAGTATTTATATAAATCCTTATAGTGCAGAAGATATCCGTGCTAAAATATTACATCTTTGGGATAATGAAGAAGAACGAAATCGTCGCGCTGACAAGGGATTTGAATTCGTTCAAAAATTTAATGACGACACCATTGCCAAAAACTTAATGGCGGTTTATCAAGAACTGATATAGTTTTCTATTTTCCTAATTGAGTTTGAATTTCAGAACGGTTTTTCGTATGGGCTTTTAAACCTTTTACATTCATCACAGCAATGATATTTTGATGGTGCTTTCCTTGATTTAAGGTTTCTGATAGCGTTATAAAATCATTTGTTGTCACATTATTGGTTTTGAGGTTGGAAGTGTGAAATTCTTGGTTTTGTTTAAAAACTTTAACATTAAAATTTTGGTCAGAGTCAGGCAACACTTCATAGACGGCAAAATCATGAATGTTTTTTAAAGCAATACTATCATTATGAATAATTTCGTTTGAAAATATAATAATGGCTTTTGGGTTTTTAAAGTTATTTTCTGTTATCGTTTGTAATAGATTAGCAATAGAATCTTTACTGGTACTGATAGAATAAAATTGAAGGTCTTCAGGCGAACTATTTTTATAATGTTTGGCACTAAAAGTATAGCCCTCGATGGTTAATGGATTGGGATTGTAATCTGCAATTTTACACGAATTACCAGAATTTTTAGAGCCATTACAAGAGTATAAAAATACCAAAAACATAAACGCAAATTTGAATAAAATTCTGTTCACGCGTTTATGTTTTCTAATATGATGTGATGAAAATACTCCCATGTTTTACTCATTTAATCATCAATTCTAGGTACAGGATAAGTTTCGGTAAAGCATCCAAAACAATGGCGTTCTGAGCCTAAAATATCTTTTAAATTATCCATACTCAGAAACTCTAAAGAATCTACCCCAAGGTAATCTCTTAATTCCTCAATGTTCATATTAGCAGAGATTAAATCGTCTTTTGTTGGCGTGTCGATGCCTAGGTAGCATGGGGCAATAATCGGTGGCGATACACTACGGAAATGGATTTCTTTTACCCCAGCATTTTTAAGAATTTTCACCAAGCGTTTAGATGTGGTCCCTCGCACAATAGAATCATCAATAATAACGACGCGTTTGCCTTTAATTTCCGATACAATAGGATTGAGCTTTAAGTTGACGATACGCTCTCTCATTTCTTGTGTTGGAATGATAAATGACCTTCCGATATAGCGGTTTTTAATCAACACAGGTCTAAAAGGAATCCCCGAAGCCTTAGAAAAACCAATTGCCGCAGGCACGCCAGAGTCAGGTACACCAATCACCATATCTGCATCTACTGGGGCTTGTTCCCAAATTTTTTCGCCAGATTTCTCTCGTATTTCGTGTACATTGATGCGTTCCATTTCAGAATCTGGACGCGCGAAGTAAATGTATTCAAAAGAACAGATATGGCGCTGACAATCTTTTTTTACTAAATACGATTTTAGTTCGTCCTCATTTTCCCCAGTATAGACAATTTCTCCAGGTTGGATATCTCGCGTATAGGTAGCCCCTACGGCATCTAATGCACAACTTTCAGAAGCAACTACATAGCCACCATTTTCCATAGTCCCTAATACCAATGGGCGAATGCCATTAAAATCTCTAAAGGCAAAAAACTTATTTCTGGTCATCCCCACCACAGAATATGCGCCTTGGATGCGCTCCATCGTGGCTTTAATTGCCCCACGCAATCCAAGGTCTAAATTCTTCTGAATCAATCTTAAAATCACCTCCGAATCCGAAGTCGCACGAAATACAACGCCTTCCTTTTCCAGTTCTGCTTTGAGTTGCTTGGCATTGGTAAGGTTTCCATTATGGGCGATAGAAAGAATGATTTGGTCGTATTCGTTTTTAGCGAAAAAGGGCTGAAAATTATATTTCTTCTTATCCCCAGCCGTCGTGTATCGGGTATGCCCAATCACGCTATTGCCCATAAAATTTTGCGGATTTTCTATTTCTTTATATACATCTAGAACCAAACCCTCGTCTTTTAGATTGAGGATTTTTCCATCGTGGCTTACGGAAATCCCACAGGCTTCCTGACCTCTATGTTGTAAGGCAAAAAGACCAAATTGAGATAGTGAAAAGGTATCTAAATTTTCTGGTGCATATAGCCCAAAAATACCGCACTCTTCTTGTGGCGCATCTAGGGCTTCTTCTGCTTTGGTTCGGAATAGATTTCTACCGTAAGCTCTATGTTTAAACTGATTGAGATAGTCTTCTCTGTGTTGAGGGATTGTTTTCATTGATGATATCTAACTTTTATATCCTAAGCGAGTGCTTGTTTTAATCTGTTGTAAATTTCTTCGTAGGCTTCGGTTACACCACCGAGGTCTCTTCTAAAGCGGTCTTTATCAAGTTTTTTCATGGTGTCTTTATCCCAAAGTCGGCAAGTGTCTGGCGAAATTTCGTCGGCTAGGATAATTTTGCCATCTGCAGTTTTACCTAATTCAATTTTAAAGTCTACCAAAATAATATTCATTTTATCGAATAAGTCTATCAATATCTCGTTGATTTTCCCCGTCAGGGCGTACATTTCGTCCAATTCGGCTCTGGTGGCAGCACCTAAAAATATCGCATGATAATCGTTGATGAGTGGGTCACCCAATTCATCTTTTTTATAGCAAATATCATAAATCGTGATGGGTGATTTGATGCCTTCTTCTATACCGAGGCGTTTTGCCATACTCCCTGCGGAATAGTTGCGTACCACCATTTCCAAAGGGATAATGTCCACTTTTTTTACCAATTGCTCTCTATCATCCAGTTGCTTAATAAAGTGCGTTGGAATTCCTTTATCATTTAGATATTGGAAAATAAGTGTAGTGATGACATTATTCATTTGCCCTTTTTTATCCACTTGTCCTTTTTTTTGCGCATTAAAAGCTGTGGCATCGTCTTTAAAACGCACAATTACTTCATCGGCTTTGTCGGTTTCAAACACTTGTTTTGCTTTACCTTCGTATAGCATTGCTCCTTTCTGTATCATATTTTTACTTTTTATTATTAATTATAATGGAATTTAGAACTTAGATATTAGAATTTAGAATTGAAGTTAATTTTAATTTAAAAAGTCATATCAAAATTTGCTTTGTATTATTAACAAGATTAATTTCCTCTAACCTCTAACCTCTAAAATAGTCCACTCCATTTTTAAACACATTATGATAGTTGGCAGTTGGGATATTTTTAAACAAGCCTTTGGCATAGCGTTCAGGGTGTCCCATTCTACCAAAAATTTTACCACATGGGCTTGTAACACCTTCAATTCCAAATAACGAATTATTTGGATTAAATGGCATACCATGGGCAATACGCCCTTCTAAGTCTACATACTGCGTTGCAATTTGACCATGGTCATACAGCGTTTGTAGCACTTCCTTAGATGCCATAAATCTACCTTCACCATGTGAAATTGGAATCGTATAAATTTGGTCTTTCATTCCTTTCAGCCAAGGGGAATCATCGTTAATGACTTTTACATTTACCATTTGGGAAATATGTCTACCAATCGCATTATGAGATAGGGTAGGGGCATTGGCATCTAAATCCTTGATTTCACCATACGGCAACAGTCCAGACTTTACCAAGGCTTGGAAGCCATTACAAATACCGATAATCATACCATCTCTTTCCAGTAGTTTATGAACGGCATTTCGCATGGTATCATTTTTTAAAACATTTATGATGAATTTAGCTGAGCCATCGGGTTCGTCACCTGCTGAAAATCCACCTGAAAATGCTAAAATCTGAGCGTTTTCAATTTCCTTAGCCCAAGCGTCTATACTTTCTTGGAGGTATTCAGGATTGAGGTTAATCAATGGCTTCATAGCCACCTCTGCTCCTTCCTTTCTAAAGGCATTTAGGGTTTCATATTCACAGTTCGTACCAGGGAATACTGGCGTAAATACGCGTGGCTTTGCGATATGGTGCTTTTTAATGATGATATTTCGCGGTTGAGGGGTTGGTTTTTCTAGCGCTACCACTATTTTATCTTGTTCTTTTGTTGGAAATAAACCTTCAAAAGTAGACTCATAAGCCTGAACCAAATCGTTAATATTTACCTTAACATCATTGATTTGTAATGTTTTAGAATCTTCAACCTTTCCAATTAATTTTAATAGCGGATGCTGAAGTTCTATTGGACTTTCAATTACTAATCCACCAATATTTTTATCTAAAATCAAATGGTTGTCTATATTTACCTTAGCACCTAAACCATTCCCAAAACTCATTTTGGCTAATGCAATGGCAATACCACCGTCTTTAATGGTTTTAACAGAAACGATATTGTTATCTTTAATATGTTGATGAATAAAATCGTAAACTTCCGTTAAGGCTTTATAATTTGGCAGTCCATTCTCTTGGGTCTGATGATGGAAGTGGTAAATATAATGTCCAGCCTGTTTAAATTCTGGGGAAATGATATGGGATTTTTCACCATTAGCACAAGCAAAAGAAATTAAAGTAGGAGGCACATTAAGGTCTTGATAAGTCCCTGACATAGAGTCTTTGCCACCAATTGCCGCTAAGCCTAAATTCATCTGTGCATCGTACGCGCCCAATAACGAGGCAAGGGGTTTGCCCCATTTTTCAGGTTGCTGTCCCATTTTCTCAAAATATTCTTGGAAACTCAATCGGATATTTCTAAAATTACCTCCCATAGCGACAATTTTAGCCACACTTTCCACAACGGCTAAACTGGCACTGGCCATAGAGTTTTGTTCGGCAAGTTCAGCATCAAAACCCCAACTGGCTAAGGATACCGTTTCTATATCTTTAGCACCTAAAATAGGTAAAGTCTGTACACTGCCTTCCATAGGGGTCAATTGATATTTTCCGCCTAATGGCATGGCTACGGTTGTAGCCCCCACAGTAGCATCAAACATTTCTAATAAGCCTTTTTGAGAAGTGATATTTTTATCTTTTAATAAATCTATCCATAGGTCTTTATTAAAGGTTTGTTGCTTTTGCTCAATGGGTTTTAAATGTGAAACTTCCACATTTTGAGATTTCGCGCAACCATTGGTATCGAGAAAGGCACGGCTTAAATCTACGATTTTTTCACCGTTCCAAAACATTTGTATTCTACCGCTATCGGTTACTTTTGCCACCTCTACGGCTTGAATGTTTTCTTGTTCACAATAGTCGATGAATTGTGCTTTATCTTTAGCGTCTATCACCACCGCCATACGCTCTTGAGATTCCGAAATGGCTAATTCTGTTCCATTAAGTCCTTCGTATTTTAATGGTAAGGCATCTAAATTAATATTCAAACTATCAGCGATTTCACCAATCGCAACCGAAACTCCGCCTGCTCCAAAATCATTAGATTTTTTGATGAGTTGAGTTACCTCTGGGTTTCTAAACAATCTTTGGATTTTGCGTTCTTCTACAGCATTCCCTTTCTGAACTTCTGTGGAAAGAGTATGGATAGCCGTTTCATCTTGTTCCTTAGAACTCCCCGTAGCACCGCCTACGCCATCTCTACCCGTAGCGCCGCCAAGCACAATCACTAAATCGCCAAGTTTGGGTTGCTCTCTCTTTACCCAATCTACTGGAACGGCACCGACTACAAATCCCACTTCCATACGCTTAGCTTTATAGCCTTCGTGGTAGATTTCGGATACTTGTGTGGTTGCCAACCCTATTTGATTTCCATAAGAGGAATAGCCATTGGCAGCTTGTTTGGTAATGATTCTTTGGGGAAGTTTTCCTGCTAAAGTTTGCTCTACGGGTTCTAAAACATCAGCAGCACCAGACAATCGCATGGCTTGGTAGACAAATGAACGCCCAGATAATGGGTCTCTTATCGCCCCACCTAAACAAGTAGACGCGCCACCAAAAGGTTCTATTTCCGTAGGGTGGTTGTGGGTTTCATTTTTGAATAATAAATACCAAGGTTCTTTTTTACCATCAAATTCGGCTTCTATTTCTATGGTGCAAGCATTGATTTCATCGGATACCACAAGGTTGTCGAGTTGCCCAGTTTTATGGAAATATCTTGCACATACGGTGGCTAAGTCCATTAGGGAAATAGGCTTATGCTCTCGACCTAAGAATTTTCTTTTTTCTAAATAATCGTTGAAGATGGTTTCTAAAGTAGATTTAAACTCGCCTTTAAATTCGATATTGGTAAGTTCGGTTTCAAAAGTAGTATGGCGACAATGGTCACTCCAATAAGTGTCTAATACTTTAAGCTCCGTTTCCGTAGGGTTGCGTTGTTCAGATTTAAAGAAATTTTGGATGTACTCTAAATCGTCTAGCCCAAACGCAAAGCCTTGTGCTTCGTAGAATTTTTTTAATTCTTCACTATTCCAATTAATGAAACCTTCGTAAGTAATGACTTCATCAGGCGTTTCTTCTTTTGGAATTTCTAAAACAGAAAGGTCTTTTTCCTGAGATTCTACCTTATTGATTAATAGGTTTTTAATGCTCTGTAATTCGGAATACGAAACACCTTCTATTTCTATAAGTTTGCCACTGCGTACTTTGGCGTTGTTATTTCCAGTAAGCAAAGTGATACACTGCTGTGCCGAGTCGGCGCGTTGGTCGTATTGCCCTGGTAAAAACTCCGTAGCAAAAAAAGAATGGGTTGCAGGATTGTTTTCATGTAAAATATCTACCACAGGGTCTGCAAAAGTGGTGTGCAGCACTTTCTGAAATTCTGCCTCACTAAGACCAAAAATATCGTAAACGGCATAGACCTTAGCATTTTTAGCATGAGGAACGATGGTTTTGATTTCATTGAACACCTTAGGGCTTTCAACATCGAAAGTAGATTTTTTCTCTATGAATATTCTTTTGTTCATTTGTTTTTTTTCTTTTCAACACCTTACTGGTATTGTTGGGTTAAATATACGCATTTTATTTCAACGCCTTGTTGCGTGAGGGATAGAGGCGGCATCCTTTTTTGAGGGAGGGACGACCGAAAAAAAGATAAAGCCGAAAGCCCGACCCGAGCGGCTGCCCCAGCGTTGGCTAGGGGCACGCCAAAAAAAATACAGCCCAAATGATGAGCTGTAATGCTGGCTATACCTTTAGTTCTACCTCTAAACCGATTAAATCTGCGTATTTGTCTACGATAGGTTGTGCTTCATTTTTGATAAATTCCTCCGTTTGAATAGGCGCAAAGCCGATAAAATTCTTTGGCGAAAGTACCTCCGAAATTTTAGATTTGTCCATTTTTAAGGAATTATCATTCATTATTCTTTCGATTAAATCGTTTTCTTTGCCTTCCATTTTTACCTTTTTACTGGCTTCCATAGAGTGTTGGCGGATGGTTTCGTGGATTTCCTGACGGTCTCCACCTGCTTTTACCTCCTCCATGATGATATATTCGGTCGCCATAAATGGCAATTCTTCCATAATGTGCTTGTTGATACGGTTTTCGTATACCACGATACCGTCTAAAATATTGTTCCAAATGAGTAAAATGGCATCTACTGCTAAAAACGCTTGTGGAATAGTAAGGCGCTTGTTGGCAGAGTCGTCCAAAGTACGCTCAAACCACTGTGTAGCCGCTACCATAGCCGAACTGGAGGCTAACGACATTACATATTTTGCTAATGCACCGATACGCTCGGAACGCATAGGGTTTCTTTTATACGCCATCGCCGAAGAGCCAATTTGGTTTTTCTCAAACGGTTCTTCTATTTCTTTAAGGTTTTGGAGTAGCCTTAAGTCGTTAGTGAATTTGTGTGCCGATTGGGCAATATTGGATAGCAATGCTACTACTTTAGCATCGATTTTTCGGTCGTAAGTCTGCCCTGAAACGCCAAACACTTTATCAAATCCAAAACGCTTAGAAAGCTCGCGGTCTAAGGTTTTAACTTTGGAATAATCGCCATTGAATAATTCTAAAAAACTCGCCGCTGTTCCCGTAGTTCCCTTAACGCCTCTGAAACGGAGGGTGTCTAAGAAAAATTCTAATTCTTCAAAGTCCAAAATTAGAGATTGCAACCAAAGCGTTGCGCGTTTCCCAATAGTTGTAAGCTGTGCGGGTTGATAATGGGTAAAGCCTAAAGTTGGGGTATCTTTGTATTTTAAAGCAAAATCGGAAAGTCTTTTGATGACATTGACTAATTTTTTCTTTAAGATTAATAGTCCATCTCGAATTTGGATTAAATCGGTATTGTCTCCTACAAATGCAGAAGTAGCACCTAAGTGAATAATGCCTTTAGCAGAAGGGGCTACATCGCCATAAGTGTGGACATGTGCCATCACATCGTGGCGGAATTTTTTCTCGTATTCGGCGGCTTTGGTATAGTCGATATTAGTTGCATGGGCTTTGAGTTCTGCAATTTGCTTGTCACTAATGTCTAAGCCTAAATCTTTTTCAATTTCTGCTAGCGCAATCCAAAGTTTTCGCCAGTTTTGAAATTTGTTGTCATGAGAAAAGTTGAATAGCATCTCTGGGCTAGAGTAGCGCTCTTCTAATGGGTTTTTGTAGGTGTTCATTTTACTTTTTATTTTTTAGAGTCACAAAAATAAGGATTCTTAAAGAAGAATAAAAGGTTAATTTTATATTTTTTTGATAAATTTCTATGTCTTATTTTAACTAAAAACACCCCAGCGGTATAGTGCTGGGGCGTCGTATTTTTATAGGGTTTCTTTTAGCCATTCAAAAAATTCTCTTTGCCAAACAAGCCCATTCTGAGGATTTAGCACCCAGTGGTTTTCATTTGGGAAATAAAGGAATTTAGATTTCAAACCTTTAAGTCTTGCTGCTTGGAAGGCTTCTTGACCTTGCTCATAACCTACACGGTAGTCGGTACCGCCTTGGATAATCATAATGGGCTTATTCCATTGGTTAACAAAATTGCTCGGGTTAAACTCTGTATAAGATTTTGGTACTGGGTTGTCGTAAGGCGAACCGCCTAAATCCCAATTGGCAAACCATAATTCTTCTGTGGTAAGATACCAAGATTTCATGTCAAATAATCCATCGTGAGCGATAAAGGTTTTGAAACGGTTATTGTGGATACCTGCCAACATAAAGACGCTATAACCACCATAGCTCGCTCCAACTGCGGCCATTCTATCGCCGTCTACATAAGGTAATGTTTTAGCGAAATCAGCTGCGGCTAGATAATCTCTCATCGGTTGTCCACCCCAATCTTTTGAAATGTCTTGATTCCATTTTACGCCCCAGCCTGGCATTCCTCTGCGGTTGGGTGCTACTACGATATAGCCATTGGCTGCCATTAATGCAAAGTTCCATCTTGTAGAGAAAAATTGGGTTAATCCAGACTGTGGGCCTCCTTGACAATAGAGTAGGGTAGGGTATTTTTTGTTAGGGTCAAAATTTGGTGGATAGTGAAACCAAACGCCCATTTCTTTACCGTCCGAAGTTTTTACCATTTTTAGTTCTGATTTAGAAGGCGTGATATGCGCATAAGCGGATTGATTAACTTCCGTTATTTGCTTCATATCGCCATTTTTCGGCTGTACTAAAAATAAATCGGTATTGTGGTTGATATCGGTTCTTCCTACTAAAATTTGATTTTTGTATTGTGCGTAGATGTCGTTTACATTAAAGATACCTTGCGTTAATTTCTGAACCTTTTTAGATTGAAGGTCTACAGAAAATAATTGCTTAGTACCTCTATGAGAAGCGGTAAAATATAGCCCTTTAGATTGTTGATTCCAGTCAAAATCGCCATCTACAGTATCATCCCAGTTTTTGGTAATATTAGTGGTGCGCTTTGTGTTCCAATCTAAAACTTTTAAATCGTTTTTGTCGGCTTCATAACCATCGGTTGCCATACTTTGCCATGCTAAATAGCGTCCGTCTGGACTGAATTTAGGATTTACATCGTAGCCTTTATTATCTTCTGTTAAGTTGGTGATTTTACCATCGTTAAAATGATACGCAAAAATATCGGTGTTGGTAGAAATTGAGTAGTCTTTCCCACTTAGAGGCTTCATTACAAAAAGTAGGACAGAAGAATCTGGACTAAATGTAAAGTCCTCGCCACCACCAAATGGACGCTGTGGGCTATCCCACGCTTTATCTTGTTGTAAATCTTTTGGCGCTGTATTTTGCTCTAAATCGACTACAAAAATATGATTGTATTTTCCTTCATTAAAATAATCCCAATGGCGGTGATTAAGGTCGGAATAGATATGGGCAGTCGTTTTCGGTAAATCGGGATATTGGTCTTTACCTAAAACTTTTTCTACTAAAACTTTTTTGCTGTACGCCAGTTTTTTAGCATCAGGGGAAATTTTAATATGGTCTACATGCTCAGGAAGTTTATAAAATTCTTCCCAATGTTTGCCTTCGTCTTTGGAACGGTAGATGGTTTGTTCTTCTACGGCGTAGATTCCATTGCTATCCCATTGGATGATGCTTTTTTTACCAAAATTTATGAGTGAAGATTTTTGATGGTCTAATTTTAAAACAAAATTCTCACTATTGGTTTTTTCGGTTTTGATGTCGACTTGCCCCACTTTGTAGATTAATTGAGATTGGTTGGGTGCTACGGCTTGAACGCTAAGTTTCTTAAGCGTCCAAAGTTTTTCTGGCGTCATCACTTCTTGTGCATTCATAAATAAAGAGGTACCTGCGAGTAGTGCAAGCAAAGTAGGTTTCAATTTCATAAGTTTTTTTGTTTGTCCAAATATAAAAAAAATCCGCTCACAATGGAGCGGATTATTCTATACATCTCTAGAATTTGATGATGTCTTTCATTTTTTCGTTTTCTTCGTTTACCAAATCGTCGTCCACCAAGATTTTTCCAGAGTGTTCGTCGATAATAATTTTTTTGCGTTGCGCAATTTCCACTTGGGTTTGTGGCGGAATGGTAAAGTAAGACCCTTTAGGCGCTCCTCTTTCAATCCCTACTACCGCAAGTCCATTAGAAGACCCATTACGGATTCTATGGTAAGATTTTAATAATCTAGCATCTATTTTTTCTGCAAATTCTTTAGATTTTTCAGCCAAAAACTCTTCCTCTTTTTGCGTTTCTGCGATAAGGTGGTCTAGCTCATTTTTCTTATGGTTTAAGTGGCTTTGAAGTTCGTCAATTTTACCATTCAGTTCATCAAGCGCTTCTTTTTTATGGTCTTTTCTAGCACCAAATTCTTTAATTTTTTTCTCTGCCAATTGAATTTCAAGTTCCTGATATTCAATTTCTTTAGATAAAGCTTCAAATTCTTTGTTGTTTCTTACATTATCTTGCTGTGCTTTATATTTTTCCATTAACTCCTGCGCATGGCTAATGAGTTCTTTTTTGCTTTTAATTTCTGCTTCTTGGTCTTTGATATCGTTAGCAAATTTCTCTGCTCTTTTATTTAATCCTTCGATTTCGATTTCTAAGTCCTCTACTTCTACAGGAAGTTCCCCACGTGTATTTCGGATTTCATCTAAGCGAGAATCAATGAATTGTAAATCGTATAATGCTCTCAATTTCTCTTCTACAGAAGTATCGTTTACTTTTTTAGCCATAGGTTATATAAAATAATTAACTGGGTTAGTATTTTGGGTCGTCTTTGAAATTGCAAATTTAGTAAAATTTTCTGATAAAATTTCAAATAATTGTTCTACAACAAATTGCTCGGATTCAAAATGCCCAATATCGCATAATAATATCTGATTTTCAGCTTGGTAGAAATCGTGGTATTTTAAATCCGAAGTGAGGTAAGCATCACATTGATGGGCAATTGCGGCTTTAATGCCATCAGCACCGCTACCTCCAAGCATGGCGACTCGTTTAATAGGTTTTCCTAAAGTTTTAGAATGGCGGATAACGCTAAGATTAAATTTCTGTTTGATGAATGCTAAAAATTCGGTTTCTTCTTTCGGGGTTTCCCATTCCCCAAATTGACCTAAGCCTAAATAAGCATTATCATTTTCTAAGGCATAAATTTGATAAGCCACTTCTTCATAAGGATGAGCCTGCTTCATCGCTGAAATGATGCGTCCTTTTTTATAGCGTTCAAAAATGACCGATACTAAAGTTTCATTTACAAACTCTCGATTATGATGCGTGCCCAATGTTGGGTTAGAGCCTTCTAAAGGTCGGAAACTGCCTTTGCCTTCTAGTTTAAAACTGCATTGGTCGTAGAAGCCTATTTGTCCAGCACCCGCATCAAAAAGTGCATGTTCTACTTCGTGAATATTTTGCGTTGGCACATAAACGGAAAGTTGGTATAAATCTTGGGATTTTGGCATTAGCGTTTTTAGATTTTTCAACCCTAATTCTTTCCCAATTCTATGATTAACACCAAAATAATCATTATCTAACGCGGTATGGATGGCAATAATGGCAATTTTATTTTCTAAAGCTTTCATTACGCTCCGTTCCACATAATTTCTACCCGTGATGGACTTTAACCCTGAAAAAATTATCGGGTGAAAGACCACTACTACATTGGCATTGTTTGCAATGGCTTCATCAATAATAAATTCTAAGGCATCGTGGGCGATAAGGACTCCCGCTATTTCTCGTTCGGGATTACCACAGAGTAAGCCTACATTATCAAAACCTTCCGCTTGGGCAAAGGGAATTAATTGATTGAGCTGGTTGAGGAAATTTTTGATAGTCATGTTTAGAGTATAAAATTTCTACGAAAATAAACATTATTATTTAATTTCTTAATTTCGCAGTTATGAATAAGAACATAGCCACTCATAAGAGGTATGGTTTTATCCCAGAAGATAAAGGCTGGAAGCGCCGATGGTTCATCATCATTTATGGAGAAATTCCTATCGATAGTATTGATGCTTGCGGGTATAGCATTATCGCGGTACTTACGGGGATTGTATCTGCGGAGTTGAAGTCTAGCCGATTAAGAGGCGTGACCTGCCAACGCTGTGGTAACGAAGAAAATGACGACGATGCTCGATACTGTAAGACTTGTGGCGAGAAATTGGAACTTAAAAATAATTGAATTCAAATTAAATAACATATTGTGGCGAAACTAAAAACGGTATATTATTGTCAAAGTTGTGGTTCGCAACATGGCAAGTGGCATGGGCAGTGTCCCAGTTGTGGTGTGTGGAATACTTTGGTAGAAGAAGTGGCGGAAAAGTCTACTTCCAAAAACTATGCAGGCACTTATGGCAAGCAACATTTGATTAATATTGTAGAAGTGGAAACTCAAGCGGAAGCACGAATAAAAACGCCAAGTGAGGAACTGAATAGAGTCTTGGGTGGTGGTATTGTACTGGGTTCTGTCACTTTAATTGGTGGGGAACCTGGTATTGGTAAATCTACGCTATTGCTACAGTTGGCACTTAAAATGAAGAAAAAAATCCTCTATGTTTCTGGCGAGGAAAGTGCATCACAGATTAAAATGAGAGCCAATCGTTTAACGGAACTTCAAAATCCGAATTGCTTCCTCTATACCGAAACTTCGGTAGATAAAATCTTACATGAAGCCAAAAAACTGGCACCAAATTTTATGATTATCGACTCTATCCAAACACTGCATTCCCAAGCGATGGAAAGTTCACCAGGAACGGTATCGCAAATCAGAGAATGTTCTTCTGAAATCATTAAATTTGCTAAAGCGACTAATACACCTGTGTTTTTAGTGGGACATATTACCAAAGATGGACAGATTGCAGGTCCTAAAGTGTTGGAGCATATGGTGGATGTAGTTTTAAATTTTGATGGGGATAGAAACCATTTATTCCGATTGTTGAGAGCCAATAAAAACCGTTTTGGGTCTACCGCAGAAATAGGCATTTATGAAATGATTTCGGCAGGGCTAAAGGAAATAAAAAATCCATCGGAAGTATTGATTACTAAAAAGTTAGAGCCGTTTTCTGGTAATGCCGTTGCGGTCACTTTAGAAGGAAATCGTCCGATGTTATTAGAAATCCAAGCGTTGGTAAGCACAGCTGTTTATGGTACGCCTCAGCGTAGTTCTACAGGTTTTGATGCCAAGCGATTGAATATGCTGTTGGCGGTATTAGAAAAGCGTTCAGGATTCCAATTGGGTGCGAAAGATGTATTTTTAAATATTACGGGGGGGATTAAAACCGATGACCCAGCTTTGGATTTGGCGGTAGTAGCAGCCATTTTATCGTCTAATGAGGATTTAGCTGTGCCAGAACGCTATTGTTTTGCGGGGGAAATAGGCTTGAGTGGGGAAATTCGTCCAGTGCCTCAAATCGAAAAACGCATTTCGGAAGCAGAGAAGTTAGGCTACGATAAAATCTTTGTTTCCACCCAAAATAAAATTCCTAAGAAGACCTTTAAAATTGATATTGTAGAGGTGTCTAAAATTGAAGATTTTCACGAAATATTGTTTTAGCGTTTGGGTGCTGGATTGGCATATCATAGAAAAACCTTACCTTTGTCAATAAATTAAAATTAATTATGAGTGATACAGTTTTATGTCCTAAATGTAGTTCGGAATTTACCTATCCACAAGATGATTTAATGGTATGTTCGCAATGTTTTTTCGAGTGGAATCCTAATGATTTCTCGGCTAGTGGCAAAGAGAAAATATTAGATTCTAATGGTAATGAATTGGTAGACGGCGATAGTGTAGTGGTAATAAAAGATTTACCCGTAAAAGGTGCGCCAAAGCCTGTAAAAGCAGGAACTAAAGTGAAAAATATCCGTTTAAATTACGATAGCGACCACAACATCAGTTGTAAAATTGATGGTTTCGGTGCCATGGGCCTAAAATCCGAATTTGTGAAAAAGGCTTAGCCTATCGTTACATTTATACAACCTTCTAGATACCGCTCTGAATACATAATCAGAGTGGTATTTTTTATTTTTATTCTGTTCCAATAAAAGCCTCCTGAAAATAAACTTTCTACAACTTCGGCTTCCAGACCATTTTTGGCAAGTTTTATTTGATTGGGATAATAAAACGCTCGGCTGAGGTTTAATTCCTGCTGAGAAGTGGTGTCTAAAACATTCACCTCGCCAAACAATCGGGCAACATATTCGTTTTTAGGTTGATGGTATATGCGTTCTGGGGTGTCGTATTGGACAATGCTTCCTTCTTTGAGGATTAAAATTTTATCCAGCCAAGGCATCACTTCGGGAAGATTATGAGTTGAGATGAGTAAGGTTAAGCCTTCTTTTTTGGCATAAGAAAACAGCCTTTCTCTTAGCCTCATGGTTCGTGAAACATCTAAATTACTGAACGGTTCGTCTAGAAGTAATAATTTTGGCGTTACGGATAAGGCTCTGGCAATGGCAACACGCTGTTGTTGTCCGCCACTTAGGAATTTGGGTTGTGCCTTAGCAAAAGCTTCCATTCCTACAATTTCTAATAGTGATTGTACTTTTTCTTTTTTCTGCTGAAGGTTGATATTGGAAATAAATTGCCCTACATTATCATAAACTGTCCCATAAGACATTAAATCGAAGTGTTGAGCGACCAATTTCATGTCTTTTTCGCCAGGGACGATATTGGCTTTAGGTCCAAAAATCGGTTGGCCATCAAACCTAATGTTACCTTCTTGCCAATCCCAAAGTCCATAAATCAAACTTAATAAAGTGGATTTGCCGCAACCACTTTCCCCTGCAATGGCAATAATTTCGCCTTTTTCAAATTGCCAATTAAAACCTTGAAACAAAGGGCGTTCTGGCTCGTAAGAGAAAGATAGATTCTGGATTTGTAACAACATGGTGCAAAGGTAGGGAATATTTTGGTAGAGGCGCTGTTGTATGAATGTATTAATGTACTAATGTACTAATTGAGGGTAAGAGTATTATCTAAACGCTATCCAAAAGAATACGACGCTTAAATACAGCCAGAAGATAGAAAGGAAAACATGAATAGTGGTTTCCATTTTTTTCCCTTTCCATAATTGAGGAGAATAACCAAAGAATTGCACCATCAATCGTAAAAACCAGAACAACCCCAAACCAAAGGAAATCTTTTTACCAAAGTAGGTTTGCGTAAGTTCGTATGAAGAGGTTAAGCATAATAGCCCCATTAGTAAAACCATCAAAGCAATAAAAAGTGTATGAATCTTCATCATTTGCCGATTGATGAGTTGCATGGATTGGAGTTCTTCTTTCCATTTAAAATACTTCGGAAATAGACTATGAGCCAATGCTAAAACTACTAATAGAATACCGATGATTTTAGTTTGAAGAATCATTTTTTATGAGTTGAAAGGTGGTTATAAAAGGTGTTTGATTAATTGTTCTATCAACTTTTAAGTTGGATTTCTTGAAAGTTACCATCCAATTTTGTTTAGAGTAAAAATGAAAGAAGCCCAAGTTATAAACAAGAAAATTCTTCCAATCTCTAAGATGTTCAGTTACATAAATGCTACCTTTCGGCTGTAAAACACGGTACAATTCGCTAAAAAATTGTATGCGTTCCGCATGGTTTCGGATTTCGTGTGCTGCAAAAAATAAAACAATACAATCAAAACGATGATTTTCAAAGGGAAGGTAGGTAGTTTCAATTTTTAGCGTTTGTTGAGAGTTGTGGTACATCTTTCTCGCTCTTTTAATGGATATTTCAGTATGTTTCTCTTCATCATAAAAATCACAAATGGTGAGGTTTGAATTAGCAAACTTTTCTTGTAAAGTTGAAGATATTTCATCAAATCCTGCGTGTATATTCAAAATCGTTTTATTGGCTACTACTGGTAACCAAGGCAATTCATATAAGTTGGTTCGATCATAAATATACCAAGAAACCATGAGAGAAATCAATAGGCTAAAAAGAATACCTATCGCAACAAAATAAAAAAGGTAAGCATATGGAGAAGAAAAATAGGCTGATAAAAACAGTAAAAAAACAATGAATATAAGGGCAATAATATACATATGCCAATTGAAACGAATGATATTACAAACCCCTTGATATTTCGTGCGGTTTAATACCATAATTCTATTATGCCTTTTTTCCAAAAATACGGAATATTTCTTATTTCAAATGCACTTGCTAAGACAATTCCCTCTAATTGCAGTTTATTTATAAATTGAAAATGATGGTCTTCAATGACAATTGGTTTGGGTGTCCAGTTTTGCCGAATACCTTCAACAATCAATACTTCGTTGCTTTTTTCGTTGTAAGAAAAGGTGAAAGGTAGCGGACCAGCAAATCTGCGGGCTTCTTTCCAATCTTTAAATGGAGATTGCGGAGGAAGGTTTATAATAGTAGATGTTTTTGTATTGATTTTAAAGTTTCCTTTCTCCGATGTTATACTGGTTTTCCTTTGATTTTCTATCCATTCAATATCAATCCACTGATAATGATATTCTGTAAAAATAGAACCCAATAATGCCATCATTTTTTTGTTGGTTTCGGATTTTAAAATGTAAAGTCCTCTCAGCCTTTTTCCTTGATTATTTTTATATCGTACAAAAATACGATAGCCTGTTAAGATAAAGTCTTTGCCTAAAAATTTTGGGAAGCCTTTGGGGCAAATATTTTTGGTTTTCACCAGTGCAACAGCAATAAATCCCCATTGATTGTTATGGGTATCCAAAGACAAACATTTCGGTAAAAACTTTTCCAATTCCTCTTTTGGAACAGCAAAAGTAAGAACGATGGAATGTTCAAAAAAGGCTTCTACAGCAAATGGATGATTTTTTAATACACTCATTCAGAATGTTTTGCTAGTTGCGTTTTTAATACAAAAGTTTGATAATATATACATCCGACAAATAAAATTGCAAAGAAAAGATTGTATTTACCCCATAATAATAAGTTAGGTGCATTGTAAAACTCCAAAAGATTCATAACAACCACTAAACTTATCTGGAAGATTGCATTTAATTTGGTAAATTTTTGTGATACAATCCAAAGTGCCATAAGAATTTCCAATACACCTATAAATCGTGTAATGACAAGGGAGTGGTCGGTATTCAAAACTTGCTCAACGATTTGCTGATGTCTTGGTACTAACCCCAAAACCTTACAAATCAATCCATTGATAAACCAAACAAGGGCTATAAAAATAGTAAGGATTTGGTGTAGTTTTGAGTTAGTCATATTTTAATGTGCTGATTTACTAATATTTAAGTTTAATAAATTATTGATAATTTGTGCAATACATTATTCAAAACACATCATTACAACACTACTTTTTACAATAGTACATTGTACAATAATACATTTTACATAAGTACAAAACCTTACAACCCCTTTGCTTTTTCCTCTGCGTTTTTCAGTCCATCTATATTTTTGCCTCCAGCGGTGGCAAACCCTGAGTTACCGCCGCCGCCGCCTTGGATTTCTTTAGCAAGATCTTTTACAATATTCCCAGCGTGGTATTGGCTTTCTAAATCTTCGGAAACGCCGACACTTATCATAGGCTTGTCATTGGCATTTGATAAAATAACCGTAATGGATTTTGGGACTTCTCGCTTCAGTTGGAATACTATATCTTTAATAGACCCCGCATCCATAGAAGTCATTTTTACTAAAAGATGCTTGTCGCCTTTGTTGGTGTATTGGTTTTTCCAATCGGCAGTTTCGGCTTTTGCCATTACTTTTTTTAGCTGGTCTACTTCCGCTTTTAGCTTTTGATTTTCATCTAAAAGTTTCTCTACCGACTTCTGAACATCTTTAGATTTTAATAACTGCCCCAATTGTTGGATTTGAGTTTCTAAGTCTTTAAAATAAGTAGTCGCTTGGTCGCCAGAAATTGCTTCTAATCTACGAATTCCTGCGGCTGTGGAACTTTCGGATTTTATTTTAAGCCACCCGATTTCGCCAGTCGATTGGGCATGTGTTCCACCACATAATTCCTTAGAGGTATCAAATTCTATCATCCGCACTTGGTCGCCATATTTTTCGCCAAACAATGCCATTGCACCTTTATCTAAAGCCTCTTGAATTGGGATACTGCGGTATTCTTTTAAGGCGATATTGGCTTTAATTTTATCATTAACTTTCTGCTCTACCAATGCAATTTCCTCATCGGTCATTTTAGAAAAATGAGAAAAGTCAAAACGAAGATAATCAGGTCCTACAAACGACCCTTTTTGTTCTACATGGGTGCCTAAAACCTCACGAAGTGCTTCATGAAGTAAGTGGGTGGCAGAGTGATTGGCTTGCGTATTTTTTCTAAGGCTAGCATCTACCACAGCGGTCAATTCTTTTTCAGGATGCGGTGGCAACGATTTTAACATAGAAATGTTAAGGTTGTTTTCCTTTTTAGTATCTAAAACTTCAAACTCACCGTCTTCATTTTTAAGTAAACCTTTGTCGCCTACTTGTCCACCGCCCTCAGCATAGAAAGGTGTTTGGTTTAGTACGATTTGATAGAACTCACCGTCTTTATTTTCAATTTTTCTATAACGCGTAATATGCGTATTTTGTGTTAAAGTATCATAGCCTACAAAAGTTTCGGGCTCTTCTTTTAGCACTACCCAATCGTGTACTTTTTGAGCGGATGATTGTTTAGAGCGTTGTTTTTGTTTTGCCATTTCCTCATCAAAGCCTTTCTCATCTACGGTAAGGTTTTTCTCTTCGGCAATAATTCTAGATAAATCGGCAGGGAAGCCGTAAGTATCATAAAGTTCAAAAACTTCTGCTCCAGGAAGTGTTTTTTCGTTTTTCTTTAAAGTATCTTGGATGATATGTTCTAAACGCACCAAGCCATGCTCAATCGTTTTAAGGAAAGAGATTTCCTCTTCTTTAATGACTTCTGTAACTAATTTTTCTTGCTTTACAATCTCTGGGAAGAAACTGCCCATTTGCTCTTTTAAGACTGTGACTAATTGATAAAGGAAAGGTTCTTTAATATCTAAAAAACGATACGCATAAGAAATGGCTCTTCTTAGAATGCGTCTAATCACATAGCCTGCGCCGTTGTTAGACGGTAATTGTCCATCGGCAATGGCAAAGGCTACCGCACGAATATGGTCTACCACCACGCGGATGGCAATATCTTGTTCCGAATCTAAAATGCCTTTATAAGTTTTACCAGAAATGGTTTCTACTTTTTTAATTAAAGGGGTGAAAACATCAGTATCGTAATTAGAAGTTTTGCCTTGTAACGCCATACATAGACGCTCAAAGCCCATACCAGTATCCACATGCTGAGAGGGTAGTTTTTCTAGACTGCCATCGGCTTTACGGTTGAATTCCATAAATACCAAATTCCACACTTCTACCACTTGAGGGTGGTCTTGATTGACTAAATCTTTACCAGAAATTTTAGCTTTTTCACTTTCGGGCCTTAAGTCCACATGGATTTCCGAACATGGTCCACACGGTCCACTTTCGCCCATTTCCCAAAAGTTATCTTTTTTATTTCCATTGATGATTCTATCTTCGCTGATATGGGTTTTCCAAAAGTTATAGGCATCTTCGTCTCTGGCTAAATCTTCGGACGCATCGCCTTCAAAAATAGTCACATAAAGATTGTCTTTGGGAATGTTATAAACTTCGGTTAAAAGCTCCCATGCGAAAGCAATAGCCTCTTTTTTGAAATAATCGCCAAACGACCAGTTGCCCAGCATCTCGAACATGGTATGGTGGTAAGTATCTCTACCTACATCATCTAAATCATTATGTTTTCCAGAAACACGCAAACATTTTTGAGTATCGGCAATTCTCGGGGATTTGGGTTCTTTATAGCCTAAGAAATAGTCTTTGAACTGTGTCATCCCAGAATTGGAAAACATCAGCGTAGGGTCGTCTTTTAAAACGATAGGTGCTGATGGTACAATGAGGTGATTTTTACTTTTAAAAAAATCTAAAAATGCTTGTCTTATTTCTTGTGAAGTCATACGATTAAAATGATGTTTTTACAATGGCAAAAATATTGAAAATATTTCTAAAATACAGAATTATGGTTACGATATATTATGGGACGCTAAAGGCTGAGTTTAGATTTGAAAATTATGGATAGTTTAAATTTTTTAGACCTAGAAAAATCATTAGGAAGTGGTAGGTATTTTCATTATATTTCGGCAAAATTTTTAACATTGGAAAAAACGATTGTACTGTTTGCACACCCTTTTTTGGAGCATTCCGTATTCAACACGCAAGTGATAGAATTATATAAAACCAACGCGCAAGTGACATTTAGGGATTTGTATGAAGACTATCCCGATTTTCATATTGCGGCATTTCGAGAGCGTAAAAGAATTAAGGGATATTCTAAAATTATTTTTCACTTTCCTTTAATATGGCTGAATATTCCACCATTATTGAGTTTATGGATGAGCGAAGTACTAGATATGCGCTGGCTCAATCGTTTAAATGAAAGTCCTCTAAAGGATAAAAGAGCCTTAATTGTTGTCAGTACGGGAGGCTCAGATATGGCATTTAGCCCGCAGGGAGTGTATGGAAGCTCGGTGGAAGATTTTTTAAAACCATTAACTAAATCTTTGGAACTTACAGGCGTTTCCATAGAAGGAATAGTGACAACACATACTGCAAAACAACAAGGAAACGATGCTGTTAATCAAGTAAAAGCGGAAATTCAACAATTTTTAAATTCAAATTAAGATGTCCGAAAGTTTTTTTACGATTACTTTAGTGTATTTAGGAGCGGCTATTATTTTAGTGCCTATTGTTAGGAAGCTGGGCTTTAGTTCTGTGATTGGTTATATACTGGGTGGTATCATTGTCGGTCCTTTTGTACTAAAATTGACGGGTAATGCCGAAGATGTAATGCACAGCACCGAATTTGGGGTGGTGATGTTGCTTTTTATTATTGGATTAGAATTAGAGCCTAGAAAGTTTTGGGCAATGCGGAAAAGTATTTTAGGACTAGGGCTTTCTCAAATGGCGCTTACCTTTATCTTATCTTTTGTGATTTTACACTATTCAGGTTGGGACAGGGTGCCGAATATTGTAGCGTCTATTGCATTTGCCATGTCTTCTACGGCGATTGTACTACAAACTTTAAAGGAAAAAAGTCTGTTTAACACCGTATCAGGAGAGGCTTCTTTTTCTACGCTATTGTTTCAGGATATTGCAGTCATTCCTATTTTAGCTTTATTACCTACCTTATCAGAAGTAGATAAAACTAATGATAAAGCAGTTTTAATTAGTTATTTACCCGAATGGTTACAACCGTTTTCGGTATTGTTTGGAGTAGGAATTTTAATTCTTCTCGGGCGATATTTATTTGTACCTTTTTTAAGATATGTCTCGCGTTCAGGAATGAATGAGCTGCTTACAGCATCGTCATTATTTCTTATTGTTGCGGTATCGGAATTGATGATTTTAGCTGGACTTAGCCCCGCATTGGGAGCATTTTTGGCTGGGGTAATGTTGGCAAACAGCGAATTTAGACACGAGTTAGAAAGCCAGATTGACCCATTCAAGGGATTGCTACTGGCGGTATTTTTTGTAAGTGTGGGCTCTACAATCAATTTTAAAATCATCCAACAAGACCCGATGTTTATTTTCTCTATGGTGGTGATGGTAACGGTGGTAAAATTTGTGGTATTATTTGGGATAGGAAAAATATTTAAAATGAGTAATGACCAAAATTTTCTTTATTCATTTGGAATGTCTCAAGTGGGAGAATTTGCGTTTGTAATCATTACTTTTGCAACGAAACTACATTTGCTAGACTTAGAAATAAGCTCGCAGATGATTTCAATAGTGGCTATTTCTATGATGGTAACACCATTTTTACTCTTGCTGAATGAACGCATCATTGCTCCTAATTTTAATGTAAAACAGGAAGAAAAATCTACAGATGTTAGTCCCGATAGTATCAAACAAAAGAAAATCATCATTGTGGGATTTGGACATTTTGGAAGTACTGTTGGACGTTTATTAAAGGTTAGTGGAGTTAAAGCTACCATTCTAGACCACGATTCTAATCGTGTGAATATTCTTAGACAAAGAGGATTCCAGGTGTTCTATGGCGATGCCAGAAGGCTAGAGTTATTAAGAGCGGCAGGAGCAGAGCAGGCACAGATTTTAGTTTTGTGTTTAGATGACCCAGAGAGTAATAAATTTCTGGTAGAATTAGCAAAACAACACTTTCCGCATCTTAAAATTTTTGTAAGAGCTAGAAATAGGCTAGATGCTTATGATTTTATTAATGATGGTGTAGAGCATATTTACCGAGAAACCCTAGAAACAGCAGTCAATATGGGTGTGGATATTCTGAATACTGCGGGGCTAAGAAAGTATGCCGCTAGGCGATTGGCCAATCGTTTTATTACGATAGATAAAGATTCTACGATAAGATTAGCCAAACAAGATATTGATAGTGACACTACCTTTACAATAAAAGAGTCTCTAGAAAGAGAAGCCCGATTGTTAGCAGATGATAATATTTCCTTTGACGAAGACCATTGGCTAGATGAGGATTAGACCAATCTAATCTTTTAATTTTAGCCAAGCTAATCCTTGCTCGGTCTTTAGTGCTAAATCGTGTAGGGTATAGTTTTGTGTCAGGTGTTTAAGGTTATTTTTTAAAGCAGAAAACTCTTGATGAACAGGGCAGGGGTTAGTAGAAGAGCAGGTTTTAAGCCCCAAACCACATTGGGTAAATAAAGTATCGCCATCTATGGCAATAATGATATGGTAAATGCTGATTTCCTTAAGTTGGTCTAGTGGAACAGCGTAACCTCCTTGTTGTCCACGCATAGAGTCTAGGATATTGGACTTACAAAGTTGTTGCATAATTTTAGCGGTAAATGCAATTGGGGCATCCACAGATTCGGATACTTCTTTTACATTGACCCGCTGTCCGAAAAGGCTTTTCTGAGCGACATAGATACTCGCTCTTATGGCGTATTCACATGCTTTGGAAAACATAGTTTGCTTATTGGAAGTATTGCCATTTTGGGATAATCATTACCAAACCTAATCCTACAAATAGAAATAAGTTGGTAACATCCGTATACAAAAATGTAGAGAGATAATATTGGTGGAAAATAAAATGTAGCACGATAGCGAATGGAAATAAGTACACTCCTATTTTTCTAAACAGAACAATTAACAATAGACCTAATAACGCTAAGGCGTCTACCGCAAAGATTAAATAGAAATACCAAGTAGGAATTTGTATGCTTCCATGCTGGATAAATTCGTCTATATCTACGCCTAATCCCATAAGAGTGAATAATGCCAATACCGCCATGGCTACATAAAAGCTGGTTGTTTTCTTAGGTTCAGTACCGAAATAGTTTTTATTTTCCATTGGATAAAATTAAAAAAAGTCTTTGTGTATTCAAAGACTTTTGATAGGTTTCTATTAGATTCTAGATTTCTACTGCAGATATAAGGCGATTTCTATCACTCAAATATTCGTCCATAGCAATCATACTTTCTGTTCTCATCACAGAGTCTATATCATCTATTTTGTAGATTACATTTTTAGCATCTTCGGTATTTTTGGCTACCATTTTACAAAAGATATTGTATTTACCAGATACCACGCTAGTTTCTACTACATTAGGTATTTTTTCTAATTCTTTTAGTACTTTTTGTGTGTTATTAGACTTAGTAAGCAAAATTCCAATAAATGCTGTAAAGTGATAATTTAATTTTTTGTAGTCGATATTTAGAGATGAGCCGAGGATAATCCCTGCATCTTCCATCTTTTTTACTCTTACATGGATAGTACCAGCAGAAACATCTAAGTTCTTTGCTATTTCTGTAAAAGGCATTCTTGTATTTTTCACTAAATAATCAAGAATTTTTTTGTCTATTTCATCTAAACGATAGTTCATAATATGTTTTTTTATTTTATAATATTAAATAATAAGATTATTAGTTTGCAAAATTACGAAAAAAGAATTGATATTTTTAAATTAAACTTTAATAATTTTTTTCTATGGTTTTGTTAGAACAAATTAATGGCCTACTTTACTTTTACGGTATCTTTTTTCTGTTTTGTAGTGTCAGTCTTTTTCTTTCCAAAGAAACGATTAAAACTCTTACTGTACACTACACCAGCACCCCAAGTTTGATTGGCACCTGCTTGTCCCGATACATTACTAATGTTGGATGGTTTAGAATACACTCGTAGTAGGCGACTACCATTGTTTTTCTTAGACCAATCGTATTCCAAAATACCTTCACCTGATAGAAAATTGGCATCAGTATATTGGGTTTTAGAAATCGGTACACCAAGCCCAGTTTTTATACTAATTCTTGGGGATAATGCAATACTCACACCAGCATTGGCACGGTCGCCCGTATTAGATGCATTATCTCCTTTTATGTAGTTTAAGTCCACTTGAAACTGATTACTAATGGTGTTGAGCACAGAGCCTAATTGCTTGAATAAGATATTATACCCCTGCGAAGCCAACGACCCACCAATATCAAAATCTGTACCAGCAGAATTGGCTACATTGAAATTGTTTAATGCTAATATCGAACCAAACTGTAAAACCTTTTCATCAGGCTTACTCATTTTAAAGGCTAGAGCTTCTTTAATTTGTGTGGAAACCTCTGGTGCAGACACATCAAACTCAATATTAGGTTTTTGTAGTGTTTGAGTGATTTCAGTGGTCAGCATAACATTAATTGGAGGTAGTTTTCCAATGTTCAGATATTCTCCTGCATTGGTCACCGTTCTAAAATAGTTGGCTTTAATATCTAAACTTGGGTTCATTACATTACCATCCCAAGAAATACTACTACCGTTAGCAATTTGGAAGGTTCTTTCTAGTATGGCTTTAGAGATAAAGGTCCCATTATCTACCATATAGGTTCCATTCATGCTCATTTGCCCACTGCGTCTTAGCTTAAATTTAAGATTATTTGCTAATCCTCTTACGCTAATGTCGCCCACATCATCCCCTACCAATACACTTACCGTAGAGCCTTTATCGATAGAAATATCAAAATTAATATCCATATTAGCCCCAGTCTTTTTCTTCTTGGTGGCTATAATTTGTCCTTCTTTATCACGCTCTACAAATCTTAGCATTTTATATTCATCTACCGAAGAAGTAGAGTTACTATTGAGAGTAAAGGTACTGTTGTCCAAAACTTTCATCTTGGCATCTAAGTTTAATGCTGTTACAGGACCGTCTACAAAGATATCCCCACTACCATAGACACGCCCCCAAAAAGTGTCGAAATCTTTTTGCGTGGTGTTGAGTAATAATAAATTATCGGCACGCATAATGAGGTTGAGCCCCATAGAAGCGGCATCTGCAAACTGGATAGCTCCAGAGATACTTCCTTTAGAATTGTCTCGTCCATCTTTAATACCGATATTGTTTAATACTGCATAGCCTTTAGTTAAAGGAATTACGGTATCATCAAAGTTATAATCTACCCCCGAAAAATTCAGTTTTAAACCAAAATCTTTTAAGGCGATATTTCCTTGATAATCGATATCATTAACGGTACCTCCTATATTGAGCTGACCACTGGCTTTCCCCCTAAAGTTACTGAATACCGATTTTACAAATTCTTGAGCGAACGATAAATCAAACTCGTTGAGCTCTGCAACTAAGTCTAATGATGGGGATTTTGTATTATTATTAATAGTTCCCGTCAGTTTAAGTTTATCCGCACCAAGTAATTCAGAAGACACTACCCGAGCATCTACCGAGAATATATTAGGTCGGTCAGTCTTATCCGCATTGATGACTATATTTCCCATAGCATTGCCGTTCATTTTTAAGCTATCCATTTTCAAATCAACCAAAGGTTCTAAGCTATTTTGGTTCATTTTAATATTTGCAGTCCCATTAATGACACCAGAAATATTAATGTCAGATTCGCTCTTACTTAATGCCATTAATTTTGTAATATCTAGATTGGTAATTTCGGTATCAAAGTCGAAATTTTTACCATTTTTAAAAATTCCATTCACTAAAATGGCACTTTCATCGGAATAGACTTTTAAGTTGTGTATATCAATAGCCCCCGTTCTCTTTTTGTAGGTAATGGAATGGTTAAGTTCTGGCGATGTATCTACACGCCATGCAACATGGTTGAGTTTTATTTCTGTCGGTTCAAATCTTATCACATAGTCGCCATTGGCATCTGTAGTTTGGTTTAGATTTATGGCATATTCTTTTAAAGCGTTGTTATCCTCGTCATCTTTAGAGCCATGTTTAAAGGTAGTAGATAAATGAAGTACTTCACCATTTTCATTAGAGCCTTTAAAGTTTAAATCTTGAACAATATGGTTCCCATATACCACTTTATCTGCTGTGATAGACAATTGGTCGTTGACTTGTGCGGTATTAATCTTTAACGATAGATTATTCACCATCGCACTATCTTTAGCCTTTGCAGGGGGCTCAAACTGATAGTCGATATCGGACTTAGCCAAGGCTTCATTAGCGGCTTCGGCATCTTTTTTTGTCATAATGTATTTCAGGTAAGACGCATCGGCATTCAATACCAAATCGTTGGTATTACCGTTGTAATTTCCAGAAATATGCAGTTGGTCTTTAATCTTTAGGTTAGGCTGGAAAAAATTGATAAAACCTTGAGAAATATTAAAATCTAAATCGAAATACTGACCACGATAGTAGCGTTTAGATTTAGCCCCTGCGATGATGCGGTCAATACTATTTTGCACCATACCGCCAATATCTTCTAGATTGAATTTTCCAGAAATTTTCCCATCGATGGCATTGGGTGCTTGTACCGAAACGATACGCTTGCCGTCATCAAAATAGGCTCTGATGTCCGCTTGAGGGATATTAAGGTTTTGCTGAAGTGTAGCGAGATGCACTTGGCTGACTTTAGTATCCAAGCTCATATCGTTTAAGTCTTTCATGGCCAACTGTACATCAAAAATACCACTTACGGTTTGTTGTTCTTTTTTACCAGTAAAGTGGGCGACATTCAAATGTTCCACTTGGGCTAAAACATCGGCTTTTAATCTTGGCGAACTAAAATCCACAATTCCTTTTATATTGGCTTTGGCATTAGGGTCTTTTACATTAACGATACCATCAAATGTCTTTTGAACCATCGTTCCATCTACGATAAGATTTTGTATGGTTTTTCCCGTCAACTCAATGCTTGAAATATTGGATTTGGTTTTTAGTCGCATACGATTGATATCGAAATTTTCCCCTTTTACATCAATGGTTCCCGTAACCAATCCCACTTGATTGTTTTTAGTAATGGCAGCCACATTAAAGTTTTTAAGGTCTACTAAACCTTGAAACTTTTGGTTATTTGTACTATAATCTAATAGCGTTAAACGATGCACTTTGGCCTGCCCCACGCCAGAAACAATTTGTCCTCTGGTAAAGATGGCTTTAGGGTTGGCTTTTAAAGCACCATTAAATTTTATTCTACCGAACGGGTCTACGGTATTCCCCATTTTTTTAGAAATAAAACTTGGCAACAGTCCTTTCAGCCCTTCGTAAGTGAAATTGGTAGATAGACTATTGGTTTCGATATTAAAACTTTTATTAAGAATATCGGCAATTTTAATTTTTTGGGTGGCGAGTTGGGTGTTTTCTCGTCCGAATTTAAAATTTTCTAAGTAAAATTCATTCAATACACCATCCATTTTACCAGAAATATTGATGGGTTTATAATTGTCCCAGTCATTAACAAAATAACTTAAATCATAACCACTCAATTGGCTGCCATTGGCTAATATCATATCCCAAACGACTTTGTTGCCAAAATCTTCGAATTTACCATTGTTAAGGTTGAGTTTAAGATGACCTTGGAGTAAACTATGGTCGGTATTGAATAATAGATTATCTAAAAATAAATACTCTTTATTAAATGTAAAATGGGTAGAAAAATTATCCACGATATGTTTTTTGCCCCAGCGTTCTGTGATAAAACTGAACTGATTCACTTGGGCAGATACATCGGAACCTTTTACTTTGAGGTTGGGTATAAGGATATTAAGGTGAGTAGCATCTAGCCACTTTCCAGCATCGCCCTCAGAATTTTGATTGACGATGGAAAGTTTAGAATTTTGAATACTAATTCTAGAATCCAATTGAAATTCTGGCTTGTTAGGGGCTTTCTTTTTACCATTATCAAATAGATTGATAAAGCGGTTGAAGTTGGCAACGCTATCCCCTTTATAGGTAATTACTTTCATATCCAAATCTTTAGCAGTTAAAGAATGGATATTAATATGATTGGTATTGGCAATAAGAGAAAACCAATCGGAATCGGCATAGACTTCCTTAGCCTTGATGAATTCAAGACCTTTGTAGTCTTCAATGGTTAAATCGTGGATGGAAATATTACCAAACAAATTTACATCAATACTACTGAATTTGATTTGGGTTTTAAATTTTTCATTAAGGATATTTACCACTTTATGCGCTGTCCAATTTCGTGTAGAAGAGAGGCTTAGTACAATCGCTAAAACTACAAATAAACCTAAAAATGAAAGGATGGCGATTTTAAAAAACTTTAGCCATCTGTTTTTCTTTTTAGGTTGGGGAGGCGTATTGCCTTCCTTTATTTCGGGTTGCAATTTTTTATTATCGTTATTATTATCTAAATTTGCCATAATTATGAAACCACCTATTATTTTAGGCATTGAATCCTCTTGCGATGATACTTCTGCTGCCATTATTCAGGGGCGAACAATACGCTCTAATATTGCTGCTACACAAGCCATACATAATGAATACGGCGGTGTAGTTCCTGAATTGGCATCGCGTGCACATCAGCAAAATATCATCCCTGTGGTAGAGCATTCAATCCGTACCGCAAATATACAACAAAAAGACATTAGCGCCATAGGTTTTACGCGTGGCCCTGGTCTTTTAGGTTCTTTATTGGTGGGGACTTCATTTGCTAAATCTCTAGCGATGAGTTTGGATGTGCCTTTAATTGAAGTCAATCATCTGCAAGCGCATATTTTAGCCCATTTCATAGACGATGCAAACCCTGTGCCGCCAAAATTTCCGTTTTTGTGTTTAACGGTAAGTGGCGGACATACGATGATTGTTTTGGTTCGTGACTACTTTGATATGGAAATAGCAGGCAAAAGTATAGATGATGCGGCTGGGGAAGCCTTTGATAAAATCGGGAAAATACTAGGCTTAGACTATCCCGCAGGTCCTATTATCGACCGATATGCTCAGCAAGGTAACCCCGATGCTTTTCAATTTAACAAACCGAAATTAGGCGATTATAATTATTCGTTCAGTGGGATTAAAACTTCGGTACTTTACTTTATCCAGAAGGAAGTAAAGAAAAACCCAGAGTTTATCCCAACGCATTTGTACGACCTTTGTGCCTCGGTTCAGAAGCATATCATTGAAATTTTGATGACTAAGCTGGAAAAAGCGGCTCAAGATTTTAATATTAAAGAAGTGGCAATTGCAGGGGGCGTTTCGGCTAACTCTGCCTTAAGAAAGGCGATGGAACAGAATAAAGAACAATTAGGCTGGAAAGTCTATATCCCAAAATTTGAATATACCACAGATAATGCGGCGATGATTGCTCTAGTAGCACAACTAAAATACGAACGAGGCGAATTTACCGATTTAAAAACTTCAGCCTTAGCACGCTATGAACTAGATGCCAAAGACCCTTTAAAATCTTAATCTTATGAAATTATTTCACGGTCAAATCAATGGGAATCAAGCGGAGATTTTTGATGAAGAACAGCATCATATCTTAAAGGTACTAAGAATGTCCGAAGGAGAAACGATTTTTGTAACCGATGGTGAAGGAACACGTGCTGAGGGACGATTGATTATTGAGGGTAAGAAAGTCCTTTTAGATGTGGTAGATATTCAGCAAAATTTACCAGCATTTAGTCCGAGATTGCATATTGCTATTGCCCCTACTAAAAATATAGACCGTACGGATTTTTTTGTGGAAAAAGCAACGGAAATGGGCATTTCAGAAATTACCTTTCTGCATACTGAAAAGTCAGAAAGAAAACATTTGAATATCGATAAAATCCGAAAGAAAGCCATTGCAGCCTCTAAGCAAAGTTTAAGGTGTCATTTCCCTATTATTAATGATATGGTCAAGTGGTCACAATTTTTACCTACGATTCATCCAGACCATACTTTTGTAGCCCATTGCGACCGAGCGTTTCAGCGTTGTGCGATTCAAGAACTACCATTGCAAGACCAATATACCTTTTTAATAGGTCCCGAAGGCGATTTTAGTCCAAAGGAAATAGAGGCTTTACTGGAGCAAAATATTCGATCGGTTCAACTAGGTAGTCAACGCTTAAGAACTGAAACCGCTGGGGTTTATATTGCGGCGTGGAATTATTTTAGGATGTGATAATATTTTTTATTATAAAAGGATTAACTTTATATTTACTTAATTTAATAAGTTTATAGAGCTTTATAGAAATAATATAGAGAAGGTATTTTAATCTAAATTTTCTCTCACAAATTTATCCAGAAGTTGGTGTCCACTTCTGGCAGAATTAGCAGCCCACCTTACTTTTAGTTGCCATTTTTTGAGTTCCGAAAGGTGGTGATCAATTTCTGAATGAATTAATTTTTGTTTAAGTTCGTATATGCAAATAGCCGCGGCTACGGAAACATTAAAACTATTGGTAAAACCATACATCGGAATGGCTAAAGTTTCGTCCGCTATTTCTAAAAGTTGGTCGGATACGCCTTCCCATTCTGTACCAAAAACCAAAGCAATAGGCTCGGTAATTTGATAATCGGGTAGGAGGGTAGCATTGTTTTCTGGCGATACTGCTACAATTTTATAACCTTGCTGTTTTATATCTTCTAATGTGGCTTGGGTTCTCGATTTTCGTTCTACTTCTACCCAAGTATCAGCCCCTTTAGTAACGCTGAGGTTGGGTTCGAAAATATTGTCCCGCTCCATAGCCACCACTTTATGAAAGCCACAGGCTTCTACGCTTCTAATAATAGCCGCCGCGTTTCTAAATTGATAGACATCTTCTAGCACAGGCAAAATAAAATCCGAACTTTCCTCAGCATAATGATTGATTTTTTGTAATCTTTCGGAGGTTAGATAATCGGAAAGAAAATCAAATGCTTGGGTTAAATCTTGTATCGTATTCATAGGGTTTAGAAAGGTTGAGATAATAGGTGCTTGCCCCATTGGGCTACCATATCTTGGAAACGCTCATTTTTGAAAGTTTTATTTCTAATTTGTGAAACAGAAAATAGTCCTTTTTCATCGGAAATCATTAAAATTTCTTCCGCTTTTTGGCTTTCAAAGGCAATCATTTCGGCTTGTTCTATATCGGCTAATCTGTTTTTATGGAGATAGGTAACAAAATTTTCCATCAGCGGGGATATAAATGCCCCTTCGCTTTGTTTGGGGATTTTTAAAGTTTTCCCTTCCAAAAATAAAAGATTTCCAAAAATAGTTCTGGCGATACGCTTGTTTGGGTTAAGTAAAATCACATCGTCCAAATCATTATCCTGAGCATAGATTTCTGCATAGGTATTTTCTGGAGCGTGGGTATAGATATTGCTTAGCAAATGCGTATTAACGGAAACTTCTTTAATGATATCCAAGTGAATATCGCGTTGGATAAGATACCAATGAAGGTCTTCCTCTAGTGTATAGGCGAAATGAACGGGGGTTTTAGAAGTGAATTGGATATCTTTTTTTCTAAATACGATTACGGAAATACGCCCCGTTTCTAGACCTCTTTCCTGAATGGCTTGGTTAAATTGTTCTACAAAAAACTCTAGCGTAAAACTAAGGGGAATATTCATACGCATTTTTCTCATAGAAGACATTAGGTTAAAATAAATTTCCTCTGCCATTATGAGTTTTTTGTCCTTGAAGAAAAAATAAACGCGTACTGCATCGCCATATAAAAACGCTCTGTTAGCATAGTTTTTTGCTGTTTCCTCAGAGATTAATTTGCCATCTAAATACATCATGGGTTGTGTTTTTTAATAAGAAAAAATGAACGATACTACACCGCTCATCTTTATATTTTAGTCGTTTAAATAACTGCCATTATGCAGCACCTAACTTAATTTGTAAATTTTCTATTAGATTTTCCCAATACAAGCGATTTTCTTCCTCGTCGCCATCTTCGCAAAAATCTGTAATATTAAGGGATAAATCTTCGGTGATTTCATCTATTACAATCGCCATTTCAAAATAGTTTTTGGTACCCTCGTCTTCTTCCCAACGGAAGCGCACAAAAGATTCTGGCTTATAGCGAATCAGTGTTGCTTTTTCTGCGGGACTGCCCCCCCAGCTGAAATAAAAATCGTCGCCCTTTTCTTCTACATCGTCTGCAAACCACTCGCCCAAACCTTCTTCGGTAGCGAGGTATTCATACAAAATCTCTGATAAACAATGCATTGGGAACTCGTATGTCACTTTATGTTTTGCCATAATGATTTATTATTAATATAAGGGCTGCAATATAAAAATTATTTTTTTTCTAACAAGTTTTTTAAGGTTTTATTTTGAAAAATATGATTTTTGTTAGTCAATGAGCAATAGCTTAAAGTCGTCCTCGTCCCCATTAAACACATTGAGGTCTACTTTAGTGTTAATACCTTTAACGATGCCTTGTTCAGAAAACTGCCAAAATTGCCAATGATCATCAGGGCTTGGGCGCATCACGAAATTATAGTTGGCGAGCCAAAGGGGATAGTCGGCATCTAAATTATTTTTTAGATAATCTTTGTAAAAATGATAGTAAGTGTAGATAATGGGCTTTTTTCCGTAGGCTTTTTCCACAATATCTAGCCATACCTTTATGTCCTTTATATATTGTTGATGTGTTTTGCGTTTGGGGATTTTTTCTAAATCCAAAACAGGAATTAGGTCGTATTGCTCTAGTTTGGCTACCGATAGAAAATTATTGGCTTGCTGTATTGGATTCTCATCAGGTCTATAGAAATGATACGCCCCTCTTGTGTAATGATTTTGTTTTGCTTTAGTCCAAAAAGAAGAAAAATGCTTGTCTTGGGAAGCATTGCCCATGGTGGCCCTTAGCAATATAAAATGGATGGGCCTGTCGCCATTAACTATACTGAGGCTATCCCAAGAAATATCTTCTTTCCTCTGGTAATGGGAAATATCGATTCCAAATAATTTATTTTGATGCTCTGTAACAATACTATTAATACGCTTGGTTTCATATTCACTATTAACTAAGGTGCGGTGGGGTTTGCTAAATACTAGAGCGTAATAAAACGCTAGTTTTTGTTTTAAATACATACCCGTGCCTACTAATGCAATCATTAGGATAAAGAAGACAACCCACTTTCGATAATTATAGGCTTTAATGCGTTGCTGGTGTTGCTTTCGATTATTTTTATTGAAATTCTTTCTCTTTGGCATAACAATTGCAAAAATAACCATGTTTTTAACATTAAAAAATTATTCTAATCAAAAAACAAATTTTATGAAAAAAGTATTTCAAACAGCAGTTTTAGCACTTATGGTATCAGTAACAGCGGTTTCATGTAAGAAAAAGCCAAACGATGCAGAACTTAATACGCAAGCCACGGCTGTAGTACAATCTAATCCATCTGCTTCTGTGGATGTAAAAGATGGTCAAGCACACCTTTCAGGTACATTTGCAACACAAGAGGAAAAAGACCAAATGATTGCTTCTCTAAAAGCAATTCCAGGTATTACAGAAGTTCATGATATGGCCACTGTAGAACCAGTAGTGGCAGTAAATGAAAATAAAACAGTAGATGCTGAGGTAATGCAAAAAGTACAAGACGCTACTAAAGATTTTCCTAATGTAAAAGTAGAAAATGTAAATGGAGAATTAACATTAACTGGACAAGTAACTGCGAACCAAGCAAGAAAAATTAAAGAGTCTATGGACGCTTTAAATATTGGAACATATAACAATCAACTCGTTGTAAAATAATTTAAAATAAAAAATAATGTCAACATTAACAGATAAATATGCTACCGTATTATCAGCGGTACAAAATGCCGATATTGATAATCTAAATGTAGAACAAAAAGATGGTGTACTTCACATTTCTGGAACTACAAAATCTACTGAAGCAAAAGATTTAGTATGGAATGCTTTAGGTATAGTAGACCCATCATTTACTGCTACAGATATTAAAATAGATGTAAAAGTAACTGGGATTCCTGCGGGAACTAATCTTACGGTAAATACAGAACATTCTAATCTTAACATTAGAAAAGAACCTTCTACAGAAAGTGAAATTGTAGGAAAAGCTGGAAAAGGCGAAATGGTAACTTTGGTAGATTCCGCCGATGGAGAATGGTGGAAAATTAGAACTAAAGATGGTGAAGAAGGCTATGCTTATTCAAGATATTTAAAAGTATAATTTTCAATTTATAGTTATTTAAAAAGCTCGTAACCTTAGGATAGGTTGCGGGTTTTTTGTATCATAAAGGTATGATTTTAATCGTTTTTTAGTTAATATAAATTTGCCTAAATTTGTACCTTAAAATTTTAATCTAAAATAAATCAATGGATATATTTGAAAGAATAAAACAAAATCCTGGTCCTCTAGGGCAGTTTGCAGATTATGGGGAAGGCTATTTTGTATTTCCAAAGTTAGAAGGCCCTATTGGTCCTAGAATGAAATTCCAAGGTAAGGAAGTAATTTACTGGAGTGCGAATGACTATTTAGGATTGTGTAACCATCCAGAAGTGAAAGAAACGGATGCTAAAGCCGCCGCGGAATATGGTATGTTTTATCCTATGGGAGCTAGAGCGATGTCTGGAGAAACGCCTTATCACAATCAATTAGAGCAAGAATTGGCAGACTTTGTAGGAAAAGAGTCGGCGTATCTACTGAACTTCGGATACCAAGGTATGCTTTCCATTATTGATGCTTTGGTGTCCAAAAATGATGTGATTGTCTACGATGTAGACTCTCATGCTTGTATTGTAGATGGTGTTCGCCTGCATATGGGAAAACGATTTACCTATAAGCACAACGATTTAGAAAGTGTAGAGAAAAATTTACAACGCGCGACTAAAGTAGCGAATGAAACCGGTGGAGGTATTTTATTAATCACTGAAGGGGTGTTCGGAATGCGCGGTCAGCAAGGTAAATTAAAAGAAATTGCAGCGCTTAAAGAAAAATATAACTTCAGAATGTTGGTAGATGATGCCCATGGTTTCGGTACTCTAGGAGCTACGGGGGCTGGTGCTGGTGAGGAGCAAGGTTGTCAAGATGAAATAGATGTTTACTTTTCTACTTTTGCTAAGTCTATGGCTGGGTTTGGAGCTTTTGTAGCAGGTAATAAAGACATTATCCGTTATCTAAAATACAATATGCGTTCTCAGATTTTTGCTAAATCACTTACCATGCCTATGGTCATTGGCGGGCTAAAGCGTTTGGAATTGTTAAGAACTAGACCAGAGATTAAAGCCAAACTTTGGGAAAATGTAAATAAACTTCAAAATGGACTGAGGGAAAAGGGCTTCAATTTAGGAGATACTAACACTTGTGTAACCCCAGTATTTATTGAAGGAACGCCTGTAGAAGCGACACTTCTAGTAAAAGATTTGAGAGAAAACTATGGTGTATTTACCTCAGTAGTGGTATACCCTGTGATTCCTAAAGGCACAATTTTATTAAGGTTGATTCCTACGGCATCGCATACCGATAGCGAAATTAATGAAACCATCGCTGCTTTTGAAGCCATACATGATAAATTGACTAAAGGCTATTATAAAGAGCAGGAGAAAAAATTATTAGAAGAGCAAGGTTTATCTTTTAAACCAATTTAATTGAACAGATAAATATTTAAGCGGAGCAGGCGTAAGCTGTGGCTCCGTTTTTTATGACATGATTTTTCTAGACTTATTTTTATGCATCCGAACGCTCAACATTCTTATCTCATCCATTTATTAAAAATATTAGGAATCTATACCTTAGTGATAATCTTTGGAATGGTAATACAAACACAATGGTTTCCTGAAATGGCTTTAAAGATTCATTTTTTAATTGCCTTTATCCATTTTTTAGGATTGGTAAGTATAGGGTTGGGTGGATTTTTCAAAAAGGATATTATAGGGTTTCTGTATTTGGCATTTATGATTGTAAAAATGGGGGCTTTTTTAGTGCTGTTTTATCAATTTCCAGAAATGAAAACCTATTTAATCGGGTCAATCCTACTTTATTTAGTTTATCTTTTTGTAGAAACGGCTTTGGTTATCAAGATGATACATTTTGTAAATAAAAGCCAACAAAAATCATAAAAAATTAATTTTTCTAAATTTGAAAATATAAAATCTATTTCCTACTTTTGCACAAACTATAAAATGAAGAACATGCACTTCAGACGAATTATTTTATTTTTGACTATTTTTATCATGGGATGGGCGAATGCCTCCACAGAAGCTAAGCAACCAGGAGAAAAGTACAACCCTGTTCCAGATATTATGCACCACATTGCGGACTCGCATAGTTGGCACCTTTGGGGTGAGGGAGAAAGACATATTGGATTTTCTCTACCAGTGATTTTATGGGATAATGGTTTAAAGGTGTTTTCTTCATCTCATTTTGGGCAAGAGGAAGAGCAAGTAGCTCATATTGATGGTAATCACTATAAGATTTTCCATAATAAAATTTATAAGACTGATGCAGAAGGGACTCTTCATATGCATGATGGGCACCCAACTAATGATACGCCTCTAGATTTTTCGATTACAAAAATTGTAGCACAGATGTTTCTAGCAGCTATTATTTTGATTATTTTGGCTTTCTTAATGAAGTCTAGTTATACAGAAAATGGTGTACCAAAGGGTGTTGCTAAATTTTTAGAACCTTTGGTACTTTTTGTGAGAGATGATATTGCATTAGAAAATATAGGAACTAAGCATTATTTAAAATATACACCTTATTTAATTACCCTATTCTTATTTATATGGTTGGTTAACCTTTTAGGTCTTATTCCAGGGTCTGCCAATGTATCGGGTAATATTGCTTTTACAATGGTATTAGCGGTGTTAACATTTATTATTGTAACTTTCAGCGGTAAAAAAACATATTGGTCACATATATTTGACCCACTAGGCAATAATATGCCTTGGGCTGGTAAAGCATTAGTGTATGTGATTTTAGTACCCGTTGAAATTTTAGGAATGTTTACTAAGCCATTCGCCTTGATGATTCGTCTTTTTGCAAACATGACGGCAGGGCATATCGTAATCTTAAGTTTGATTTCTCTTATCTTTATTATGGAAACTTATGCTATTGCACCAGTTTCTATATTATTAACCTTATTTATCAACACGCTAGAGTTATTGGTAGCAGCTTTACAGGCTTATATCTTTACACTTCTTACGGCATTGTTTATAGGTATGGCAGTAGAGGAAGCACATCATTAAAAAAATAAATTAATTATAAACCTTTTAAATTTAAAGTTATGACAGGTAGTATCGCAGCAATCGGAGCTGGTTTAGCAGTTCTTGGTGTAGGATTAGGAATCGGAAAAATCGGTGGTCACGCAATGGATGCCATTGCAAGACAACCTGAGCAATCTGGTAAAATCCAAACTGCAATGATTATCGCTGCCGCTCTTATTGAGGGTGCAGGTCTATTCGGTATCGTAGTAGCGTTATTGGGTAACGGATAATCTAACAATTTTGAAAAGTGCGCAGACGGTTGGTCTGCCACTTTTCTTAAAAGTTTTTAATTAATTTATATCAAATCAGTTTAACATATTTTAATATATAACAATGGATTTATTAATTCCTTCAGAAGGTAACCTCGTTTGGTCACTAGTTGTGTTTTTAATTTTAGTAGGATTACTCTCTGTGTTCGCATGGAAACCTATCTTAAATACCGTAAATGATAGAGAAACTTCTATCGTAGATGCACTAAACCAAGCGAAACTAGCTAAAAAAGAAATGGAACAACTTAAAGCAGATAATGAAAGAATTATCCGCGAAGCTAAGGTGGAAAGAGATGCCATTCTAAAAGAAGCTAGAGAAATTAAAGACCGTATCGTAAACGAAGCCAAAGATGCCGCTAAGGTAGAAGGAGACAAGATGATTGCCGCTGCTAAAATATCGATAGAAGCAGAAAAATCTGCTGCTATGGCTGATATTAAACATCAAGTAGGTGCTTTATCGCTTAACATTGCGGAATCTATCCTTAAGCAAAAATTAGACAATAGCGATGCTCAAAATGCTTTGGTTGAAAATATGTTGAATCAATCTAATCTTAACTAATAATGCTGACATCAAAAGTAGCAAAACGATATGCCAAAGGTTTGTTGGAATTAACAGAAGAACGCCAACAAACTACGGAGGTATTATCCGATATGAAAGCACTGATTAAGATTCTAAACGAAAGCCAAGAACTTAATCGCTTTTTGCAGGCACCGTTTTTAGATCATAATAAAAAGATGCAAGTAGCGAAAGAGGTATTTAAATCTTTCTTACCAGTAGTCCAAAACTTGATTTTATTGGTGATCAAAAATGGAAGAGCTACCCATCTTAAAAATATAGCACAAGCTTATATCAATAAAGTAGAAGATTTACATGGCGTACAAAGGGTTACCTTAACCACTGCGGCACCGCTTTCTCAAGAGAATATTGATAAAATTATTCAATCTTCTAAAATGATTAACGCTGGTAGTAAGCCAGATTTAAAAGTCATCATAAAACCAGAATTATTAGGAGGCTATATCTTAAGAGTTGGCGACCAGCAATTAGACACTTCTGTAAGGTCTAAGTTGGCAAATATGAAAAAAGAATTTCAGTTAAACTAAGAAAAATAACCATACAATGGCAGAAATAAATCCAGCAGAAGTATCTGCAATTTTAAAACAGCAATTAGCAAATTTTGATACCCAATCTAATGTTGAAGAAGTAGGAACAGTACTTCAAATCGGGGATGGTATCGCTCGTGTTTACGGTCTTGAAAATGTTCAATATGGTGAACTCGTAAAATTTGAAGGTGGTATTGAAGGTATTGTACTTAACCTTGAAGAAGATAATGTAGGGGTAGCCCTTTTAGGAGAATCTAAAGAGGTAAAAGAAGGCGATACGGTAAGAAGAACTAACAGAATTTCTTCAATTAAAGTAGGAGAAGGGATGTTAGGTAGAGTAGTAGATACATTGGGTAACCCAATAGATGGTAAAGGTCCAATTGGAGGTGAGTTATATGAAATGCCTTTGGAAAGAAAAGCACCAGGGGTTATCTTCAGACAGCCTGTAAACGAGCCACTTCAAACGGGTATCGTAGCGGTAGACTCTATGATTCCAATTGGTAGAGGACAGAGAGAGTTAATTATTGGTGACCGCCAAACAGGTAAAACCACTGTGGCGATTGATACTATCCTTAACCAAAAAGAATTCTATGACGCTGGAGAGCCAGTATTTTGTATCTATGTTGCAGTAGGACAGAAAGGTTCTACGGTAGCACAAATTGTAAAAACATTAGAAGATAAAGGTGCGATGGCGTATACCGTAGTGGTAGCGGCTAACGCTTCTGACCCTTCCCCAATGCAGGTATATGCGCCAATGGCAGGTGCTGCTATCGGTGAGTATTTCCGTGATACAGGTCGTCCTGCATTAATCATTTATGATGATTTATCTAAACAAGCAGTAGCCTATCGTGAGTTGTCTCTATTATTAAGAAGACCACCAGGTCGTGAGGCTTATCCAGGGGATGTATTCTACCTTCACTCAAGATTATTAGAAAGAGCAGCAAAAGTGATTGCGGATGATAATATTGCGAGACAAATGAACGACTTGCCAGAATCTCTTAAACCGATGGTAAAAGGTGGCGGTTCATTAACAGCACTTCCTATTATTGAAACTCAAGCAGGGGATGTATCTGCGTATATTCCTACCAATGTGATTTCCATTACCGATGGACAGATTTTCTTAGAGTCAGATTTATTCAACTCTGGAGTTCGTCCAGCGATTAATGTGGGGATCTCTGTATCTAGGGTAGGAGGTAACGCTCAGATTAAATCTATGAAGAAGGTATCGGGTACGCTTAAATTAGACCAAGCACAATATAAAGAATTAGAAGCATTTGCTAAATTCGGTTCTGACCTAGATGCCGCAACTTTAGCTGTAATCCATAAAGGGGAGAAGAATGTGGAAATTCTTAAACAACCTGTAAATTCACCATTACCAGTAGATAGCCAAGTGGCCATGATTTATGCTGGAACCGAAAATTTATTGAGAAATGTACCAGTAAATAAGGTGAAAGAATTTATGAAGGATTATGTTGGCTTCTTAAGAACGAAACACCCTGAAACTATGGCAGCAATTAAGTCTGGTAAAATCAATGACGATATTACTAGCGTACTGAAAAGTGCTGCACATGATTTAGCATCTAAATACAATTAAAATTAAAAGTCGAGCTCTAAGGTTTAAAGTGCTTCTTTAAACCTTAGACTTCAATTGAACTCTACAATATGGCAAATTTAAAAGAAATACGAGGACGAATTGCTTCCATCTCATCTACGATGCAGATTACCAGTGCTATGAAAATGGTTTCCGCAGCGAAACTGAAAAAAGCACAAGATGCCATCACGATGTTGAGACCTTATTCTGAGAAGTTGCAAGAAATTATTGAAAATGTAAACGCTAGTTCTGAAGCCGATCAGGTATCTATTTATGCTAAAAAAAGAGAGGTGAAACGCGTGCTATATATTGCAATTACTTCCAATAGAGGTTTAGCAGGAGCGTTTAACTCTTCGGTTATTAAAGAGCTTAATCATCAAATTTCTGAAAATAGAGACAAGCATATTGAAATAATTACTTTAGGTAAAAAGGTGTTTGATGCGGTTAAAAAAAGTCGTGTACCTTACAGCAATGTGAGCCATATTTTTGATAATTTGAGTTTTGAAGCAGTAGCCAATCAGATTGTGTATGGCGTAATGAAAGATTTTCGAGAAGCTAAGTTTGATGAAGTCTATTTGATTTATAATCAATTCATTAATGCAGCCACGCAAAAGGTTCAAACCGAACAATTATTGCCTATTTCAATTCATGAAAATGAAGGGATACCTGCAAATGTAGAAACAGACTATCTTTTTGAACCAAGTAGAAGCGAAATTTTAGATGTATTGATTCCAAAATCTATCAAAACACAAGTTTATAAAGCGGTATTGGATTCTGTAGCGGCAGAGCATGGTGCGCGTATGACAGCCATGCATAAGGCAACAGATAATGCCCAAGCCCTTAAAAATGACTTGGTTATTTTCTATAACAAAGCTAGACAAGCAGCCATTACAAATGAAATTTTAGAAATCGTTTCTGGAGCCGAAGCTCTTAAAAATAGTTAATCCAAGCGGTATCACAATACCAATTAAGCACCATTTATTGGTGCTTTTTTATTTTTTTGCTTATGAATATGGTGGTTATAAAAATTTAGTTATCTTTGCATCAATCATAAATTTAATAAAATTAAATGGACCCCGACAGTTTAGTCAAGATTCTTATCGCAATATTTTTAGTGTTTCTAAATGGCTTTTTCGTAGCCGCAGAATTTTCAATAGTTAAAGTTCGTTATTCTCAAATCCAAATTAAAGCCGCAGAAGGTAATGCTATGGCAAAACAAGCCGAGAGTATTATCAAAAACTTAGATGCTTATTTATCTGCCACCCAGCTTGGGATTACTTTAGCATCTCTAGCGTTAGGTTGGGTAGGGGAAAGTGCATTGCATCATATTATAGAAAGTGCGTTTCACTATTTTAATTTTGAGGTGGCTGCTGCTACTGTAACTACAATTTCTGTGGTCTTAAGTTTTCTAATTATTACCGTAATGCATATTGTCTTTGGTGAATTAGTACCTAAGTCCATAGCCATTCGTAAGTCAGAAGCCACCACTTTGTTTATTTCTGCACCGCTTAAATTATTTTATAATATTTTCCGACCATTTATTTGGTTGATGAATTCGATATCCAACTCATTCTTGAGATTGATTAAAATTCATCCTGTTTCAGAGCACGAAATTCATTCTACGGAAGAATTACAATTATTGGTAAAGCAAAGTGCAGACAGTGGTGAAATAGAGGTAGAAAATTACGAAATTATTAAAAATGCTTTTGATTTTACAGACCATTCTGCCAAGCAGATTATGGTACCTAGACAAAATATCCAAACCATAGATATTGATGATGAAGTAGGGGATATTATAGAAACCATCATGGAAAGTGGATTTTCTAGAATCCCAGTATACGAAGGTACGGTAGATAATATTATTGGAATTTTCTATACTAAAGAAATCATTAGAGCTTATATTAAATCCAAAGGTGATTTAACCCATGATGATTTAAGAAATTTCTTAAGAGAAGCCTATTTTGTAGTTGGTAGTAAAAAGATTTCTGATTTATTAAAAAGTTTCCAGCTTAAAAAACAACATATCGCTATCGTTATTGATGAGTTTGGAGGTACCGAAGGTTTAATTACTCTAGAAGATATCCTAGAAGAATTGGTAGGAGAAATTCAAGATGAGGAAGACGAAGAGGAAAAATTAGTGGAAAAAGTAGGTGAAAACACCTATTGGGTAAAAGCCATACAGCCATTAGAAGAAATCAACGAGTTTTTACCTAACCCTATTCCAGAAGAAGGCGAGTTTAATACTTTGGCAGGATTCATTTTGCATCATTTAGAGGAAATACCAAATGAAAATCAAGAATTTAATTTTGAAAATTACCACTTTAAAATTCTAAAAATGAATAATAAAAGTGTAGAATTGGTAGAGTTGGTATATCATGAAAACGCTCCAGAAGAACCAGCCGATACAAATGAACCATCATAAATCATTAATCTATGAAGGTGTATAGCCAAAATCAACCCCAGTGGGAAGAACAAGAATCTTCGGAAGTGCTAGAAGCGTTACAAGATAACCATAAATTAGTTCTTCACAACGATGATTTTAATACTTTTGATTTTGTAATCGACTGCCTAATAGAAATCTGTAAACACACCTTGGAGCAAGCAGAACAATGCACCTATCTTATTCACTACAAAGGCAAATGTACTGTAAAAACGGGACAGCTGGAACTGATAGAGCCGATGCACAAAAAGTTGCTTTCTAGAGGCTTATCTAGCGAAATTGTATAATTCATAAGCATTAATTATCATGCGTTGGCTTAAAGTCACTCTTTTCATTGGTCTATTTATCGGGATTGCCTATGCGGTTTCTATGTTATTTGTGGATGAAAGTAAATCCTTTCGTATAGAGAGAACAATAGACTATCCGCTGGAAAAGGTCTATCCACAGTTCAGCAATTTTCAAAATATGACCCGTTGGAATACTTATTTTCTTAGGGATAAAAACTTAAAATTCGAGTATTTTATTCCCTATGAAGGACAGGGAAGTTCCATGAACTTTATTGATAAAAAGGGCAGTGTTGGTATGGTATTTATTAGATATGAAAACCCTAAAAAAACACTGAAATACGAATTTTTTGATAATGATTCCAATATTCCCCTCAAAATAGAAGTGCGTTTTGTTCCCGAAAGAGATAAGACTAAAATCGTTTGGTTGGTGACTACACCTAAGAAAACCTTGCTTAAGCGCTATGTCAATCTATTCTCAGTAAATACTTTTGAAGAGTTTGTCAATCAAAGTATGACCAATTTAAAAAACCTACTAAGTAACAAAGTAGATAAAATAGAGTTGCTATCTCAAATCAAGTACGATACGATCATGGTGGAGCAACAAGAATCTGCAATATTGGTTGGGGTAAATGCGACCTCACAAAATAAGTCTAAAGTGCAGTTGTTTCAATCGATTTTAAAAAATCATAGTAAGGTGATTAATTTTGTAACGAATGATTTGGGTAAGCAAGAAGACGAATTTGGTGCACCGATATTAATTACAACACCTAAAAGCTACGATAATAAAGAGGTAAGTTATTTCTATGGTATTCCTTTGTCTAAGAAAGTAGAATTGGAAGATAATAGCATAACTTATCGTAAGTTGGAACCATCCAAACTCTATGTGATGTACTACAAAGGGAATTATGATGGGCGTATCTCGGTGATTAATCAATTGCTGAAAAAAGCTAAAACGGATAGTCTTAGAACGGGAATGTTGCAAGAGGTGTTTATAGAAAATCCCGAAGAGCAAAAGCCTGTAATTCTCAAATTAGCACTTCCGGTAAGCCCTTGATTTTATCAAGATTTAAAAATCATAAATGTTGGCTATAAAGGTTTTATAGAATAAATTTTTTTTAATACATTTGTAGTCTTAGATATAAAAACAAATTTTAAACAGATAATCTGTAATAATGGATAAATTTTCATTTCTCAATGCTGCTCATACTCAATTAATTGATAGTATGTACCAGCAATATTTACAATACCCCGATAGTCTAGAGCCATCTTGGAAAGCATTTTTTCAAGGGTTCGATTTTGCTTTAGAAAACTTTGGTGAGGATGATTCCTTTGTGGAAGTCGTGAAAGCGAATGGTAACGCCCCTCAAGATATCCCTGAAGGGATTGACAAGGAATTTAAAGTAGTCAACCTGATTGAAGCTTATAGAATGCGTGGGCATTTGTTTACTAAAACCAATCCGGTAAGGGACAGAAGAACCTACACGCCAACTCTAGATATCGAAAACTTTGGGTTGTCCAAAGAAGATTTAAATAAAACATTTAATTCTGCGACCCAAACGGGGATGACACAACCAGCCACTTTGGCTGAAATCATCAAGCATCTAGAAACGATTTACTGCGATTCTATTGGCGTGGAATATATGCACATCAGGAATATTGAAGAAAGAGATTTCATTCGCCAATGGCTTTCTCAGCACGAAAATCATCCAAAATTATCTGCGGACGAAAAGGTTGAAATTTTATCAAAACTAAACCAAGCCGTAGCATTTGAAAATTATCTACATACCAAATTTGTTGGACAGAAGCGTTTCTCGCTAGAAGGCGGGGAATCTTTAATCCCAGCTTTAGACCAATTGATCAGTAGAGCCTCTAAACATGGAGTAGACGAGGTGGTGCTAGGGATGGCACACCGGGGAAGGTTGAATGTATTGACCAATATTTTTGGGAAATCATATAAGCAAATTTTTTCCGAATTTGAAGGGAAAGAATTTGAAGAAGATGTATTCTCTGGAGATGTTAAATACCATTTAGGATCTTCTAAAAAAATCAAAACCGCGTCTGGTGAAGAAGTGACCATTAACTTAACACCAAATCCATCGCACCTTGAAACGGTGGCATCTTTAGTTGAAGGGATTACCAGAGCTAAAGTAGACCATACTTACCAGCAAGATTTTGGTAAAGTATTACCGATAGTAATTCATGGAGATGCGGCCATTGCTGGTCAAGGTATTGTTTATGAAATTTCTCAAATGATGACGCTAGACGGCTATAAAACTGGTGGAACCGTCCATATTGTGGTGAACAACCAAGTGGGCTTTACCACCAATTATTTAGATGCGCGTTCATCTACTTACTGTACCGATATTGCTAAGGTAACAGATTCCCCAGTGATGCATGTGAATGATGATGATGTAGAAGCGGTAGTGCATGCCATCCGTTTTGCAGCAGATTTCCGAGCGGCATTTGGTAAAGATGTGTACATTGACCTTTTAGGTTATAGAAAATATGGGCATAACGAAGGGGATGAACCGCGTTTTACACAGCCTAAACTATACAGTGCTATTGCCAAGCACCCTAATCCAAGAGAGATTTATAAGGATAAATTAATAAAAGAAGGCATTGTTTCCAATGATAAAATGAAAACCATGGAAGCAGAATTCAAAGCTTTATTAGATGAAAACTTTGATGCCTCTAAAGAAATAGAAAAAAACACACTAGATATCTTTATGAAAGAGGTTTGGACTAAATATATTAATCCAACCAATAAAGATAAAGTGTTCGACAAAGTAGACACTCAATTTGATCTTAACCAACTTAAAGAATTAGCCGTTAAGATTTCTACATTGCCTGGTGATAAGTCTTTTATTAGAAAGATTGTAAGACTTTTTGAACAAAGGCTTAAATCCATAGAAGTAGATAAACTCGATTGGGCAATGGCAGAGTTATTGGCTTATGCCACACTTCTTTCGGAAGGTTATAATGTGCGTATTTCTGGGGAAGATGTGGAAAGAGGGACATTCTCTCATCGTCACGCCGTAGTGAAAACAGAAACAGCGGAAGAGGAGTATATCCCATTAAAACATGTGAATCCAGAGAGCCAATTTCATATTTATAATTCCCTGCTTTCAGAATATGCTGTATTAGGCTTTGATTATGGTTATGCTATGGCCTCCCCAGAGACTTTAACGATTTGGGAGGCACAATTTGGAGATTTTGCCAATGGAGCGCAAATTATCATCGACCAATATTTGGTAGCAGCAGAGGAAAAATGGAAAATCCAAAACGGATTGGTGATGTTATTACCACACGGTGCAGAAGGTCAGGGCGCTGAACACTCTTCTGCGAGACTAGAGCGTTTCTTAACATTATGTGCTAATAACAATATTTTTGTAGCCAATTGTACGGAACCTGCTAACTATTTCCATTTGCTAAGAAGACAGATGAAATTGCCATTTAGAAAGCCATTGATAGTGATGACGCCTAAGTCTTTATTAAGACATCCAAAAGTGATTTCTTCTATGGAAGAATTAGCGACGGGAACATTCCAACCTATCTTAGACGATGCTACGGCAGATCCTAGCAAAGTAGAGCGATTGGTAATGTGTACGGGTAAAGTTTACTACGACTTATTGGCGAAGAAAGAAGAACTTAATGATGAAAAAGTCGCCTTAGTAAGATTGGAGCAAATCTATCCTTTAGACCAAGATAAAATTAATGAACTATTTGCGAAATATAGCAATAGAAAAGATTTTGTTTGGGTTCAGGAAGAGCCAGAAAATATGGGGGCTTGGAGTTATATTTTGAGAAACTTTAGAGATCAGAATGTTCAAGTGATTTCCCCAGTGGCCAGTGGTACACCTGCGCCAGGTAGTCATAAAAAATTCGAGATTGATCAAACAAAACTTGTTAACAAAACCTTTGAGATTTAATCCTCAATTTAGGAAAGTATAAAATATAGTATTAAAATAAAAAACACCTCAATATGTCAATATTAGAAATGAAAGTTCCCTCACCGGGAGAATCCATCACAGAAGTAGAAATCGCAACTTGGCTAGTCCAAGATGGAGATTATGTAGAAAAAGACCAACCTATTGCAGAAGTAGATTCTGATAAAGCCACTTTGGAATTGCCCGCAGAAGAAAGCGGTGTGATTACGCTAAAAGCCGAAGAAGGTGATGTAGTAGAAGTAGGGCAGGTGGTATGCCTTATTGATATGAGCGCTGCTAAACCAGAAGGTGGAAGTGCTAAAGAAGAGGCACCCAAGGAAGAACCGAAAAAAGATGAAGCCAAAGCAGAAGCACCTAAGGTGGAGCAACAGTCTGCTACATACGCTACGGGAACACCATCGCCAGCCGCTAAAAAGATTTTAGATGAAAAAGGCGTTAGCCCTTCTCAAGTATCAGGTAGTGGTAGAGATGGTAGAATTACTAAAGAGGATGCCGAAAAGGCTTCTGTTCCTGCGATGGGCTCCGTAGATGCCACGAGTGGTTCTAGATCTTCTCAATCTAAAAAACTATCTTCACTTAGAAGAAAAGTAGCACAAAGATTGGTGTCAGTTAAGAACGAAACAGCGATGTTGACTACTTTTAATGAGGTAGACATGAGCGAGATTTTCAGAATCAGAAAACAATATAAAGAAGAATTTGCAGCTAAGCACGGGGTAGGTTTAGGATTTATGTCTTTCTTTACTAAAGCTGTGACTAGAGCATTACAAATGTATCCAGAAGTTAATTCTATGATTGACGGCAATCAAATGATATCTTACGATTTCTGTGATATTTCTGTTGCGGTATCAGGACCTAAAGGTTTAATGGTACCTGTACTAAGAAATGCTGAAAATATGTCATTCAGAGGTGTTGAAGCGAGCATAAAAGCATTAGCTGAAAAAGCAAGAAATGGAAAAATTACAGTTGATGAAATGACGGGTGGTACATTTACCATTACGAATGGTGGAGTATTTGGTTCTATGCTGTCTACGCCAATTATCAACCCGCCACAATCTGCGATTTTAGGTATGCACAACATCATCCAAAGACCCGTAGCAGTAGATGGACAAGTGGTAATTCGCCCGATGATGTATTTAGCACTATCTTACGACCATAGAATTATTGATGGTAAGGAATCAGTAGGATTCTTAGTGGCAGTAAAAGAAGCCATCGACAATCCAGTAGAATTCTTATTAGGTGGCGACGAAAGAAGAGGATTAGATTTGTAAAATCATCTAAAGATAATGAACAAGCCTTGCTTAAAATTTTAAGCAAGGCTTGTTGTTTTTATTGTTCATATAACTTAAAAAAATTATATTTGTACCACAAACATCGGGGTGCCAATTTATGGCTGAGAATATACCCGTTAACTTGAACCGGATAATGCCGGCGTAAGGAATGTAGTACTTTCTCTATCAAGGGACACTTTCGGTTCAGTTACTTAAAATTATAGCATTATGAGTGATGAACTGATTAAAAAAGACTCCGAGTCCTTAGTACAAACAGAAGTCCGTTCGTGGCAGGGCAGAAAAGAATGGTTTTTCAACCGAAAATATACCGATACTTACGAAGACTATTACGAAGGTCCGTACAAACGAGCTGAGCAAGAGCAGAAAAAGGTAATGAAAGATTTGATTACCAAAGATGTTCGCATTCAAGAAATATTAGAATACGGCTGTGGTACAACTCGCTTTACGCGTTGGTGGAAAGAAATTGGCATTGATGCTACGGGAACGGATATTTCTCCTTTTATGCTGTCACAAGCATTGTATTTGTTTGGTGGGAATTTGGCAATGGCGGATTCCCATTTTATGCCTTACAAAAATGATACTTTTGATGCCGTGGTATTTATGAATACTTTCGAGTATTATCAAAATCCGAAGCAGGTATTGCAAGAAGCCGCTCGTGTAGCACGCCACGGAATAGCAATGGGAATGATGAATAAAATCACTCCTAAATTCATCCGAAGACGCGTTCAGCAGACTTTTGGAAGGAATGAGTTTTATCGTACCGCTACTTTCTATACGCCCAATTCCTTAAAAAAGTTGATAAAAGAAGCCTTGCCCGATAGGAAATACAAAATATCGTGGAAGATGACAGGTTTGCCCTCTTGGTTTCCTGTAAAAGAATGGCAACAATCTTATGGTGATTTTTTCGGAATGTATATCCAATTTGAGGACTGATGAAAGACGGAAAGATAGGTGCCGAAGGCTTTAAGCGATTGTTTCAAGGTCGATTTGGTAGTGAATGCCCAGAGCAATTGGTTGCTCCAGGGTTTGGAAAAGATATCTCTTTGGTTGATTTGGGCAATTCGCAAGCCATGGCAATGGCGAGTGACCCTTTGTCATATATACCAAGTTTGGGAGCGAAAAAATCAGCAGAATTATCTGTTTATTTGGTGGCTAATGATATGGCTACTACGGGTGTGATGCCTCAATATTTTCAGATGGTGCTGAATCTCAATGAAGATTTTACAGAATCTCTTTTTGAAGAATATTGGAGCCATTTACATCAGATTTGTCAGCAACTCAATATCAGTATCACGGGTGGGCATACGGGTGTAATTCCGATGCAGAATACTACCATAATGGGAGGAGGTACGATGATAGCTGTTGCTCCTACCGACCATTTCATCCGACCCGATGGCGTACAAGAAGGCGATGTCTTATTGATGTCTAAGAAAGCTGCCATATCTTCTACGGCTATTTTAGGGTTGCATTTTAAGGAAACCGCTCATAATTTGTTAGGTGATGAAAGCAGTTCTTACTTGGAAGAATTATTTAACCAAATTTCTGTGATAAAAGAAGGTGAATTGGCAGGAAAATATCATCAGCAATCCTCAGAAAAACCCATCCACGCGATGCACGATGTTACCGAGGGAGGCATTCTGGGTGCCGTATACGAAATGGCTCAGGCAAACCAAAAGGGCGTTGTTGTACATACGGAAAAAATACCTTTGGATAGCAATCAACGATTGATTTGTGACCAGTTTCAGCTGAACCCTTTGGGAATTATCGGAGCAGGAAGTATGCTAATAGCGGTTGACCCCAAGGCGGTAGAGGATTTGATTTCGTATTATCAGTCTAACGGAATTGATTTGACAGAAATAGGAGTTTTTACCTCATCAAATATGGATTCTATTCTGAAGAATAGTAAGGGCGAACAAAAATTTACTCCCAAAGAAAAAGACCCTTATTGGGAAGCCTTTTTTACAGCATATCAAAACGGTTGGAAATGATGAAGAAGCAAATTTATTTAATAATAGATGCTGAAATTCCTTTGGAAGAATTACAACAACAATTGAATTCGGTGTTGCCATTCATATCAAAAGTGCAATTGTATCATACAAAAAAAATCGATACAGACTCCTTGAAAAATCTAATCTATTGGCTTACTTCAAACTGCAAATCTTGTTGGGTGTATGAAGACAAAGAGGCCTTGAAATGGCATCCACATTTGGGTATTCATTTGGATGAGGTGGAAGATATATCCGAGTTGGAAAAAACTTTGCAACGAGTTATTCCTAAGGGTGTTACTGTGGGAAATGATTTGGAAAAACTAAAAAAAGCTGAAGCATTGGGCTATGATTATATTTCTTTTTGTTCGGTATTCCCAACTACTTCAGCAGCAGTTTGTGAGTTGGTCAATTTTGAAAAAATATCCCAAGCGAGGTCTTTGTTTTCAAGAGAAATCTTCTTGGCAGGAGGTATCAACGAATCGACTCAACCTCAATTGGAAGGTTTGGACTATGATGGTATCGCCGTGATTTCCGCTTTGATGGATGCTAAAAATCCTTTAGAAACTTTACAAAAATTACAATAATGGAAAAAAGAATTATCGACAAAATGTGTTGTCCGTTTGACAAAAACGATTTGCATCTCACAATCTTTAGAGAAGAAAAAGATGTGGTGGTAGAAGGCATTATGCTGTGTACGAAATGTGCTCGCTATTATCCTATCATTTCGGGTATTCCTATTATGTCCCCTGATGAGTTTCGAGAGTTGGGCTATGAGCGACCTTTTTTAGAAAAATGGCAAGACCATTTACCCAAACAATTATCACAAAATGAGGTATTTCGAATCGAAATGCGAAACACCTCTAAACATTGATTATTAGATAGGTGCGTTCTGCTCAATAATCTGTTGTGATTTTAATTCATCCCAAAAAACATTAGAAATTTTATGATTTTCACAAAGGGAAAGATAGTTGCCTTCTATCTGTTGAGCATTTCTGCATCCCGTCAACACAGCCTCTACAATAGGATGCGCCATTGAAAACTGAAGGGTAGCCGTACGCATATCTACTTGATGTTTCTTGCAAATTTTTTGTAGGCGTGTTCTTTTCTGTTGCATTTCTTTTGGTGCTGGTTCGGGACTGTAATTCCAAGTTTCATTACCTGCCAGATAACCACAATTTATAGGCGAACCTACCACAACCTTTACCCCATGCTTTTCTAAAATTGGGAATGTATCGTTTAAGACTTCTTTATGGTCAAGTAGCGAGTATTGCGTAGCCATTAAGCAAATATCTGGCACCGCTACAGAAAGGCTGTCTAACACCGCTTCAGGGCTATTTACACCAAATCCCCAACCTTTGATGATGCCTTCTTCTTTCATTTTTACAAGCTCTGGAATAGCACCTTTTTGGGCTTGTTCTAAGTATTTAGCATAATCTTCTTTAAGATTACCTTTTGTCAAATCGTGGATATACACAAAATCCACTTGATGAACCCCTAATCGCAAAAGGCTATCTTCGATAGATTTTCTTGTACCCGAAGCAGAATAATCGTAATGAAATACGGCATTCATTTTATTTTTCCAAAGATGTTTGATTTGGTCTTCGGGTGGAATTCCAGGTTTTAGAATTCTTCCCACCTTTGTGGATAATAGATAAGAATCCGCAGATTTGCTATCCAAGAAAACACCCATTCTGCGTTCGCTAATACCATTCCCATAGCGTGGTGAGGTATCGTAATAGCGGATGCCCAATTCCCAAGTTTTTTCTAAAGTTGCCAAGGCATCATCCTCAGAAGTTTTTTTCCAGCAGCCTGCCAATGGCACACCGCCCAATCCTAAAGTTTTTGATTAGTATGATTTATTTCTTCTTTGTTTGTTATATGGGGTGTCTCTGCTTTCATCCAATTGCCCACGCCTGTTAAGGCTACAGAGCCGAGAGCTAGACTTTTAATAAAATCGCTTCTTTTCATTTTTCTTCTTTTTATATTACTGATGAAAATTTTATACCAAGATAAAAAATATTTAAAGGATAAAAGGAATGATTTTTGTTCTACTTAACCTATAAACCATTAAAAATTAAATTATGACATTTGATATTCAAATACAAAACATAGATGTGGTTGACGAAATTAAAAACTATTGGACAAACGACGATTATAAACAACTTTTAGAGCGTTTTGATTTTCCTGATGCGCATACCATTAAACCTGAAAATTTAAAAGAAATGCTCTTTATGGCAATTGGTGATTTTGAACCTAATGAAGCAGCTGAAGTGGTATTGACTTATAAATTGTCTGACCGACTGAACGAAGGGCAAATTGCTCAAATTTCTAACGATATGTTGATTGATAAAGTATGTGAAGAATATCCTGAAATCGATTTGCATTATCCACTTTATGCGATTAATCAATTGCTTTACAAAGCCTATAATGGAAAATTCCCTAGTGCTAAGGCTTTAGTTGTGGATTTCAGTATGATACCAAAAGACCAGTCAGAGCAAGAAGTGACCAAAGAAGTGGTCTTAAAAACATTTAATGATGGTTTAGCAGATAATAACTTGATTAAAAGATTATTTGAAGAACAGATGACCACGGATAAATCTTTTGAAAATGCAGAGTATATTCTTTGGGAACTCAACAACCAAGGCGACCATAAATATCAATTAATTACTTCGGAATATTGGATTAATAAAGAAGATATTTTAAGACCAGAATTTGAAGGGACATGTAAAATTTCTGAAGATAGAGACACTGAAGATGATGCTTAATTCATCTCATCGTTCAATATAATTTTAAAAAACCTTCGCTTATTTTTGGCGAAGGTTTTTTGATTATAAATCTTTTTTTCTAAACTTGATTAAACTAAGTAAAAATGGAATAGCAACCCAAATAATGAGGATAAAAACAGAGGCTAAAATACCATTACCCGTTCCAAAGATTTCTTTAAATATAGCGCCCGAATATCCTAGCATACTGGAAATATCAAGCTCTAGTTGAACAAAAATTCTGGTTAACCCAATAGGACTTAATGCCGATAAAACCACCATTAATTTCTCAATAGGATAGTCCGAAAACTGGAACATCATCATTAATAAAATTCCATCGTAGATAATGTTGAAAAATATCCATATAAAAATGGCAATGCCTATTCCTTTGGCTCTGTCTTTACTAGAAATGGCAGCTAACATTGCTAAGGCTACAAAATCTATGGTGAGGAGCGTACCTCCAATGAGTATGGATAAGCCATATTCTAAGGAAGAATAAATTAAAATCGGTAAACCGCAACCTACTAAGAATGCCAAAACTTGGGAACCGAAAAGTCCAATAAAAATTCCAGTCCAAATGACATTTCTATGAATGGGCTGTGTAGATAATAATTCTATAAACTGGCTACTATTATAAATGTAAATTATTGAAAATAATAGACTTAATAACGGAACTACAAATAGAATGATATTCAATAAATTCAAATTAGCTTTAGCTTGATTTGCCTCTAGTCCCAATACAGACCAAGAAATAATGAAAAGCAAAGCGGTGTATACTAAAATAACTTTATTTTTGAGAATATCGGTAAAAATAAATTGAGCAATTTTAAGCATGTTGAAGTTGTTTTAAAATACTGGTAATGGCTTGAGAGATTTTTTCTTCTTGCGTTTGAGCTTTTAGGGCTTCTACATCTTGGTGGAACATCACTTTCCCGTCTGATAGAAACACTACCTCGTTGATGATATCGTCCAACTCACTTAATAAATGAGAAGTAATGATGATGAGTTTTCCTTTTTTTCTTTCTTTTATGATTTTCTTTTTAAGAATTTCTGATGCCAACGGGTCTAGCCCTGCCGTAGGTTCATCTAGAATGATGATATTGGGATTAAACATAAAGGCAATCACGGCACTTACCTTTTGAATGGTTCCCCCAGAAAGGCTTCCCATTTTTTTCTGATACAAATCTTGGATATGGTATTGCTCGAAAAGTTCCATATCCCGCTCGCCTTTATACGCTCGATTTTTTATAATCATATCCAGCGTTTCTTGTACCGTCATATTTTCAGGATATTTTCCAAACTGAGGCATATAGCCAATATCTTCTCGGTAGAGGTAGTCTTCTGCCACATCTTTTTGGTTGACGAAAATATGCCCTGCATCGATGGTATTGAGTCCTAGAATACTTTTAATTAAAGTCGTTTTACCACAGCCATTCGGTCCGATAAAGGCAATGGATTTGCCTTGTTTGCATTCCATATTAATATCGTGCAATGCGGTAAACTTTCCAAATTTTTTTGTTAAGTGTTGTATAGCAATCATAAGTGTATCAAATTAAATCCTATTGGGTTTCATGGCAGGTTGTTCATCCACAAAAGTGTCGGGAGTAAGGGTGGGCATCAGTTTTTCGGAACGGTTGATAAGTTCCACAAAGAATGTCCCAAACAGTATCATAATCATTGGGGTTTGTTCGGCTAATACGGCATAGAGACTTAGCGGATAAAATGGAATATCGCCTATGCCATCTTTATTCAGGTCGTAGCCTTCGTATTTATCCCAATAGTTGTGTTTAAAAGTGTTGAGAAATACCGTTCCGCTGGTGCTGACATCAAAGATATTATCTATAAAATTATTATTAATCATCTTGTTTTCAATGCAATTGGCATTGATTTTAAAACCCCAACCATTATTTTTAAATTGATTATCATAGAAGTCTACTTTGGAAGAACCATCCATAAAAACTCCCGTAGAATTATTACTAAAGTCATTATGGCTTACGGTACTAAAAGTTAAATCTTTCAATAACAAACCATAGATATTGTCGCCCCAGTTGTCTAAAAATCGGTTGTATTTCATCTGTACATTGCGGCTATACATTACGGCGACTCCCGCTTCATTATTTTTAAAGACATTTCCCGTATACACATTATTATGAGAAAACATAAAGTGAAGTCCGTAGCGTTTATTTTTCTGAGATTTATTTTTGTACACAAAAGTATTATTGGCTTTTTCTAGATAGATGCCGTCTTTATGCCCTTCTATAAAGTTGTTTTTAATCCAAATATCCGAGCTAGACCATACATGGATGCCATCGCCAATCAGTTCTTGGGAAGTTCCTCGATTGGTGGTAATGCGGTTGTTTTGGATTAAACATTGGTAACCCCTCTGAATGGTAATTCCGAAATAATTATTATCAAAAATATTATTTTTAATCGTTGAAAAATGACTATCATAGAGGCGTACAGCACCGATATTCCTTATTTCATCTTTACCAGAATTAATGATTTTAAAGCCTTCTAAAGTAATGTGATTTGCTCTGAGGGAAACAATTTCGTGTTTCATTTCGCCATCTAGAATGGGGCGGTCTATTCCTATCAAAGTAATAGGCTTGTCAAGGTTAATATTGCCTTCTTTGTAATGACCACCATAGACCAAAATGGTATCGCCACTCTGAGCTTTTTTCAGAGCAGCGTGAATGGTCTTAAATGTTTTATGATGTCCTACCGAATATGTTGTTGCTGGGATATTGAGCGCCATTAAAATTCCTATTCCGCATAACCATTGTTTCAATCCAGTCATTTTTAGTTGAGTATTGTTTAAATTGATATTAAAATAGATTGGGATTAATTGATAAGTTCAGCATTAAGTTTTTTAGCCTCGTTGATGGCTTCTTCTTTGTTTTTAAAAGTAGCGATATTCCCATTCATAGGGCTCTTTACTTCCCCGCCAGTTACTTTAGTAGCTTGTTCGATAGGAAATAACTCGTGTGTCAAGAAATCAGGGACATAAAGCTGGGCTTGGTCTGCCTTGTCTTGATTTTCATCTACAAAAGATTCCATACAACTCAGGTCATCAAATTTATAGACTCTTCCTTTAGAGGTAAGGAGTTCGGTGCCATATTTAGGATTTTCAATCATCATTTTGCAATGTGAACATTGGTCTTTTCCAAAATTAATCGGCTCTACTTCTTTTTTGCCACAAGATACTAAGGCTAATGATAGGGCGCTAATGCCTAATACTTTAGAGATAAGATGTTTCATTGTTTTAATGTTTTTTAAATTCGTAAATTGATGTTATAAATAATAAAATACCGACACCAAACATAATCCATCCACCAATGTCTGGATAAGAATAGGCTCCAAAATTAAGCAATTGTTTAAATCCAATAAGTGGGGGTTGGTAGGTCATTCCAGGGACAACTATCGCCGCATTGGGATCTAGGTTGTGTCCATAATCGTATTCCCATAAGTAGAAATCTACCATAAATCCAATTCCAAATAATAAGAAAAGAATACAGAATACATAAATCCCTACTTTTTTTCTATACCACGCCACAAAAAAGGCAATGGCAGAAAACAGTCCAAGTACATAAGGCAATACTTTAAACTCCCAAAAGTCTTCTTGATGGATTTCTTTCATACCGATATAATGGTTTAGCCCATTAATAATTTTGTAATCTCCAGAAATTTTATTGGTATGAAGAAACATAGACAGCCCCTCTGGATATTGTGGTGCTTCTAAATAGATTGCCCATAAGGGTACAAAATGACACACTAATAACCCTAAGCCACAAATGACTAGGATGATGATTGATGTTTTGGATAGTGTACGGTTCATAATATAAAGTGTGATAAAAATATAACGATTCAGAATATTAAATTAATATATCTGAATCGTTATAACATAGTGATTATTTAGATGTTCCTTGTTTTACAGGACTTTGAGCATTATCTGCTTTGTTGTTTAAGCTATATACCAACGGTGTAGAGCTTCCCGCAGGTGATACTCTTACATAGCCTTGCATTTCTTGGTGTAGTGCAGAACAGAAGTCTGTACAATACATTGGCCACATTCCTGCTTTCTTAGGTACCCATTTGAAGGTGCAAGTTTCTCCAGGCATAATGAGTAATTCTGCATTTTCAGCCCCTTTAATAGCGAAGCCGTGCGGTACATCCCAGTCTTGCTCTAGGTTAGTAACATGGAAGTAAACTTCATCTCCAACTTTAATTCCTTCGATATTATCTGGAGCAAAGTGAGAGCGAATACAAGTCATATATACATGGACTTTATTACCTTCTCTTACCACTCTAGATTCAGATTCGCCTTTGGTAGCATAAGGGTGTTTATTTTTACTAATATCGTAAAACTTCACTTGTTTACCCTCTATCATACTGGCAGGTAAGGCCTGTGCATAGTGTGGCTCTCCAAAGGTTGGGAAGTCTAATAACAACTTCATTTTATCGCCACTAATATCATATAACTGTGCAGATTGCGTTAATTCTGGTCCAGTAGGTAAGAATCTATCTTTAGTGATTTTATTATAAGCTACTAGGTATTTACCAAAAGGTTTTTTAGAATCTCCCCCAGGAATCATAAGGTGTCCTACGGAATAATAAGTTGGTTGTCTATCTAAAACTTTTAGCGTTTTGATATCCCATTTTACCACTTCTGAAGACACAAAGAATGAAGTATAAGCGTGTCCTTGACCGTCAAATTCGGTGTGTAATGGACCTAAACCTGGTTTTTGAACTTCTCCGTGTAGAGTAGATTCATATTTTAAGATAGGAACGCCATCGTATTCCCCTGCAAAGTCTTTATTTTCTATTGCTTTTAGCATTTTAGTAAAACTATGCACTGGAACCAAAGCTGCTAATTTACCAGAACCTACAATATATTCTCCTGTTGGGTCTATATCACAGCCGTGTGGCGATTTTGGTGTCGGCATAAAGTAGCATAAGTCTTTTAGCTCTTTGGAAGATAGTACCGTTACCTCTTGCTCCATTTTAGAAGACCCTGTATGGGTTTCTTCATTCCATTTATTGTGGGCATATTGGGTTTTTACTTTTCTACCTTTACCTGCTTTCACATATTCCTCTGCTTTTTTCCAGTTCAGAGCCATGATAAAGTCTTTATCGTTCTGAGAAGCATTTACCTCTAAAAGTGAGTTAGCTTGTTCAGAATTATAGCAAGAAAAGAAGAACCAACCATGGGATTTACCTTTACCAGCGTGTGATAAGTCGAAATTCACCCCTGGTGCTTCTACTTGGAAGGCAAGATTCATATCTCCAGTTTTAGGGTCTACTTTAACAAAAGATATCACCCCTTTGAAGTTTTCTTTAAAAGTATTAATAGGAACATCGCCGTTGGCATCATCAGTCGGTACAGAAAAACGCGTTCCTGCCACTACATATTCCGTATTCTCTGTGATGAATGGTGAAGAGTGGTTCCCTGCAGAGTTTGGTAATTCTAAAATTTCTACTGTTTTGAAGGTATTTAAATCTACCCTTGCAATACGCGGGGTATTGTTGGCATTGGCAAAAATCCAGCGTCCATCTACCTCACCATTGGTTTGAGAAATTTCCAAGTGATGTTGGTCGTCCCAAGGAATAAAGCCATGGGAAGTTTCTAGCATCGGTTTAGTTTCTTCGCTATACCCATAGCCATTTTCTGGATTTACAGAGAAAATAGGCACTACTTTTAACAGTCTACCACTGGGTAAACCATAAACGCCCATTTGTCCGTTGAATCCACCACTTACAAAGTTGTAAAATTCATCATGTTTCCCTGGTGCTACATAAACTTTGTCGGCAGCATCTCCAGAGACCATGCTTTCTGCTCCTTTAGGCTTACAACTGTTTAAGGAATACAAACTCCCTAATAGTAAGGCAACACTTCCTAATGTTTTTATTGTTTTCATCTTTTAAATTATTTTGCTCCGTTAATTTGTCTCATGTATTCTAAAATGCTTCTCGCATCTTTATCGTCAAGACCTTGATTAGGCATTCTTACCATACATACTTCTAGCTGTTTTTGAAGTTCAGGGTCTTTATCAATCATTGGATCTGGGTTAGTAATAAAGTTCATAATCCAATACGGTGTATGTCTATCTGTAATCCCTTTCCAACCTGGACCTACTAATTTTTCATCAGTCATTTTATGGCAAGAGGTACATTTTACTTCTGCAATTTTCTGTCCTTCTGCTGCCATACTTGCATCAAATGAACTTACATCAACATTAGATTCATCAAATTTTCCTAGTCCTTTGTTAGGATCGTAAGAATCATCACTAGCAGTAGCTGTAGTTTCATTAGCCCCCGTTGAAGTTTCTGTTACCGTTACTTCATCATTACCTTGTTTTTGGTCACCACCACAAGATAAAGCAAATAAAGAAACTAAACTCACTAAAATAACTTTTAACTTTTTCATTTTAATTTATTTTTAATTGTATTTTTCTGATACAAAATTAGGCTATATACGTAGATAATATGTATGACTAGGGTCATAATAAACTTATTTTTATTTTGAGAATTTTGCATTAATAAAATGAAAAATTAAGTGTTATGAAAAAACTAATCTTATGTTGTTTAGTCGGAGCATCGTTACTATCGTGCTCTAAAAAAGAAGTAGTAGACCCTGAAAAAGAAAGTAATGTTATGCTAGAAGAACCAAAGGTTACTGAAGAAAGTGTAGGGGAGGAAAAACCAGAAGGTTTAGCCCTTATAGAAGGTGCTGATTGTTTAGGTTGTCATAAAATAGATTCTAAATTGGTAGGACCATCTTATCAAGAAATTGCGGATCGATATACGGAAGCCGACCTAGATCAGCTGGCTAAGAAAATTATAGCGGGAGGTAAAGGCTCTTGGGGCGAAGTTCCTATGACGCCCCATTCTGGAATGAGTGAGGAAACGGCGCAAAAGATGGTAAAATATATTCTCAGTCTTAAACAATAAAAAAAGATTTATGAAAAAAGTCATATGGGGCATCATAATTACTGCTGGGCTTACGTGCGTGGCTTGTAAAGAATCAAAAAGTGAAGTATCAGAAGGTAGCAGCCCTAGAGAAGCACAAGAAAGTCTCGTACAGCCAGAACGGGTCTATACCAATAGTGAAGGTGCGACAATCCATATCGTATATTTTGCTAAAGGCGATGAGGTAGCCGTAAAACTCACCCAAGGTGGTAAGACTTACGAGCTGATTGCTAAAGGCACTAATGAAAAAGGAAACCCAACTTTTACCAACGAAAATTTAATTTGGGAAATGTTGGAAGATGGACAATCTGGAAAACTATCTCAGCCCAACCAAAAACCCATTATCTATAAAGAAGAGCGAAGATAATTACTTCGCTCTTTTTTCTGTTTTTAATCCATAGGCTAATGAGGCTATGGCTCCTGCCAATCCTACCGAAACCCACCAAAGTACTACTGGAGAAGCCCTCCAATAAATTCCAAATAATGATAATATCCCGATTTGTGCTAAAACGGCTTCATTAATTAGGATTAAAATGAGATACAATATAACGCCTATTCTGAAACTTTTCCCTAGTTTGAACTGATCTAAAAGCAAAATGTTTAATATTAAAAAACTACTAACCCCTACCAATAATACAAGGTGCAAATAGGCAATCACAATGGCTCTAAAGCCAAATACCCAATGGCTAATTTGTGGAATGATAGACAGCTGCTGAAGTATTACTTTTAATGAAAATGCCAATACCGCGATTAGGAAAATACTTTTGGCAAGGGTATTCCAAGGTTTAGAATAGATTACCCAATGCTTTTTTGCGATTAGGATAAGCCCAATAACTCCTAATAGTTGCAATATATTACCAATGGCAGACAGTCCGATAATCCAGCCAGAAGTATCCATCCAAATTAGGGATAAACCATAGCATAAAATCGTAGACGAAAAAATCAACCAAAACACATGTTTTGAAGTCGTATTGTTGATAGGGACATTGCATTGCTGGAGCCAATTAAAAAATAAACCAATACAAGATAAGATAAAAAAGCCATTGTACTGGAAATGCAAATAGAAATAAGTGGATGCCAAATACCAGTTTTGGACGATTTGTCCCGTTACTTTCATATAAACCAGCCCAAAAACACCCAATGCAGATAGTCCTGCAAAAGTAAGTCCTCCTAAAAACCACAATTTCGAGGGACTATTAATTTTAGTATAATCTCTACAAAATAAAATCAGCATTGCAATTCCAGCCAACAAAGACACCGCAGAGCATATAATGGAACCCCAATAATACCCACCATATATAAAAGATGCTAACATACCGTAAGCTCCTATCAGGTTAAGAAGGATTAAAGTATAATAGGGTTGGATTTGTTTCGGCGTTAAATCTTTTTTAATGATATGAACCATTAAAACATACAATGCCGTTGTCACCCAACCATAAAATGCAAAATGCGAATGGGCCTCTTGCAAATGCTTTTGATCTAAAAATGGCAGAGAGAAAATAATTTTATACCGCATAATAGCACCAAGAATGGACACAATTAAAAAATTGAATACCGCTATTCTTAGCCCTTGTTTCAACGAAATTTTTATCATAGTTCCTTAGTTTTAATAAAACACTTTACCATTTTTAATTTTTAGCACACCTTTATGTTCCATTTTTTTTATGGTTCTGATGACGGTTTCTATTCTCAAGCCTAGCATCTGAGCCATTTCATTTCGAGTAAGGTTAATTTTCATTTCTTTAGTCTTCCCTTTTTTATAATTTTCAAACAATCCTAGAATTCTATCTTCAGGATTTTGGAACATTACATTTTTAAGTATATTACTTTTGATAATGGCTTTAGTGGCGATTCGTTTAGTAAATTCTATACACCGTTCGGGATGTTCCATTAGGAAATTGATAAAAGTATTGCGTTCTATTTTTATAACACTAGCCTTGTGGGAAGTTACCTTTACACTACCAGGGAAAGGCTTTTCTAGCAATACGGCTGGTTCTCCAAATAGAGAGGCTTCATTGACTTTGTGTTGAAGAAATTCTTTGCCTTCGTCGGTAAAATTATAGACCGCTAACTCGCCATCTTTTAGATAAAAAAAATAGTTGGATATCACCCCTTCATTCACGATGATATCCCCCTTATCATATTCTTTAATTGTAGATTGGGTTTTTTCTAGGAAATAGTCATCTAGGGTAAAATCCATAGTCAGTTATTTTATATTTTTCTTGTGCGAAGATATAACAAGATTTTAATTAAGACAAATATACCTTAATTAAATTATTGAATATCCTTAATAGATGAATTGTAATATTTTAAAAATATAAACCTCTGTAGTTTAATATTTTGTGAATGTAAATAAACTTGAAAATGATTAGTTAAAATAATAAGATGGTAGATGTTTAATTTGTATTAGCTCTAAATAAATTCGATATATTTGTATGGAATTACAGTTTATAAATAAAAAAGTATTGTAGGGATAGCAATCGGATTCAAAACAATAAACTAAATCATGATTTATTAAAATGTAAAGTTATTCATATGAAACAACCATTATCAGAAGAAGAATTACGAGAAATCGAACGGCAATTGCGTTGTCCCGATGGTGATTTTGGCATCAAAATCGCACAGGATATGAATGAATCCAACCATCAAATGACAATGGAATCGGTTCGATTTTTGGAGTTACAAGATGGTGATTCTGTTTTAGAACTTGGTCACGGTGCTTGTGGTCATTTGGAAGCCTTATTGAAAATGGCACAAAACATCGATTATCACGGGTTGGATATTTCAGAAACGATGCACAAAGAGGCGAAAGAAAGTCAGTGTCATTTACCTGCCACTTTCAAATTGTATGATGGAAAAAACATACCTTATGAGGAGGCTACTTTTGATAAGATTTTCACAGTAAACACTATTTATTTTTGGGAAGAGCCTGAGAAACTTCTCAACGAATTGGCTCGGGTACTCAAGCCTAATGGGCATTTGGTAATCGCTTATGCTGAAAAATCTTTTATGAAAACCCTCCCGTTTGTCGCTGATAAATTCCGACTTTACGATTTGGAAGACATCAAAAAATTAGCGCAAAAATCACCCTTAAAAATTAAAGATACTAAAACCCAAACGGAACAAGTGATTAGTAAAGTGGGCGAGTTAGTAGAACGAACTTATACGATGATGAAGTTGAAAAAAGAATAACTTTGGTGGTGTCAAAAAAAACTTATAATTTTATCGTTTAAAATTTGTCACCCATTATGATTCAGCATTTAGAACATATTAAACATAAAGATTCCCACCAATTTTTCCTCATTGCAGGGCCTTGCGCGATAGAAAGCGAGGATATGGCATTACAAATTGCCGAAACGATTGTGAAATTATCAGATAAATACCAGATTCCTTATATATTTAAAGGTAGTTTTAAAAAAGCCAACCGTTCTAGAATAGATTCCTTTACAGGGATTGGGGACGAAAAGGCACTCCATATTTTAAAAAAAGTAGGGGAAACATTTAATATCTCTACCACAACAGATATTCACGAAAATGCCCATGCGGAACTTGCCGCACCTTATGTAGATGTATTACAAATCCCCGCTTTTCTGGTTCGTCAGACGGATTTGTTGGTTGCTGCTGCTAAAACGGGGAAGTGTGTCAGTCTAAAAAAAGGACAATTTCTATCCCCAGAAGCTATGCAGTTTGCCGTTCAGAAAATTAAAGATATGGATAACGATAAAGTTGCCATTATAGAACGAGGAAATTCTTTTGGATATACAGATTTAATCGTAGATTATAGAGGTATCCCAACCATGCAACAGTACGCTCCTGTGATTTTGGATGTCACCCATTCGCTTCAGCAGCCCAATCAAAGTTCGGGGGTAACTGGAGGAAAACCTCAACTGATTGAAACGATTGCCAAAGCGGGAATTGCCGTAGGTACAGATGGCTTATTTATAGAAACGCATCCTAACCCGTCTGTCGCAAAATCTGATGGGGCTAATATGCTACCTTTAGACCAATTGGATAGATTATTAGAGAAATTAACCAGAATTCGCGAAGCTATATTATAACACCAACCAAAACTTTACTACCTTGAAAAAAATTATACTTGCCCTCGCCCTTGTGCCTGCATTATTAACTGCACAGAAAACTAAAACCATTGAAGAAGTGGTGTTTCAAAAACGCACAAAAAAGAAATCTACAGGCCTTACAGAAATGCGTCTTTCGACTAAGGCAGCACAGCAGGTGGCGAGTCTTTCGGGAGGGATTGAAGGCATTATTAAAACCCTACCTTCAGTCAATTCCAATACCGAACTTTCGTCTCAATATATGGTAAGAGGGGGGAATTATGATGAAAATTTAATTTACCTTAATGATATTGAACTCTACCGCCCATTTATGGTGCGTAATGCTCAGCAGGAGGGGATGAGTGTTATTAATCCAGATATGGTGTCTACGATTAGCTTTTCACCTGGTGGTTTCGAGGCAAAGTATGGTGATAAAATGTCGTCGGCACTGAATGTGTATTACCGAGAACCCGAAAAGTTTGAATTATCAGGCGAAGCCAGTTTAATTGATGGAAGACTAACGGTTGGTGGAGCATCTAAAGATAAAAAATTAACAGCAATTGCCTCGGCGAGATATAGAAATACCAATCTAGTCCTTAATACCTTAAAGGAAGATACAGACTTCAATCCACAATATATGGATATGCAGACTTTTGTCAATTATCATATCAATCCTAAGTGGCATTTATCTTTCGTTGGGTTTTTCTCTAAAAATACCTACGAAATGATTCCTAAAGAACGCAAAGTAGAATTTGGGTCGCTACAAAACCCGATGACTCTTACGGTATTCTATGGAGGTAAAGAAAATGATGCCTATCGCAATATGATGGGGACAGCATCTATCCATTTTAAGCCTAATAAACAATGGCGTTTTTCACTCGATAATTTTGCCTATCAAAGTAGAGAAAAAGAATATTATACCATTTCTTCGGCGTATCAGTTGGAAGCCTTCGACCCTGATACGGGCGACCCTGTGACTTCCTATGATATTGCAGGGCAAATAGACCATGCGAGAAATGACTTACTCGTAAAAACTTATGGAACACAATTGAAGGCAAAATACTACCCGAATGTGAATACCGACTACGAAGTAGGTATAAAATACGAACAAGAATCGCTAAAAGACAATACCAACGAGTGGCAACTGGCTGAGGTTCTGGGGTATAGTGTGCCGCGGTTAGAGGTGGCTTTGGGGCAGTTAGACCCTTCAGATTTAAAATTAAGACATCATATTCAAGGGGGTAATGATATTTCACCTTATCGTTTTTCTGCTTATGCTCAGATGTCTAAAAAGTTTTTCATTAATGACCATAAAGCCTTTTTAAATGCTGGGGTGCGCACTCAATATTGGAGTTTTAATAAAGAAACTTTGGTATCGCCGAGGATTCAGTTTGCTATAAAACCCAACTGGGATATGGATATGTTGTTTAAAATCTCTGGGGGAATATATTACCAAGCGCCGTTTTATAAAGAAATTAAAGATTTAACAGGACAATTCAATCCCAATATTAAAGCACAGAAATCCTTACAAGTGATTTTAGGAAATGATTATGAATTTCAATGGTATGACCGTCCTTTTAAATTGACCACAGAGGCTTACTACAAAAAAATGAACCATTTAATCCCTTATTATGTGGATAATGTAAGGGTAAGATACTCAGGTAAAAACAATTCTGAAGGCTATGCCTATGGAGTGGATGCCAGACTATTTGGCGAATTTGTACCTGGGGTAGATTCTTGGATTTCTGCCAGTTATGCTAGAGTATTTGAAAATATTGATAACAAAGGCTATATTCCAAGACCTACGGACCAGCGTTTTAGGTTTTCAATGTTTTACCAAGATTATATGCCAAAATTTCCAAGTATGCGGGTTAATCTTACTTTGGTGTATGCTAATGGTCTGCCTAATGGAGCGTCTTTATTTTCTGACCCATACCAGTACACCAAGAATCTACCATCTTACAAACGCGTAGATATTGGTTTATCCAAAATATTCATCGACCAAAAAGATTATAAAGCCCATAGCAGTTTTTGGCGAAACTTTAAGGAACTGAGTTTAGGAGTTCAAGTCTTTAACGCTTTTAATATTAATAATACGATTGCCAACCAATGGATTAATGATGGGACTACGGGCTATGCCTATCCTGTTCCCGTAAGGCTTACAGGACGATTTTTTAATGTGAAATTAGAGTTTAAACTTTAAAGTTATACGGTAGAGGTGGAGGGATGAGGTTGTTTTAGGTAAAATAATTCCATAGAACCACGATGAGCATAGCAATACCGATGCTGAGATTCAAAGCCGTACTATATAAAAATCCAATTAAGGCACCTTTGGCAGAGTTGAGTGCTTTGCGATGGTTATTGCGGTCATGCAAAAGTTCAGCAACCCAAACTCCTAAAAACATTCCAATTAAAAACCCTAAAGGAATGGGAATAAAGAATAACCCTAAAATCGCGCCCATCACAGCCCCAATGCTTCCCCATTTTGTACCACCATATTTTCGGTTGAGTCGGGCAGGGACTATATAATCCAAAAGCATAGACAATACCGTTACGATTCCAAAAATATAGAGGTATACCATGGGCAATGGTGCACCTGCTCCAAACTTATAGAGCGAAAGTCCTCCGAAACATAAAATCAGTCCAGGCAGTACAGGCAAGAATGTACCAAGGATTCCCACGAGGATTAGAATGATACTTGCACCTACTAAAATTGTTTGTGTATCCATAAAACCTTAAAATTTGGTTAAATTTACATAATTATTTACTTCTTATAGCCTTATTTATTACTTTTGTCGCTATGAATGACGAACTAAAAGATACCAAAGATTTCTTACAGCAAATAAGCGACCAATTACACTTTTGGGTCAGAAAACAGTTGCCAGACGATTGGATTTTATTAGGGCAGATTCTGATAAAAGCTTTGTTGTTGCTTTTAATTGTGCTTGCGATAGATATTATTTTTAAATATACATTTAAGTTTTTATTTTATTTGTTTAAAAAACACGATCAAAAACCAATCATCAAAGCATTATATAATAGTAAAATTGCCAATTCCATTGCCCATTTCTTTGCGATTGGTATTGCTCGGGAAATGATTTATTCTATTTTTTATAGACATCCCAAAAGTTATGGACTGCTAGAAACCTTGTTTGCTTTGGTATTTGTGGTGCTTTTAGCGGTATTGTATGTACGATTACTAAAAGCCTTAGAACGCTATTATATCTATAAAAAGGATTCTTACCGTATTACCACAATTCGAGCGATTACCCAATCGCTGAAAATTATCGGTTATCTTATGTTTGGATTTATTGGGATTTCCATTATGTTTGATATCAATTCCAGCACCATTATCGGAAGTTTGGGGGCGATGACGGCTGTTATTATGCTCGTCTTTAGAGATACCATTTTAGGTTTCGTCACGGGAATCCATGTTTCTACTTCTAAAAATATGAAGGTAGGAGACTGGATTGGGATTCCTAAATATCAGATTGAAGGAACGATTGAGGATATTAATCTATTGACCACTAAGATTTTAAATTTCGATAAAACCATTTCTACCATTCCGACTTACGACTTGCTTTCTACCGAGATAAAAAATATGCAGGTAATGTCCGAAACCAATACCAGAAGGATTAAGCGTGTGATTTATTTTAATATTAAGTCCTTCAAATTTTTGACTAAGGAAGAAATAGAGTTATTTTCGCAAGTAGATTTGCTTGAAACCTATATCAAAGAAAAAAAATTAGAAATTAAAGCATCTAATGATGAAAATAACCCGCTCAACCAGAAACAACTAACTAATATCGGGACTTTCAGAGTATATGCGTTCAATTATTTGTTGAATCATCCGAAAATAGACCAAGAAAGCCATTTGATGGTAAGGCAGTTAGAAAGTTCACCTCAAGGGTTACCTTTAGAAATCTATTGTTTTACGAATGATTCCAAATGGGAGCATTATGAGGGAATTCAAGCCGATATTTTTGACCATTTACTTGTAGCGGCACAAAAATTTGATTTAGAAGTGATGCAAGTAAGTTTTAAAGTTTAATCTAATTTTAATCACTATTTAATATAACACCATGACGAAACTAAGCGTTAATATCAATAAAATTGCCACTCTAAGAAATGCCCGCGGTGGCGATGTTCCAAGTGTCACCCAAGTGGCGATAGATGCTCAAAAATTTGGAGCAGAAGGAATTACCATACATCCGCGTCCAGACGAAAGACATATCACCAGAAAGGATGTCTATGATTTAAAACCTTTGGTAACAACGGAATTTAATATTGAAGGCAATCCTCATCGCCCATTTATCGATATGGTGCTAGAAGTAAAGCCAGAGCAAGTGACTTTGGTACCCGATGCCGATGATGCGATTACTTCTAATGCGGGCTGGAACTGTAAAACCCATTTGGAATTTTTAAAACCTATCATTGCCGAATTTAAATCGGCGGGGATTAGAACTTCTATATTTTTAGACCCTAACCCAGGAATGGTGGCTTATGCTGCTGAAACGGGAACCGACCGTATAGAACTCTATACCGAAGCCTACGCTAAAGGTTACGATACGAATAAAGAACAAGCCATAGAATCTTATATTAAAACCGCAGAAGAAGCTCTAAAACATGGTTTAGACATCAATGCAGGACATGATTTAAGTCTTGATAATTTAAAATATTTTGCCGAACAAATCCCAGGACTTTTAGAAGTATCTATCGGGCATGCTCTCATTTCGGAAGCACTTTACCTTGGTTTAGAAAATACAATACAAGCCTACCGCAAACGATTGGCACAATGGTAAACACAATGACAATGGATACAATTTTACACTCAAAAATATATAACAAAGACTCTAAGGAAACACCACTACTTGTATTTCATGGTTTATTTGGAATGCTGGATAACTGGGGTAGTTTTGGTAGAGAATTTGGTGAATTAATGCCAATTCATTTGATTGATTTAAGAAATCATGGGAAAAGTTTTCATAGCGATGCCATGTCGCACGACGATTTAGCCGATGATATCTTGCACTATATGCAACACTACAATCTTGAAAAAGTACATCTACTCGGGCATTCTTTGGGAGGTAAAGCAGTGATGCAGTGTGCCATAAAATATCCCGAATTGGTAGAGAAATTAATCGTTGTGGATATTTCGCCTAAATCTTATCCACCACATCATCAGGGAATTATCAAAGCCTTACAAAGTGTAGATTTTAGCCAAGTGACTTCTAGAGGCGAGGTAGAAACAATTTTGAGCAATTACATTCATGAAAAACCAGTTATCCAGTTTTTAATGAAAAATCTCTATTGGACAGAGGATAGAGCCCTCAATTGGCGATTTAATCTAAAGACACTCGCTGAAAAATACGCTGAGTTTGTAAGCAATGCAATAAAATTTGGTACTTTTGAGGGGGAAACTTTATTTATTTCTGGCGAAAAATCTAATTATATTCTGCCTCAAGATGAGTTTCTTATCAAGCAACAATTTCCTCATTCTAAAATTGTTACCATATCGAAAGCTGGACATTGGGTACAAGCCGAAAATCCTAAAGAGTTTGCAGAAGTGGTTAAAACATTTCTACTATAATAACCATAAATGTGTTAGTTAGACGCTTATTATTAGTTTAAAATTATTATTTTTACTGGGTGCATATTACAAAAGACAGTTTAGAAGAATTAGAATTTCCGCAGTTACTTTCGGAAATTTCGCCTTATGCGTATTCGGCAAAAATTTCGGAACGCCTATTATCATTAAAGCCTTTACCACATGACAAAGCCACAATAGCCCTCAAAAAAACATCGGAATATTTAACCAGCTTTGAGAGTGAAAATGCCATTCCTTTTAACGAGTACGAGGATATAGATCTAGAACTAAAATTGCTGACCATTGAAAATTATCGACTGGATAATCATTCGTTTATAAAAATTAAGAAATTAACGGAACAGATTGGTCAACTTCAAAAGTTTTTCCCACAGCACGAAGAGATTTTTCCAGAGCTACTCAATACCATAAAAGACATCGACTTCCGTAAGGAAATTATTGACAAGATTGACAAAGTCTTCAACCGATTTGCAGAAGTAAAATCCGATGCTTCACCTGTATTAAAGGAATTAAGAACCGAAATTCAACACGCTAGAAAAGCCATTGACGAAAATTTCAACAGAGCGTTATCGGCAAATGCGGATTTTTTAGAAGATATTCGGGAAACCATTATTGATGACCAAAGGGTACTCGCAGTGAAATCGGGGTTCAAAAAACGAGTGCAAGGACGGACTTTAGGCATTTCTAAAACGGGTTCTATTACTTATATTCAGCCAGAATCGGTGGTGAAACATTATTTTAAACTAAAAGAAAATACCGAACAAGAGAAAAAAGAAATTGATAAAATTTTACGCCAACTTACCGCAGAAATTGCGACTTTTAGAACAGAATTAAAGTCTTATCAATCTTGTATTTTCGATTTTGATATCACCAGAGCCAAAGCGCTGTTTGCAGAAAAAATCAATGGGATTCTACCTAAAATTAATAATCATCCTACTTTAAGACTTCGCAAGGCTTACCATCCTTTGCTTTGGCTACGAAATAAAGCACAAGGTAAAGACATCCATCCGCAAACTTTAACCTTTACGGAACATAACCGCATCATTTGTATTTCTGGTCCGAACGCAGGGGGGAAATCTATTACCCTTAAAACGGTAGGCTTACTTCAGTTGATGTTGCAGTCGGGAATTTTAGTCCCCGTACATCCAAAGTCCGAAATGTTTTTCTTTGAGCGTATTATGACGGATATTGGGGATAATCAATCCATTGAAAATCATCTGTCTACTTATTCATCAAGGCTAAAGAAAATGGCACACATCATCCGTAAAGCCAATCCACAAACCTTATTATTGATTGATGAGTTTGGGACGGGTTCAGACCCAGAATTGGGTGGGGCTTTGGCGGAAAGTTTCTTAGAATATTTCTACGACAAAAAATCCTTTGCCATTATCACTACGCATTATACCAACATTAAATTGGTAGTAGAGCAGTTGCCTAACGCTCAAAATGCAGCCATGCTTTTTGATGAGCATACTTTAGAACCTTTGTATAAGTTGGAAGTGGGCCAGGCGGGAAGTTCGTTTACTTTTGAAGTGGCTGAAAAAAATAAAATTCCAGCGTTTATCATCCGTTCAGCAAAGAAAAAAGTAGAAAAAGATGTGGTGAATTTGGATAAGACGATTGTAAAACTTCAGCAGGAAAAATTTGAGGTTGAAAAACTAAAGTCTAACCTGAGCGAACAAAAGGAATCGGTAGAGGGCAAACGCGAGAACCTACAAAAGTTGAATGAACAATTAGAGCAAAAACTGTTTAACTTTCAAAAATTATACGAGGAAGAACACCGCAAACTACAATTTGGCAATAAAATTGAAAATTTTGTAAAGGCGTATGTTAATGGTAGAGCCAGAAAGGAATTGGTAAGAGATTTTGTGAAAATTCTAGAACAAGAAAAATACCGAAAACTAGAAACCAACAAAGACGAATCCAAACGCCTAAAAGTGATTAAAAGAAAGGTAGACCAGCAACTGAAACGCAAGGAAGTAAAAGAAAAAATTGCAGAAACCAACGAGAAACTAGAGGAAAAACGCCAAAAAGAACGCGCCGTATGGCTTAGAGAAGGTCAGCGTGTCCGCATCAAAGGCAGTACCAGTGTGGGAACCATTGAAAGCATTTCTAAAAATAAAGTGACGGTTAATTATGGTGTTTTTAAAACTCAAATTAGTGCAGACGAACTGGAGCGAGTTTAGATAAACAATATTTTAATGAAAATAATGAAATCTCTAAATATCATTTTTGTATTATTCTTCGTTTATGGAGGAGCACAAGATTATAATAACGATTCTTTGCGTGGCGATTTTACCTATTTATTAACTTCAAAGCCAAATAATCTATATCCAGAAAATATTTATCAAGAGTTATTTTCACTTCAAGTTAGTGATAAGCGTTCCTATTTTATTAGTGAAAATTTATTAAAATACGATTCTATTTTTTTTAAAGAAATCACCGCCGCTATAAAAAGTGGCGCTAAATCTATTAACTTTAGTGGTAAAGCTTTTCCTAAAACAAATTCTAAATTTTTAATCGTACAAGAAAATGACTAAACCATTTTTTATGGAAGTGTAGGCTCGTCTTTGCTATCTTATCATGATTCTAAAATCAATAATTGGAAATTAATTGACGAAACTAAAACGATAAATTCCTTTGTATGTAATAAAGCAGAAGTTCATTTTAGAGGAAGAGATTGGGTAGCTTGGTATTCAACAGAAATACCCTTTCCTTATGGACCATATAAGTTTGGTGGTCTTCCTGGTTTGATTATTAAGATTACAGATACAAAAGGGGATTACGATTTTAAATTAGTAAAATCAGTAGCGAATAAAGATTTGAAAGGTAAAACGATTACCGTAGATCCAAAACGATATAAAAATTCTACGCTAGTTACACAACAAGAGTTACTGACTGCAAAAGATAATTTTAGAAAAAATCTATTAAATTCTATGCAGAAAGACGGGGTGATTCTATCACAAGAGCAGATGGATAATTTTAGAAAAAAACAAAAATTAAATGAACAAGAAAAAAAAGGTTATAATCCGATAGAATTAGAAGAGTAGCAATATCATTTAATTTCTAATCAGTGCCGATGAACTGGAGCGGGTGTAATTCCCTTATTTTGAATAGATAAAAATTTTGTTGAAAGTTAAATAAAAAATCACTATATTAGCCCCATTAATACATTAAAATTTTAACAATGACAAAGAATTTATTCAACTTATTTTTAGCAGTAAGTTTAGGCGCATTAACTTTAACCTCTTGTGGGAAAGATAAGCCATTAACCAGTGAAAGCCAAGAAGTAACCACTACCGCAGATGGTAGCGCTTACAAAGTAGATACAGAAACTAGTAAAATCGAGTGGAAAGGTTATAAACTATTTAAATCTGAAAGCTCTAGCCACTTTGGTGATATCAAATTTGAAAGCGGGGAATTAACGGTAAAAGACGGTCAGTTAGAAAGCGGAAAATTCGTAGCCGATATGAATTCTCTTGCTAATAGAGACATTACCGACGATGCCGAAAGAGCGGCGAAATTAGACGGACACTTGAAAAACGAAGATTTCTTTGAAGTAGAGAAATTCCCAACCGCATCTTACGAAATCACTAAGGTAACACCTCAAGCTGAAGGGGATTACAACACGCTTTTAGATGGTAATTTAACCATTAAAGGGATTACAAAACCAGTACAATTTAAAGCTAATGTAACGGTGGCAGATGGTAAAGCGACTATCAAAACAGAACCTACCGACATCAACAGAGAAGAGTTTGGTGTAACTTTCCAAGCTCCAGTTCAGAATGGTGTAATTAAAAATGAAGTCACTTTACAAGTGAGCGTAGATGCTTCTGAAGTAAAATAATTTCAAATATTATAATAATGAGAAAGCACGATGGTTTCGTGCTTTTTCTTTTGGATTAAAAACCGTATTTTTGCACAAATAAAATTTGAAAATGTTAGAAAACATTGAAGCCTATTTAACGGAAGTTGCACAATTTCAATCTTCAAACCCTGAAGAAATTGAACAATTTAGAATTAAATTCAGTGGTAAGAAGGGAATCATCAATGCTATTTTTAACGAGTTTAAGCAAGTGCCTGGTGACCAAAAAAGATTGTATGGTCAGAAAATCAACACGCTAAAACAAGCGGTAGCTGAGAAACTAGAGCAATTAAAATCGGCAACGGCTACTCAAAAAGTAGTGGAGAAAGAAGACTTAACGCGTCCAGGTTATCCATTGGAACTAGGGTCTAGACATCCTATCAATTTGGTAAAAAATAGAATCATCGAAATCTTTAAATCCATTGGTTTTGATGTCGCTGATGGTCCAGAAATTGAGGACGATTGGCATAATTTTACCGCTCTTAATTTACCAGAATATCACCCCGCTAGAGATATGCAGGATACATTCTTTATTGAGCAGAATCCAGGTGTTTTGCTGAGAACGCATACCTCATCTGTACAGATTCGGTATATGGAAAATAATGAACCACCAATGCGTATTCTTTCGCCAGGTAGAGTGTTTAGAAATGAGGCCATTTCTTCCCGTTCGCACTGTATTTTTCACCAAATAGAGGGATTATATATTGATGAGAAAGTGAGTTTTGCTGACTTAAAGCAGACCATTCAGTTTTTTACGACCGAGCTTTTTGGCAAGTCTAAAATCCGTATGCGTCCGTCTTATTTCCCATTTACAGAGCCAAGTGCTGAGGTAGATGTGTATTGGGGCTTAAACTCAGAAACTGATTACCGTATTACCAAAGGAACGGGTTGGCTAGAGATTATGGGATGTGGTATGGTAGACCCTGCGGTACTTCAAAATGTAAATATAGACCCCGATAAATACAGTGGCTATGCGTTTGGAATGGGGATTGAAAGAATTGTAATGCTCTTATACCAAATGAGCGATATCCGAATGTTCTTTGAGAACGATATCCGAATGCTAGAACAATTTAAATCGTTATAAAAATAAAAATGGCTCATCAAAATTTTGATGAGCCGTTTGTGTTATTGAGCCTTTCTTCTTTTAAGTTCACTTTCTATTAATGAAAGTTCTCTACCAGTTTGTCCAGCCACAGAAGTGTTTTCTTGGGCTCTTCGGGTAAGGTAAGGAACTACATCTTTTACAGGACCGTAAGGCAGATATTTACAAGCGTTATATTTTTCGTTGCCTAGAAAATAAGTGATATTATCACTCATTCCATACAATTGTCCGAAATAAATTCTATGGTCGTTATGTGCCAAGTTTTTAGACTTCATTTCTTCCATTACAATTTGGGTCGAGCGCTCGTTATGCGTTCCAAAAAAGGCAGAAATCTTATCGAGGTGTTGCATTACAAAATCTATCGCTGCATTGTAGTTGTCATCGGTGGCTTGTTTGTTGGGTTGGATAGGTGAGGGGTAGCCCATTTCTTTGGCACGCGCTCTTTCTTTTTCCATATAAGCACCTCTTACAAATTTATAGCCCAAATAGTAACCTTTTTCCGTAGCGCGTTGTAAGTCGGCTTCTAGATATTCTAATCTTCCTGTGCGGTACATTTGTATGGTATTCCAAACGATGGCTCTTTCTTTGTTGTATCTCGCTTTCATTTCGTTTACCAAATCATCTACGGCGGACTGAATCCAAGTTTCTTCGGCGTCCACCATTACGATTACATTCTTTTGATGTGCCAATTGGCAAACCTCTTCATAGCGTTTTACCACGCGTTGCCATTCGGCTTGCTCTTCTGTGTTTAAGGTTTTTCCCGCTTGTACATCGGCGTATAAATCCAACCTACCAAATCCTGTTGGTTTAAATACTACAAAAGGAATGGCAGGGTTACCTTCAGCGTAGAGGATATTTTGTTTTATTTCGTGGCAAGTATGGTCAAAAGTGGCTTCCTCTTCTTTACCTTCAATGGCATAGTCGAAAATACTGCCGATGTGGTGTTGGTACATTGCATTGACTACTTTCTGACTTTGTTCTCTGGTTTCGCCACCACAAAATTGTTCAAAAAGGGTATTTCTAACGATATTTTCTACAAAAGGAAAATTATTTTTAACGGTAAAATTCAAAAGTTTTATCCCAATATTGGTCATACTCGGGTATTGAATCATAGTAAACATCCATTTGGCTTTTTCCAATTGAGCCGTAGTTTTATCCGCAAAAGCGACTTTAGTATCGTTGAAAATATTCATGTTTTAAATCCGTTTTTATTTTTCGCAAATTTAAACATACTTCTTTAATCTTAAAACAAAAAATTCATAATTATTTAACCTGAAAAAAATCAATTTTTAAAGCTAAAAAAAGCGATAGACTATGGCTATCGCTTTGTAATATAAAAATTCTATCCGTGGTTACATATAGTTTTTGATTGGGGCGCAAGTACAGATTAAGTTTCTATCGCCATACGCCTCATCTACACGAGATACCGAAGCAAAGAATTTATGCTCTCTTACCCAATCCAAAGGATATGCTGCACGCTCTCTGCTGTAAGGTTTATCCCAATCATCGGAAATGATGACTTGCTCAGTATGTGGTGCATTTTTCAAAAGGTTGTTGGTTTTATCGGCTGTGCCTTCTACCACTTCGTCTATTTCTTTTTTAATGGAAATAAGCGCTTCTACAAAGCGGTCTAGTTCTTCTTTGCTTTCCGATTCGGTAGGTTCTATCATTAGTGTTCCTGCTACTGGGAAACTTACTGTAGGAGCATGGAAGCCATAGTCTATCAAACGCTTAGCAATATCTGCTACTTCTATTCCTGCCGATTTGAATGGTCTAAAATCTACAATACATTCGTGTGCCACTCTACCATTTTTATTAGCATAAAGAATAGGATAGTGTTCCTTTAGTCTATCTTTTAAATAATTGGCATTAAGGATGGCATGTTCTGTTGCTTTTTTCAAACCTTCGGTGCCTAGCATTTTGATATAAGCATAAGAAATATTTTGTACTAAGGCAGAACCGTAAGGTGCCGAAGAAATGGCATCAATAGATGCTTCGCTACCGATTTTGATATTCGGGTTGCTTGGTAAAAATGGAACCAAGTGTGCCGCTACGCAAATAGGACCCACTCCAGGACCACCACCACCATGAGGAATGGCAAAAGTTTTATGTAGGTTGAGGTGACAAACATCTGCACCGATAAGTCCAGGGCTAGTAAAGCCGACTTGGGCGTTCATATTGGCACCGTCCATATAGACTTGACCGCCATGGTCGTGGATGAGCTGTGTAATGTCTTTAATGTTATCATCAAAGAAGCCGTAAGTAGAAGGGTAGGTAATCATCACGGCAGCAAGGTCATTGCTGTGTTTTTCGGTTTTGGCTTTTAAGTCTTCAAAATCGATTTCGCCATTTTCTAGATTTTTAACCACCACGACTTTCATTCCTGCAATCACGGCAGAGGCAGGGTTAGTTCCGTGTGCCGACTGTGGAATAAGGACGATATTTCTATGGCCCTCACCACGCGATTGATGATAGGCTCTAATGACCATTAAGCCTGCATATTCGCCTTGAGCACCAGAGTTAGGTTGAAGTGAAGTCCCTGCAAAGCCTGTAATCTCGGCTAAATCTTTTTCTAGCTCACTGATCATTAATTGATAACCGCCTGCTTGCTCCATGGGTACAAATGGATGTACTGCTCCCCATTCTGCCCAAGAAAGTGGCAACATTTGTGTCGCGGCGTTGAGTTTCATGGTACAAGACCCCAAAGAAATCATAGAATGTGTAAGCGATAAATCTTTTCGTTCTAAACGCTTAATGTATCGCATCAATTCGGTTTCGGTATGGTATTTATTAAAGACTTCTTCTTTTAAAATATCGTCTGTTCTCAATAATTCGCTAGGAATTTGGTAGGTGTCTTTAATATTAATTTTAAAACTCTGTTTTGCTTTAAAATTAGCAAACGCATCTACTAGTTTTTGAAGTTTTGGCTCTATAGACGCTTCATCTACAGAAAGGCTTACAATTCCTTCGGTAAAATAGTTGAGGTTGATGTTTTGTCCTCTCATCAGCATCATTAGCGCTTGTTTTTCATCTTCGCTCAGTCTGATTTTTACGGTATCAAAAGAAGGCTCTTCTACCACATCGTAACCTAAAATTTTTAGGCATTCTTCTACGGCATTAGCTCTATAATGGATTTTATCTGCAATAGCGGCTAAACCTTTTGAACCATGATAAACACAATACATTCCTGCCATTACGGCTAATAAAACCTGTGCGGTACAAATATTAGAAGTGGCGCGTTCTCTTTTGATATGTTGCTCTCGGGTTTGTAACGCCATTCTTAAGGCTCTCTTACCATACATATCTTGCGATACCCCGATGATTCTTCCTGGAATATCTCTTTTGTATTGTTCTTTACAAGCGAAAAACGCTGCGTGTGGTCCACCATAGCCCATTGGAATTCCAAATCTTTGGGTAGTTCCTACTGCACAATCAGCGCCTAAGCTGGCAGGTGATTTTAGTTTAACTAAGGCTAAAGGGTCGCAAGCTACGGCAACTTGTATTTGGTGTGTTTTATATTGAGCAATTGTTTCGGTATAGTCGATAACGATGCCATTTTTGCCAGGGTATTGTAGTAATGCCCCGAAGAAAGTATCGTCTACTAAAGAGCCATCCTTATGGTCACCTACCACGATGTTTATTCCTAAGCCTTCTGCTTTAGTTTTGAGTACGGCAATGGTTTGTGGAAAGACTAAGTCGGAAACAAAAAAGCGAACCACGCCGTTTTTCTTTTGGTCTTTGGTTCTGCTTTCAAAAAACATATGCATGGCTTCTGCAGCGGCAGTTCCTTCGTCTAGTAATGAGGCGTTAGCCAGTGGAAAACCCGTTAATTCCGAAACTACAGTTTGGAAGTTTAGTAAGGCTTCTAATCTACCCTGTGCAATTTCTGCTTGATAAGGGGTATAAGCGGTGTACCAACTTGGATTTTCAAAAATATTTCTTTGTATCGCCGAAGGCATAATGGTATTATAATAGCCAAATCCGATATAAGTATCGAATAAATGATTTTTACTGGCTAATGTCTTAGAATGCAAAAGCATTTCGTATTCCGATAAGGGTTCTGAAATGCTTAATTCTTTTTCTGCTCTAATTTCACTAGGGATGGTTTGGTTGATGAGTTCTTCTAAAGAAGACACTCCAATTTTCTCTAGCATCGCTTGTGTATCCTGCTCGTTGAGGCTGATGTGGCGATGAACAAAGGCTTGTGTATTCATGTAATAAGTTTTAGATTTCGTTTGGAATTTTAAGTCAGTAAATTTACAATTTTTAATTGATTTGGCAAGAGGGAAATTATTGTAGTGATGTGAGAATGTACTAATGGTTTAGAGATTAGAGGCTAGAACTTGGAATTTAGACAATAACAGTCATAGGCAATAAGCAGCAGGCAGAAAGCCACTCAACTCTCTTCACTCATCCTTCAAAACTTGCTTTAGGCATCAAGCAGTAGGCTATAAGCAATAAGCTACTCAAAACTCTTAACTCTTCACTTTTAATTTATAATTTATAATTTAGCATTTATAATTCTTCTAAAATCTAATATCCAAGTTCTAATTTCTAAATTCTCTTGCACAATAAAAAAATTATTGTACCTTTGTCGCCGTTATGACACGCAATACCAGCAACATAAAAAAAAATCAAAAAAACCACCCAAATAATTTGGTAGTTTCAGAAAATTGTGTAAACACACACACACACACACACACACACACACACACACACACAGGTTAATTCCTGCGTAGCGCGCGTATTATACAACTTTTTTTCGAAAAAAGAGATTAGAGGTGAGAGCTTAGAACTTAGTTTTTTGACGGCTATATGCCGTAGGCTAAAGGCTTCAGGCAATCACTCAAACATCGCTTTATGCAGTAAGCCGAAGGCTATAAGCCACTTATCACTTAAAACTCATCACT
>NZ_KB894263.1 GCF_000374405.1 Riemerella columbina DSM 16469
CTATCGTATTCACTGATAAAAGTACTTCCTATGTTGATATATCTAATTATGTTGAAATATATGTGACTGAAAAATCAAGCAAAGCAACCACAAAGGAAACATTGCGATGGGTTCATATATTTATAAGTAATGCGAAACGAAATTTATTAGGTAATTACCACAAAATCAAAGGCAAATATCTTCAATTATACTTAAATGAATTTGTATACAAGCTAAACAGGCGATATTTTGGAGAACGATTATTCGATAGGGTGATTATAGCTGCTATAACAGGGGCTTAGGCATGAAAACGGATATACATGAAAATTAATATTTATTTCAGATAAAATTGTCCGAAATAAAATTATGTTGTACCTTTGCCGTATCAATTCAGTGGATTTATGTTCTCCAAGGCGTGTAAATATGGGATTAAGGCAGCGGTGTTCATCGCAATAGAGTCGATGCAAAATCGGCGGGTAAAACTCCCTGATGTGGTAGAAAATATCGGTAGCCCCGAGGCATTTACCGCTAAAATTTTGAGCCAACTGACCAAAGCCAACATCATCCGCTCTGTCAAGGGGCCATATGGCGGTTTTGAGATTGAAAAAGAACGCCTTAACCAAATCAAAGTGAAAGCCATTGTAGAAGCCATTGATGGCAATATGCTGTTTTCGGCGTGCGGTATGGGCTTCCTCTCTTGCGGCGATGAGAACCCTTGTCCACTCCATTTTAAATATACCCAAGTGCGAAACGAAATCAATAAAATGCTGGATTCCACCACGCTTTTGGAAATGGCAACCGATGTTAAAAACCAGAAAACCAAACTCTTAATCTCATAGTTTTTTTTATTTTAATTTAAGACAAAATTATCCGAAATAAAATTTAAATCATTATCAAAAAAATAACTAATACAATGGACTTACAAAATCAACTCATTGGAGAGATTGTAGCAGAGGATTTCAGAACTGCTGCGGTCTTCAAAAAACACAAAATAGACTTCTGCTGCCGTGGTGGACGCACCATAGAAGCCGCTTGCAAAGACAAAAATATCTCGCCACAGCAGATTTATCACGAGCTGGAAAACCTCCCCTCTACCTCGGGTGGAGAGATCGATTTTAAGCATTTTCCGCTGGATTTATTGGTGGATTATATTGAAAAAATGCACCACCGCTATGTGGAAGAAAAAACGCCCATCATCCAAGCTTTTTTGGATAAACTTTGTAAAGTGCACGGCGAACGCCACCCTGAACTTTTTGAAGTCAAAGCTCAATTTGACCAATCGGCAAAGGATCTGGCAGCCCATCTGAAAAAAGAAGAATTGATCCTCTTCCCTTTCATTAAAAATTTGGTAAAAGCCAAATATATGCATCAACCCGTGCCTACTGCCCAATTTGGAACGGTAGAAAATCCTGTTGATATGATGAAAGAAGAACACGATGTGGAGGGCGAACGCTTCCGAACCATTGCCCAACTCACCCACGATTATACTCCGCCAGCAGATGCGTGCAACACCTACCAAGTTACTTATGCAATGTTGCAAGAGTTTGAGAATGACCTACATAAGCATATCCACATCGAGAATAATATTTTGTTTCCGCAAGCCATCGCATTAGAAAAGGAACTCCGTCAATCCAGTTAAAAAATTTAAAATTTTAATGACTTTAAAAAAAATACTTTATATGCAGAATTGGCTTTTTCATCTAAAATAACAGTTACAATTCCTATTATTAAAAAACACTTAAAAATCAGATCATTATGACACCACGAAAACTTTGGCAATGGCTCGCCGCCGTGATTATCGGCTCCTTTGCCGTACTTATTTTCTTCGGAATAGAAATTTATAGAAATGTACCGCCCATCCCAGACAAAATCATCGCTGAAGATGGCACTGTATTGGCGACTGGGCAAGATATTAAAGACGGACAGAATGTTTGGCAATCCATTGGTGGTCAGACTGTTGGGAGTATTTGGGGACATGGTGCTTACATCGCTCCAGACTGGACGGCGGACTATCTCCACAGAGAAGCCACTTTGCTACTGAACGCTTTGGCGAAAAAAGATGGCAAGACCTATGCTCAACTCCCTGATGATGAGCAAGCCAGATACCAAGCTCTCCTGAAAAAAGAGATCAGAAAAAATACTTTTGATGAGGCTAAAAACGAAATTGTACTCAGCAAAGAACGAGCAATGGTACAGGAGGAATTGGCTCAATATTACCAAAAATTATTTATGAATGATGCCTCTCTGAACGAGCTTCGGGATAGCTATGCCATTCCTAAAAATACGATAAAAGACCCTGAGCGAATGCGGAAAATGAACGCTTTCTTTGCGTGGAGCACTTGGGTATGTAGCACCAATAGACCCAACGACGAGGTAACTTATACCAACAACTGGCCTCACGAACCGCTAATTGGCAACACACCACCGACTTCACTGCACTTGTGGTCAGGATTTAGTGTGCTGTTGTTATTGGTCGGTGTGGCATTATTGGTTTTCTACCACGCCAAAAATAAAGAAGAAGAGCTGAACGAAAAATTACCGCTGGAAGATCCGCTTAGAAATATGAAACCAACGCCCTCTATGCGTGCCACCCTCAAATATGTGTGGGTCGTAGCATTACTGATTTTGGTGCAAATGTTGGCAGGCGTAATTACCGCTCACTATGGCGTGGAAGGTAGCGCGTTCTATGGCTTCCCGTTAGATGAATACTTGCCTCAATCGGTATCGAGAAGTTGGCATGTGCAGTTGGCTATTTTCTGGATTGCTACCTCTTGGCTCGCCACAGGACTGTATATCGCTCCTGCTGTTTCTGGACACGAACCTAAATATCAAGTTCTCGGTGTAAATGTGCTGTTTGGTGCTTTACTCATCGTAGTTTTGGGCTCCTTGGCAGGACAATGGTTCGGGGTGATGCAAAAATTAGGTTTGGTGGATAATTTCCTCTGGGGGCACCAAGGTTATGAATATGTGGAACTCGGTAGAATCTGGCAAATCTTACTCCTCGTGGGGCTTTTCTTATGGTTATTCCTGATGGTAAGAGCTTTATTACCAGCCCTTAAGAAAAAAGATAGTGATAGACATTTATTGATTTTATTCACACTTTCCGCAGTAGCTATTGCGATGTTCTATGGCGCTGGATTGATGTACGGCAGACAAACCCATATGGCTATCGCCGAATATTGGAGATGGTGGGTAGTACACCTTTGGGTAGAAGGCTTCTTTGAAGTATTTGCAACAGTCGTGGCAGCCTTTTTATTTACACGATTGGGATTACTTCGCTTAAAATCAGCAACCACCGCTGTACTTTTCTCCACAATAGTCTTTTTAGCAGGTGGTATTTTAGGAACTTTCCATCACTTGTATTTCAGTGCTACACCCACTTCAGTATTGGCATTAGGTGCTACATTTAGTGCCTTGGAAATTGTTCCTTTAGTGCTCATCGGTATAGAAGCATATCAAAACTACCAAGTGAGCAAATCTACCCAATGGATACAGGCTTACAAATGGCCAATATACTGTTTTATTGCAATGTGTTTTTGGAATTTTTTAGGTGCGGGTATCTTCGGATTCGCCATCAATCCACCTATTGCATTGTATTACCTGCAAGGACTTAATACCACAGCGGTTCACGGTCACGCGGCCTTATTTGGTGTGTACGGAATTTTAGGTATTGGGCTGATGCTATTTGTGTTGCGTGGACTATACCCTGACAGAAACTGGAATGATAAATTGATAGGATGGGCTTTTTGGCTGACCAACATCGGCTTGTTTGTAATGGTTAGCGTGAGTATATTACCTATAGGAATTATGCAATCTGCCGCCTCGATAAAAGAAGGCTATTGGTACGCCCGTTCGGCTGAGTTTATGCAAACAGACATTATGAATTTCCTACGCTGGATGCGTGTGCCTGGCGATATTCTATTAGCATTAGGAGAAGTGCTTTTGGTTTCATTCATCATCGGATTAAAAACCGGTTGGTCACTCAAAGACAAACGATAGTCTGGATTTAAACACATGCTGAAAAAACAGTTTTATACAATAAAGTATAAGGCTGTTTTTTTTGAGATAATAAAAAAAATTGAATATCCTTAATTACACCTATAAGTATTATATTTGCACTAAATTTAGAATATAATCCGTATGAACTTATTTACTTTTACAGCTGAGTTTGGAGATGAGCAGAGTTGTCGTAAGCATTTCAAAGAAGAGCGCGACAAGCATGGAGTGGTTTGCAAAAAATGCTCAAATACAACACATTATTGGAAGAGAGACAAAGAATGTTATGAGTGTAAATCTTGTGGTTTTCGCACCTCTTTACGCAGTGGCACTATTATGGAAAATTCAAATCTTCCTTTTCTTGTATGGTACAGAGCTATGTTTTTGATGAGTACAA
>NZ_KB894264.1 GCF_000374405.1 Riemerella columbina DSM 16469
GTAATTACCACAAAATCAAAGGCAAATATCTTCAATTATACTTAAATGAATTTGTATACAAGCTAAACAGGCGATATTTTGGAGAACGATTATTCGATAGGGTGATTATAGCTGCTATAACAGGAAATTAGGTGTATAAACGGATATACATTAATAATTATTATTAAAAAATGAAAACGATATTCATAATAGGTATGACATTCACGATGTGGTGTACTACTTACGCACAACAACGCACCGATGAATTACAACAAAAGCAAGTGACCTTGCAGAATTTCCATACGGTACATGTAGATCAAGGAATTACCTTAGAGGCAATGACTGGGAGAACCAATGAGGCAGTTATCAAATCTCATTATCTAAAGTATATACAAGCGGAAGTGAAGCGGGATACTTTATTCATTACTTATGATGGATTCGAAACGGGAATGATCAACATTAGTGCGCCAAAAACACAGGTTCAACTGACAGCAAAAAGTGTTACGGAATGGATTGCAGACTCTAATGCAAACATCAATATAAAAGGAAATTTTAGTACAGATAATACGACGCTGTCTTGCTCTTCGGGTACAATTGCCTACAATGACTTCAATGGTAAAAAATTGCAAATCAACGCATCAGTTGGTGGAAAAGTGAAAGGAAATTTTAAAGTAAATGAAGCAAAGATCAATGCTGTTTCCGGTGCTGAAATCAATGCTGATTTTGAATCAAATAAAATAATGGCAGATGCCTCTATGGGAGCACAAATAAAAGGAAAAATTAAAACGGATGATTTGGTGCTGAATGTATCCAATTCGGGTCGAGCAAATTGGGAAGGCACAGCAAAAAATACTCAAATAAAGGCAGATGCAAATTCCATCGCAAATTTGGAAAACTTAATAAGTTCCGATGTAAAAATAACCGCCGACTCTATGGCAAAAGTCAATTGTGTGGTGGAAAAATCATTAGAGGTGAAAGCCTCTTCTATGTCTAAAATTCGTTATAAAGCCGTAAAAAATCCTATCACTACTACCATCAATAAATCTTCAATGGCTACGGTAGAGGAAGTAGGGCGTTTTTAGTTTTTTGCAATATTTAATAATCCTAAAATAAAAACTATGAGAAGTCTGTTTCAACTAGCGAAAAGGCTGAAGAATTTAGAAATTATTAGAAGTCTGAGTTTATTTATTAAAAGCACAAAATAACACCATCAAATCCAAAAAATGAATATCCCAAAAATAGTAGGATTTATTTCTGAAAAGAGAACGATTCTGTTTATTTACAGAAAAACTGCCTTTCGGAATTATCTTATTGAGATGAAATATGATAAGGCGAGTGCGAGATTTGTACTTGGCTCTGCATTTTATGGGAGGTTGTACCCTAGTCGTTGCGATATATCCCCCGATGGTCGCCATTTTATCTATTTTGCGATGGGAGGCAATCGAAAAAAGTATGAGGAAAATGTTTATTGTTGGACAGCGATTTGCTCGCCGCCGATAATTACCGCTCAATTGTTTATCCCACATAATGATACTTGGTTTGGTGGTGGGAGGTTTGTAGATGACCGAAATATTTCGATTTGGTGTGATACAGAAGAGCATCATTTTGATAAATACAAAATTACGATTGATAAACGCCTAAGCCGTTTTGAAATCGGTAAAGGTTGGCAGATGAAAGAGGAGCGACAGAGGAAATACGGAATGGATTATCCTATGCATTGGGAAAAAAGCAATGGTAGATTCATCATTAGGCGAACGCTTGAGTTAGAAGAATTGTATAATATGGAGGGTATCAGCCGTGGCGGATTTGATATGTATAGTTACACTATTATCCATTCTAAAACGAAAAAAGAAGTTCCTCTTAACCCTTGTACTTGGGCTGATTTTGATAATTACGACAGGCTCATCACTAGTGCGGGTAGTAAAATTTCTATTTATAAAAACTTCCACGAGATTGAAAATAATGAAAGTGCTATCAACTACGATTTGGAAGAGATACTCAGCGGTGTTACTGCGTGAGGGCGGAGGGCATTGTTGGAGTTCCTTTTTTGTCATTCTGAGCGAAGTCGAAGAAGACAAAAAAGAACGACTGTCCGTAGACCGACGCTCTACCTTTCCTAAAAAAGGCAGAGGGGCACGCCCAAAAATAAAAATTACCCTTTTAAACTTTGTAAAAAATCTTCCAAAGATTGCTCGCCAATATTGAGTTTTTGTTTGATACGGTATTTGGTCATTCTCACGCTTTTGGGTTCTACAGAGAAAAGAGTGGCGATTTCTTTCGTCGATAGATTGAGGTACAGATAGCCGCAGTAGCGTTGGTCTAAAGGCGTGAGTTTGCCTCCCGATAGTTCGTTGAGTTGCTCGAAAAATTGTGGTTGGATGCTTTTGAACTCATTGAGTGAGGCTTCCAAACTTTCGTCGATGCGTTTTTCGTCTCGGAGGATTTTGCGTAGGTTAAGGTCTTCCTCGGCGTAGATTTTGCTAAGGAGTTCGTTTTTGCGTTGAATTTGGAGTGATTTGGCGAGGTTTTCCTTCTCGATGCGTTGGTTTTTGAGTTGAAGGAGTTCTTGCTCGGCACGCAGGCGTTTTTGTTCTTCTTTTTCGAGTTGAATTTTCATCTCGGCTTCGGCTTTTTCCTGCTGAAGTCGGAGAGCTTTTACGCGTTGGAATTTCATTTTTTGTTGCGAATATCGGAATAGGAAAAACAGTGAACCACTAAGTAATACCACTACGGCAATGAGTAGATAGTTACGCGTTTGTCGGGCTTCAGCGGTTTGTTGAGTGATTTCTAATTCGCGTTTGATTTGTTTATTTTTGTAGAGGGCTTCGGTTTTATAGGTATTTTCGATTTGTTGTTTTCGGTAGATAGAATCTTGAAAGGTTTTTTGTTGCTCTTTGTAATATAACGCTTTTTGATAGTTACCTTGTTGGGTATAGAGTTGTGTAAGTCCTTCGCTGATATTGGTAAGTGTATAATATAGTGGTGGTTTGTGATTCAAAAGCATTGTATATGCATTTTGAAATAACTTTTCGGCTCTATCCCAACGTTTTTCATCCATTGCTATACTGGCTTCTATTCCCATGGCATTGGCTAAAATTTCGTCTTTATCATAGACTGTTTTGAGGGCATTGTGGGTTTTGTTTAGGTATAATAAAATGCCGTCCCTCAAAGTGCTATTCTTACGCCTCATCCATCTTTCAAAATAATAATTAGCAGTGTTTATGGTAGAAATGGCATAAGTTCTTGGGGATATTTTATTGGGCTGTTGTGTATTAAGCACTTCTACTTGATTGAGGTAATATAGGACACTATCTTGATATATAGGATTTTGACTTTGCGCATATTGAAATCTCATAATGGTCGATTTTGCTGAATACGCATTGGCAATCATATCATAATCTTTGGCTTTTCGTGCAGATTGCATACAAAGATTGATGTATTCTTCACTTTTCTCAACATTATCCCAATCTGAATAGAGCCCGTAGAGATTATAAAACAACCTGGATTCTAAATAATAATCGGTGTTTTTGGGTAATAATTCTAAGGCTTTATTGACATACTCTAAACTTAGATTATTGATGTTTAAATATCGGTAGTAAAAGGATTGCACATAATTGGTGTAAGCCAATGCTTCTGAATCTTTGGATTTTTCGGCATAAACAAAGGCTTTATCAATCAAACCTTGGGCATTTTCGAAATCTTCTTTTCGGGTTGCTAATCGACCTTGAAAGGCTTTGATTAATGCTAAATTCTTTGTGTTGTATTTGTTATCCTTTAATAGTTGCTGGATTTTAGCATCTACCATTTCGGTTTTGCCTTCAAGGTCGGCTTTATCCAGTTTGACAATGATATTTTTAATTTCCGTAGATTGGGCTTTAACCTGAAAACCTAACAATAATATTATAAATAAAAATATTCTCATTTAATGGTTTATAAACGGCAAATATAGAAGATTTATGATTACCTGTCAAGTTTCACAAGGTTATAGATGAAGTTGGTCAAAATTGTTTTGTAAAGATATAATTTTTTGTTCAAATATTTTAGGATTTATTCTAAAAATTTCAGGTTTTAATTCGAACCACTTTTCGATGGCTTGTATCGGAGTTTTAACCTTAAGTTCCTTCCTAAGTGAACCGTGTCTTCTGTAGAGGTTGTAGTAGGAGAAGAATTGAGCAAAATCTTGATATAATTCAGATACATTTAGATATTGATTTTTAAGAATCGTATGGTTTTTAATAGTTCCG
>NZ_KB894265.1 GCF_000374405.1 Riemerella columbina DSM 16469
GTGCGCGTTAGGTCCCGACTAACCCTCAGCTGATTAGCATGGCTGAGGAAACCTTAGTCTTTCGGTGAGGGGGTTTCTCGCCCCCTTTATCGTTACTTATGCCTACATTTTCTTTTCTATAAGCTCCACAATACCTCGCGATACTGCTTCTGCGCCGATAGAATGCTCTCCTACCGATGTATTAATACATCCCATAGCTTCGGTANTATNCTTATGCCCGATTATTATCCATGCCGAACCGCTCGACTAGTGAGCTGTTACGCACTCTTTAAATGAATGGCTGCTTCCAAGCCAACATCCTAGCTGTCAATGCAGTTCAACCGCGTTNTTTCAACTTAGNATANATTTNGGGACCTTAGCTGNTGGTCCGGGTTCTTTCCCTCTCGGACATGGACCTTAGCACCCATGCCCTCACTGCCGACGAACATTTATTAGCATTCGGAGTTTGTCAGGAATTGGTAGGCGATGAAACCCCCGCATCCAATCAGTAGCTCTACCTCTAATAAACTTAACATCGACGCTGCACCTAAATGCATTTCGGAGAGTACGAGCTATCTCCCAGTTTGATTGGCCTTTCACCCCTACCCACAGGTCATCCGAAGACTTTTCAACGTCAACCGGTTCGGTCCTCCACTTTGTGTTACCAAAGCTTCAACCTGCCCATGGGTAGATCACAAGGTTTCGCGTCTAATCCTACTAACTATTCGCCCTATTCAGACTCGCTTTCGCTCCGGCTCCGGACCTTAAGTCCTTAACCTCGCTAGTAAAATTAACTCGTAGGCTCATTATGCAAAAGGCACGCCGTCACAACTTAATGCTGCTCCGACCGCTTGTAGGCGTACGGTTTCAGGTTCTCTTTCACCCTTCTATTCGAAGTGCTTTTCACCTTTCCTTCACAGTACTTGTTCACTATCGGTCTTTCAGGAGTATTTAGCCTTGGAGGATGGTCCCCCCATATTCAGACAGGATTTCACGTGTCCCGCCCTACTCATTTATCACTTATGTATGCTTTTCTTATACGGGGCTATCACCCGCTATGGCCACTCTTTCCAAAGTGTTCTAATAAACATATAAAAGCTTTTGGGCTAATCCGCTTTCGCTCGCCACTACTTACGGAATCTCTTCGATTTCTTTTCCTCCGGGTACTTAGATGTTTCAGTTCTCCGGGTTCGCTCCTCTTACGAGGTGACAGGCCTTCAACCTGCCGGGTTGCCCCATTCGGATATCTACGGATCAATTCGTGTGTGCCAATCCCCGTAGCTTTTCGCAGCTTACCACGTCCTTCGTCGCCTCTGAAAGCCTAGGCATCCGCCATACGCCCTTAACGATTTCTTTCCTAATTTTTTGGTTACTCAAGCACTTATAAGTGCTCGGTTTTCTCTTTGTGATGTCTTTTTTACCGTTAATGTCAATGTGCTTGTTTCTTGTATTACTGTAATATGTATAATGTAAGTCATACGGCTCTCGTACTTCTATTTTACATCATCATATAACCCTCATACTTTGTACTTTGTACTTGCATACTTTATACAATATTGTGGAGAATAAGGGAGTCGAACCCTTGACCTCCTGCGTGCAAGGCAGGCGCTCTAGCCAGCTGAGCTAATTCCCCCTGTTTCAAGTATTAAGTTAAAAGGGCTAAGTTAAAAACTTAAAACTCCCAACTCAAAACTTCCTTAATTAGTAGTCTCGGGCAGGCTCGAACTGCCGACCTCTACATTATCAGTGTAGCGCTCTAACCAGCTGAGCTACGAGACTTCATGAATTATAAATTATAAATTCTAAATTAAGTCATCTATAATTTCTAATCTATAATCTAAAATCCCTCTTCCCTGATACTAATCTCTAGGGGTTTATTCTTATATATTACAACCAACCAGTAAAAAACCAAAGCTTACTTTAAGTAAAACTTTCTTTTTTTGTTTATACTCCAAATGAGTCTCTAAAATGAGATGTTCCAGCCGCACCTTCCGGTACGGCTACCTTGTTACGACTTAGCCCTAGTTACTAGTTTTACCCTAGGCAGCTCCTTTTACGGTCACCGACTTCAGGTACCCCCAGCTTCCATGGCTTGACGGGCGGTGTGTACAAGGCCCGGGAACGTATTCACCGCGCCATGGCTGATGCGCGATTACTAGCGATTCCAGCTTCATAGAGTCGAGTTGCAGACTCCAATCCGAACTGAGACCGGCTTTCGAGATTNGCATCACTTCGCAGTGTAGCTGCCCTCTGTACCGGCCATTGTATCACGTGTGTGGCCCAAGGCGTAAGGGCCGTGATGATTTGACGTCATCCCCACCTTCCTCTCTACTTGCGTAGGCAGTCTCACTAGAGTCCCCAACTGAATGATGGCAACTAGTGACAGGGGTTGCGCTCGTTGCAGGACTTAACCTAACACCTCACGGCACGAGCTGACGACAACCATGCAGCACCTTGAAAATTGTCCGAAGAAAGATCTATTTCTAAACCTGTCAATTCCCATTTAAGCCTTGGTAAGGTTCCTCGCGTATCATCGAATTAAACCACATGATCCACCGCTTGTGCGGGCCCCCGTCAATTCCTTTGAGTTTCAACCTTGCGGTCGTACTCCCCAGGTGGCTAACTTATCACTTTCGCTTGGTCTCTGAATCCGAAAATCCAAAAACGAGTTAGCATCGTTTACGGCGTGGACTACCAGGGTATCTAATCCTGTTCGCTCCCCACGCTTTCGTCCCTCAGCGTCAGTTATAACTTGGTAACCTGCCTTCGCAATTGGTGTTCTGAGTAATATCTATGCATTTCACCGCTACACTACTCATTCCAGCTACCTCAACTATACTCAAGACTCGCAGTATCAATGGCAGTTCTACAGTTAAGCTGTAGGCTTTCACCACTGACTTACAAGCCCGCCTGCGGACCCTTTAAACCCAATAAATCCGGATAACGCTCGCACCCTCCGTATTACCGCGGCTGCTGGCACGGAGTTAGCCGGTGCTTATTCGTACAATACCTTCAGCCAAATACACGTATCTGGGTTTATTCTTGCACAAAAGAAGTTTACAAACCATAGGTCCGTCGTCCTTCACGCGGGATGGCTGGATCAGGCTCTCACCCATTGTCCAATATTCCTCACTGCTGCCTCCCGTAGGAGTCTGGTCCGTGTCTCAGTACCAGTGTGGGGGATCACCCTCTCAGGCCCCCTAAAGATCATTGACTTGGTGAGCCGTTACCTCACCAACTATCTAATCTTGCGCGTGCCCATCTTTATCCACCGGAGTTTTCAATATTAATCGATGCCAATCAATATATTATGGGGTATTAATCTTCCTTTCGAAAGGCTATCCCCCAGATAAAGGCAGGTTGCACACGTGTTCCGCACCCGTGCGCCGCTCTCTCTTCTCTTTAGCAAGCTAAAGAAAAAATACCGCTCGGCTTGCATGTGTTAGGCCTCCCGCTAGCGTTCATCCTGAGCCAGGATCAAACTCTCCATTGTATGTTCTTCCTGTCTCACTCAAAGTTTTTTTTACGCTTTGGTTTTTATCCTTACTTGGTTGTTATATGTATTTCAATGTTCTCTATTTCTTTTCGCTTCCTCTAATCTCGCCTGTCAGACTTCGTTAGATTTGCGAGTGCAAAAGTAAAATTTATTTTTGAATTACCAAAATATTTTTCGATATTTTTTTAATCCCTAAAAAGTAAATTTTTAATCTCCTGCGCCCCGTGTTTGAATTCGGACTGCAAAGATACAACTTATTTTTTATTATCAAAATATTTTTAAATATTTTT
>NZ_KB894266.1 GCF_000374405.1 Riemerella columbina DSM 16469
GCGGAGAGAGAGGGAGATTTTTTTCTCTTTTTTCATCTTTTTAAAAATTATAACTATTTGATTTTTAGGATAATTAATTTTATTGATTTTTCAAATCTGTGCACTTTTTGAGTTCTTTATCTCGATTTTTCTTTTGAAATAACTTCTCAGAAATGCCGAAAATCCAGTTGTAATTAATATTGAATATATCCCCAGCTTTATGTATTTGTTCAGGTGTAAAGTTGTAAGAAGGCTTATTTTTTATCCTATTAAATCCAGATACTTTTATACCGATTGCATCCGTAAATTCTTTTTTAAATCGAATCACTTTATGCTCAATTAGTAAGTCTGGCAATTGCAGCATCCTATCATTAAACTTTGGTTTCATTTCAATAATTTTTCTAGGTAGTTTGAAAATACGGGGCATCCAACTTTAAAATAGTGTTTCTGAAAAAATGTAGGCAAAAACACCTTTGTGGATTTTAGCTGGCTAATATGAAAGAAAAGTAATATTGCAGGTTCGCTGGGGTTATCCCCTACCCCTAAAGCAATAAATGTAGGCGAATTTTCGTCATATTTTCTGTATCTTTCTAATTGCTCTTTTGTGCAGACTTCAACCTTATAATCTTTTGCCTTTCTAAATTTCGCTTCTACACTATACTCTTTTCCCGTGCGTCTTCGTTTGAATGTAAAATCAGGATTTACACAATCTTCAATGTGCCTTTGTTGCACTTCTTCAAAATTGTGCGTTTTTCTAACTATAGAATAGCGTTCATCTGGAAACATTACATTTTGAACATAATCCTCAAACAATTTACCTTTTTCTATAGAATCCATATCAACCAATTTTATTAGACTTTTTCCTATTACATGATTCACAAAGCAACTGTATATTTCGGTAGGTGTTAGACCCACCCTTTGAAAAAGGAATAATGTGATCAAACTCTATTTTTTCAGAACTACCACACTCCACGCACCTACCGCCATCTCTATTCCATACAGCATCTTTAACTTTTTGAGAAATACGGTCACGCTTATTATTTAGCCTGTTTTCAATTTTTTGAAGTTCTTTTATTTTTTCTTCTGCCTCTCTAGCTTCCCTTAATAGATCCACCTGCATTTTAATATTTCCATATTGATTTTTCTTATAAATCATTTGGTATTTGTAAAGCAGAGTTTCAAGATCACTGATAAAAGACTCTGTAATTTCAGGAACTAATCCAGACGCACTTTCTTCATCAATTCTTTTCTTTATTTCGTTGTATTCTAAATTATCTAGCCAACTTTCATGGTTTATCGTGAGCTCTTGTTTTTTTTCTATGCTATATCTTACTGCATTTTTAATTAGTGAAATTATTTTAGGTCCTTTACGCCCTAAAATTTGACTTTCCAAACTATAGTTATAATAAGAAAGTTCGCCCTTCGCTTTTTTAAACTCATATTCATTAAAGAAGAAAACATCTTCATTTGTAAGTGTTGTTGATATTGCTTTATCTTTAACTTTAATGTTTTCAGAATCTTTATTTGTCAACCTTTTGATTTCTTCGTCCCTATCTGTAGCCAAACCTTTGTACAGTTCAATATCTTTTATAAATGTATGTTTTTCTTTGGCATTTTGATTAAGTAAATCTTCTTTTTTACTAATAACATTTTTTAAGTTTATAATTTCATTTCCTTTATCAATAACCAAATTTTTGTTTCTTTCTATTTCCTTATTTAATAAATCTATCTCGTGGGTGTTCTGATTGAGTAATATATCTTTTTTGCTAATTATATCCTGCAAAGTTTTAACTTCTTCTTCAAGACCATTTATAGCATTATACAAAGTGTTATTTTTAGATAACAATGCCTTCTTTTTGTTTATAATCCGACTATTTCTTATTGCTAAAATTAAAACGAGGATAGGCGAAATAAACACAAATACAATCATTACCCATAAAAACACATCTACTAACATAATTTCTATAGTTTATAACAATCTAAAACATTGTATTTTTTCTAATGCTCACTTTTATCATTGCCATACCCGTGACCCTTTGCAATGGTACATCTTTGGGTTGATGATGCTGGTTTTGACTAACCAATTTAATATGCCCTTCCAAATCGGATTTTTGCACATACTTAACAGTAATCATTTCCTCATAGTCATCTACCATAACACCAAGTAAATACATCTCTCCAAAAAAGATACTTTGTACATCTACAGAGACTTCCTTATACATAATAATATCTCCTGATTTTAATAATGGATACATACTATCCCCAGTAATCGTAATAGCACCATCACAGTTAGGGATATTAGGAATACGAATATTAGCCAAAATATTAGCCTGTTTACCACTTTTAAATAAAGCTTGAAGCCCTGCCGTAGCCTCTAAATCATACAATGGTACATCTTGTATCTCGTGTATTGTATCTCTTGTCTTTCTATTTCCTTTGTGTATTACAATGCCGCTATCTTGGTTTTCGTGAGAATCTTTTAGCATATTACCTCTACCTACTAAGAGCCATTCTGGATTAATTTCGGTATAAACATTTAAGATATTTTCTACCTTATCTACTCCTATCGTTCTATTATTCTTATATTGACTTGCGAAAGAGCCGTTTGAAAACCCCACACTTTCTTCAAATTTACGAATAGATATACCTTTATAATCTATATACTCTTTAATTCTATCAACAGATGTTATTTTTTTATCACTCATAATCAATAACTTAAATTTTTATATAGGAAAAATCTTACAAAAACATTGTAAGTGTAGAATATTTCTTATATATTTGCATCATCAATTTCAAACATTCAAAAATAAATATAAAAAATGAAAGTATCACAACTATTAAGAGAAAAATTACGACCTGACAAAGTCAAGTCTAATTTGTGCTTAGAGTTAGGTGTCTCTAGAAGCACCTTAGACAGGTGGCTAGCTAGAGAAAATGAAAAAATAGCCAACCTAATAGTAATAAAGGCTATCACAAAGCTCACAGGTTTAACCCAAGAGCAAATCTTTGAGCCAGAAGATAAACAGGCAATAATAGACGCAATATGACCGCTGAGCAATTGATACCGGTATTAAAATCTCAATTAAACTTAGTGTGCGACCCTAAAGAGTTAGACAAAATTCACAGCTGGATGTTAGGGGTAGCGGAAAGCAAAGAAAAAAGAAAAAAGAGGTTGCACGCTATGTTTAATAGTATCGAGAGATACAAAATACCAGAAAAAAAAAA
>NZ_KB894267.1 GCF_000374405.1 Riemerella columbina DSM 16469
ATCATGTTTAAAATTGCAAATTAAGTTAAAAAGAGGTTTTGAAAACTAGTTTTCAAAACCTCTTTTTAACTTACACAGTTTATGAGATACTACCCCCTCAAGAGCGGTAACGCTGTAAAGAACGAGCGGATATTTTAAAAGTTATCATTAAATCTTGATTGTCGAGTAATTCCTCTCCTTCGATGGTACTTCGTTTCTTTTCAGCTTTTTCAAAGCGTTCTGCAAGTAGATCGAGGCGGTCCATCAGTCGCTCCATCCACATTACAAATTCCATTCGGTCGATATTCATAACGGGTAAGTTTTAGTGTTTTATTTTTGATTGAGTATTTTTTTCATAAGTTTACCAATGCTTAATTGCTGTGGATTTTGGCTGTCCACAATCAATAATTCTTTGGCTTTGAGTTTTACGATGTAATTTTTGGCTGTTCGTTCCTGTACGCCCGTTAAGGCTTTAATTTCTTGTACCAGTTCACTATATTCCCATACGGCTCTTTTTCTAAACAGAGGAGATACAAGGGTCGCTAACTCTGCCCCTTTGTCTTTCTTTTCAATTTTCTTTTGAGTACCACAATAACGGTGCATTCCACTTTTAGCATCCCATCGAAACAATATCTTAGGCAATTGATTGGGATCGCCTTTACGGATTTTCTTGGGTAATACCACAGAGCAAGCACTGCTTCGGTCTTGCTCTACCGAAAGTACCGCTGAGGCTTTTCGTTGCAACTCCGACCCTAAATGCCCCCGAAGTTTTAATCCTCCCGGCGTTAGATGCAGCACACAAACCATACAGGTTTGATAATGCCCTGCCAATGCGTACAATTCCTCTATCATTTCAATACTTTCACTTTCATTATTGGCGGAACTAATTAAATCGGCAATACCGTCAATGACTACCAGATGAATCCCTGAATATTCATAATACAAGGTATCCATACATTGTCGAATGATTTTCATACGCTCTTTTCTTGGAATTTGAGTAAGACAATAGGCTTTAAAATTTAAAGGCATCGTATCAAGTTGAGCTCGTTTTAGTAATATGGAAACATTGTCGTATAATTGATCTGCGGATTGTTCCGTATCGAAAAATAAAACCGCTTGATGCTCACAGTAAGTTACGCTAAGCCCAAGTAAGTCTATTGGATTTTTACCTTGATATAAACTCCCTGCAATCATTGCAGCCACATAATGACTTTTTCCCGTTCCTTCACCTCCTGTAACCCCTAAAAGACTACTTTGCAATCCGATAGCTGCTCCTTTTAAGGTGATGATAATCTTTTGCTTGGCGGGTGGTTGATGCCATCGAATTTCACAGGATTGTAATAGTGAAAGCCCTTGCTGATATTTTTTTTGAAGCATTTTCAAAAACAATGTTTTTAAATCCTTAGCGGTATAGCCTTGCTGAAAATAGTTTGAGATGTCTTTATCGTCTTTAGTTCCTGATAAGGGAAGTTCTAATACCTCTACCAGATCCTTTAATTTTTCTAAATGACTTTGTACAGCCTTTTTTCCTGCCTGATCCACATCATACAATAATACAATATGACGAAAGCGACCTTTTAAAGATTGAATGAGAGAGATGGGAATATGACTATTTTCACTATTGAAACAAATGGCTGAAAAGCCTTTTGCATACAAACTCATCACATCTTTTTCACCGCCCGTAATAAACAAAATATCATCACCCTCCAACGGTAATTGTTCCAATCCAAAACAATAATCCGTAGCGATACCTGCATATAGAAAACGATGTTTGGAAAGGGGACGATAGATTTTTATAAGTTCCGCATTCTGATATGAAAAAATGGGCTCATCATCATTGGATTCTATTCGATAGGGTTGTCCTTTTTTATTGATGCTTTCAAAAGATTTTAAGGATTTTACTCCAAATATATCTAAAACTGTTTTCGTTATTCCAAATGTTTCCCAATAGTCAAGTTCTATTTTACTGAAGTTCTTATCTACTATCATATAGGGACGATAGCTGGGCGATTCGATAGTTGTTGCGGGATTAGCCTCCACTTTGATTTTTCTTTGGGGGCGTTTAAGTTTATTAGAATAAGAAATATCTAATCCTAAACTTAAATCTTGATTGATAATTTTTAGGATTTCTACAAAGTCGTGAGGCTGTGTGCAATCCAAACCATATAAATAGCCAACTAAGGAAAAACAATCGCCATTAAAACGAGGATCCCCAAAATCTTTAATCCGATAGATGCCTGTTTTTTTATCCTTGTAAATATTACAAGAGGGATTTTTATCATCATAAAAAGGGTTTTTAAAGTTTTGTCCCACTTTCCAATTCCCTGAAACATAATAACGAAATACTTCCAGTCCGGCATTTGTCTTACTTAAGATGTCTTCCTTTTTTAACATACGAATGTGCTTTTTGAGTTAAACTTTCTAAGTAATCCGCTGTACTTTTTATCACATGAAATTCCATAAGCTGTCGGATACTTCCTAAGGTGTAGAAGTATTGTCCATGAACCTTAGCATAGGTGATTTCATTGTTCTGTCGCATACGCCAGAGTGTTTTCTCACTTAAATGGAGGTATTGGCATACTTCGTGGTTATTGAGCCATAANTGGTCAATGATTTCTGTCGATTGGGATTGTTCTTGGATGTACGCTTTTATAAATTGTATTTCTTGGCGTAATTGTAGCCATTGGTTTTCTTCAATAGTGATTAATTTCATTACTTCTGATTTTATCGTTTATCTGGGGACAAAGTTCAGAAGACTGAGGCGATGATAACGCCAAGTTTTGCC
>NZ_KB894268.1 GCF_000374405.1 Riemerella columbina DSM 16469
AGCCTTAACTTGCCCATAAACCAAATTAATCCGAGAAAGGGGTACACCTAATCCAGCCGCGATATCTCCCATTCGTTTAAGGGTATCTACAACCTCATTAGCTGGTACTTGAAAGGCGAGTAATTGTTTTGCTCCATTTGACACATCTTGCAATGAAAACGGCGTTTTAGCGGCTAAATCCGCCATTTCACCCATTAAGGCCTTGGCTTTGTCAGTACTTTTTAGCATCGTTCCAAAAGCGATTTCTGTTTTTTGGAATTCCCCTCTAACATTGATAAGTTGGCGTGTAAAGCCCATCAACGCTTGACCAGAAAAGTAACTTGCTATACCGATAGATAAATTCTTGAAAGATTTATCCATTTGTTGAGTTTGTTGCTGTGTGTGTTGATTAAGACCGAGTATATCTCGTCTCATTTCTGTAATATCTCTTCTCCATTGATTCATGTCAATGCCTGCTCCGAAAAATAATCCTCCAGCGTTGGTGTTCATAGGGTTATCTGTTTACTTACAAATTTACTTTAAGTAAACACCTGTTACAATAGGAAAATCAATAGATTAGATAGGAAAATAAAAGTTTTTGTTTTAAAAGCGTGTTTTTGATACAAAATATAAATTTTTGCTATTGTATTTTTTTTATATTTGTCGCTTAACTAATTAAATTAAATCGTTATGAAAAAAGTATTATTATTTTTAGCCCTATCTATGGCTACCATGACAACAATCACTTCTTGTTCTAAAGATAGAGACGAAGTTAGTGTTAAAAAAGATGATTTCACCAATGCTGACTATATAAAAAGAATTATGGTTGGTAAATGGGTGGGTGTAGCATCAAGTCAAGACGGTACATCATGGCATAATTATACGGATTTGCCAGGAACTACTCCTTATACTACTTATTACAAATTTGAAAACAATAATAAGTATTTATTTAAACCTTATACTGCCAAAAATGACACATCTTTTAATGAAGAAGGTAATTATGCTATTACTCCAGCAACCTCAGAAAACAATGCAATTCTAAAGTTAACTCACACTTATCAAGGAGACGCTCATAGCAATGAATTGATTTTGCTGGATTATAAAGATGGAGTTGTTACCTTTTTAGAAACGAGTATATTGTCTCCAACAGGGAAATTTTATTATAAATATAGAAAAGAGAATTAATTGTTGTGAATTGCTATCTCTGTGATAGTACGCAATTTAAAAAGTAAATCCACTAATACTTAGTGGATTTTTTAGTTGGGAAGATTAGGTTTTGAATATTTTTCGACTAATCTGTCTGATATTTTTTTTCTATGGTGATTGTGAGAAGGTTGTAAAATTAAAATAATAAACCTAGTTTTTCTCTTAAAGGAATAGATAAGTCTATATATTCAAAAGATAATCCCTCTATTTCCCTCAATGGTTTTACCATTTTAGTAAGGGCTTTTCTATCTTTTGTGATAAACGCATCTATATTTCTATTATGGATTTGGGCGAATAATTTAATATCATTAATGATGACACTCCTTTGTTCTGATTGCCTTAATTCTACATTTTCTTTTAAATTTTTGAAAAAGTATCCAGAAGTTTTAGCATCTTTATAATCAAATTCAAGAATTTGAAATGTTTTTAAAGATAATAAAGTGTCGGGATTATCAGCAACAGCATATTCACTTACTACAATAGTGGATAAATACATTATTATGTTTTTATGTAAAAAATACTCAAAGTACTCTACTGTATTTTGATGATACTCATCATCACTTTTTAACAAGCGAGTTACAAAAGAGTTATCCAAAAGCACACTTCTAATATCTTTCATATTGCTTCTGTTTTTAAGTCGTCAATCCACTTATCTAAATCTTTTATCTTGCTTAATCCCTCAGAGGCTTTTTCTATTGCTTTATCCAAAAGGCTACGATTAAATATAGGTTGATACTCTATAAATTCTATAAGTTTTAAATCACTAAAAGAACCGTCCTCTAAATTTTTTTTACCTTTGACTTTTACTCCGTAAGTTTTATACAATTTATTATCCCCTTCTGAAATTTGCTTTTTCGTAGCGTAAACTGTTACATTTCCGTCTTTGGTTGAAACATGGATATTAGGGTCTTTACCTCCATTCTGATAAATCTCACCATACAAATAAAACTCCCCCTCATAATAACTTGGACTTTCTGCTATATATGAGGTGTCCTTATCTATAATAAGGGATGGTTTCTTAGGGTTAAGAGAAGAGCGAAACTTAATAATATAGCCTTTCTCTATGGCTTTTTTTTGAAAATCAGAGATAATATTTTGCTGCTTTATTGATAAAAAACTTAGATTCTGCCTTTTGGATATTTCGGAAGTTAACCCATTAAACAATAAAACTCCAGAAATGGAAATAAAAAAACGATGCAAAGCACACCCTTCTTCTAAAGAATACGAAATATGAGGTCTTGAATTTTTTTCTTTTTTTGTAGGATATAAAAAATTCTCAATGTTAGATATTAACTCCTTTATCTCGTTAATATCTACATCTTCAGGGCTTAGTGTGTTGCTGAAATTATCTACACTAATCTCTATGTATCCTTTTTCTTCCACACGACAAAATTATATTTTATATATGAAAATAACAAAATTTTTTTTTGAATATCCGTTTTTATACCTAATTTCCTGTTATAGCAGCTATAATCACCCTATCGAATAATCGTTCTCCAAAATATCGCCTATTTAGC
>NZ_KB894269.1 GCF_000374405.1 Riemerella columbina DSM 16469
AGCACTGCCAAAACATCGGTATCGCTCACCGTGGTAGAGCCGCCAGAAATCTCCTCGGCTATTTCTTTAAGGGTAAGCTCCCCATCTGCCTTGGCGTTGGCATACCACTTACCTGGCTCCTGTCTCTTTTGCGGATTCTTACGCTCCACTACATTGTATTTTACTGGCATAATATTATATATTTTATTAAATAAATTTCTTTGTTTTTAGGTATTGATTCCCCTCTTAAAAAGAAGGGAATAACTCACGTTTAACTCTACTGGGATAGAAAAAATATTACTATAGTTATAGCACAAAAAACATATTCTGCCCTGCATAACTGCTTTTTTTTATTTTAATATTTTATAGCCATTAAGTAAAACAGAGGTGTCTCAGCCAGGTACCCACTACCGCATTTCCATTTATCAAGATTTCTAATATTTCCACCATACGAAATACCAGAATTACTATAATAAGTTACAATACCGTATTCAGTAGCAGGAAATCCATTAACCGAGTTATGGGCCAACATTCCATTTTTACTTATATGTATATTCATATCTATGTGTATTTTCTGCGAGGTATACCATCTTAGATGGTCTTTCAGATAATTGGGAGGAAGGCTAAACATGATGTTACTTCTCCAACACCGTCCTAAACGAGCATCACCCTCATAAGATTCAGCAGGACCTTCATATACAATTGAACCACCATAATAATGAATCATTCCTCCATTTGAGAGATAAAATATAGAGTTTATTGTTATTTTCGATTTATCAATAGCGCCGTCCCCTAACCTCCACCAGCCAGTGTCTTTTTTAAGCATACCATCTGCCCCCATCACTACTCCGGAAACATTTTCTGATGCTGGGCGATCTTGCATAGCAGGTACTTTTATCTGGGCGTTATTACCACTAAAGGTTAAGGAGTTACCATTCATATTTACTGTTCTATTTGCGGAAAGGATTCCATCAGAGTTATATAGGTTGTTATCACTTCCCAGAGAAGAGATTGCTACAGTTTTTAGTTTACCGTTAGCATCAGCTACTACTGCACGGTCTCCTGATCCTGCCAAAGCTCTTACTTTTATATCTTGAGTATCCGTAAGGTTTTGAGTATAAGTATTATTACCTGAGCTTACATCATTAGCTGCTATATTCATCCTTCTACCGTTGGTATTCCAGAAGGTAATATCATTAACATTATTGTTGGTAGATCCTATCTGAACATCATTGGCTGCTCCGTCTCCTCCTATGTAGGCATTTTCATCTCCGTCTCCTTTTACAATCGCATAATCTCCATTAATTCTTGTAGTACCCTTACTGGAATTAATAAGCAAACGATCACCAAAACTACCCATGTACATTCTAAAATTTCCGTCTTGGGTAGCACTTAGTTCTACCCTCTTGCTAAAATCGTTAGGACTTATGGCTATTCCGCCTCCACCTGTATTTGTAGTATTAACCACCAAAGGGAACCAGTTGTCTCCCTTTATTTCTAATTTTGAAGTTGGGCCGTCTGTACCAATTCCTATATTACCCGAACCGGTAAATAGAAGCTTTTTTCCGTTTAGGTTGACTTTCCTTTCCGAAGTCAATGTTCCATTAGAGTTATAGAGGTTGGTATCACTTCCCAGAGAAGAGATTGCTACAGTTTTTAGTTTACCGTTAGCATCAGCTACTACTGCACGGTCTCCTGATCCTGCCAGACCTGTGATTTTTGCATTTCCTGTTACTTCTAATTTTTCGGAAGGATTTTCATTTCCTACACCCACATTTCCTTCTGAATTAATAGATATTCCCCCTTTCCAAGCATCGCCTGTCCTATTTGTGATAAGAAATACACCATTTGTTCGTTTTACTATATCTGTAAAATCTGAAGAGCCATTTCTCTGCATTCTTAATAAATGATCGGAAGAACTTAAAACCCTCGCATTTCCTGAAATATCTAACTTGTATGTTGGCGTATTCGTGCCTATACCTACATTCCCTGATTCTCTATTTACAAATAAACGATCTGCATTAGCCCATAGTCTGAAATTGCCATCTCCATTTACGCTTAGTTCCACTCTCTTGTTTTGATCTCCGTTAGTTATCAATCCAAGCCCGCCTCCGGCAGCCTGTGTCGAGTTGATTAATAGTGGGTAATAAGAACTTGCTTCTACAGTAGTTACACCTCCTGTGAATTTTAGTTTTTTATTATTCAGATTAACGGTTCTGTCTGCCGTAAGCGTACCGTCTTCCGTGTAAATATTCTTACCCTCTAACCTTACCCATTCGCCATTGGCTACGCTCCCACTTGGTGCGGTTTGATTAGGATTTTTAAAATAATAAAACCCTGGTGTTACAGACACTTGTTTACCTCCTTTGCTGGCATCTTCCAATGTTTTTCCTGTGCCAGAGTTATACACAATCATTCCATCAAAGTAATTTTTAAACTTCCCCGGGTTGATGGCATTAGTCTTAAACTCCCATGTCGTTAAATCCGTTGTCGGAAAATATAATCCTTTTCCTACATTGTTATTAAAGTTATTATATGC
>NZ_KB894270.1 GCF_000374405.1 Riemerella columbina DSM 16469
GCATATAATAACTTTAATAACAATGTAGGAAAAGGATTATATTTTCCGACAACGGATTTAACGACATGGGAGTTTAAGACTAATGCCATCAACCCAGGGAAGTTTAAAAATTATTTTGATGGAATGATTGTGTATAACTCTGGCACAGGAAAAACATTGGAAGATGCCAGCAAAGGAGGCAAACAAGTGTCTGTAACACCAGGGTTTTATTATTTTAAAAATCCTAATCAAACCGCACCAAGTGGGAGCGTAGCCAATGGCGAATGGGTGAGAATCAGCGATGCAGTATCGAATGATAATATATGGACCAACGACCACGCCAATCGTTTAGCCAAGCTCAAAAACCTCTCCGATGGCACCACGCCTAGAACCGATGATAAAAATGTGTTCATTAATGATGAGGGCAATGTAGGCATTGGGAGAAAAAGCGTTAGTGAAAAGCTAGCTGTGTACAACAGCAGCGGAGTCTTAAATTCCAATGATTTTGCATTCTATACAAAGATAGCTGAAGGGCTTGGACTAGATGTTAATAGAGAAAGTTCATTCTTTTTTAAATCTAACTTAGCAGATGGGTCTTTTACCAATATGGCAAGCCCTGGAGATAAAGCCCTTATTTTCTCTAACGATGGTATAGGCAATATCAATACCCCAGGTAAGGGGTTAATCCTTGCGCCATGGGTGAATGGGACAGCATACGGAATCAAACTTTTCGAACAAGGATTTACCGCTATTAATTTAGATAGACGTTCTCCCGTTAAGGAAACCTTAGATGTAAATGGTACGGTTCAGGTACGAGAGTTGCCCCAATCGGGTATAGGAAAGAAAAGGAATGGCGAAGAAACGCCCAATACAACATTTAATGCTACCCGCACAGTAGTAGTAGACAATCAAGGGACATTAGGTTATGTAGAGGGCTTGCCAACCAGTTATAATAGAAAAACAGTACCTATCAATAGCTCTACTCCAGTAAATTCTATAACAACTCTTGGGAATTTGAGCATTCGTTATAATGGAACTTCTGCACAAGGAGATCAAAGTATTGAATTTAGCCTAAACAACGCATCTTCTCATGTCTCCATTTGGGGAGAGAAAATGGGAAGCGGATATGCTGGAGGGCTGAACCCTTATGCACGAAGTAGCTATCGAACAATATCAGCCTCTACTATCACTAAAAATTGGTATGAAACAGGGATGAAAATTAATCCAGCCAATAGAGATATGGTTCGCTATACTATTAATTTACACAACACAGAAGAAGTTTATCGTATCAATATTGTGAGTAATGCAGCCATACCAGCTAGTGGAGGAAATGTAGGTTCAGTACCAGCTCAGATTACAATTTTTATTGAGAAATTACAATAAGCATACTTATTAATATTAATTACAAAACAAACAATGAAGAAAATAAGCATATTAGCCTTTTTAGGCTTAGGATTAATCACTTATGCCCAGCAGGGAAAAGTGGGGATTAATGCAGAAAACCCACAAGCTACTTTGGAGATAAAAGTAGCTGATGCCAATATAAATGGAAATACCAAAGAGGGTGTTTTAATACCACGCGTTAGCCGTCTGAGAGCTGCTAACATGGGTGCCGATGTTGCAGAATCTACATTGCTTTATATTGACTCTGTCTCAGATGGAACAGCATCAGGAACAACCGTTAATGTAGATGCCACAGGTTTTTACTTTTTTAAAGGAGGCGTTTGGGTTAAAATGGGAGCAGGGGCGTCTCAGGCAGATACTACCTTAGATGTTATTACTGGAAATCTTAGAGTGGTAACTTCTATAACTCCAGAAGAATGGGCGAAACCCAATACATTTGCTTTAGTACAAACGAGTGAAGATCAGATTAAATTACCAGATCCAGCAAACTATACTAATAAAATTATCTCTGTAAATAATCAGTATAATTATTCAGTTAGCTACTATAATACAAATAAGCCTAAAAATTCTAGTTCATTGGATTCAGGAAAAGGACATCTGTTGATGTCAAGTGGAACAACATGGTACATTATAGGAGGAAGCTATTAATAAAAATTAAATAAATGAAAAATAGAATAATATTGGCAAGTCTGTTATTAGGCTCTTTAGCATACGGACAAATAAAAGTACATACAGGACTAGATACATCAAT
>NZ_KB894271.1 GCF_000374405.1 Riemerella columbina DSM 16469
TTAAACCAATTTATGCTTATATTTGACCAAAGACTAAGACTCTAAAAACCTAAGCATCTCTTTTTAACTTACACACTTTAAGGGATAGTGTCTTTGGCTGTGAGTGTTTCCCAATGGTGGATAAAATCACTTGTCCTGTATGCTGGCTGTTTCCAAAATCAAACCAATATCTTGGTTGGTTGCCTTGAAAACGACTACTATTTTCTGAACAATCCCTAATGATGTCCGCAATTTCAAAACGGGCGTTCACACTATCTACGCAAGTGATATACAAATTACTAATGATTATTTTTCTCAAAATTTGGCAAGACATTATTGATTTTATTAATTATAAAGTTATATGTTGCAAGATCCAACTTATTTATTTTCTTTAATTTAGACTTATATTCTAATTTCTTTTTAAAAGATTCTAAAAATTTTTTTTCAGATTTTATGCCTTCATAGATTATATTACTATATCTCCATTCAATCAGATATCCAAATTCTATTAATTGTAAATTTGATAATTTAGAAATAACCCGCCATAATTTTGAGAATTCGAAGTAAGCAAAAAAAGATTTAGCAATGCAATTATTATTAACATCCTGAAAATCATCTATAAACATATCGAAATTATCTTTAAAACGAGAAAACAAATTATCATATTTTTCTGACTCTATTTTCTCTGCTATTTCTTTATTTCTTTTATCACATACATCTATAATTTCTTTTAACTCTTTTAAATATTTTTCACTAGGATCTATTACTATTTTAGAATTAATATTTTTTACATACTCAAAATTTCCTGTATTTATTTTTTTTATCATCTTATTTTTCAGCTTTATTATATTTAATCTTAATGGATTATCAAATCTAGTGATATAATGGAACACGGTTGGAAATTCATATAATTCAAGTTTATTTTCATCCATTAATTTTATCATTTTTTTAGTTTCGTTTTTATAATCATTATACGACAAATTCATACATTTCCAATAACTTAACTTTTTGAAAACTAATTCTTTTTCTGTGAAATTTTCATTTTCAGTTCGATAAATTTCCTTCAAATCTTCAAAAAGAGAATCTTTATCTAAAATATTTGCACCAATTATATAATCCCATATACTTGGAAAAAATTTAATTTCATTTTGCGTTCTTAATTTGTATTGATGAATAAACTTTTCTACATAAACATCATGACTAATATCTTCACTCTTAACATTCTCTCCTAATAATGAAACTAAACTAAAATAACTACCCGTAAAATATTCATATAATTGTGTGAGGTTCTCATTGTCTAACATACCTAACTTGTATTCAATAGCAATTGGTAGTGTGAATTCTAAAATATCAACCAATACAGTATTTTTAATTTCTTTTAAATTTTGCCTCTCATTTATTAGTATATTCACTTGATTAAAAATCTCTTTAAAATTTTCAAAGAAAAAAATTATATTTCTTAGATTATTATCTTTTATTGATATAGTAGATGATAAGTATGAAGAATGCTCTTTAAGAAAAAGAAAATAGTCATTATTCTCTTTTCTATAACCTTCTAATAAATCGTTAATTATAGTTTCAACATTTGAATTAAAAGGTAAAGATATACCTATTACTTTTTCTCGTAGTATTGAATAATTGTCTTTTTTATCATCCTGAATCTCTTTTCTTAAAGTATCTTCGTTTGCTATTAAAATAACTTTAGCATTTTTATTTTCGACCAGATTATTTATAAAACCATATATTTCCAATAAATCTAATTTTGGACTTTTTCTATCTATATCATCAAAGCAAATCACAAGATTTGTATAGTTATTAAAATCTTCAGGCTTCAAATTGGCATCTTCAACAAATTTTTCAAGGTCAAAATTGAAATGCTTTGCAGCCACTTTCAGTATTCCTCCTAAAGCTTGTATCCCTTTATTCTTAAATAATGAATATATTTCAAAAAAAATCAATTTCCCTATTTCTTCAATTGAAGAGACTCCGAATAAAGATACTCTTATCGTTTTATATTTTTTCGATTTTAATTCAGGAAATAAAATATTATCTATGAACTGATTTAAACTTTTTTTTGGAAAACAAAAAAGGGTTGACGAAATTTGTGTTGCAAGACATAATTATTTCAAAGTCAACCCTATGATGTATA
>NZ_KB894272.1 GCF_000374405.1 Riemerella columbina DSM 16469
ACGAGTTTTTATAATGAAAAAACGAGTTTTTATAATGTTATTACGATATGTAAAAACGAATATCGTGTATTTATCTCGTTTTTAGTATATTTGCAAAAAATAAAATAATATTTATGGAACTAATAGATATCAATACAGAGGATAAAACTATTATGCAACATAACTCTATTACCTCTGGACGCTATGATTTTTCAGCGTGTATGTTAGATGTTTTGTTTATGGTATTAGCTTCATTGGAAAAAGATAAATTAGTGTATACAATCCATACTGGAGATATTGAAGCTATTACTGGTAGAAATTGGAACATAGAGCAATTAACAAAGTCTACCGAAGCAATGCTTACAAAAATGTTTGAAATAGAAGATAGCAAAAGCTATATTCAATTTGTTTTGTTTCAATATTTCAAATACTTAAAAGGACAACGATCAATTGAAGTAAAGTTATCGGAGATAGCGCTCCCTTATTTTTTTGAATTAAAGAATAACTTTACTGCAATGCAATTGAAATCTGTTTTAGGTTGCTCTTCAAAATATGCAAAAAGGTTGTATAGTATCGCTTGTCAATGGCGTTCTGTTGGAAGTAAAAGATTTGAAATAACAGAGTTAAAGAAAATGCTTGGCCTAATAGATAAAAAAGGGAATGAGCAATATGAAAGAATATCCGATTTTAAAAAATTTGTATTAGACATAGCCAAAGACCAAATCAATGAAAATACGGATATAGATTTTGATTATGATCTAAAAAAGCGTGGGCGTTCCTATCATTGGGTTACCCTTCATTTTCAGAATAGACAATTCAAACAATTAGAATTTGATTTTAATAACCCAATCAATATAGACCTATCCATTGAAAAACAAAAATTTAAATCTAACATAATGGCTTATGGACTTACAGAAAGTCAAGCCTCTATCATTATTGAGAACACTACTCTGACCCAATGGGATGAGATTATAAAAAACCTTAACAATAGTGTAAGACAAGGAAAAATAAAAATAGATAATAGTGTTGCCTATCTCATAGGCGTATTACAGAACATGGGTAAACTACCAAGAAAATCAGAGAAATAAAAGATATTTGTCTCTCTAAATAAATTTAATTATTTTTGCTATAAAAATATAAATATAGTATTATAGCAATGCCAAAATTTATTCTATCAACACACCAAAAAGGAGGTGTTGGAAAATCTACTCTAACATTTAATCTTGCCTGTTCTCTTACTTCACAAGCAAAAGTTGCTGTTTGTGATTTAGATCCACAAGGAACATTAGCAAGTCTGAAAAATTTATCCGAAATTCCTATTTACAGCAATAAGGATTTAGAAACGCTCAAATCTTCTGATTACGATTTTATATTTATAGACACACCGCCTTATCTCACAAATGAGCTTCCAGGTCTGCTTAAATTTATGGACGCTATAATTATTCCAACGAAAGTAGGATTGGCTGATTTTATGGCGATCTCCAAGACAATTGAAATTATAGAAAACTCCGGAAAAAGTAATAAGGCTCTTATCGTCCTCAATATGATAAAACCAAATACAAAATTAACTGATGAAATGAAAGGAAGCCTTCAAGATGTTCCTGTCAAAATAGCGGATACTTATATTTCCGATTTAGTGGCTTTTACTCGCTCTCTGGCTATAAATGGTACGGATGATACAAAGGCTCAAACTCAAATAAACAACCTATTGATGGAGGTTTTGACTATTTTAAGCAATCAATAAGTAAACTATAAAAATATATTACTATATAAATATAAAACTATAATTATAGCAATGAAAAAAAAGACAACAGAAAATATGTTTGAGTTAATTAATAAAGCTAAAAACAGTACTCAAACACCTATGCAAAATGAAAAAAATGGGGTAGTAAAACCCGTGACCAAGGGAACATTCATCTACATTGAAGAACATAAACTAATTGAACTAAAAAAAATGGCTGCAGAAAGAAAAACAACTCTCAAAGAATTGATAAACGCTGCTATTGATGAGATGTATTTTAACAATTGTATATGAATCCTCATTATAATTCAGACACTATCCCTTAAAGTGTGTAAGTTAAAAAGAGATGCTTAGGTTTTTAGAGTCTTAGTCTTTGGTCAAATATAAGCATAAATTGGTTTAA
>NZ_KB894273.1 GCF_000374405.1 Riemerella columbina DSM 16469
TATTTTACACCATAAATTCTTTAAGGTGTCGGTTTTACACCATTTTCGATAATGATAATATACCGATTGCCACGAAAGTGTTTTTTCTTTGAAAAAAGATTCTACGGGTAATAAATGCCACTGAATTCCTGTTTTTAATTTGAAAATAATAGCATCTACCACTTCTTCTAAAGGAACTGTTACTTGAAATCCTCTTTTTGCTCGTGGCAAATGTGGGATTATTTCATCTTTTATTGTATCTTTGTCGAGTATTTTATACATCACAGGGTTGACTTTGAAATAATTATGTCTTGCAACACAAATTTCGTCAACCCTTTTTTGTTTTCCAAAAAAAAGTTTAAATCAGTTCATTGTAAAATAAGATTGCTAAGCAATAAATAAAGATTAAAATCATAGAATATTCTCACGAAATTATATCAATTATTTGTATCTTGCCCCGTCGATAAAAGAGGAAAAAGACAGGTTATATAAGTAAATAGATTTAACAATGATCGAAAATAAGAATATCATTTTAATTCCTGAAGGAAAGATAAGAGATTATATTGATGGAACAATTCGAGTGGATACACCAGAAGAATATGTGAGACAAACTGTTGAAAAGCGTTTAATAAATGAACATAAATACTCAAAACAACAAATCAAAATTGAGTATGGCATTCAAATGGGTTCGAGTAAAAAGAGAGCCGATATTGTTATTTTTCCAGAAGGTCTAACCGAGGAGGAAATGAAGCATCAAGATAATGTTTGGTTAGTCATTGAATGTAAAAAAGAATCTGTAAAACCCACTGATAAAAACAATGGCGTTGAACAAATGAGGTCTTACATGTCAGCTTGTGGAAATTGTGAGTGGGGCATGTGGACTAACGGAATGCATAAAACTGTTTTGAGAAGAATTAAAAATGAGCAAGGAAAATATGATTATCCAGAATTTAATGATATTCCTTCTGCCGATGGGACGACTGACGAAGATGAAAGACCTAACCGAAATACACTAATAAAGGCATACGAAGACAATTTACTTTTTACTTTCAAAACATGCCATAATATTATTTATGTAAACGAAGGTCTGCAAAAGCAACCTGCATTTTTTGAGTTTCTTAAAATCATTTTCTGTAAAATTCATGATGAGCGAAACTTACTTGAACCGATAGAGTTCTTCACTACTTCAAAGGAAAGGAATTACAAAGATGGACAAGCCAGCGTTTATAAACGAATTTCTAAAATATTTGAAGAAGTAAAAAAGAGACACGGGCAGATATTCGACAAGAATGATGAAATAAAATTAACACCAAGAACAGTTACTTATTTAGTGGCAGAACTTCAAAAATATGCCCTTCTCACAACGAATATTGATATTAAAGGAAAAGCCTACGAAGAAATTGTAGGTGCGAATTTGAGAGGCGACAGAGGAGAGTTTTTTACCCCAAGAAATGTAATGAAAATGGCAATTGCCATGATAAACCCCAAAGAAAACGAACGCGTTTTAGACAGTAGCTGTGGAACAGGTGGTTTTGTAGTTACAGCTATGACATCAGTTATTGATTCTTTGCGTGAAAGAATGGAAGTTCAATATGGAGAAGAAGAAGGTTGGAATGCAGATGTAAGAAAAGCCTTTAATGATAAGATTTCAGAAATCGCATCTGAAAATTATTTTGGTTTTGACATAAACCCTGATTTGGTAAAAGCAACCAAAATGAATATGGTAATGAATAATGATGGAAGCGGAAACATTCTACAACTCAATTCACTTTTACCACCCCAAGAGTGGGAAGAAGAAACTAAAAAGAAACTTGCAAAAGCATTAGGCATTTCTGCAAGTGACATTCGCAATCATAGGAGTTTAAGTCACTTTGATGTTATCGTGACCAACCCACCTTTTGGTTCAAAAATTCCAATCCAAGACCAACAAATACTTGAACAGTTTGATATAGCTTACATTTGGAATAAAGACGAAAATGGAAACTGGTTTAAAACAGACCGTTTACAGTCAAGTGTGCCACCTGAGCAACTTTTTATAGAAAGAATTATCCAACTCTTAAAAGAAGGCGGAAGAACAGCAATTGTTTTACCAGACTCAATATTAGGAGCGCCAGGACTTGAATATATTCGTTATTGGCTTATTAAAAATACTAAAATTATAGCAAGTGTAGATTTGCACGCTGACGCCTTCCAGCCGAGAAATGGGACACAATGCTCTATTCTATTCCTTCAAAAGAAAACCAAAGCAGAAATAGATGAGGAAGAAAAGACAAGACAGATGGTTGATTATGAAATTTTCATGACTATGATTGACCACATAGGACATGATAAAAGGGGTGGTAAAATCTTTAAAAGAGATGAAAAAGGAAATATTGTAATGATTGAAGTGGAAGAACTTGTAAAAGAAAAAGATGCTGAAGGAAATTTAATTGTGCGTAAAGAAATAACACAAGAAAAGATTGTAAACGACCAAACCGTTCATGTTGCAGATGTTTTTGCAAAATGGAAAACTAAACAAGGAATAGCATGGTAGATAGAGGAAATTTAGCATATAAGTTTCAAGAGGTCGAAAAAGAAATAGACTATACTTATTTGCCTGAACCATTGAAACACACTTCTGTTTCATTATCAGAAGTTTTTAATAATAAATTACGCTTAGAGGCACATGCATTCAATTTAGAAGCAAAAATTGCTAAAAACAAAATCTTGAATAATAAGTACGGGGTTATTAATCTTTGGTCAGAAAATGGACTTATTAATAATGCTTTTTATCCAGGTCGTTTTAAAAGAATCTATGTTTCAAAAAAGGAAGGCAACCCTTTTTTCTTACCTTCTCAAATGACTGAAATAAAGCCAAAAGCAACCAAATATATTTCGCCTAAAACATACAAAGCTCTTGCGGGAGTTGAGTTGGTAGCAAACAATCTTTTAATGTCCCGTTCAGGAACAATAGGTAAGTGTACTATTACCTCAAAATCTAATATAGGAAAACTATATTCAGATGACATAATAAGAGTAAATTTCAAAAATGAATATGATTTAGGTTATACTTATGCTTTTTTTCAGACAGCTGATGGTCAATTAATTCTTCAAACAAATAATTATGGAGCTGTAATAAAGCACATTGAACCAGAACATTTAGAAAACATTATCATCCCTAACGCGCCTAAAGTTTTAAAAAAAGAAATACACGAGCTTGTAATAGAATCTTACGATTTGCGTGATGAATCAAACGATTTAATTGACAAAGCAGAAGAAATTCTTTATGAAGAACTCCAACTCAAACCCATTGAGGAACTAAAAACAGACTACTTTGATAACTCTGTTGAATTAAGAAACTACACCACAAAATTAAGTGATTTAAGATTACGATTTGACGGGTCTTATCATATTCCAATTGTTCAGTTAGTAGAGCAAGAAATCAAGCGTCATGCAAAAGAAATTACTACAATCGGACAATTATCAAAAGATGTAATTCTTGCGGGGGTTTTCAAAAGAACTTATGTTGATAGAGAAAATGGCGTGCCTTTTCTTGGTGGTAGAGATATAACTCAACTAAATCCACAAGTTGAAAAATTTCTTTCTAAAAGTGTTCACGCAGCAAGAATCCAAAAGGAATTAGAAGTATTTGAAAACTATATTTTGATTTCGGATAGAGGAACAATCGGAAAAGTTCAGATTGTTCCAAAACACTGGAATGGTTGGGCTGTTAGCCAAAACATTATTAAGGTGATAGCTCATTCAAATGATATTGCAGGCTATTTATTTTGTTTCTTAAATTCTGATTATGGTCAGATTCTAATCAAAAGAGAAACTTATGGTTCAGTAGTCGATATGGTTGATGACAAGAATGTTAGAGGAGTTTATATACCTCTTTTAAAAAACCAGCAAAAACAAAAAGAAATAAATGATTTGGTGTTACAAGCAAACGAGTTGAGATACCAAGCTTATTTAAAAGAGCAAGAAGCAATTAAGAAAATGGAAAATATAATAAATGATACTGTATTAATATCAAGATAATTGTTGTGTATTGAGTTTTTACTAAAAAATATAACCTCTGAATTTTCAGAGGTTTTTTATTGTTTCTTTAAAAAAGTGGGGGTGTTTCTGGGGGTATAATTAAAAAACCGCCCTATATATAGGGCGGTTTGTAGCGAGGACGGGAATTGAACCCGTGACCTCCGGGTTATGAATCCGACGCTCTAACCAACTGAGCTACCTCGCCATTTGAGTGGTGCAAATATAAAAAATATTTTACAACCACCAAAATTTTATTTTAAATTTAGATTACTGAGCACTTCTTCAAAACTATTTGGCTTATAAACAATCTTATTGTTTTTATCTAACACAAAAAAAGTAGGAGTAGCATGTACATTGTATTTGGTAACATAAGAACTATTCCAACCATTAAGTTCAGTATCATTAATCCAAGGTAAAGAGGCAATAGTATTCTCGTAAGACTCTTTATCAGAGTCCAAAGATAAAGCAATTACTTCTACACCATTATTTTTAAGTTGTTCATAATGCTGTTGAATTTTTGGCAGTACAGTCATACAATGAGGACACTTAGAAAACCAAAATAAAATAATTTTCTTATCAGTTTTTATGTCACTTAATCTTTTATATTTAGAATTTGAAACCGATTTAGAAAATACTTGATCTGGAAAAACACTTCCAACCATTGTATTTTTTATACTTGATAAACTTTCACTTAAATTTTTATTTATAGTACATTTAAGGTTGCTCGCCAGCTTAAAGTATTTATTTTTTTCATCTTCCAACCCATAAGTTTCAAAAATATCCAACAATTCAGCTAATATATTCTGTCCCCTAGGAGACTCTACATTAACTTGTTCTAAAAGTTGATCCACATTTAAACTGACTTGTGCTTTATTGGTAGATCTTAGAAAATTAATTAAAATAGGTTTCAGCAATGACGATGTTTCTAATAATTCATTTGTGCTAGAAAGAAACTTGATATAATCCTCTGTTTTAAATTGATGGGTATCGCTAGATTCAGCGTATTTTAAATTATTGATATAATAGTTTAAAAACACAAAATTATCGTTATTAGATAGAGTAGTAAGTGGTTTTTGTAACCTTTGAATTTCGTTTTCTAACGCATGATCAAAAGTAGAATTATCATTATACAAATTTTTAATTTGTACTAATGCGGGTAATACTCTTTCTTTTTTTTGAGCAACAGTCATGAATTTTTTCATGGATTGGTTAGCCTCATCTTTAAATAGCACCTCTGTAATCGTATTATTTTCAGTTTGAAGTCCAATAACTACATTTTTATTTTCGGAAATAAAATTAACTGTTTGCTTATTGTCTGGAAAATATAATTTTAGCATACCTCTATAAGGTTGACTATAATTTAGCACCCATTTTCCATCTTTTTTTTGAGCCTGAGTCGCCAAAACATCTTTTGAACCATTTAAAGTATAAACAACCACTGGTTGTTTAGAAAATGAATCTGGAGCGGTTACCTCAATAGTAAATTGTGCGTTAAAATATGTAGCACATAATAAAACCGGTAGTAAGAATATTTTTTTCATAGGTACAAAAATAAGAAAAAACTCACAGAAAACTGTGAGTTTTAACAAGTTTTAAGTTAAACTTTTAGACTTTTTATACTTTGAGATATAAATATAATAACCTACAAAAATCAAAATTGTAAAGGCTAATAAATACCATTCATACATGTCTATTGGATTTTTTGGCTTTTCACCAGGCCCTGCTACACCACCACCGCCACCAGTAGGAGGAGTAGGAGGAGCCCCAGGTCCAACTGTAGCAAATAACATTCCGCTACCATAAAGTAGCAGTAAAGTAAAGTATAATTTTAATTTAATATTATTGTACATATTGTTTTTATTTTAATATTTTTTGAGAAAACTTCTGCCCATCTTTAGATACCGCTGTAACAACATAAGTAGACTGAGCCTCAGGTAAATTAATGATAAAGTCTGAATCTGTTTTATAATTAGATTTAGAAATTATAACTCTTCCTGCCATATCATACACTTTAATATTTGCTTCGTTCCATTTAGAATCAAATATTAATCTATAGGCTGATATGTTGCTATCATAGACTAATAAACAATCAGAAGGTTTTGAAATGTCATCAGATAGTTTTAATGTTGAATTTTCTGGTCTGCCATAATATAAATTATAATACTGCTGTGTAACAGGATACTTAGCATCTTGCTGTAGAGCAACTAAATTTCCTTCTCCAGAACTAATATAAAAACTTTCATTATTAGATAACCTGTCTTGCCCCTGTTTAATTAATTTAGCATTTTCTCTAATTTCAAATTTAATATTCTTTATTTTATCTCCGTATAAAGCCAATAAAATATCTTTACCTTTAAAATCATTCTCATTAGCCTCATTGATATATAACCAGTAACTATTAGCAGCTTGTTCATCATAACCTCCATCAGATTTTTCCTCATAAGTTCCTATAACATCAGAACCAGTTGCTTTAACTTGTGTTAAGGCATTAAAGCTTGTTCCCGTCTGTGCATCAGAAGAAACCATATAATAAGTTCTACCTAATTCTTTATCATTTTCATCTAACGCAATGATTCCCAATTGCTTTACTGTATTAAATGGATCAGAAGATAAAGATTTAAAGCCTCCATGTTGCTGTTCACTAAAACCGCTTTTTAAATTATTTTTAGACAGAGACATCGTACCATTACCTTGACCATAGCCAGAAGGTATAGAAGCAACATTATTAAAAGTTCTTAGAGTAGCTAAATCCAAACTTCCTGTTTGAGCATCTTTCATTTTTATAACGAAAGTCCCCATTGGTTTAACGATTGCTAAGTTGACATCTCCTACTGGGGTACCTGTAGCAGCACTAAAAGTTACATATTTATATCCGATATAAGAAGACCCTTTAGTTCTATCATAATCTACACCACTTACTTCAACTCTAATACCTTGAATTTTGTTTTGTAAATCAGATGGAATTTTAGTTAAATCTAAATTAGTTAAAAAAGGATTACCAAATTGGTATATGTTTTTACCATATGTTCCTGTCCAAACAGTAGGATAAGTATAAAAGGCATCATACATATAAGATTTATAGGTTTCCCCATAAGCATTTTTACCATTCCCATCTGTACCAAAATTAACCATAGAAGCAGGAGCCCCGCTCAATTGCACCGTATGATTAGCTGAATAAAAAGGTGTACCTTTTACTGTATGCAATGTAGTAAAATCAGAACCTTTAGCACCTAACATATAATACGAAGACTTATAATCTCCAGAGCTACTTTGCGTAGTGTTAGTTGTATTAGATAAGTCTTTAATATGATCAGATCTTACCATCGTATTATTATAAACTAAAATTTCGTTCTCGCTCCATCTTTCTGTGGAAAAGCTTTTACCTAATTCAGACGAAAGTTCACTAAATGGTTTCCCCTCAAATGGCAATGCTAATTGTTGATATTTACCATTATTTACCGTTTGAAATTCTTTTTTAACAGTTCCCGTGATATTACTTTGGGTATTATTATCAATCCATAACTGTCCATAATTACCATAAACATCTGCACCAGTAGCAGAGTTTTGCTTAATTATAAAATTAGCACCATCAGTTTTACCCGTAGTAAAGTTCCCATCTACAATCTTAAAGTTCCCTTCGTTAGTAACCACTCCATCAGTAGTAACATTTACGGTTCCCCCACTATAAACCAAAGTTTCAGGTTTTACATTGACACTAGCACCATTCCCTACAAACATAGTCTGAGCGTTCAGACATAGTCCTGTAATAAGCATTCCTAAAGGAAGTATTTTTTTTCTCATTTCAATTATTTTAATATTTTAAAAACAAAAATTTTGACAAAGGTACAAAATATTTTTTATGTCTCACTACTTTATTTGTATTTTTTCTGCAACAGTATCAATATTATACATATAATCTTCCAAAACTTTTTCGGTGGTTCCTCTTAAACCACGCGCGCCTAAGCCTTTTTCAATGGTGTCGTCTACTATTTTTTCTAAGGCTTCATCTGTAATATCTAAATCCACACCATCCATAGCAAATAAGGCTTTAAATTGGTTGACAATAGAATTTTTAGGCTCTTTCATAATTCTAATCATGGTTTCTTTTGTCAGTTTTTCCAAATAGGTAATCACTGGAAAACGACCTAACAACTCGGGGATTAAACCAAATTTTCTTAAATCCGTTGAGTTGATATGTTTCAATAATTGTGAATCGTCCTCATCATTAGATTCTAATTTTTCTTTACTAAAACCAATAGCTTGTTTATTTAAGCGTCTTTCAATAATTTCTTGAATTCCATCAAACGCACCCCCCGCAATAAATAAAATATTTTGGGTATTCACTTGAATATATTTTTGATCGGGATGCTTTCGTCCGCCTTGTGGTGGTACATTAACAATGCTGCCTTCTAATAATTTTAACAAACCTTGCTGTACCCCTTCCCCAGAAACATCTCGGGTAATGCTTGGGTTGTCAGACTTACGAGCAATTTTGTCAATTTCATCAATAAAGACTATACCTTTTTCGGCTTTTTCTACATCGTAATCGGCTACCATTAGAAGTCTAGACAAGATACTTTCCACATCTTCGCCTACATAGCCTGCTTCGGTAAGAATCGTGGCATCTACTATACAAAACGGTACATTGAGTTCCCTTGCAATGGTTTTTGCCAATAGAGTTTTTCCAGTCCCCGTTTCACCTATCATGATGATATTAGATTTTTCAATCTCTACCTCTTTATTCTCTTCTTGTGCGTGGAGTAATCTTTTGTAGTGATTGTAAACCGCAATAGACAATTGTTTTTTAGCTTGGTCTTGACCAATCACATACTCGTCTAATTTTTTCTTAATTTCCCTAGGTTTTTTCAGCTCATTAATAGACTGTGCTGGAGCAAAGCCATCACTTTTAATATGGTCTTTTACATAGGCATGAGCCTGTTCAATACAATTTTCGCAAATTAAACCATTGACGCCAGAAACCAGCATTTGAACTTCGTTTCTCTGTCTTCCACAAAAGGAACATTGGTTATTATTCATAGTAATATGATTCTGTTAATTTAAATTTTAGTTAAAAAAAGACGACCTTTTATACTAACTAATTGGATGCCGACTGAATACGATTCTGAATATCTTGATACGCTTCAGTGCTCAATTTAAGTCGGTCTTGTTTAAAGTTTAACTCCTCTACTTTGTCAATAGGAACTAAATGAATGTGCGCATGAGGCACCTCTAGTCCCACGACTGCTACGGCAACTCTCTTTTCGGGATAAGCTTTTCCTAACTGCTTAGCCACTTTCTGAGCAAATGCCCAAAGATTTTTGAACGCTTCCGAGTCTAAATCGAAAATTAAGTCTACCTCTTGTTTAGGAATTACAAGCGTATGACCCTCTGCTAAAGGCATAATGTCTAGAAATGCCAAATGTTGATTGTCCTCTGCCACTTTATAAGCAGGGATTTCGCCGTCGATTATTTTTGTAAAAATAGAAGCCATAAATTTTGTGTTTTAGTTTACTTCAAAATTACAAAGAAATATCCAAAACTTCAAATGATAATTTGTTACCATTGGGTAATACAATATCTGCTGCCTCGCCTATTTTCTTACCCAACAAACCTTTAGCGATAGGAGTATTAATGGAAATTTTACCCGCTTTAATATCACTTTCGTTATCTGGAACTAAGGTAAAGGTCTGCTCTTTCTTCGTTGCATTATTCAAAAGTTTCACCGTAGTAAGGATGGACACTTTAGAAGTATCCAATTGAGATTCATCAATCACTTTAGAAGTCGCTACTAGGTCTTTTAATTTAGATATTTTCATTTCTAATAATCCTTGTGCTTCCTTAGCAGCATCGTATTCTGCATTTTCGGATAAATCCCCTTTATCTCTTGCTTCTGCTATCTGTTGAGTAACTTTTGGTCTTTCTATCGTTTCTAGTTGCTCTAGTTCGGCTTTCATTTTTTCTAAGCCTTCTTTCGTTACATAAGCCATAATTTTATTAATTTAGCGTTATTATAAAAAAATAATCCGACATTTGCCGGACAATGTTTTACATTTAATATTCTATGCAAAGATATAAATTTATTTTAAATGAAAAATATAAAGTTTCTTAAAATTTGCCTAATTTCATTATTAATCAGTGGTTTAGGTTTATCCAGTTGTGGCAATCGAGAGGATACAGTAAATTGTTTTCCTAATACAAGAATCCAAGTGGACTTAAATCTGAATTTACCTGCTTACCAAGCCTTATGGAATACAGGCGGTTGGCTTTATATTAATGAGCAACTCTCTGGTACAAGAGGGTTAATCGTGATAAGAACGGGACTCCATACCTTTAAAGTGTACGATAGAAACGCCCCACATATTTGTCCAGATGCCGCTACCACGCTCGAGGTAAAAGAAGATATCAAAATTATTTGCCCAAAAGATGGTGCCGAATGGATATTACTGACAGGGGAACCTACTAAAGTAGCCCAAGTGCCACCTAAAACTTATCAAAATTATTACGATGCATCGTCGAATACCTTATCTATAAAATACTAAGTATGAAAGTTGTATTACAAAGGGTTTCCGAAGCCTCAGTAAAAGTGGATAATGAAATTGTAGGGGCTATCAATCAGGGGCTAATGTTATTAGTCGGTGTAGAAGAACACGATACTCAAGACGATGCCGATTGGCTCGTGAAAAAACTTATTAATCTAAGGATTTTTAGCGATGAGGATGGCAAAATGAATCTATCTATTAATGATATCCAAGGGGAATTTCTATGCATCAGCCAGTTTACCTTAATGGCAGATTATAAAAAAGGTAATCGTCCATCGTTTATAAAAGCAGCTAAACCTGATAAAGCTGTTCCGTTATTTGATTATTTTAAATCCGAATTGGCTAAATCTGGATTAAAGGTAGCGTCGGGGATTTTTGGTGCAGATATGAAAGTATCTTTAATTAATGATGGTCCAGTCACCATTATTATGGATTCTTCTGAAAAACCTGCTAAAAAGTAGGTGCATTTTTTGTACCTTTAACCCAAATTATCATCAACTATGGATATTAATATTACTTATCATTCTGGAGTTTACACTTTAAGAAGTAAACAAATTCTCAACGGAAATATGTTCGAAATTTGGGATTTTTTCTCAAGACCTGAAAATCTTGACCAAATGACGCCCAACGATTTAAAGTTTAAAATCACCACAGAACATTTACCCGAAAAAACCTATCAAGGACAAATCATTACTTACGAAATTGAAATTATGCCTATGGTGAAAAATCATTGGGTGACGGAAATTACTTTGGTAAAAGATGAAGAAATTTTTATAGACGAGCAACGCTTTGGTCCTTATTCCATGTGGCATCACGAACATCACTTTAATTCATTGAGTGATACCCAAGTGGAAATGACGGATATCATTACTTTTAAACTGCCTTTCGGGGCTTTGGGAAGATGGCTTGCTAGTAGCTTAATTAAGAGTAAACTCTATAAAATATTCACCTACCGCCATCGCTTTTGTGAGCAACGATTTGGTTAATGTTAACACTACTTTCTAAATACTTTTGTTAAGTGAGATATCGGATAAAATTTTAGCCATAGATTGCCTAAAAAAAATAAACATAACACCACCAGTGGTTTATAAACTAAGTTTAAAAATGGAATACTAAAATCTGGCAACACACATACCACCGCGATAATTCCTCCCGCTAATAGTATGGCGTACAGCATTTTAACAGTTAATGGAAAGACTTTAAATTTATAGTAATTAAAAGTGATTTTAGTAAGATTAAACAATGTAAGAGAAGTCGCATAGGCAATCGCAACGCCCATGATACCCAAATGGGTGTATTGAATAAAAAAGTAATTGAGTCCTATGGTAAAACCCGCTAATATTAACATCACCACGATATTAAATCGGTAATATTTAGACATAGAAATGATGTGACTATTGAATCCTGTTGCCAACTCAAACAATGTAGCCACGCCTAAAATCCATACCAATGGCTGTGCTGATAAAATCGCCGCTCCACTTTTAGGCATATAGTGTGTTAAATAAGGAAAACCAACCACTAAGCACGACCATAATACCAAACCTACCGCCATTAAATTAAATGAAGTCTTTTGATGGTATTGATTTAACGCTTTCATAGTACCTTGTTCAAAATGGCTATTGATAATCGGTGCCGAAATATTATAAAGCCCCATCGCTGGTAAACTGACCAATGCTACAATGGAATAAATGGTAGAGTATACCCCATTTTGTTCAAAGCCAATCCCTTCGCTTATCATCACATTATCAATACTTAAAGCCAAATAACTTCCAAGATTACCCAAAAATCCATAAAAACTATAATCCAGAATAGGTTTCCACCTTTTTTCTTTTTTAATATAAGAAGTGGAAAAATCAAAATTAATGATTTCCAACCGATTGGCGTAAATATAATAGCCTACCAAAGCCACAAAAAATACTAAGATAAAAAAACGATAAGCATTAGTTTCGGAAATACTAAAAAAAAAGAATAAAGAAAATGCCCCTATATTAGCGAGTTTCGGAAATACATTCTCAAAAATATTAGAAATCGCAATCCGCTTATAATTAGAAATATACTTATTAAATACCGCCGAAAGGGCTAAAATCAGTACCAAGGGCAGGATAATAAATTTCAGTCGCCAAATTTCAGATTGATAATACTGCGGAACGAGCAAGCCGTAACTCCAAAACCCAATACAAAAAATGATAAAATTGAAACCAACCGCCAATAAAGAAAGTGATAAGAAATTATGATGCTTGCCCTCGCGTTGCATCATTTGGAAAAACTTAACATTGGAAAACGAAATTCCAAACACCACCACTGGAACGAACATCTGTGCCGTAGGTAATATGAATCTTAGTTTGCCATAAAATTCTAAATCGTGGGTAAAGAGAAAAAAAGTACTCAGAATCCCTAAAAGAGACCCAAAATACCCCACAATGGTATACTTTAAACTTTGGCGTGTCACGATGTTCATAGGTTGCAAAAATACTTATTTACAAAATTCTAGCAACACATTTTCCAATTGTTTTAAAACCTTAGATTGAGAATAGTCTTCATTTTTGTAAACTTTAGCGGACTTAATATCCAAAACCTCAGCCAAGTTCTTAGACAATACAATCGGTTTTTGGTAAGTCATCGCATCGCCGATATTGCCACTCATTTTGGTGCGTCCATAAGTCTCTGGAATACTCATAAACTCGGTTTGTTTTTGGATGGGACACCACAGCACATCTGCCCGAGCCATCCATTCATCAAACAATACAGCCTCTACTTTTTCATTAAAATAAATAAGCTTTAACGAAGGATGAGAGGCATATTCCAAAGCCTTAATCCATCCTAATTCCTGACCTTTCGCCTGACCTAGAAAAACGATCTTTAAGGGAACCCCTTGATAAGTTTTTAATTGATGAATAACCGCTTGATAATCTCGCCTGTGCTGGTCTACACTACCTGGGATGACTATGGTAAAAACCTCATTTTTAGTCGTAGGTTGATGCGCTTTAGCAAAAAACAATGGCAAATACTGGTAGTGGCTATGCTCCAAATCCCTATCCAATATCCAGAGCTGCTGTGCCTTTTGGTATACCTTAGATTTTAAAAACAAACCTTCCCTAAGGGCTAACTTCAATCGATATCGGGTCTCTTTTTTAAAAATAACATTGAGCAATTGAAAGTTTTTAGCCTCAGCAAAATTAAGATTATGCGTAATAATACCCGTTTTATAGCGTTTTACCACTTCATAAAATACATTAAAATAACGATGCATCGTGCCAATAATTACCGCATCATAATGTTGCTGAGAAAGTTGTTCTAGTAACACTTTGGGTTGTGTAATGATGACATTAGCTTGGTCTAAATTCGGTAAAACTTTAGCAATGTGATCAGACACATAAAAATCCACCTCAAAATTTTCCGAAGTTCCCATTAATTCCAAAAATCGCGTTGCAATTTCGGGATGGGTATCTAATTCGATATAAGCAATGGATTTACGGATGTTATGCATAATTCTCTAAAATAATGAAGCATGCCAATAACGACAGGCTTTTAACCTTAACTAAATGATGATGGATTCTGAGGAGTCTGAGAATTTTGAGGCATCTGTTCCATTTGTAAAGTTCTGATTGGAAATGGAATATTAATGCCGTGGGCATCAAAAGTTTTTTTAAGCGCCACCATCAAATTGCTTTTTTGTAGTGCCACTTGTAATCCAGAGTTGGTATTAATCATACATCGAACTTCAAAATCAATAGCACTATCCGCAAATTCTTTATACATAAACACGATATCCGCATCTTCCACTAAATCCTCTACAGTAGCCTTTACTGTATCAATCGTTAATTGTTTTACCAGTTCCAAGTCCGACTTGTATCCTACCCCACAATTCAAAATTAGTTTTCTTTGAAAAGTAATAGACGAATTTTTAATCGGTTTTTCTAGCACCAACTTATTAGGAATCAGCACAATGTTATTATCCACATCTTTTATCGTAGTCATTCTAAAGTCGATATCAATCACTTCACCAGAATAGTTATTAGATGAAATCCAGTCGCCAATTTTCACATCTTTAACTAAAGATAATACAATTCCAGAAAACGTATTGGACAAAGTACCTTGTAAGGCTAAACCAACGGCCAAACCCATCACCCCTGCACCAGCAAGAATGGTCTTTAAGATTCCGTTAAGGTTTAACACCATTAAGACTAAGAAAATCCCTATCGTAATGACTAGGCCAGCGACGGATTTTGCCACTACATTTTTAGCAGAATCTTGTAAACTGGTTCTAATCAGAAGTTTTTTAGTTAGTTTATTGATAAAACGGGAGAGAAACAAACAGATGATAAAGATAACAATGGCAACAATAACATTAGGAATGTTAGAATAAATTGCCCGTTGCCAAGATTCTAATTTATCATAAGCCTTGTCCCAAGCACTATCTATACCTACCGCAAAATGGTTTTTTGAGGTTTGTAAAAACATACTTTTATTTTTTTATTAAAATTAATTTATTCCCACTCAATCGTCGCTGGTGGTTTGCTCGAAATATCGTAAGCCACACGATTGATACCTTTTACTTCGTTGATGATTCTATTAGATACTTTTTCTAAAAACTCCCAAGGAAATCTACTGAAAGTTGCCGTCATAAAATCAATAGTATTGGCAGAACGCACCACAGCCGTATATTCATAAGTTCTTTCATCGCCCATTACTCCAACCGATTTTACAGGTAATAGTACCACAAACGCTTGAGACACCTTTTCGTAAAGGTTGTTGCTATAAAGCTCTTCTATAAAAATATCGTCTGCTTTTTGAAGAATTCTCACTTTTTCTGCATCTACCGCACCTAAAACCCTAATACCCAAACCTGGACCTGGGAATGGATGGCGATATACTAAATGATGTGGAATACCTAGCTCCTCGCCTACTTTTCTTACTTCATCTTTAAACAATTCTCTTAATGGCTCTAGCAATTCAAACTCCATATCTTCAGGTAGCCCGCCTACATTATGGTGAGATTTAATCACCGCAGAAGGTCCATTAACCGATTGAGATTCAATAACATCAGGATAAATGGTTCCTTGAGCTAAAAACTTAGCCCCTTCAATTTTATGAGATTCTTCATCAAAAACCGCTACAAATTCATTACCGATGATTTTTCGCTTTTGTTCTGGGTCAGAAATGCCCTCTAATTTAGATAAAAATCGTTCGGACGCGTCAATCAATTTAATGTTAAGATGAAAATGCTCCCCATAGTTTTTCATCACCTTTTTAGCTTCATCTTTTCTTAGAAGCCCCGTATCTACAAAAATACAAGTCAATTGGTCACCTATGGCTTTATGGATCAGCACTGCTGCCACAGAAGAATCTACCCCGCCCGATAAACCTAAAATAACTTTTTGGTTGCCTACTTTAGCACGGATATCGGCGATGGTTTTATCGATATAATTGGTTAATTTCCAATTCTTTTCGGCGTGGCAAATATCAAACACAAAATTTTGAAGCATCTTAGCCCCTTCCTCAGTATGAGAAACTTCTGGGTGAAACTGAACGCAATAAATGCCTTTATCTTCATTAGAAATTGCAGAAATCACTCCTGTTTTAGCATTAATATCAAAACCTTCTGGTGGTGTTTCTACCTCGTCAAAATGGCTCATCCACACCGTAGACTGCTGGTTTACCCCATTAAATAATGCCGAAGTTTTTTCGATATGTAATTCTGCTTTACCGTATTCCCCTTTTACGCCTTTTTTTACTTTTCCACCTAGCAAATGAGTCGTCAACTGCATACCATAGCAAATACCCAGTATCGGAATATGTTGTTCAAATAAGGCTTTCTCTACTAAATGCGCATCGGCGGCATTAACAGAACTCGGTCCTCCAGACAAAATGATACCTTTAGGTTTTTTAGCCAATAATGTATCGATGGGCGTGTTGTAAGGTAAAATTTCGGCGTAGACTTCCATTTCACGAATACGACGCCCAATTAATTGGTTGTATTGAGAGCCAAAGTCTAAAATAATAATTCCGTTTTCCATAATGAATTTTTGTGATGTCTATTAAAAATTTGAGATTTAAAATCTTTAAAGACCCGAAGCCCATAAAAATTTTAAATCTCAAAGATAAAATTGATTTTATATGTTAAAATTTAGCAATGTCTTCACGATAGAATGCATAGTCAAATTTTACAGGTAGTGCATCGGAATACACCTTATCTCTTGCTTCTTTGTAAGTTGGTGCAGTCGCCACTAAGTTGAGCACACGCCCACCGTTCGTAACGACTCTTTCGCCTTGCTTAGTTGCTCCAGCGAATAGTACTTCGCTATGTGAAACTTTGTCTAAACCTCGGATTTCAAAGCCCGTTTCAATATTTCTTGGATAGCCACCAGAACACATCACTAGGCATACGGCTTTTTCATCTTTAAATTTAAGCTCTATCGGTTTGCCTTCTAAACAATCTTCTATTAAATCGTAAAGGTTGTTTTCTAACAATGGCATAATCACCTGAGTTTCTGGGTCGCCTAATCTCATATTGTATTCTAGACAGTAGCAACCATCAGCAGTCACCATTAACCCAAAGAAAATAAAGCCTTTAAACTCTAAATCTTCTTCTTTAAGCCCTGCCATCGTTGGTTTTAGAATATTTTTTCTAAAGTCTTCCATATGTTCTTCGGTAAACTCTGGACTTGGCGCTACGGCACCCATACCGCCTGTATTGGCACCTTTGTCGCCTGTACCTACTTTTTTATAATCTTTTACTGGTAAACATGGGAACAATTCCTTACCATTAGAAAATGCTATAATAGAAGCTTCAAATCCTTTTAAATACTCTTCAATAATCACGCGGATACCAGCATCGCCATAGATTTTTCTAATCATAAAATCATAGATTACTGCTTCGGCTTCTTCTTTATCATCGCAAATCATCACCCCTTTTCCACCTGCTAGACCGCTGGCTTTCACTACCAATGGATAAGATTTGGTTTGCAAATAAGATTTCGCTTCTTCGTAAGAATCAAAGACTTTAGCTTTAGCCGTTTTGATGCCATGGTTTTGCATAAACTTTTTAGAAAAAGCCTTACTTCCCTCTAGAACTGCCGTTTTCTTTTCTGGTCCAAACACTCTTAAATCGTGTTTTTTAAACTCATCTACTAGACCATCTACCAACGGAGCTTCTGGACCTACAATGGTTAAATCAATTTTATGTTTGATAGCAAAATCTCTTAACGAGATGATATCCGTTTCATGGCAAGTTTTACCAATGTTCTGTGTGGTGGCATTCCCTTTAGCAAAATACATTTCGGTAATGCGTTTATCTTCTTTTAATTTTAAGGCTAAGGCTGACTCTCTACCGCCATTCCCTACGACTAATATTCTCATTCTCTGATTATTTAAACTAATAAATGATTGTGGTGCAAAAATACAAATTTGATTCTAATCTCGAAATGTTTTTACCTAAAGTTTTTAAACTAAAGTATAGCCCATTATAAACCTTCATTTCAAGATATAAAAAAAGGTCGCCCCCACTGGAGCGACCTTAGTATTTCATTAAGCAAATGCTTCGATAATTTTTGAAAAATCTTCAATTTTAAGTGCCGCACCACCGATTAAACCACCGTCTACATCGGGCTGGGAAAAAATTTCTTTAGCATTGTTAGGCTTTACAGAACCACCATACAAAATAGAAATCTCTTGGGCTACCTCATCGCCGTATTTATCGGCTATCATTTTTCTGATGTAGGCGTGTACCTCTTGTGCTTGTTCAGCAGTCGCTGTTTCCCCCGTTCCAATCGCCCAAACTGGCTCATAAGCGATAACCACTTTCTTTATTTCCTCTGCCGATAGGGTAAATAATGCCACCTCGGTTTGATTTTTTATGACTTCTAAATATTTCCCCGTTTTTCTATCTTCTAATTTTTCCCCGTTGCAGTAGATAGGCGTCAATCCTTGGTCTAGAAGATTTTTAATTTTTCTATTGGCGTGGCTGTCTGTTTCCCCAAAGTATTCTCTACGCTCAGAATGCGCTACCAAACTCCCATCGACATTTATAGATTTAAGCATCTCTACCGAAAGTTCCCCCGTATAGGCACCGCTCTGGTGCTCTGAAACCTCTTGTGCAAATACGCCTACTTTCGTTTTATCCAAAATAGATTTTGCCGTAGTAAGATAGAGGGCAGGTGGTGCAATCATTACTTCGCAGTTGGGTTGATGATTTTGCGTATAGTCCTTAAGCTCGTTCATTAAAGACTGGGCATCTTCAAAGTTTTTATTCATTTTCCAGTTGCCCGCTACAATATTTTTTCTCATGATATTAAGTTTAATTAAATTTCCAAATGGTTTTTAATAGTACATAAAACTGATGTTCGCGTTCAGTGACCTCTTGGTCGGCTTTAATTAATGACTTTGCAAAACGCAAAAACTTTTTTCTTTCCGCCTCTGTAGAATCGTCTAAAAAGCAATGGGCATGAAACTCAAAATGGTCTTTCCAAGCCTCTGGCTGCAAGGTAGAAATCACTTCCAATTCATTATCCAAATTAATTCTGAATGGAAATTCGTCTTTTAAATACTTCTGAATTACTAAGCCCTCTTCTGGCTGAAATTCGTAATCTACCGCTGAAAGTATCATCAGCAAATGGTAACCCGCTATAGATTTATTAGATTTGTGCATGGTTTATTTTTTATAATTTTAATGTTATATTAATCTAGAACATCCGTCCCTGATTTTTTATCTACGATTACGCCCTTTTCCAATACCAATACAAACGGATTGCTTCGGGCTATGGTTTTAATGGCAGTGCCGTCCATTAGGGCATTAGGTACTATTTTATAAGTATCTGCCTTTGTGGAAACTCCGTAAACCGTTATCTTTTTAGCTGAGACTATCTTTTTTTCTAAATTTAGTAAGCCCTTAGCATCGGCTTTATCTGGCTGATAGGAAAATATCAATACCGTTTTAGGTGCCTGCAAAAGACTATCGGTAATGTCATTGCCATTTATATCTTCAATTCTTAGTTTGGCAATTTCCGAAGCGTAACCTTGCTTGGTAAGTTCCGAAGTGGTTTGGTCTTCTTGAAGTTCCCATAACTCGTCTTTCCAATAGTTTTTATTGATGTAATCATCCTGACTTACCTTAATGACTTCCGAAGTTTTAGCGTGTTTTAACGTATAAAAAGTGGTATATTCCGAAGGCGATGCTTCTATTTTTTTTCTTTCTGCATTGAGGTCGGTGCCTATTTTATAATCTCTAAAATCAATGATGGGTTCATGCTTCAACCCGTGAAATATAATCCATAGAGAAACCACTACTCCCACCGCTAAAAATGAATATCTGTAATTTTGAACTTTAACTTGTGGTTGATTTTTATATAAAAAGTAAAGCCACACTAAGAATCCTAAAAGTACCATATCTTTCCAAAAACTCTGCCACGGCGTAAATTTTATTGCATCTCCAAAGCAACCGCAATCGGTAACTACATTATAATACGCAGAATAAAAAGTGAGAAAAGCAAAAAATACACATAATGCAATTAATGCCCACAAAACTTTTTTTAATTGAATATTCAATAACAATAGTAAGCCTAGCACCAACTCCAAAACCACTACAACCATAGCTAGGGGGAGCGCCCAATCTTCCAAAAATGAAATATTGAATACTTGTGGTGAAAAGTATTCTTCTAACTTAAAAGAAAATCCCTTAACATCTACTGCTTTTACAAAGCCCGATATTATAAAAATTAATCCTACAATAAATCTTAACACTCGCTTAAACATTAGCTTCATGAATTTTAATTAAGCAAAATACCGCATAGTTTAGCATATCGTAATAATTGGCATCTAGCCCTTCGGACACCAATGTTTTCCCTTGATTATCCTCTATTTGTTTAGTCCGTAATACTTTTTGAAAAATCAAATCGGTAATCGATGAGACTCTCATATTGCGCCATGCTTCGCCGTAGTCATGATTTTTCCTTTGCATCAAAGCTTTAGCTTCGGCTCTGTAATGTTGATACCGTTGCATAATCGCCTCTTTGTCCTCATCAAAAGATTCTGAAAATCCTTCATTCAATTGGATTAGTCCTATAATAGCATAATTTACAATCGCCATAAATTCTTCCTCTTCACTTTCATTAACCATTCTTTCGGTAGTGGTTTGCAAAGTTCTGATTCGGCTTACTTTAATGAAGATTTGGTCGGTAATCGAACTCGGTCTTAACACACGCCACGCCGCTCCATAGTCTTGAAGTTTTTTCTCAAATAGGTCTTGGCATTGCTGTACCACCGTATCAAATTGCTCGGAAGTTTTGGACATCATAACTTTATAAATAGAGTTTCAAATATAAGGATTTTTTAGAAATTACTTTTTTCTTCTGGCTTTAGATTTCGCTTTTTGTTGCGCTCGGTTCGCTCCTACTTTTTTCGGTGGTTTTCTTTTGCTTGGTCCACCCCAATTTTCTTTTTTGTTTTTTGCTTTTTTCTCATGGAACGCTCCACCGCCATCGTTTAGTTTTACCATGACTGGATTTTTCATCTTCACCGCTTCTTTTTCGGAAGCTATTTTTTGAGGATTAATTTTTACCGCTTCTGGCATCGGCATTAGATCTACTTCTTTTTGCATTAGAATTTCTATATCCAAAAATAGTGGTTCTTCCTTTTCTGTAATGAAAGTAATGGCTTTACCATCCTTATCTGCTCTACCCGTTCTACCAATTCTATGGATGTACTGCTCTGGCACTTCTGGCACTTCAAAATTCACCACATGGGTAATATCAGAAATGTCCAACCCTCTTGCCATAACATCGGTCGTGATAAGCCCTCGCAAATTTTCTTCCTCAAACTTTCGCATGGCTCGCAGACGGTAATTTTGGGATTTATTGGAGTGAATGACCTCGAAAGCTTCTGGGAAATATTCATCAATTTTGGTAAAAAGATAATCGGCGTGTTTTTTATTATTACAGAAAATCAATATCTTAGACAAATCATCATTTTGTTCCAAGAGATATTTTAGCAAGTTGATTTTTGTATTGAAATTTTTAACTTTATAGCCCGACTGCTCTATTTTTTCTAATGGTGTCCCCGACTTTGCTAAAGAAACCTCTACGGGGCTAGCAAAATACTCGTAAAGCATTTCATCTACGGCATCCGTCATCGTCGCAGAAAACAAAATATTTTGCCTTTTGAGTTTCATCATTTCAAAAATATGCGTCAATTGAGGACGAAAACCAAGGTTGAGCATTTCATCAAACTCATCAATAATTAGTTTTTGTACTTCTTTAAGAGAAATCGCATTGTCTATCGCCAAGTCCATCACACGCCCCGGTGTTCCCACCAAAATATCACAGCCATCATTAAACAATAGTTTCTGGGTATTGATGTTTTTACCCCCATAAACGCCAATAATTCGAGTGGTTAAATGTTGACACAAATCTTCTAAAATCTTTGCTACTTGCACTACCAATTCTCTTGTAGGCACTAAAATCAGCACCGTAGGATTTCCAGATTTATTATACTTCCAAGTTTTAAGCACGGGCAATAGATAGGCTAAAGTTTTCCCCGTTCCCGTCTGTGCAATTCCCATCACATCTCTTCCCGACATGATAGGACTAAAACTTTTTTCCTGAATCGGCGTAGGTTCAAATAATTCTAAATCTGCCAAGGCATCTAAAAGTTTCTCTGGAAGTTCAAAATCTGCAAAAGTATGAGTCATGATTAATGGTTTAGTATGCAAAGGTAGTTAATTATTTATTGAAAGGCTCTATATGAGCAGATTCTTCAATTTCAAATACTTTGAAGTCTGCTTCGGTCGTTTTTAAAATTTGCTCGGTACGCTCACGGTGGGTATCGGTAATGAAGATTTGCCCAAAGTTTTCCCTATTCACCAGTTGGATTAACTGTGCCACGCGGTGGTCGTCCAATTTGTCAAAAATATCATCTAACAGCAAAAGTGGAGTTTTGCCCGTCAGTTCTTTTATTCTATTAATTTGAGCCAGTTTCAATGCCACGAGAAAAGATTTTTGCTGCCCTTGCGAACCAAATTTCTTAATCAGTTCACCATTCATTTTGAAAAGGATATCGTCTTTATGAACCCCTTTGGAAGTGTAGGTTAAAGCACGGTCTTTATCCAAATGAGATTGCAGCAATTCCGACATAGATTGAGTTGCTAAATCGGTTTCATATTCTATCGCCACCTGCTCTTTACCTCCAGAAATCATTTGATAGAAGGTTTTAAATATGGGTTCCAATTGCTGAATAAACTGTTGGCGGGTTTCGTACACCACCGTAGCGTGTTGTTGCAACGGCTCAGTATAAATATCCAATGAATCTTGGTCGAAATAGCGATTTTTAGCAAAAGATTTCAACAAAGCATTTCGCTGTTTTATAGCTTTTTGATATTGTATCAAACTGTAAAGATAATGGGCATCTACCTGAGCAATCATCGCATCTAAAAATCGGCGACGGCTTTCACCAGAATCAGAAATTAAATTGGCATCATAGGGCGAAATCATCACCGAAGGCAAAAACCCTATATGGTCTGCCAAACGCGGATAAGTTTTATCATTTTTTTTGATAATTTTCTTAGTTTCTGTACTTTGAATCACCTTTAGTACCGTTGTTTTTTCGCCGTCTTCTACTTGAGCTTCTATGGTAAAAAAATCCGCACCGTTTTGAATATTATTAAGGTCAGAATTATTCAAAAAACTTTTTCCCACCGAGAGGTAATGCAAAGCATCAAGGATATTGGTTTTACCCGCACCATTATTGCCTACAAATGCATTAATCTCTGGTGACAGTTCAAAATGCCGTTGCGTATGATTTTTAAATTGAGTGATATGGAGTTGATGTACTTTCATAAAAGAATCTAAGCCCCAAAAATACTTCAATAAAATTGAAAATAAAAATAAAGACGCCATTATTACACCCTACAATTCGTCTAATTTTAGTAAATTTACATTTTTAAAAAAAATTTAATTTATATCCAATGAAGAAATATGTACTATTGGGCTTAATCAGTGTTGCTTTAGCCAGTTGCTCTCGTGTAGAACCCAATTACGAAGGGGTATTGATGGAAAACTATGGTAGAAACGGTAAGGAGGACTTTCATACCGTAACGGGTAGACAATGGACACTGGCGCCAGGTGTTATTTTATATCAAGTCCCTATGTTCGAAACCAGTGGCGACCCAAAGGAGGTCACCATTAATGCTAAAGATGCTGGTGTATTTTCGGTAGACCCTTCTTATCAATACCAAGCTATAAGAAGCAAAGGGGTGGACATTGTATTTAATTATAAGCATCTGGGCATTAACAATCCTCAAGTGATGATGGACAATGTAGAAGATGCCATCCTAAATAAACTCGTGATTAATGCCTACCGAGAAGAAGCCCGAAACTATACTACCGATAGTTTAATGAATAACCTCAACGCTTTTGAAAGACAAGTAGAAACAAGGTTAAGAAAAGATTTTGAAAAGAAATTTTTCCAACTCAACAACCTTACTTCTGGGCTAAAACCCCCACAGAGTATGGCAACTGCTATTGAGCAAAGAAATATTGCGATACAGCAAGCGGAGCAAGTAAAAAACGAATTGCAAGTGTCTAGAATGAACCTTGAAAAAGCCAAAATAGATGCCGAAGCCAACCGTGTTCGAGCACAAGGGTTAGATGCAAAGATATTACAAGAAAAATGGATAGAAGCCATTAGAAATACAAATAACAAAGTCATCATTACCGATGGTAAAACCCCAGTAATCTTACAATAATGCAATCTAGAATTTTAAAAATCATTTTGTTTATAATGGCGAACTTATTGCTATTATATGTCCATAGAGAATTATTTCAGTACCGTCCTATTTTATGTTTTATTTCTTTAGCATTACATGTTATAGTCTTGGCGATATTCCCTTACAAAAGATTTTTTAGACGATATTAATTTAAAACTTAAAGATTAAATACAGATGAACATTTTATTAGCATCCACCTCCACCCTATACGGTGGCGAATATTTAGATTATTTAAAAGAAGAATTATCCCAACTTTATCAAGGTATAGGCGAAGTATTATTTATACCCTATGCTCGTCCACAAGGCTTAACTTACGATGAATATACACAAAAAGCGGCAGAATTTTTTCAGCAATTAGGGATTAAGATTAAAGGCATCCACGAATTTAGCGACCCAAAAGAAGCTATACAATCAGCAAAGGCTTATTTTACGGGTGGTGGCAATACTTTTTTATTGGTTAAAACCTTGCACGAACAACACCTTATGGAAGTGCTAAAAACCGAAGTGGAAAAAGGAAAACCTTATTTAGGAACTAGTGCAGGGAGTAATATAGGCGGAATTAATATGAAAACTACCAACGATATGCCTATCGTCTTTACACCAAGCTTTAAATGTATGGGACTAGTTCCTTTTAACATTAACCCACATTATCTAGACCCTATTCCAAATTCTAAACATAATGGCGAAACTAGGGACACCAGAATTAAAGAGTTTCTTTCTCAAAACGACATCAAAGTGGTAGGATTGAGAGAAGGCAACTGGATAAGAAAAATTGGAAATCAAATTACCGTAGAAGGTCCACACACCACTAGAATTTTTGAACAAGGTAAAGCCCCTTACGAAATAGAAATTGGCACAAGTCTAAGTTAATTTAAGTGATGAGTTTTGAGTGATAAGTTCATTAAAGGTAGTTTCACTTAAAATTTAAATAGACTCTTAAGATACAACAAATTTAAAAATAATGAAACAAACCTATAAAGTACTCGGAATGACTTGCTCTGGCTGTCAGAGTAAAATCAATAATGCTTTAAATGCAATAGAAGGCGTAGAGGCTAGCGTAGATTTAGAACAGCAAACGGCAACTTTAATATCTAATAAATCATTAAATTTAGAGTCGCTTAATCAAGTTTTAAAAGAAGTTGGCAATTATCAACTTCAAGACTCTAGCCAACCACAAAATTCTACCTTTATCCCACCGCAAGACCGCGTATCACCAAGCTCTGTTTACTATTGCCCTATGGAATGCGAAGGCGATAAAGTTTATTTTAAGCAAGGTGAACGCTGTCCTGTTTGCCAGATGTATTTAGTACCTATTGAGGAAAAGAAAGAACATCAGCACAAACATCAACATCAGCCTACTATCAATTCCCAAAAGCCAGATATGCAGAAGAATGCGGGCAAATATTACTGTCCTATGTTTTGCGAAGGCGACAAAGTTTATGACACCAATGTCGGTTGCCCTATTTGCGGGATGGATTTGGTTAAAATTCCCGATGGCAATTCAGAAGATACCACTGATACACATTACCAAACTCTAAAACAAAAGTTATGGGTGGCTTTAGGATTTACTATACCATTGTTCATCATTTCGATGGGCGGTATGTGGGTAGATTTTGGTTGGTCACACCAAACGCAAGGCATTATTGAATTATTGCTTACCCTACCCGTTTTGTTTTATGCAGGTTGGTTTTTGATGGTTAGAGGTTGGCGTTCGTATACCTCAGGACACCTCAATATGTTTAGTTTAATTGCCTTAGGTGTGGTAGCAGCATTTGGTTTTAGTTTAATTTCGTTATTCTTTCCACAAGTCTTACCAGAGCAGTTTCATCAACATCCACCCTTGTACTTTGAAGCTGTGGGCGTCATCCTAACCTTAGTGATTTTAGGACAATTAATGGAAGCCCAAGCCCATAAAAAAACAGGGGAAGCCATTAAGCAATTGATGAACCTATCCCCTTCTGAAGCATTTTTAATTGAAGACAATCAAGAACGCATCATCCTTTTATCTGAAGTTAAAATTGGTGATGTTTTATTAGTGAAGCCTGGTGGCAAAATTCCAGTTGATGGTAAAATTATAGATGGAAACGCCACCATAGACGAAAGTATGATTACTGGGGAACCTATTCCTATTGAAAAATCAAAAGGCGATATGGTAATATCGGGAACGATTAATGGCAATCAAGCCTTTAAAATGAAAGCCGAAAAAGTAGGGTCTGATACGCTGCTTTCTCAAATCATTAATATGGTAAATGATGCCAGCCGAAGCAAAGCCCCTATCCAAAAGTTAGCGGATAAAGTCGCCAAAGTATTTGTCCCGACTGTGATTGGTATTGCCGTATTAACTTTTATTTTATGGTACCTCTTCGGTGGTGAAAACCGATTGATTATGGCATTGATTAATGCAGTTGCCGTATTGATTGTAGCATGTCCATGTGCTTTAGGTTTGGCAACCCCAATGAGTTTAATGGTAGGGATAGGCAAAGGCGCACAACATGGCATCCTGATTAAAGATGCCCAAGCCTTAGAAATGATGGATAAAGTAGAAGTTTTAATCACTGACAAAACAGGGACTTTAACGGAAGGCAAGCCCTCTTTAGAATCCATAAAATCTTTAGACTCAATTTCCAAAGATTTAGTTTTGGAAATTGCAACCAGTTTAGCCCAAAACTCTGAACATCCGCTATCTAAAGCTTTAGTAAACGCCTATAAAAAACCAAATTCTAAAACTTTAGATATTGAACAATTTGAAAATATTCCTGGCAAAGGGGTAAAAGGTAAATATAGCCAAAGCCCTGTGTTTATGGGAAATCGGGCTTTAATAGATGCCTATCAATTAAACCTAGATGAAACCTTAGCCCAAGATACCAAAACCCTTCAACAAAAAGGACATACGGTGTCTTATATTGCCCAAGACCACCAAGTGATTGGGTTGGTTAGTTTTACGGATAAAATAAAATCTAATGCCAAAGCGGCGATTGAAAAAATCCAAGCACAAGGCATTGAGGTCATCATGATGACGGGCGACAATGAAACTACAGCACAAGCCATCGCTTCGCAGTTGGGAATTAAAGACTATCAAGCTGCTTGTTTGCCTCAAGATAAAATGCAACGGGTAAAAACATTCCAAGCCGAAGGTAAAATTGTTGCCATGACGGGCGATGGGATTAATGATGCCCCTGCCTTAGCCCAGTCCAATGTGGGTATCGCCATGGGAACAGGAACCGATATTGCCATGGAAAGTGCCGAAATCACCCTCCTAAAAGGCGACCTAATGGGCGTTGCCAATGCGAGAGTTTTAAGTGAAAAAGTGCTTAAAAATATTAAAGAAAATTTATTTTTTGCCTTTGTTTATAATACTTTGGGTATCCCTATTGCCGCAGGGCTCCTCTACCCTATTTTTGGATTATTGCTCAGCCCAATGCTCGCCGCCGTTGCCATGAGTTTTAGTTCTGTATCTGTGATATTAAATGCGTTGAGGTTGAGAAGGATGAGATTTTAAATATTAATAGTTTTTCGTAAATGTTTTTTTATTTATAGTTTGACATTATGATATCATATTTCTTTTGTAGATCTTCATAATCCTATTTTAACTTCTGATGATGTCTATAGAATTTCATAAAATCGTCATAATCAACATATGGGTATACTTCTATCGTATTTCCATTAAGACTTTCGATTTCAGAATAAACCAATAAATGTATTCCATTATAATAGTCAGTTTTTTCAGTTTTTTTCTACATTTTTTAATTTTAAAAAAACACCTATGAAATTCATTAAATATTTCGGATTGCTATTGGGGTTATCATTTTTAATATTCGCTTGTTCTGAAAGAGGAAACGAGTTGGTTAGCCAAAATTATGAATTAAAAATCATGGCAAAAACGACAACCAAAAAATGTTGTGTCTCTGCACCTCCATCTGAACAAATAGACCGTGAAGCTATGATTGCTCAAAAAAAAGGCAGCACAGCCACCTTTACACTTTTTCTAGATGAGATAAAAAGCTTCACTTATAAAAAAGGCTATGAATACCAAATCACTGTAAACGAAAAGCATCAGATTACCCCATCAAAGGATGATAACAGTATAGAATATACTTTAATGAAAATTCTTTCAGATGTTAAGAAAAACTAGTAACCATTAAAAGGATTTCACCAACCGCTCTACCACTTTTTGTAAAACCCGCTGAGAAACAAAATTGATAAAATCTTCTCGCTCCATATATGGTAAATACAAACGATGAGTAGTGGTTTCTTTATGAATCGTGATGGCAAAATAAACCTCGCCTACTGTATTTTGAAATTCGTCGGTTTGTGGTCCTGCCACGCCCGTAGTAGATACGGCAATATCTGTATCAAATACTTTTTGGCAACCTTCACTCATCGCTTGGGCTACGGCTTCCGAAACAGTGGTTTCTTGGTCTATTAAATCTTTAGGAACATTTAGCAAATTAACTTTCTGAGCTTTATCGTACGCCACCATTCCTCCAATAAAATATGCCGAACTTCCAGAAATTGAGGTTAGCAATTTTGCCACAGTTCCTCCCGTGCAACTTTCTGCACAAGAAATAGTCCATTGTTTTTCTACTAATACCGATTTTAAAATTTCAACAATACTATCGTGTTCCCAAGCAATCACTTTATCCTGAATATAAGGTTTCAACTGTTCTGTCTGGTACTTTAAATCCGATTTTAATTGCTCCAAATCACTTCCCGTGGCGGTTAATTTCAACTTAACTCGGTTACCAATGGGCAAATAGGCTGGCGCAATATGCTTTGGCAATGTCAGTTCCCAAGGTTCTATCGTTTGAGATAACAAACTCTCTGGAAAATCGACAACAGAAATAATTTGCGTTAAAATATAAGGTTGCTGGTGAGTAGTGGCTAAATAAGGAATAATTTTATCCTTCATTAAAGGCTTCACTTCAAAAGGCACACCTGGCAAAACAAATAAGAATTTTCCATCCTCTTGCATCATTAAGCACGGTGCTGTTCCATAATCGTTTTGAAACACCGTAGCCTTAGAAGGTACTTCTGCCTGAGCTTGATTAATATCAAATAAATACTCCCGATTGCGTTTTATTAATAATTGCTTTAAGTGTTCTAAAGTTGTGGTATCAGACACCAAAGTATCCTTAAAATATTGGGTAATGACTTTCTTCGTCTTATCATCTTTTGTAGGACCTAACCCACCTGTGGTAACGACCAAATCTGCCATAGAAAAGGCTAAATCCAAAGTTTTTGTAATATTCCATTCATCATCAGAAATCGCAAAAATTTGAATCACTTTAATTCCTATGCTACCAAGTTGCTGGGCTATAAAATTAGAATTAGTATCCACCGTATTTCCTGCTAAGATTTCATCGCCAATACTTATCAATACTGCACTTTTTATCATAATCGAATATTTAAAAACAAAGTTACGATTATTCAATAGATAAATTATAGTTTAAAGGCTGATAAATTATCAATGAAACAAATTGATATTAAGGAAATTTTGTATCTTTGCTACATGAAGTTACGAAAAGAGTGTAATTTATTGGAAATGAGCGTAGGTTAATTGCTCTTGATAGTAATAGGTTACGATTTAGTTAGTTATCTACTGCATTATCCTTCTGCGCGTTGCGTAACCTTCAAAGAACTCTTCGTATGCAAAAGTAGCTATTTAATTCGAGATTTTGATATAAACTCCCGTTTTTTATCCCCTCATTCATAAGAATTTTCCGTAAAAGCGGTATTGTCCGTCGGCACACCATTGCCCAAAACGAGTTTGGAACAAACGTGTGCCGACTACCGCATAGCTGGAGAAAAGGGCATTGCCTCACGCCTAAACGATGTTTAGACAGATGAAGCAATGCCCCTTTCTTTTGCGCCTATGCCAAGAGATGCTTTTACGGGTTTTCAAATGATTTTTCTTTTTTCGCTGTCTCTTTTGCCGGAAGCGGAAAGTGAATGCAGAGTGTGTCAGCCTGCCCCATGAATGAAACAGGCGCCCACACACAGCCGGACAAACTGGGAAGAATGATTGTTGCCACCCGGCTGAACAAGTTCCGTCGGATCGGAAACAATCATACTTCCTTTGTTGTGGTTTGCCCTTTTCACGCTTCCGGTGATGTCTTTTTCCTTTTGGTGATTCTTTTTTTTACGGATTTTCCCCTGAAGTTTTTTTCTACACAATCTGCCTCTGTTTTCGTTTACCTCCATTTTGCGCCTTTCAGTAAGCCGCATCAGTCAGTCATTTTCGTTCTGGGCGCAAAGGTAATTCCGGGATTGGACGGGAAAGCAAGGTCAAGCCTCCTGTTTTCGGTAAAAATCTCCAGCCCTGCGGGTAGTATTTTGACCGAAAAACCTTGCATTCCCTAATCCCTACCTTTTCAAGCACCCGAAACGAAAACGACCGATGCGACAGAAAGACGCATAAAAAAAATGTCGGATAAACGAGAGGCAGATAAGATAGTTTGAAACTCAACTCCCTCAGCTCTTGAATCCGCATTAAAAACAAAAAAATCAAAAACAGCGAAGATATGACGGCAACGGCAAATTTCAGACAAATGGCGCAACACATCGGGTTGGCGATATGCGGCTTGATGATGCGCACCGCCTTCGGGGTGTTCGGCATCCTTTGGGGCATCATCAGAGAGATTGTAAACGGAGTGTTCCGAGTGGCGATAGGTGTAATCGTGGCTATCCTTTCCACCATTGCCTTCTTTGGCTTCATCCTTTGGTTATTCACCCTTTAACCCTTACCGACATGGCAAAAAGAAACAGCAAGACGGCAGCGCAGCAGTGCAGATATTACGAGGTGGACAACATCTTCGTGTATATGGTGGAAACGTACATCAACGGCAATTTTGAAACTTTCCGAAGATTGTACCACGAACTGAACAAGGACGCACGGAGGGATTTCATGGACTTCCTTCTCAGCGAGGTAGAGCCGACCTATTGGAGAGAGATACTGAAACAGATAATCTAAAAATGACAGCGATATGAAAGGAACAGACCATTTCAAGAGAACGATATATATGTACTTGGAACAGCGTGCGGAGGAAGATGCGCTATTTGCAAAGAAGTACCGCAACCCTGCCAAGAACATGGACGAGTGCGTGACCCACATTCTGAACTATGTGCAGAAAAGCGGTTGCAACGGTTTCACGGACGGAGAGATATTCGGGCAAGCCATCCACTACTATGAGGAAAACGAGATAGAGGTGGGCAAACCGATGGACTGCCAAGTGGTTGTGAACCACGTTGTGAAACTCACGGCAGAGGAAAAGGCGGAGGCACGTCAGAACGCTGTCCGCAAATACCAAGAGGAGGAACTCCGCAAGTTGCAGAACCGCCACAGACCGTCAGCGAGAAAAGAAAACCAACCCCAACCCTCATTATTTGATTTAGGCTTATGAAACCGAAGACCAAGATACAGAAAGAGGTGGCAAGACTTTCCGCCAACCTTCGCCCCATATCAGCGACACAAATAGATTGGGCATACCGCCACTGCGTTGAGCATATCGGCTACCGCACCAAGAAAGGGAACATCACCTGTTCCGACTGCGGTCACGAGTGGCACAGCGACAGCGGACTATGCGACACCCTTGAAGGCTGCACCTGCCCCAAATGCCATGCCGAACTCAAAGTGCAGGACACACGCAGACGCATCTACAAGGAAACGCAGAATTTCAGCGTGATAACCACCTGCAAAGGGTATCAGGTAATCCGCGTGGCGCAGGTCAGATGCGAGAGCAGGAAAGGCGAACCGATGCGTTTCTACTGCCACGAGGTCGTGCAGCGTTGGATTTCACCCGACGGCAAGGTTACGGACATGGCGTTGCTCCGTGGCTTCCTTTTCTGCTATTGCGATGTGTGGGCATTAGGCAGCGATATGGAGGTAAGACCGCACAACAGCCTATACGATGATGTGGTGGCAAGAAGCTGTGCATATCCAAAGATGAGGATATTGCCCCAACTCAGACGTAACGGCTTCAAGGGCGATTTCCACGGCATCTCCCCCGTGCGTCTTTTCAAAGCCTTGCTTTCAGACCCAAGAATTGAAACCCTTATGAAAGGCGGTGAGATTGAGGTCATGAAACACTTTCTTTTCAATACCCGTACTGCCGATGAATGTTGGGCATCATATCTGATTGCCAAGCGTCACAAGTATCAGATAGACAACCTCTCAATGTGGTGCGACTATCTGCGTATGCTCAAAAAACTCGGTCAAGACCTCCGTAACCCGAAGAACATCTGTCCCGAAGATTTCATGGCGGCACACGACAACGCAACCCGAAAAATTGAAGCCATACACGAGAAGGAAAGAGCCGCAGAGCAACGCCGTTGGGAGATTGAAAGGCGTGAGCGTGAGCAACAGCGACAACTCCAACGAAAGAAAGATGCGGAGGATTTCATCGCCAACAAATCCAAATTCTTCGGCTTGGTAATCACGGACGAGGAAATAATCGTCAAGGTGCTTGAAAGCATAGACGAGTATTACAACGAGGGCAAGACGCAGGGCATCTGCGTGTTTGGCAGTGGATACTACAAGAAAGCCGACACCCTCATACTATCGGCAAGGATTGGCGATGAGATTATTGAAACCGTAGAGGTGGACTTGCGAACCCTCGAAGTGGTGCAGTGCCACGGCAAGCACAACCAGGACACCGAATATCACGAGCGCATCATAGACCTTGTGAACAAGAACGCCAACCTTATCCGTGAGCGGATGAAAGCGGCATAGCATAACCCCTAAAACAACATTGATATGGAAGTAAGAATTGAAAGTATGATTTGTGTGTGGGATGATGCAATCCCCACGATGTTCCTTGAATTTGTGAACCTCCTCACTCTCACAACGAGTGAGGGGGAATTGAGAAAGAGCGTAAAGGAGTTTGCCGAGAAGCACGAACTTGACAAGTTTTTCCTTTACGGCTTCGGCTCACACCATTTCTACCTGCACCAACGCTACACAAGCAACCCCGAAATGGTGATGAAGAACAGAGTTCTGTCAGTACATTTTTAACCATCTAAAAAGCAACATTATGACAACACGAATGACCATCAACGGAGTAAGCACCTGCGCGGAAGCAGGTACGGAGAAATACGAGCGTTTCCAATCGGGTATCGGAAGACGCAGGCGGACACTTGTGCAGTACGACTACCGCCACCCCATAGACAGAGAATTGTTCTCTTGTGTCAAACCCACGTTGGACGAGTGCCGAGCCGCACGGGACAAGTGGCTGAACGCAAAGAAGGGAAAGGAGGACAGACTATGAACACGACCTATCAAACGCTGATAGTCAAGTTCAGCGAACCTATCACGGCATTGGACGGTATCTTTGACGATACCGGAGCGTGGGGAACGGACACCCTCAAGGGGTGGATAGATGATTACGAAAGCACACGTTTCACCGCCACCGACAGCCATACGGCAGTCATCACGAGCGAGTACAATATGGAATGTGTGAAAGAGTGGCTACAACGGCAGACCCCCATTTCCGAAATGCGAGAATTTTGAACGGGATGGCGGTGTCCGCACCGCCAATACTTAAAACCCTAAAAACAAAAGATATGATAGCCAAGACGATATTACAGCAGATAGGCGGAAAACGCTTCACCGCCATGACAGGTAGCCGTGATTTCATAGATATGGGCAACGGCTTACGGATGAGCCTTGCAAGGAACAAAACAAGTGCCAACCGCCTTGACATCATCTATGACGAAGGGGCAGACCTCTACAATATGCGCTTCTACCGCAGGACGTTCAGCAAAAAGACCTTTGAGTGCAAGACAAAGGACATTGCCGTACACGAGGGTATCTATTTTGATATGCTGGAGGAAATGTTCACGATGGTGACGGGACTTTACACACGCTTTTGAGTGGCGGGGCGGCGAGAGCCGCCCTACTTTCTTTCAGTGAGCATGATGGCGGACAAAGAAAGTAGCAAAGAAACCTTTGTCCAATCTGCGATAACTAAAAAATCCGCAAGTAAAACTTGCGGAGGCTATATATTGGGTCGTTATTTTTTGGTGGAGGGGAATGATAATCTCGAACCGTTGAACTACACATTTCTGCTTCGTCTCCATTTCCCCCAACGATTTGATACGTTCAATCATTTTTGTTGTTCCTTTCTGAATTTTCCTAAATACTTTCTTCATAATTTCGCTATACTTTTTATGGTTAATAACTATGTTTTGTATTGCTCTCACAACACTTACAACTTGAAGTGTTATTTGGAAACCGATAGGCAAAAATGGCTCAACGATGTCAATTAACGAGAAAATCCTACGATAATCTATCAAGTGATAGAGCAAAAGACGTGCCAAGTTAAATATGGCACGTCTTTTGCCAGTTTTGTCAGTCCTTTTATGGGATATACAACAGCGCAAACTCCGCCTTTCTCCGTTTGAGCAGCATGGCGTGGCGTTTTCCTTTGTAGTTGCAGAAGGCTATATACTCACGGTAGATGTTCCTGTCACCAGCTTCCAGCTTCTTGATTAAGGTGCTTTTGGGGATTGTTTTGCTGCCTAACAGCTTCGCCGGTCCCACATTGTAAGCTAACGTGCCAAGCAAAATCGAATCAACCCCGAATTTACGGAACATGGCGACAAATTTGCGCAGGTCTTTCCGCAAAAGTTCATCCGCATCCCGTTTTGTCATGGTTCGTGCCGAATACTTCTCGTTTGGCAAAAGTTTGTGACCCCAACCGACGTATGGGTAGTGTTTTTCTGAGTGCCAGCCTTCAAAGTAGCGGCAGCATAAAAAAGCACGTTCCATAAGCGGCAGTCGGTAGATTGCCGCCTGCCCGTCCGTTCCCTCTTGGCGGCTGATCTGCGCGGACACAGAACAGACCGTCAGAAGTGAACAGAGCATTGTCATGAATACACGCATCATTTCAACAAGGGGCTGAAGTTGCCGATGGGAACGATGGTAAGATCGTCGTCCTTTACATTCCTGTTGTTGAAGTCAAATTCCAGTTCGTAGGAGTTGCTAAAGTTATCCTCCACCACCACGATGAAATTATGCGCCTCATCACCCGCCGCCGTGTAGTACAGGCGGAATTTTTCGTTCTCCAGCAGGTAGCGGTCGTTAGGCAGGAAGGTGATGCCGTTATCCATTTTGAGCGAGCCTTCCCCCTCGAACTGGAAATAGCGGATGGTATAGAGCGTACCCGAAAAGTCGCCCTCCTTTTTCAGTTCACAGCGGATTTCCACTGTCTGCCCCTTTACTACCTTGTTCGGCACGGGCATGACCTCCACCGTGAAGGGATAGGACTGCTGGATGTCCATGTCATCGTCACATGACACGAGGGTGAATGACATGGCGGCTATCAGGCATAACGCCACTGCCTTGAATATTGATGTTCTCTTGTTTCTGTTGTTCAGTATGTTCATTGTTCTTCGATTTTTAGATGGTTGTTTTTCTGTTTTTTCGTTGTCAGTTGCAGGTACTCGTTCAAGTCCTTGCAACCGTCATAGAGGGAGGAACGGTCGGTGACACGTTCCCCGTATCGCATGGTAAGTGCGGCAAGCGTCCGCCGTCCGGCTTCGTCACGGTCGAGGAAGCAGCCGATGCGCCCGTATCCGTCCAGCAATCCCGCCGCCTTCTCCACGTTGGCGACTGAGTTCAGCACAAGACAGTCAGCGTTACCGGTTACACCAAGCGTCACGGCAGAGAGAAAGTCCATGAAGCCCTCGAACACGAGGCACTCGTCAGCCGGGATGTCATTCGCCTTTACCAGTGATACAGACTTCGGAGGTATGCAACCCTTGAAATATCGGCTTCTGACTTCATAGCCACCTGCCATGTTCGGAAAGCCAACGGCAAAATACCGTTTCCCACGCACACCGTAGTTCAAGCGGCAGCAGTGACGGGATGCGATGGCGTAAGGGATGCCCCGTTCCTCTAAATACTCCGTCAGCAGTGAGCGGAGCAGCGGAGCGACCTCCACATCCTCAAAAACGGATTCGGTCGGCTTCGAGAGATAGACGGGCTTTTCCCATCCGGCAACCGTCATATTGGCGGCTTCCGCTATGAACTTCGCTTGCTTCATGAAGTCATCGCTTTGCAGAAACTCCCCGGCAAGCGTGAAGATGTCGCCGCCCTTGCCCAAACCGAAGTCGTACCAGAGCTGTTTCGCCACGTTCACACGGAAAGAGGATGTGCGCTCGCCCCTGTACGGGGCAAGATACCACAGCTCGTTACCGCTCCTTCTGACAGGCTCATGCCTCAGCCGTGCGAGAAAATCCGCAAGCGGCATCCTTCTGACAGCATCTATTTCCGTCCTTTCCATGCCCGTGTCAGTTGATGATGAACTTGATACCGACCCCGAACTGCGTGTGGAACTTCCGTGTGTCGCCACCCCAAAGGCAACGCTCCCGCAGGTTGGCAAGCAGGGCGATACGGTCTGCCACGTAACACTCCACATCGAGCGTCAGCGCACCGCCGTAGATGAAGGCGTCCCGGTCGTGCAGCGTGGAGCCGTCATGCAGCACCTTCTTCCCCCAATTTACCGCCTCATATCCGGCGAGAGCCGAAGCCCCGGCATAGACGAAAACAATCTTTCGGGCGTCCGACAGTATCTTGAAGTAATAGCCGCCCTCCGCCGTGAACTGCGCCACGGGTATCTTGGTGTCCTTGTAGGGATTGTTCTTCAACAGGTATTCGCCACCGAACACCCACTTGTTCCCCTTCTTCGTGTAGGTGGAGAGAGCCGCCCCGAAGCTGTACCCGCCGTCCTTGCCGCCGAGATTGAAGCCGTCCGCCATGTCCGCCCTCACCTCGATGCCCTGCATCTTCGGCAGACACCGCTGGGCGTGCGCCTGCCCTGTAAAAAGGGCAAGCGACGCGATGATTATTGCGATGTACTTTCTCATGGTCAGCGTACTTGAAGTTCGTTGATGGTACCCGCGCGTACCAAATCCTCGTTCTCAATCACGAAGGACTGGTGACGGCCGCCGTTCTTCTCGTTCAATTCCACCACGAGGCACTTGTCATCGGGGATGGTGAACTTCGCCATCGTGAAGACCGTGCGCTCGCTCTTTTTGCCCGGCACGAGGGTGGCGTAGTTCTGCGCGCGGAGCGGCAGAATAATCTGCTCCTGCACGGCAGTACGCTTCGCAACCTTCTTGTCCACGATTTTCCAAGTGATGTAGTCCACATCGAAAGGCACGTTGCTCTGGTTCTTTATCTCCGTGTGGAAATAAAGCAAGCCGTTGTGCGTGTAGATGCCTTTCAACAGGTATTGGATGCCGAAACGCTTGCAGCCGATATGCTTCACCTCGCGCTTGTTCTGTTTGTGGATGGACTTCATGATAAGGCGCACCAGCATCGGGCTTTCGCTGCCCAGCTCTTTCAGATAGATTTCCTGCGCGTTGTTCGGGCGGTTCACCGTGCTGCCGTCATGGATGAAGTCGCACATCTCCACGTTGAGCAACAGCGGTTCGGCGGCGTACTTCACGTTGAAGGTGTAGAAACTGCCGTCCTCCGTGATGACGGACATATTCGTTTCGTTGGGAAAATTCCTTACGGTAGCCTTCACACGGATGATGTTCTCCGCTCCGTCGGCTTTCCCGGCAATCAGGTCGGGCGAGCCTAAATCGACATAGCGCACCTCCGCCGGAAAAATGACGTGGACGGTCTTGTCGTAGGTCACTTCCAGACCGTGCGGCGGTATCATGCGGTCGAAGGTCAGCTTGCGTGACAGCCCGTGATATAGGTCGCCGTCCGCCTCCTTCTGCGGATAGACCTCCTTCGTCAAGGTCGGTTGTTCACTTCCGTTGGTCGTTTCAACGGTTACATTCTCCTGCGCGTTGGCAGTTATGATGCCCATAGCGAGGGCAAACATGATGATTACTTTTCTCATTACTTTTGGATTTTAGTGGTAATTTTTATTGTTTTCAATATTTTTCTTGGTAAAGCATGACCCTGTACCCGGCTTTCAGATGCACCTTGACGGTTCGCATCTTTTTGGCGATGTACTGGCTCGTGCCTTGTATCAGCCCCTTGCCCAAGTCGGAGGCGAGCTGCGCCCCGGCATTGGTGGAGATGTTGATGCTGCTTCCCAGCGAGCCGCCCATGTTGGCGGCGACCTCCCGGACGGCGTTCATCTCCATCGAGTTCGGGATGAAGATGCCGGGCTGTCCGTCCGTGTCATAGACCGCAAGCTCCACGGGGATAATCGTGCCGTCGTATTCCAGCGAGGTAATCTCGATGTCGAGCCGCTCACCCTGTATCTTGCCCGTGCCGACCACCACCGCACCCCGGGGTATTGTCCTGCCTGCCACCGCCATAGGCTCCAGCAGGCGCAGCCTTACCGTCTGCCCGTCCGTCACGCTCTGCGCCCCATGCACGCACGCCGGTATGGTGTTCCTGTCCAATACCTCCGCCGTGCCGACAGCCGTGTTGAAACCCCGGTTGCGTTCCTGCGATAAGGCGGCGACAAACTCCGCGTTACTCATAGGCTGTGAGAGTGAAGAAACTACTTGATGCTCCACCTGTCTGATAGGCATTGCCTTGTTCTTCTTCCCTTTCTGCACGGTAGTTGGCTCTGCCCTCTGTTCCGCCGATGGCTGTCCTCCGTTCTGACCGCCCATGTACTTTGCCGCCAGCTCGTAGGACTTCTCCATAAGAGCCACCTGCTCGTCCATAGAGGAAGCCTTGCCCCTCTCGCTTTCCAGTTCCGACTCCAGCGATGCGATGCGCTCCAACAATTCGTCCATCTCCGCATTGTCGTTTTTCGGCTGGTCGTAGAAGTTTCCGAGCGTGGCGTTCAGGTCACGGTAGGCGGCTGCGGAGGACTGGATGGTCTGCGGCGTGGCTGGCTTTGCCCTTTCTTCCTTGCCGCCCGGATTGGCGAGGTCGAAGTCCACTCCGTTCTCCGTTCCCGCTATCTCGCGGTCGAACATGTCGCCCAGCTGCCCGATGGCACGGTTGCGGCTCTCCTGACGCTCTTCCATCTCCCCATGCTCGTAGGCTTTCAGCTTGTCGCCGATAATCTGCCGGTTCGCCTTGTCAGCGTCGGGCATCTCGGTGTTGTATCCGTCCGTTCCCGGCGGTTGCTCCTTGCCGGAGGACGGGGCGAATATCAGCCACATCGCCCCGATGAACACCAACACCATAGCGGGCAGCACGATCATCTTCTGCCGTTTCAGCCGTTGCGCCTCTGTCAGCGGTTCGCGCTCCTTTTTCGGTTTCCCCGTTTCGGGAGCAGCTTTGTTCTCTTTCGTCGGTTCATTCTTTGTCTGTTCCATATAAATAAGGTGTTAAGTGATTGCCTGTTTCCGCCGGGGTCGGCAGTTCCACCCGTCCGGCGTGTCCCGTTTCCATATGTGAGCCGTCGTTCCTGCCGATGTCATAGACGGCTCTGCCGAAGGTGTAAAGGGCAAGCACCGCGAAGGCGGCGAACATCCCCAGCACGATGCGGCGGCGTGTTTCCGGCGGCAAGCCGTCCAGATACCCTTTGAGACTTGCCGCCAAGCGTTTCCGTTTGTCGTGGAGTTTCCAATACATGCCCCACATTGATTTTCTGATACTTTTCATGTCCTGTTACCGTTTGATAGTCTGTAAATCCTTGTTCTCAATGATGGTGAAACCCTCGATGGTAAAACCGTTCGGGTTGTCATCCGACCGCGATGCGTTCAGCAGGCGGCAGGTGGTCACGAGGCTGCGCTCGGTGACGTTGCTCTGCCGGATGATTTTCTGTGTGGCGTAGGTCACGGCACGGTAGGGATAGGCGTTGAAGTCGCACACCACGCTGTCCACCTTCAGCACTTGGTTGATGTTCCCGGCGATGATGCGGTTGTAGTACCCCTTCTCCGCGAAGTCCGAATAATAGTGGTACACGCTCTTGTCCGCCAGCAGCAAGGCACGTTTCACGTTGTGTTCAATCGCGCTTTTTTCAGGTGATAGCGTGAAGAACATCTCGTGGAAACGGCGCACATGTTCCCGTGCCTCCGCCGGGCGGTTCTGCGACAAATCCTGAGACAAGGCGAGCATCAGGCTCTTGCCGTTGTCCAGCACATAGATTTTCTCCCGTTGCTTCTCTGCGAAACGGTAGGAGTTCCACACGCTCCACACCGTCACCACGGCGCACAGCGAGAGGAAGACGATACCGAACAGGCGTATCTGCCTGAACGACGATTCGATGTTTCTAAGTGATTTGAATTCCATTTATATTTTCCAATTTATGATTGCACATTGATTATTTCAGCAATTTGCCGACACGTCCGACTGCGTTTCCTGCGGCTGCACCCGCCACGCTGCCCGCCATGCTTCCGGCTCGTCCCGCCATCTGGTTCACGTTGCGACCGTAACCGCCCATGCCTCCGGCTTGGATAATCCAGCCCGCAACGGTGGGAATGGTAAAGTAGCCGATGATGCCGATGCAGAGGAATACGATATACACCCCGTCGCTCGAATCCAGCGAGAAGTTCGGGTCTGCCTGCATCCGCTCGATGTCGTTTTGCAGCATCAGAACCTGTATCTTCGCCAGTATGGTGCTGAACATGTCCGATACCGGTAGCCACAGATAGACCTGTATATAGCGGCATATCCACTGCGTGAGCGTGTTTTGGAAACCGTCCCATACCGACAGGGCGAAGGCTATCGGACCGAGAATCGCCAGCACCACGAGAAAGAAGGTGCGGACGGTGTCTATCACGAGGGCGGCGGCTTGGAACAGCAGTTCGAGTATCTCGCGGAAGAAGTCGCGGATGCTCTTCTTCATGTTGTACATTCCCCGGTCGATATACATTCCCGCCATCGTCACCATGTCGGAGGGCGACCAGCCGAGTTCCTCCAGTTGCTTGTCAAATTCCTCGTTGGACACGAGGTAGGCGGTTTCGGGGTTGCGTACCATCGCCTCGTATTCCAGTTTGTCCTTCTGCTCCCGGTATCGGTTCATGTCCAGCGTTTCCGCCTCCAGCATCTTTGCCGTGCCCTGTACGACGGGTGAGAGGATGCTGTTTATCGTGCCCAGCACCACAGTCGGGAAGAACATGATGCACAGACCGATGGCAAAAGGACGGAGCATCGGGAATACGTCTATCGGTTCAGCTCTCGCCAGCGACTGCCATACCCGGTAGGCGACGTAGAACAGCGCACCCAGCCCGGCGATGCCTTTCGCCACACCAGCCATGTCCCCACACAGCGGCATCATCTGCTCATAAAGTGAACGTAAAATCTGATGAAGGTTGTCGAACTTCATAGGCTACCAGTATCTTTCGTTCATGTTCCCGTACAGCCCCATGATGCGGTCGAGGTCGTTCTTCTTTTTCGCACGCAGGTAACTCACGGAGATGTTCTTGTTCGTGTAGTAGCTCACGAGGTTGCGGTAACGCTTCATCTTCGAGTGGCAGCGTTCCACCACGTCCATGCGCTCCTTGTCGGTCATGGAGAGCGTGGTGATGTTCACCACGTTCCTGAGTTCCGTCAACACTTCGTTGCTTTCCTCCAGCAGTTTCGTGTAGCCGAAAGCGATTGCGGAAAGCTCTTCGGGTCTGAAATTCCCGTCACGGAGCATCCGTTGGAAACTGTTCACATAGATGTCTGTGATGTCGCCCACCATCAGGATGGTCTGCTGCACCTTGCGGGCGTCCTTGACCAGATTGTTCACCGATTTGAGGGCATCGTAATACTTCTTGCCCTGCTGATAGATTTTCACCGTCTCCTGAAAGTTGCTCACCATGTTCGTGGCGGTCTTGGAGGTATGGATGATGTTTTTGGAGGCATTGATGATGCCCTGCGCTAGATTGCCCGGATCGCTTACGACCCACTGTGCGCTTGCCCTGCCCGCGAAAAGCAGGCACAGGCAGATAATCATTGTTATTCTTGTTCTCATGTTACTTTGGATTTTAGTGGTTGTTATTCTTCGGTCGGATGTCCCGGCTGCGGCTTCACCCGCACATAGTCCCCGTTTGGCGAGAAAGTCAGCACATCCGTGGCCTCGTTGTAGGACACGTCGATGCGGAAGCCGGTGTTCATGAACAGGTTGCCGTTCTCCTCCTGCAAGAGATAGGTTTCCGGCTTGAGCTTGCGGCGCAGACCGCTACGACGGAACACCGTCACTTTGTAGGCTTCGCCCTCCTTGTAGATAAGCACGTCAGGTTTTCCCTCCACGCTCTCCCAGTTCCCGCACAGCATGTCGCGGCGGTTGTCGGCCACGTCGCAGGATTGCAGCATCATGACCGCCAATCCGATAAGGCACTTGCTGACTTGCAGCATTTTCACTTTTGGTAAATTCATACGCGTTTTTCTTTTTTGGTTGATACATTCTGTTTTTTAGTTATTCCTTGTTTCTCCGCCTTTCGGCAAGCTGCCGGATGGCGGCTTCGATGTCGTCGCCCAGCTTCTCCGCCAGACGGTAAACCTCCACTTTTTCCGTTTCCTCGGTGGTGTACGCCAGATACTCTTCCGCGCTGACCTCCGTGGCATAGACCGCCGACTGCGTGCCGCCCAAGCCTATCCACACCTCCTTGTAGAGCCGTGAAGGGTTGTTCGCCATGTTGATGGAGAGTATCTGCGACTTCTCCTTTTCCGTCAGTCCGAGCAACGCCTGTATCTGGTCGAACTTGTTCATATATTTCCTTTGGTCAAGCAGGATTTTACAATCCGAGTTGTTGATAATGCTCTCTTTGACCACCGGAGAACTGATAATGTCGTCCACCTCCTGCGTCACCACGATTGCCTCGCCGTAATATTTTCTGACCGTCTTATACATATAGCGCAGATATTCAGCCATGTTCGCCGATGAGAGGGCCTTCCAAGCCTCTTCCACGATAAGCTGTTTCCGCACGCCTTTCAGCCGCCGCATCTTGTTGATGAAGGCTTCCATGATGATGATGGTCACGACGGGGAACAGTTCGCGGTTTTCTTTAATCGAATCTATCTCGAAGACGATGAACCGCTTGCCGAGCAGGTCGATGTTCTCCGTGGAGTTGAGCAGGAAATCGTAACGCCCGCCCCGGTAATACTGCCGCATGGTGGTGAGCATGTTGTCGATGTTGAAGTCGGACTTCTCCACCTTGATGTCACGCTGTGCCAGTTCCTTGCGGTAGTCGTCACGCATATACTCGTAGAAGGTGTTGAACGACGGCACGATGCTACGGTCGGATTGGATGCGCTCAATATAGGCACTCACGGCACTGCCCAGCTCGCCGCTCTCCGTCTTTGTCACCTTGTCGTCCTCCGACTTCCAGAGCGTCAGCAACAGGGTCTTGATGCTGTCCTTCTTCTCCACGTCGAAGATGTAATCGTCGGTGTAGAACGGGTTGAAGCTGATGGGCTTATCTTCCGTGTAGGTGAAATACACACCGTCCGCTCCGCCTGTCTTGCGTCGGATCATGCCGCACAAGCCCTGATAGGAGTTTCCCGTGTCCACCAATACCACATGTGCGCCTTGCTCATAATATTGGCGCACGAGGTGGTTCATGAAGAAAGACTTGCCGCTGCCCGAAGGACCCAGCACGAACTTGTTGCGGTTGGTCGTGATACCTCGCTTCATGGGCAGGTCGGAGATGTCAAGGTGCAGCGGTTTTCCCGTGAGCCTGTCCACCATCTTGATGCCGAAGGGCGAGAGCGAGCTGCGGTAGTTGGTTTCCTCTGTGAACAGGCACACCGCCTGTTCGATGAAGGTGTGGAAACTCTCTTCCGCCGGGAAGTCCGCCGCATTGCCGGGTATCGCCGCCCAGTAGAGTGTCGGGCAGTCGATGGTGTTGTGGCGCGGCACGCATTCCATGCTTGCCAACTGGCTGCCCACGTCGTTCTTGATATGCTTCAGTTCCTCCGCATCGTCGCTCCACGCCATGACGTTGAAGTGTGCCCGTACCGAGGTCAGTCCGTAGGAATGGGCTTCGTTCAGGTATTGGTCTATCCACTCGCGGTTGATGCTGTTGCTCCTTGAATAGCGAGATAGCGACTGCATGTTACGGGCGGACTTCTCGAACTTCTGCAAGGTTTCCTCACTGTTGTCTATCAGCACATACTGGTTGTAGATATGGTTGCAGGAGAGCAGAAGCCCCACCGGGGAGGCGAATGACAGTCGGCAGTCACTCCGGTCGGTGGAGAGCTTCTCGTAACGGGTGTCGGTAGCCACCTTGCCCGGCAGGTCTTCCGCGTCGGAGAGGGTGTGCAGACACAGGCGGTTGTCGCCGATGCGCATCTCCCTTGCCGAAAGCTCGATGTCCTGCAAGGTGGTGTCACCTTCCGGCATGAGCGAGAAGTAGCGTTCAATAAGTCCCGTCTTTCCCTCAGTACCCACAATCTCATCGGTGGAGAGGCGGCGCAGCCTGACAAGCCCGCTGTCGTTCATGATGCGCTCGAACTGTTCGCAGGCTTCCAAGAACTTGGTCGTGGTTTCCCTGTCCAGCTCCTTCGGGATGATATGTCCCCGGCACAGCGTGCTGAAATTGCTCTGCATCCGGTTACGCTCCTTTGTTGTCTTGGTCAGGTAGAGGTAGCAGGTGTGTTTCAGGTACGGACGCTCGTTGAAGTGACGCTCGAAAGAGCGGCTTAAAAAGCTCATGTCGTCCTTCTGAAGCTCCGGTTTGTAGCGTTCCTTGATGAACCAGTCCTGTTTGTGGACGACGGAGTAGTCCGGCAGCACCTTGATAGCCTTGCACCAGCAACTGTGTATCGCCTCGTACTCCGCACCCGTCACGGTGTAAAGTTCCGGTAGTTCCACCTCGAAAGCCACCGTGATGTCGGCGTCCTTTGAGATGATGCAGCCATGCTCCACCGCTAAAAGTGGGAACCTGTTTTCCAGTGTTGTCATTTTCGATGTATTCCTCATTGTCTTTCTTCCTTTCGTTGTCGTTTGAACAGACGGGTTATCCGCCGCCGGTTGATAAGGTATCGGGGATGGCTCCGTGCCGCTCCTAATTTCATCAGCCCGTGTTCACCGTACCGGGCGTTCAGCGCGAAGGTCTGCCATACAAGGAGGGAGGACGATGCCGCGCCGAAGCCGATACATATCCACTGGTCGATACCGACCATGTAGAGGATGACGAACAGGACGAAGAGAGCCAGCAGACCTCCGCAGAAGATGAAGAGGTACTGTGCCTTCAAGCCCTTGAACTCTACCGGACGGCCGATACCCTTGTTGATTGGGTATTCAGCCATACATTATTTATTAAAGGAAGAATGAGCGCAGGATGGTGGCGGCAACAATCAGGAAGATGCACGCGCCGAACCACGAGGCGGCTGTCTTGCTGGTGTCGGGGTCGCCCGATGAAAACTTGCCGTACACTTTTACGCCCCCGATAAGCCCGACGACTGCACCGATGGCGTATATCAGTTTAGTTCCGGGGTCGAAATAAGAACTCACCATAGAGGTGGCTTCGTTGATGCCCGCGATGCCGTTTCCCTGCGCGAAAGCGGAGGCGGTTGCGGCGATGACAAGTGCCGCGGAGAGGATTGCTTTTCTGTTTTTCAAGATGTTCTTGTTCATAAACTGTTCTTGTTTTTTGCCGTCAAAAGGGTGGATGGTCCTTTGTCGGGCGGTTGATACTTTGTTTCTTTACTTTGGTTTTAGTGGATGCCCGTTTGTTTCCACGGACGTGGGCGTGTCCGTTGCGGATGGGGATGCGCCTTGCGTTTCCTCGCCGCGTGGGTTGATGTCATTCTTTCATGTTCATTTCTTTTATTGTTGTCATACATAGTTGCGAATGTCGAACTCCTCGATGTTGTCCGGCACGACGAACTCCTTTTCAGATTTCTTCAGCCGAATCTCGATAAGCCCCTTGATGCGGATGCCTATCTCCGAAGAGCCTTCCATCATTTTCTCGTACAACTCCGTGCCCTCCATGTCGGTGAACACCTTAGCCGCCTTTTCACGTTCCGCCTGTGTCGCGTCCGGGTTTTTGGCGGTCTTGCAGGCGTCGTCAATCTCGTCAAAGCTGCTGCCCGAAGCCCGTGGCGTGTCCGAGGCGTCCTCTTCCGGTTCGTCGTCCCCGTATCCCAGTTCCTCCGGCGGTATGCTCGTGAAGGTCTCATCGAGTTTTTCCTCCGGGACTTGTGCCGGGCGGGATGCGTTTCCCGTTTTTCCGTCGTCAAAAGTAGCCTCTTCCTCCGACAGCTCAATGCCTTTTTCAATAGTGGCGGCTTCTTGCGTCGGTATGGCAGCGGTTGTCCGGGTGGATGCCATCCTGAAACGGCTCTTGCCGATGATGTCCGCCTTTTCCGCAGGGACTTCCTCGTGTGCCGCTATGCGTTTAGCCTCATTCCCGTCCAGTGACCGCCATAATCCGACAATGCCCTTGAAGAAGCGGACAATCCGCGTGTCCATGATGCGCTCGTAAAGGAGCAGGAACAGGAACCAGAGGTTGCAGCCGACCGATACCGCCAGCAGAATGTCTGTCATGCTGATTGTGTAATTCATATCCTTCCGTTTTTGGTTAGAATACTGAATTGTAATTTCGGGCATAAAGGCTCTTTATCGCATCTTCGCACTGGTTGAAGTGGTGCGTCAGCACATGGTCGATGTAAGCGGACAGCGTAAGCCGGTCATGCCCGATTACACGGGTGATACGCATGATACGCTCGTGGTACTCCGGGCGCACATACGCCATCTTCCCCTCACGTGCCTTTACTTCCGGGTCGCGGATGAACAGGCGTTCATAGTCCTTCTCACTGCATTTGCCGCTTACCGGGACAGGCGACAGTATTTCCACACTCGCCTGCACTTGGGTAAACATACCTCCGCAGTCTTGCTGTGGTCTTTTTTCATTCGGTGTCATTTCTTTTTCCATTTTCAAATCAGATCTTCACGTTGTTTCTTGTACAGTTCGTTGATTCTCTCCTTGTGCTGTTCCAGATGCTGGCGCAGCACGGTATCCACATATCCGCCTACTGAGATTTCCCCTCCGGCGATGTCGTTCACGATTCTGAGGATCTTGCCGTGGACGTCACGGCTGATATAGACACATTGGCGGGTCTTTATCTCGTTGCGGCGCAGGAATAGCTCGTTGTAGTCCTCGTCCTGCCTTTTCCGGCGTCCACTTTCCCTCTGCGCTTTTTCCCGTGTTACGGGTTGCACAGGAGATGGTTCCGGTGCGGCGGTGTCCTCTTCGGTCGGTGCAGCTGCGGGTACTTCCTGTGCGGGGCGCAGTGTCCCGTCCTGTGTGCGCCGCCCGATGGAGGCTAACAGCAGTTCCTCGTCGATGCCTTCCGTGTTCACTTTCCTGCTGCCCATGCTCACTGCGGTCTGATGATGTCGCTTATCTCTTCGGAAAACTCCCGGATGCCACTCCCTTTCAGCAGTGCCGTGTCCATCGGGAAGATGGTGGAGCGGAAAACGCTCTTGCGCTCTTCCGAAAGGTCACGGCGGAACTTCTTGCTGTCGGGCAAGCGGGTGGAAAGTACCGGAAAGCCCATTTCGGCTATCACTTCCTCGTAGATGCCGTACAAGTCGTTCCTCTCCCTGCCGTCCACCATCGTCCAGAACAGATGCAGCCCCTTTGTTTTCGCCTGTCCGGTAGTCATCAGCCTGTCGCGGAACATCGTGACGAATTTCAGGGTACTCTCCACGACAAAGCGGTCGGCACTCAGCGGAGTGAAAATGTAGTCCATCTGCGAGAGCGTCTTTATCACGCCGTTGCTTCGGAGTGTGCCGGGCATGTCGAAGAACACCACGTCGGGTTTCACGTCCTCAGTGGCAATCATCCTCTCGGCATCGTCGAGGGCGTTCACCGCATTGCTTTTGACGATGGTGTAGGCGTTCTTTTTGATCCGGCGGAAATGGTCGCAAGCGAGAGCCTTGAAGTAGGTGCTGCTGTCGATAAGCCCCATTTCGTGTTCGCGCAGCCCGTGGATGCTGTGCTGCGGGTCGTCGCAGTCCACGACGGCGACATTGTAGCCTTTCACGTTGTGCAGGTAGCTGGCGGCAAGTGCCGTGACAGTGGATTTGCCGATGCCACCTTTCTGTGTTGCGAATGCAACGAAGATTTCCTTACTCATAGTTCCATTTATTTTAATTGTTGATGATTTGTTTTTCTGTTTCCATACGGATTTGGCTGTCGCACCATCCGCTTCCGTGACTACACACGCAGGCGGGTCGTCGCGTATCCGGTTCTGTGGTGAAGCGGTGCGTCGGACAAATGGTGATTGACGACATTGCGTCATGAAGTCATTGAATCCATACGTCACCGAATTGTCGGAGAACCGGGTTTCCGACGGTTCGGGTATCCGTTTCGGCAAGTATCCGAAGAAGCGGATTTCCGGGTATTTGAATGTTCCGTTTATCATATCTTCAAATCGTTCGTTTCTTGAATCATGCTGCAAATAAACAAGTATATTTTGGAACCTGTATCACTTCTCCGGCAAGTGGCGGCACGTTGCGCCGGTTGGCAGTCATTGACCGGGTCAAGCATCTGTCCGATACCGCTTTAAGGGCGTAACTTTGCACCCGGACAGCAGGGTTCGCCGATGACGCGCGGCCCGGAGTCCTGAAAGGTATTTTCCCAATCCGTCCCCTGACGGATTTTTATGTTCACCTGAACATAGCAAGATGTCTTTTCAGCCGCTCAAAATATTTTGAGCAGCCACGAAAAGCACTTGCCCTTGCAGGGGGCGGGCTTTCCCTCCGAAGTCGGGAAGCCTTTCAGAACTGCGGTGCTGTAATCCGAAGCGGCGGCTTATGCCGTCAATCCGCTAAATCCAAAGTAATATGAAAGAGAAAAGGAAAAGCAAATCAGGGAGAAATCCCAAACTTGATCCGGCGGTGTACCGGTACACCGTCCGTTTCAACGAGGAGGAACACAACCGTTTCCTCGCCATGTTCGGAAAATCGGGTGTCTATGCACGGTCTGTTTTCCTCAAAGCGCACTTCTTCGGGCAACCGTTCAAGGTGCTGAAGGTGGACAAGACGTTGGTGGACTATTACACCAAACTGTCGGATTTTCATGCACAATTCCGTGCCGTGGGTACGAATTACAACCAAGTCGTGAAGGAACTGAGGCTGCATTTTTCAGAGAAAAAGGCGATGGCGTTGCTCTACAAATTAGAGCAACACACCGTCGAACTCGTGAAACTGAGCCGCCGGATTGTGGAACTTTCAAGGGAAATGGAGGCAAAATGGTCGCAAAAATCAGTGTAGGAAGTTCGTTGTACGGCGCGATTGCCTACAACGGGGAGAAGATTAACGAGGCGCAGGGGCGGCTTCTCACCACCAACCGCATCTACAATGACGGTTCGGGAACGGTGGACATAGGCAAGGCGATGGAGGGTTTTCTCACCTTCCTGCCACCGCAGATGAAGATCGAGAAGCCGGTGGTGCATATCTCTCTCAACCCGCACCCGGAGGATGTGCTGACCGATATTGAGTTGCAGAATATCGCCCGCGAGTATCTGGAAAAACTCGGTTTCGGAAACCAGCCTTATCTTGTATTCAAGCACGAGGACATCGACCGCCACCACCTGCACATCGTGACGGTCAACGTGGACGAGAACGGGAAAAGGCTCAACCGGGATTTTCTCTACCGCCGCAGCGACCGTATCCGCAGGGAACTGGAACAGAAGTACGGATTGCATCCGGCAGAACGTAAAAATCAGAGATTGGATAATCCGTTGCGCAAGGTGGCCGCATCGGCAGGTGATGTGAAGAAGCAGGTAGGCAACACCGTGAAGGCTCTGAATGGGCAGTACCGTTTCCAGACGATGGGCGAATACCGTGCGCTCCTTTCCTTATATAATATGACGGTGGAGGAAGCGAGGGGCAACGTGCGCGGACGGGAGTATCACGGGCTGGTCTATTCCGTCACGGACGACAAGGGTAACAAGGTGGGCAACCCGTTCAAATCCTCGCTTTTCGGGAAGTCCGCAGGCTATGAAGCCGTACAGAAGAAGTTTGTCCGTTCCAAATCGGAAATCAAGGATAGGAAACTGGCAGACATGACGAAACGCACCGTCCTTTCCGTGCTGCAAGGCACTTATGACAAGGACAAATTTGTATCCCAACTCAAAGAGAAGGGCATCGACACCGTACTGCGCTACACAGAGGAAGGGCGCATCTATGGGGCTACCTTCATCGACCACCGCACGGGATGCGTGCTGAACGGTTCGCGCATGGGTAAGGAGCTTTCGGCGAATGCCTTGCAGGAACACTTCACCCTGCCATACGCCGGACAACCGCCGATACCGCTATCCATCCCTGTGGATGCTGCGGACAAGGCACACGGGCAGACCGCCTACGACAGTGAAGATATATCGGGCGGTATGGGCTTGCTCACTCCCGAAGGTCCGGCGGTAGATGCCGAGGAAGAGGCTTTCATCCGGGCGATGAAGCGCAAAAAGAAGAAAAAACGCAAGGGCTTGGGTATGTAATCAGAGTATCAACAATTAAAAAATCAATGTATGTCACAACAAGAAGACGATTTGAGGGCATTGGCGAAAATCATGGATTTTCTGCGTGCCGTGAGTATCATTTTAGTGGTCATGAACGTGTACTGGTTCTGCTACGAAGCCATCCGGCTGTGGGGCGTGAACATCGGCGTGGTGGACAAAATCCTTCTGAACTTCGACCGCACGGCGGGGCTGTTCCATTCCATTCTCTACACGAAGCTGTTTTCCGTCCTTTTGCTTGCCTTGTCCTGTCTGGGTACGAAGGGTGTCAAGGGTGAGAAAATCACTTGGGGGAGAATCTGGACAGCATTTGCCGTCGGGTTCGTGCTGTTTTTCCTGAACTGGTGGTTGCTGCCCCTGCCGCTGCCGCTTGAAGCGGTGACGGGACTGTATGTCCTTACCATTGGAACGGGCTATGTCTGCCTGTTGATGGGTGGTCTGTGGATGAGCCGCCTGTTGAAACACAATTTGATGGAGGATGTTTTCAACAACGAGAACGAGAGTTTCATGCAGGAAACGAGGCTTATCGAAAGCGAGTATTCGGTCAATCTGCCGACACGTTTCTATTACAGGAAACGCTGGAACAACGGTTGGATCAATGTAGTTAATCCCTTCCGTGCGTCCATCGTGTTGGGTACGCCGGGCAGCGGCAAGTCCTATGCCGTGGTAAACAATTTTATCAAGCAACAGATTGAAAAGGGCTTTAGTCAATACATCTACGATTTCAAGTATCCCGACCTATCTACTATTGCCTACAACCATTTGCTGAACCACCCGGACGGCTACAAGGTAAAGCCGAAGTTCTATGTGATCAACTTCGACGACCCGCGACGCTCTCATCGGTGCAATCCCATTCACCCGGATTTTATGGAAGATATTACGGATGCCTATGAGAGTGCCTACACAATAATGCTCAACCTCAATAAAACGTGGGTGCAAAAGCAGGGCGACTTCTTCGTGGAGTCACCTATCATTCTGTTTGCCAGTATTATCTGGTATCTCAAAATCTATCAGAACGGGAAGTTTTGCACGTTTCCCCATGCTATCGAGTTTCTGAACCGCCGTTACGAGGATATATTTCCGATACTGACCTCTTATCCGGAGCTGGAGAACTACCTTTCGCCGTTCATGGATGCGTGGCTTGGAGGGGCTGCGGAGCAGCTCATGGGTCAGATAGCGTCGGCAAAAATCCCGCTTTCGAGGATGATTTCACCGCAGCTCTACTGGGTGATGTCAGACAGCGAGTTTACGCTGGACATCAACAATCCCGAAGAGCCGAAAATCCTCTGCGTGGGTAACAATCCCGACCGTCAGAATATCTACGGTGCGGCACTCGGTCTGTATAATTCCCGTATCGTGAAGCTCATCAACAAGAAGGGGATGCTGAAGTCATCGGTCATCATCGACGAGTTGCCCACAATATACTTCAAAGGGTTGGACAATCTTATAGCTACCGCCCGAAGCAACAAGGTTGCCGTGTGTCTGGGCTTTCAGGATTTCAGCCAGTTAGTGCGTGACTACGGGGACAAAGAGGCGAAAGTGGTGATGAACACTGTCGGCAATATTTTCTCCGGTCAGGTGGTGGGGGAAACAGCCAAGACGCTCTCCGAGCGGTTCGGTAAGGTGTTGCAGAAACGGCAGTCCATCTCCATCAACCGGCAGGATGTTTCCACCTCCATCAACACGCAGATGGACGCGCTCATTCCACCGAGTAAGATTTCCGGGCTTACGCAGGGAATGTTTGTCGGTTCTGTATCCGACAACTTCAACGAGCGTATCGAGCAGAAGATTTTTCATTGCGAGATTGTGGTGGATGCCGAAAAGGTGAAACGGGAAGAAAGTGCCTACAAGAAAATTCCCGTCATTACAAACTTCACGGACGAGGACGGCAACGACCGCATGAAGGAAACGGTGCAGGCGAACTACCGGCGCATCAAGGAAGAGGTGAAGCAGATTGTGCAGGAGGAACTGGAGCGTATCAAAAACGATCCGGTGCTGTGTAAACTGCTACCAGATAATGAGACTGTCTAACAAGTCCCCAAAATTGAAAATTATCCCTATCGAAGTTTGAAGTGACCCCCAAAAGTTGGATACAATTTTTTTGGGGGGCACTTCAGTTCTGACGGGTAAAATCGTAAAATTCGGACTTGTTAGACAAATACTTACGCGGTTTCAACCTCAGGTACTGAATCTATCGAATTGACAAATTTAACCAATTGCGGATCTGAATCTTTTTGTATGAGGTTTCGGAGACTCTTTTTCAATTCATAAGCATCATCCCCTGCTGTATTTATTAAATCCATATAAAAATCTTTGTTTTGCAGAATCAATGAACGGCATGCCCCATCGGAAATTACAGGTTTCACTATTTTATCAATAACGTCTCCAGCTTGACTTTTCAAATTACCATGCGATCTAAGCCATGTTTCGAAAAATTGAAACTTTATTGCATTGATAGTCTTTTTACCGATGCAGAAATCATTTCTTATATCGGTAACTGTCGATTTAATTTTTCGTTTATCCAATCTTTCAACTATATTCTTGAAACAATTAGGGAAAGGATTCAAACTTTGAGTTCCAGAAGCAATATCCATCAGAATCTTTTTGCCAAATTCAGTCAAGTTATCTGGCAAGGATTTGATTTTAGCCAGTAAATGTTTTATTGCGACAAACCAATAATATGATGTATGTGCTGTTCTTTGGGCGTATAATGTATCAACACTTATTTCAGACAACGCTTCGAACGCTATTTTATTGATATGATCGGTCAGGACATTGCTTATTTTAGTGGTCAAATCGTAAAAAGATGCGTCAGGAATTACATCTTTAATATTGTTCTTAGTGATATACTTATCCAAATCGGTATTCCACTCTGCTAAATGCTCGATAAATACCTCATCCGTTACACCTATTCTGTTCTTAATATCTTCAAATTGGGGCAATATGTCTGAGAGCAATAATTTATAGCCAAGTTTATGATTTACCATGTATTGTAGTGTTTCATTTAATAGCGGTATATTCCATCCCACACTATTTACTAATAAGTCTCCATGATCCACATAATAGTCCATGAGTTCTGCAACATATTTTATATCTCCACCCTCTATTAAGGAAACGGAATGACCATGTGCCAATTGCATGGCGACTAAATCGTAATATCCAGACTCTTTAATGTTTCGGCCATCAGTTTCTAATTCAGAATGCAACTGATTTATGTAGGTTGAATCTAACGTTACAGGTAAAGGTCTTTCTTCGTCAGATGCCAATAAACGATAGGTTGTAAATATAGCCCCTATATTATCTTTATTTACATTCTGTTCATCAATGCAATTCGTGATCGCTTGCAAAAGCGTTGGAAACGTATAGGTAGAATTATCTTTTAACGTTTTTACAATATCTGCATGGTCGAAATTATCGGGTAGTAAGTTTGCCAAATAATTATCGAGCGCCTCCGAATTTGTTGCTACTTGATAATATTTATATGCTTTAGTTGTCGCGTTATCCCGATAGGCAGCATCTGTTGCATTTGCAGCTTGAATATAATCGATAAATGTATTTGGCTTGACTGTTTTTGCTTCAATCAATGACGTAAAATCGCACGCCAACTTATTTTGCGCAATAAACCTGTCTATTGCATCTAACGTTTTGAAATAGTCGCCGCCATTGAAGTCATTGAACCGAACTATCTTCTTATATAATTGAGCAATCACATGGTTTTGGCTTTCCGTGTCTAAATGCAACAGCAGTTCTTGGTATTCGACAGGGAACACCTGCTTCTCTATGGATTCTTTTAATTTCAATTGTGCTATTCTTTGCCATACACGCAGAATAACATCGCTCTTTCGAGTTAATTTATGCAAACAATGTATAATCTTATCGATAAGCGCATTGTCCATACATTGTATAACTTCTTCTAATACAGTGTCAAATTGTTTATTAGTCTCTGCATATTGATTTATGTCGTGGTCTTCTTCTCCGTTGATGCAGCCTTCAATATATTTTTTCAATGGAATTTGTCGAGCATCTTCAACATCGACACCATATACCAAAGCTGCAATTTCGCGTTGTGTTTGCAGATCATTGTTAATTATTGTTTGAATGCCATTCAGATAGTCGCCGGACAATATTTGTTCTACTGGATTTGCCAGAATATCCGTCTTCTTCAAACAGAACAATGCTATGTTTATCATCAAAATTTCGTTACACCACTCTTGTTTAAGAGCGACCATCTCATTGATATATGATATAATTTCCCTAACATTGGCATTAGGATTTACCAATCTGAATATCCGATTTATAGTTTCTTTCGCTTCATTTTCTGTTTCTCCAAATGCTTCAACAAACAGTTTGTTGAATATACTTCGATAGTCGGTAATAACAGGAGGAGCAACACGATAAACAATAGGGAAAGTTTTATTGATAAAATACTTGGTCAGTTGTTTCGTTTGTTCGTCGGTCTCATCTCCGAATGCACAAGCTAAATGTGTTTCATCGAAAGGAATAACAGCCCAAACATTTTCAAAACCGCTATCGGCGAAGAACGTATGGATAGAAGACCATAATTCTTTTACTTTTTCAGCGGGGAGACGATCCATGTTGTCAAAAACAAGGACTAATTTACGTTGTCCTTTTTCCTTGATAAAATCAGAAATGTCTTGCATCCATGTTTTGAACTCGTAAACCGTTGGTTCGTCTTCGCTCAAAGTCTCATAGCAAACGTCCTTTTCGACTTTATCTTGATAAATAGCTAACATATAACTCCATCCATATTTATGATCTTTGCTATATGCCCATTTCCAAACGCACAATGCAATAAGAACTGGCAGTGCAGCTATGATAATAGACAATAAAGAAAACCACCATGTTGTGGGTGTAGGTTTTACTGCATACGCAATAAATGTAAATATCGGAGTTAAAACTGCAACCAAAAATGCCGCAACCATACCATTACTGATAAGGGGATATTTTTCGGTTACGGTCTCCGTTTTACGGGCTAATAAATATTTCAGCTTTTCAGACCATGATACGGTTTTCGTACCTCCACCTTTGACTTTTATTGTTGCATTTCCAGATAGGATACCATCATCAATAAGTTTGCTTGTAAGCAATTCCAATATAGAGCGGCGTTGCAAGTCCTCTTGATGTCCCCATGCGTCATACTCAAAAAAGTAATAGTCGTCTGATAATTCACGTTCCAACATTTTAACCACGTTGGATTTTCCAGATCCCCAAATACCTTCGATGCCGATAATTCGAGGTAAAGTACATTCCTCATCCAATGAATCATTCTGACAAAAATGGCGAGCAATAGTTTTTGCCAACCTTTCTTGCGAACCTCCATCGAATTTGTCAATACCACACGGTTTATTTTGGATAAACCGCGGATATTGCTGTTTGGATTGTAGTTTTGTTTCCATATACGTAATTTATTGATTATACGAACTCCAAATAATTCTCCCGATTTACCACATGAAACTCGGCATAGGGATAGGCTTCTTGGAAGGCTTTCGGTGCGGCCGGCATTTTATTTCCCCACTTGAACTCCAAGGCGGTAAGACTGTCGGCACTCTCCTCAATCAGGTCGATTTCCTGTTTGTCGTAGGTGCGCCAGAAATAGAACTCCCTGTGCAGTCCCTCATTGAAGTTCGCTTTGCGCCGCTCTCCGATGATGTAGTTCTCCCACAGCGCACCGACATCCTGCCGAATGGCCAGCGGTGAGAAAGCCCCGATAATGGCATTGCGAATGCCGTTGTCGTAGAAGTACCACTTGCCAGCTTTTGTAACCTCCTTGCGTAGGTTACGCGAATAAGCCCCCAGACGATAGATAACGAAGACCTTTTCCAATAGGTCGAGGTATTTTTCAACGGTCGTCTTGCTCATGCCGAGTTGTTTACCTAACTCTTCGTAAGAAACTTCGCTGCCCAACTGAAAAGCTATCAATCGCAGTAGATCGCGCATCTTGCTCGAATTTTTTAAGCCGTCAATTGCTAAGATATCTTTAAGCAGGTATGCACCGACAATATCACGTAGGTAGTCTGTTTTACGTTCATAGTTCTCCATCATTACTACTTCGGGATAGGAACCGTAAATCAAGCGCGCTTCGAGGTTCTGGCGGGTTTCAAGTGCCGTTTCCGTCTGTGCGATTTCCCGTTGCGAGAATGGTGTAAGGAGAAATTGCGTACTGCGGCCGACCAACGGTTCACCAGTCTTATTCAGCAAATCGAATGACGAAGAACCACTTGCCAAGACACTTATTCCCGGTATTTCATCAACTATCAACTTCAGAATACTACCGATTTGTGGTATGTTCTGTGCCTCATCAATAGCCAGCAAATCAATACCATCCAATAAATGCCGATAATTGGCTATTGAGCGATTCTCCAATAGTGCTAATGTGTCGTAGTCTTCGCCGTTGAGCATCATCGTCCTACCTGAATAGTTGTCCACAATTTTACGCATCATTACCGTTTTACCAACACGGCGAGCACCAAAAATCAGTACTGCTTTATTGGGCGCGATTCGTGCTGTAATCTTCTCTTGAAGTATTCTATTTACTGTTTCCATACCTTATAAAATATAATGCAAAGATAATCATATTTTTTTAATTGGCGAATTTTACAAAAAAAACGGGCTATTAAATGGCGATTTTTACAACCACAATCTTATGGAAGTTGTTTCATTGTTTTTAGTAATGATATATGTTCATACTATGATGACTCAATAATTTACCAGACATACGTTTCTGAAATTTGTCCTTATAGGAATGAAAAACTCACATATATTGTGCTAATTAATATATAATTAAATGAAAATAAAAAGACAGGATACGAGTATTCCTGTCTTCTCATATGTAATGGATATTTTTTTATTTTCTCATCCGCTCCAACTCCTCATCACGCAACATTCTCTCGTTCAGTTTTTCCTGCATCCTGTCAATGAAATAGGTGCGGCTTTCGTTCTTCCGGCGTTTGATATCAGTGTAGAAGCGGTAGCAGTCTTTAGAATCAACCCCGAATATCTTATAGAGAAGTGGGGCGAGCTGTTTGAGCGGCATATTGCCGTTGTTGATGCAGCCCATCACGTCTATGCCGTAGATAAGTTCCACGAGGTCGATGGCATTGCCCGTCCATTGAAGAAGGCTGGCGGTGGTTTCTGTTGCGTTGTTGGCGGATATTAGTGGTGGCACTTGGGGCGTGGCAAGGAATTTCTGCATCTTTCTTACGAAAGACAGAGCCTTGCTGACGTAGGCGGCAATCTCTCTTTTTTCTTCTGACAGATTACGTACGGGATGGTGCTGCAACTCGATTTCGATGTAGGCAAGCGCGATGACGGTAAGGTTCATGTCCATGCCGCCGTTGCACAGTTCGATCACTTGGGTGGCGAAAGCCGTGTATGCCGTTTCCATATTGCAGTCGCCGGCTTCGTTTATCAGGCGGAAAAAGTCGGTTTCCGCCAGCAAGAAATAATTCATGGTTCTGTCAATTTTGAAAATTACACTTTGTTTTCTGCGTGCGCACATGAATATAATTGGCAAAAAACGCGGCAGAAAATAAAAAATCCAACACTCAATTTTACAAAGTGCTGGATTTCAGAGGTATAAAATTCAGTATTTTTTCACAAGGACAAATTATCTCCGACTTAAATTGTTTGTAATCGGAACATTTATTCTATTCCTGAAAATAGAAATGTATGCTTGCCGCACATTTTGGCTATCTTGCTTTTTTATCAAGGATATAGATAATGCGACATACACCGTTGGGATAGCTTTTCAAAGAGGAAAGCGTCCAGTGTTGCTCTGGCAGAGCCGACTTAAAAAAATGTCGTCCGCTTCCGGATATGAAAGGAACGGTGTATAGTATGATTTCATCCACAGCGTGCATCCGCAGCAGTCCGTTTATATAGTCTGCCGTGTCCGGTGTGGCTTCCGCGAGGTAACGGATGTTTGTGCAGTCTTTTCTCCATTCGTGCAGCATTGAAATGGAATAGTCCGGTGTCACACGGTAAAAGGCTTTCTTCCTGATTTCATCAAGACCGCAACGGTCAAGGCACAAATCCTGATGTGCTTTATCATATAACTCTGAAGAAAGACATCCGTCCATCGTCAGTACGGCGAGAATCTGAACTTTACCCATAATCGTTTCCTTTCGTTAGGCAAGGGTAAAAAAGTAGCGTGCAATTCACACTACCTTCAAGCGATGGCTCTGGTAAAGCCTTTACGGAGAGTACGTGAATGCACGCTATGCGTAAGCATAGCATAAGCATCACGCAATCGTCTCCGTAGTTCCAATTTACCAGATTTTCGCTTGAAACGCCTTGCGGTCTTATCCTATATGTTGGCGGCGAAAAGCTCCTGCCAATCGCCGTTTTTCTCAAATGTTATGCAAAGATAGCCAAATTCAGTGAATTACGGGCTATGATTGCTTGAATTTATATTTAAGTCCATACTCTTCAAGTTTGCTGTATAGTGTTGTCCTGCCTATGCCGAGCAGTTCTGCGGCGACACTCCGGTTGCCGTTTGCCTGTTTCAACGCACGCAATATCCGCTCCTTATCCTCCGCGTCATTGCGCAAGGCGAAGCTGACAGTAGAGGTCGGTTTCGTCACGGCAAGTTCCAGATGCTCTTTCATGACAACACCTTCCTGCGCCTGCAATACAGCACCCATAACTTTCTGCCGAAGTTCCCGCACGTTGCCCGGCCATGCGTGTGTCAGCAACGCTTTACGTGCTTCGGAACTGAACCCGCTCACGCTACACTCCAGCTCTCTGTTTGCCATATCACGGAAGAACTCTGCCAGCGGCATAATGTCTTCTTGACAGTCACGCAACGGAGGAACGGTTATCCCGAAGTCGTGCAGGCGGTACAGAAGATCCTGCCGAAAACGCTTTTCATTCACCGATACCTCCAAATCTTCATTGGTAGCAGCGATGATGCGGACATTGAAATTCCGGTCTGCCTTGTCTCCGACCGGGCGATACCGCCTCTCCTGTATGGCACGGAGCAACATCTGTTGGGTTTCCAACGCGAGGTTTCCTACCTCGTCCAGAAACAACGTGCCGCCTTCCGCCTCATGGAAATATCCTTTCTTGGCATTGTCCGCACCTGTAAATGCACCTTTGACGTGTCCGAAGAAAGCCGACGGTGCAAGCTCTTTGGAGAGTGAACCGCAGTCCACCGCCACAAATGGCTTGCCTGCACGTTTGCTCTTGTCATGCAACAGGTGGGCAATATGCTCCTTGCCCGTGCCGTTCTCACCAAATATCATCACGCTCATATCGGTGGCGGCTACCAGCCTTATGCGGTGCATGATTTTCTGAAAGGCGGAACCTTCACGGGCGAATATAGGCATACGGCGTTGTCCTGCCTGACGTTCTTTCAGTATGGAACGGATCAGGGGGACAAGTTTATCCTCCACAAGCTGTTTGGGAATATAGTCTATCGAGCCGAGTTTCATGCTTTCCACGGCGGTATTAACTTCGGCGTAGTCGGTCATAATGATGAAGGGCTGCATCTTTCCCTCCTTTCGCATCCAGCACAAAAGGTCTATGCCACTGCCGTCAGGCAGACGCAGGTCGGCAACCACGATATCATTATCTGTTGCCTGTTGCAGATGTTTCTTCGCGGTTGAGAGGTGGTAAGCCTTCATATTGCGGTAGCCCTCCCGTGACAGCATATTGCAGACATATTCGCAATACACGATGTTGTCTTCCACCACAATTATTTTTGTCTTATCCATCTTCGTATTTTCTCCTTTCCTCTTCTGCCAACCGTATTATTTCCACTCCCTTATCCAGCACAGCAGTCACGGCATGGCTTAACGCTTCACCATCCGGGAGAGCATCGCCACGAAGCAATCCGTAAAGTACATTCAGCGGTTGGTCGGCACGGAGCACCTCCCACGAACTGCGCAGGTGGTGGATCAGGGAATCCAGCTTTTGCAGGTCTTTTTCTTTTGCTGCATCCCGTACCGCCTGCATTTCCTTTTCTGTTTCAGTTATCAACTTTTCCAGCATGACGGCTTCATTGCCATAGGACAATAAGGCGGAAAAGTCCGGTTTCCCGTCCGGTGTCGCTTTTATGGCACACCTGTCGGAAACCTCCATCAGTTCCGATATGGAGAACGGCTTGAACAGGCATCCGGCAAAGCCTTTTGCCAATAGTTCCCCTTTGTTACAACTGCCCGAAGCGGTTGCCACAACCACCGGGATTGTTGGTGAATTGCCCACGTTGGACGAACGCAACAGTTCCAGCAATTCGAAACCGTTTATACCAGGCATATTCAAGTCTGTCAGCAACAGGCTGTATTCTTTCTGGCGTATCATTTCCATCAGTGCCGCAGCATCGGTGCAAGTGTCGCAGTGTATTCCTTCTTGGGAATACATCTCTTTCAGCATTAGAAGTAATACCTCATCATTGTCAATGGCGACAACATCATGGAATTTATTGTTATGATAAACAGGTGTATTGCTTGTATATCCAAGCTGTTCTTCAGCTTCCTGCATAGAAATTTCAACTGTGAAACGACTGCCTTTCCCTTTCTTGCTGTCCAAACGGATTGTTCCGCCAAGCATCGACACAATATTACGCATTATGGCAAGCCCAAGCCCGAAACCCTCCTTTGCAGCGGCATTTGATAGACGTTCAAACGCACCGAACGCTTGTTTCTGTTCCTCTTCTGTCATGCCTGTACCTGTATCTTCAATGACCAGTGTCAGAACTCCATTATCATATTCAGTAATCAAAGAAACACCGCCTTCTTCTGTGAACTTGACAGCGTTTGACAGCAGGTTATTCCCGATTTGTATTATTCGCTCTTTGTCGGTCAATACAATGGCATCGTGTCCAGTCTTCACGGACAAGGACAACCCTTTGTTCACGGCAACAGGCATGAACTCCGTTTCAAGTGTGTGCGTGATTGCAGAAATCCGGCAGGGTGACAGACGGGGCTGTTCCTTGCCGTTGTCCAGGCGGAAGAAGTCAAGCAAAGTGTTGAGCATATCCCGCATACGGTCGGAGGATTGCAGTATATTTTGGATATATTGCCCATTATTACCGCTATTGCATTCTTTCCGCAAAAGTTCGGTATAGCCGGTTATTGCCGTCAGTGGTGTACGCAACTCATGGGTAATAGTATATACCGCTTTCTTTCGGGAGGTTATGAGTATCTCATTTTGTTGCACGGACTGTTCCAATTGCTCGATCAAATCCGTTGTCTTGCGTTTGTATCGTTTAATGTTCTTTGCATCACGGTGTATGATGATATAGGAAATGACCAACAGCAAAAGAACAAATCCCATCAAGCCGCCTATCTGCATAAATGATTTTTTACGCATGGCTGTTATCTCGCTTTCTCTATTTTGTAAATCAGATTGCACCTTCTTTTCGATTTGGCAAATCAATCCTTGCAGTTGTCTGTTAAGTTCTGCATTACGAGCAGCAAGACTATCGGCTTGTTCTGACAATCGACGGCTCTGCGCATTCTGTTCGTTGACCATGTTTCTATTGGATGAACGGAGCGTAGTCGTTGTTGTCGTTGGCTTCGTTCCCTCTTTTTTGCCGAAGATGCTCAAGAAACCTTTTCATTTTGGCTTTTTGGACTGTTCCTGCACACTTTTCTGCACAATAACCGGAATTTGATTGGCTATCTTCTTGTTAATAGATTGTTGTTCATCCATTAACCGGACTATCTGGAACATCTGTCGTTCCTTATCCTCTAAAAGACTGCGCACACTATCGATGCGCTCTGCTGGATAGGTGGCCTTGAAACGGCAAAGCATACTGTCCATTGCCATACGCCGTGCATGGTAATGCTCGATATCTTTATCGTTCCATTCCAGTATTGTTTCACCCAATAGAGAAAATTTTATCATTTGAATATTGATATTGTTTATTTCTTTTCGGAGCTCGTCTATTTTTTTATTGCCAAGTTCTAATGCTTCTATCTCCTGCCATTCATAGAGGCTATTATATGCCATACATCCGATAAGAATGGAGATAAGTATATATCCCAACTGTATTGCCTTATAGAAATTTCCTGACCGCTCCATTATTTTGATGACATTGATTTTTGGAACATGAATAAAAGTTTATCTTTTTCGTTCATGCGGATATTATCAGAATAACCGCCTTTTGTTATTTGATACCCGCATGGCTTAACCATAAAAATGCCTAAGCCCTTAGTGTATGAACTTACTTCTGATGCATAGTCTTTACTTGTATTTAATGGAACTTTCCCTTTAATATGACACCACTCATTATTGCAACTGATGTCTTCAATCTCAGACATCATTTTTTGCAAATCTGTAATAGCTTTGGAACTTGCCGCTTGGGGTATCTGCAACTCAAAATAGAGCATCGGTTCGAGAATGTCCACACCTGACTGTTGCAAGGCCAGCCTGAAGACATAAGGGGTCAGCTGTCTGAAATCAGCAGGTGTACTTACCGGGCTATAATACTCGGCTTGAGTAAAAGTTACTTTCAGATCAGTCACTTCCCATCCATGTAACCCGGATTGGCAAGACATACGAATCCCTTCAAAAACGGCATTTTGAAAAGAATGGTTCAGATAACCATAGGAGATGTCACTTTCGATTTGCAACCCTGTCCCTAACGGTAAGGGTTCAAGAGTCAGCCCTATTGTGGCCCAATAAGGGTTGGGCGGCACTTCGATCTGAATAATCTTATTGACCTTTTTTACAGGTCGTTCTTTGTATATAGTCTTGATCTCATCAAAATGGACCTTTACGGAAAATCGTTCTTCCAGCAATGTCTGTATGATTTCCTTTTGGGTTAAACCATATAACGAGATTTCCAATTCATCACTATATGAGTTTATGGAAAAGGACAAAGACGGGTCTTCAATCCACAATGTATTCAGAGCGGATATCACCTTGCTTCTCTCTTCGGGCCTGTCTGGCCGGACGGAGGATTTGAGAGCGGGATGCTGATGCGATAATCCTTGAATCAAACAAGGTTCAGCACCTAAATAATCTCCGATTCGAAAATCTTCTATATCTTCTACAATCGCGATATCATTGGCACCCACTTCATCAACATTTATCTCTCTGCCCTGATAAATAGTCTTTAGATTTTTAATCTTGATGAATTTTTCCGAATCGTTGATTCTTACAACGTCTCGAAGTCTCAGACTTCCGTCAATTATTTTAAGAAAACTTCTTTTATGCCCTTTGGGGTCATGCTCTATCTTATAGAGATAAGCTGAAAGTCTGTTTGAGACTGATGCCGGAGGAAGTATAAAAGAAGAAATGGCGTCCAACAACTCATTGATACCGATATTGAACATTGCTGATCCATGTAGCACCGGATAGACTTTGGCTTTTGCCACAAGAGCGATTATCGTATTCCAATAATCAGCCGGTGAAATTTCGCTATCCGCCAAATATCGTTCTAATATATCGTCGTCATGGTTGCATACAAATTCTTTGTATTCTTCCTTTATATATGTTTGGGAGCAAACCGGATAAACCGATCCATCGACAACAGTTTGCATAAACAGGACATCTTGCGACAGATTTGTTTTTATATCCATATACAAACGCTCCAAATTCACACCGGCACGGTCAATCTTATTGATAAATATAATTGTCGGGATTTGCAGCTTTTGTAAAGTACTGAACAGCAACTTTGTCTGCGCTTGTATGCCTTCCTTTGCGGATAAGATGAGGACTGCTCCATCAAGCATTTTGAATGTCCGCTCCACTTCCGCAATAAAATCCATGTGTCCCGGAGTGTCAATGATATTGCATTTCACTCCATTCCAGATAATAGATGTCGTAGAAGCCCGGACAGTAATTCCTCTACGTTTCTCTATATCCATAGAGTCCGTTATGGTGTCACCATTATCCACACGGCCGCACTTTTCCGTTGCTCCACTGGCAAACAGCAGATTCTCGGTTACGGAAGTTTTTCCTGCATCAATGTGAGCAAGAATTCCTAAATTTATAATATTCATAATATTCATTTGGATTAAGCAATAATATACTACAGTAGATGCATTGTCGAAACGCACCTTTTAATACCTCCTCGTAGCATATGAGAACTACAGGATTACTAACTCGTATTAATATGTATATTATTACTGCCGCATAACGATTACAAAATTACACAAAAAAATATATCTAACAAAAGTGGGAGGATTTTTTAACTTTTTACCATAGACATTTTATTAGGGAAGCGTAGGTTCAACTGGCAAGTACAAATAAGTAGAAATGTTTGAACAACACCGTTTTAGGAAGTTGAAAAATCAAGTTTCTCTCTCGGTATAGCGTTTATTTTGGCCAATATCTTCTTTAGTTTAGCATTTGTGTATTTCCCATTCGTGTTCTATTTAGCTCCTTATTATGAGTATGTAGCAAGTTACTTATCAAATTCAGCCTCTTTGAGGGTCAAATATGGTTTTGCAAATGGTGACTGACAAGACATAAACAAGGTCAGCAGGAATTTTTTACATAAATGGACATGAATGTATATAACCTAAAATAAGAATAAATTTTAATAAGGGCTGCCCAAAAAGAAAAAAATGCAGTTGCCATCCTATAGATACTTGCAGAAAGGATAAAATTTACTTTTAGACCTTTTGGGATAGCCCTTATTAATACTTCAGATAAAATTCCTTAGGTTATATTTTCAATCCTTTGGACCGGGTTTCCTCCTTGGCATACAGTCCCGGACGCCCGATTATGACATGGTTGGCAACGATACTATCCGCCGGACTGCGTATCTGCGGCGGTGCATTTTCGGGATATTGCGCCTGCCTGTTCCTCACATCTTCCGCTTCCGGCTTGAGCTGTTGCCCTTCATTCTCCTTTTCTGCGACTTCGGGCGTGGGTGGCGCAAGCTCCAGCTGAATTTTTCGGTCAAGGGCGGCAAGTTCGGACTTCAACTGCTTCAGCTCGTCCTCCTTCTTCCACACCTTACCCGCTATCTCCTGTAACTGCGGTATCTCCATCTCCAGCACCTCGTTCTTCGCCTTGTACTGGTCGATGATGGAGGGTATCCTCTCCATCGCGTTGAGGAAGTTGCGGGCGGCGGCCAACGGGTCAGCCATCGCCAGATGCCCGTTGTTGTAGGTGTACTTGTAGTTCCCCTCGACCACGAAGCGGTTGTCGGTGAACTCCAATCCCTCTTTGAGTATCCTTTCGCTCACCACCTTTATCGGAAAACCGTAAAGTTCACCGACCTGCGTGTACAACCCTCCGGTCGTGGCATTCTTGGCTATCTCCTGCAAACGCTTTCCGATGACCTTCTCATCGGCGGAATCCACTCCGTCCACCTTTATTATATTAAGGCGGTTGCCCTCCTTGTCGGTCTGCACCACCGACAGGAAGCGGTTCCAGTCCTCCGTCATGGCATCTATGAAAGCCGTGTTGTTGCGCAACTCGCCGGTCTTTGACTCCAGCTTGAACTCCGAATCACGCTTGCCCTTGTTGAACGACTTGCGTTCCCCTTCGAGCGATGCGATCCGCTTTTCCAGTTTCGCCTTGTCCAACAGGTCGGTATTGCCGGAGAGCAACGCCATGTATTCCGAGAAATTCATGCCCGATTTTTCGTCCATTGCCCCCTCGTCGATGGTACGCGCACCCATCGCACCGCTTTTGAGCTGGCTTATGAAAGTCTGCTTGCAGTGCAGGAGGTTGAACTTGTAGCTGTCCAGTGACTTCTCCACCGCGTAGATGATTACATCCACGTTGTTCCCGGCGAAATGTTTGGCAATCTCATTACCTGCCCTAACTCCGCGTCCGTCACGCTGTTGCAAGTCGGACGGTCGCCACGGCGTATCGAGATGATGGATAGCCACACACCGTTTCTGGGCGTTCACACCCGTTCCGAGCATAGAGGTAGAGCCGAACAGCACACGCACCGTTCCGGCGTTCATGGCGTCTATCACCGCCTTCCGCGCCTTGTCGGTCTTGCACTCCTGAATGAAGCGCACCTCGCTTGGCGGTATACCGTAGTCCTCCGTCAGTTTGCGCTTGATTTCCGAATAGACGTTCCACCCGTCGCCCGGCTGGTATGTCCCCAAATCAGAGAAAACGAACTGCGTGCCTTTCTGGGCGTCGTATTTTTGATAATACTCCGCGATCATCTTGGCACAGTGACTCGCTTTGTTGTCGGGATGATCTTCGTAATTCGGGTCTATCATGCGCATGTCGAGTGCCATTTTCCGGGCATAGTCCGTGGCGATGAGCATCTTCGCCTTTTCTTCCGTTTCCGAAAGCGGCAGCCTGCCCAACAAGGTGGCATCGCCCGTCTTGGCGAACTGCATCAGTTTCTGTATGAAGTCCTCCTGTTCCGGCGTGGGCGGTATATGGTGCAGTATCTCGTTCTTGGCAGGACGGTCAACGCCCACATCCTCCGCCGTGCGGTAGTCCGTGATTTCATTATAGAAGGCGGCAAGCTCCGGCACTTTGATGAAGTAGCGGAAACGCTCCTTCTGGACCACATTGTTCGTCACGTTAAATTCAAAATCCGTCGTCTTCTTGGCAAATATCGCCGCCCAAGCGTCGAAACACCTTATGTCCTGCCGTTCCAGCTCCTTCGGGCGCAGGTACTTGAACAGCAGGTACAATTCAGTCAGTGAGTTGCTGATAGTCGTGCCGGAGAGGAAGGTCGCACCCAAGTCTTTTCCTGTGCGCTCCTGTATGGTGCGTATGGCAAAGAGCATGTTAAGTGCCTTCTGGCTTCCCTCGCTGTTTCCCAATCCCGCCACACGGTCGTGGCGCGTGTTGAAAGTCAGATTCTTGAACTGGTGGCTCTCATCTATGAAGATGTGGTCGATGCCCATCTGCTTGAAATCCACCACGTCGTCCGTGCGTGACTTTATGGCGTGTTCCACCTTCTCCAGCTTCGCTTCAAGGTTGTGCTTGCGCTTCTCCAATCCTTTCAGCATCGCCCGCGACACGTTCTTTCCCTGCTGCCGTAGCACTTCGAGGTTTTCCTCCACCGTGTCAAGCTCTGCTTGCAGGATGCGCTGCTGCAATTCCGGCGACTGCGGTATCTTGCCGAACTGGTCGTGCGACATGATGACGCAATCGTAGTCGTTGTTCTTTATATTATTGAAGAAGCGCACACGGTTGGCGGTCGAAAAGTCCTTCTCCGAAGCGTACAGAATACGTGCGTTGGGATATGCCGCCTGATAGGTGGCTGCAATCTCCGCAACGTTGGCTTTCAGCCCGATAATCATCGGCTTGTGTGCCAAATTCAGACGCTTCATCTCATGCGCGGCGATGCACATTATCAGCGTCTTACCGGTTCCCACCTCGTGGTCGCAAATTCCGCCGCCGTTCTGTTTCAACATCCAGACGCAATCCATCTGTGAGGGATAGACGCTCTTGATACCCCGGCTTGCCAGCCCTTTCAGGTTGAGGTCGGGAAAGGTCTGATGGGAGCCGTCGTAGCGCGGGCGCACGAAACAGTTGAACTTGCGGTTATACATCGTCACAAGCCGCTCCTTGAACTGCGGCGACTGCTCTTCGAGCCATTCGGAGAAGCCGTTTCGTATCTCGTCAATCTTGGCGTTGGCGAGTTGTATTCCCTCGCTGTCGCGCATCTTGATGTCGTTGCCATGCTCGTCCTTGCCGATGGACTTCATCATGTCAGGGCAGGTGTTGTGCAGGGCGTGTTTTAGGAGGTGCATACCGTCATAGTTCCGGTAATACCCCTTCACCAGAAACTCGTCCGTGATTTTCATGGTGCGGTAGCCGCACACCACCGAAAACTCGTCCATGCTTGCGGAATAGGCGATTTTCACCTCCGTGTCGAACAGCCGGCTCATGTAGGCGGCATAGACACCCGTCGGAATCCAGCGTTCCCCGAAATTGAAGTCCAGATCCTCGAAGGCGATGCGCTGCGGCTCGGCATCTTTCAGAGCCTCCAACGCCTGCTTCACCTCCGGCATACGCTCATTTTCGGGATTGTCACCCATCCATGCCTCTATGCGTTCCGCTTTCTCTATGACATTTCCGGCGATGAAACGGTCTTTGATTTCGTAACCGGTCACGAGCGGATTGTAGTAGATGCGCCCTTGCAGGGCAGTGAGCAAATCCTCCGCCGTGCTGTCGGTTATCTCCCGCATATAGTCGAGATTGACCGTACCATATTTGTTGAGCGACGCAGACAGGGCTTCTTCGGGAGAGCCTACGTTGGCATGGCTCTCCACCGCGAAGGAAACAGGATGCTCGAAGATGTCCGCCTTGACGAACTTTCCGTTTTCCATCCGTTCCAGCGAAAGGATGTCGCGCCCGCCCGCATCCATCATCACTAACTTCACGTTCTGCTTGGCGTTGAGGTTGCCGTAGCGCATGACAAACTCATCGTAACAGGTATTCAGATGCTCTCGCCACGGAACATTTGCCTCGCGCCGGAGCGATTCATAACGGTACAGACGCTCGTAGGCGTCACGCAGCGACACATACAACAACGCCTTTTCCTTCTGGTATCCTTTCAGGTCGAGCGGCTGGAATGTCGCCCCGTATGGCGTGATGTCTTTCAGGTAGCCGATGTTATGACGCCCCCGGTCAGCCACCAGCGACCCTTCGCGCAGGTGCATCTCCGGCGTGCGGTGGTAGGCACGCGGAGAAAGGTCCACGACTTCCTCCTTCGGCTTTTCCGCTTCGATGTCGGGGAAAAGGAAAGTCCCCACCGCTTCCGATGGGGTATCTGTAACGGCAGGTGCGGCGACTGCCTCCGGCTGTGTTTCCTCCTGTCGTGGCTGCTCACGGGAAGTTTCCGGCACGGCTTTCACTTCCGTCTTTTCCGCCACTTGTTTCTCGTTATGCTGCCTTGCCAGTTCCCGAAGTTCTTTCCTACGCTCCGGCGTCAAACCCATCATCATTTCATAGAAACCGTTGATGGGAGGATTGGTATCCCAGTCCAGTGTGGCATAGATGTCGTCCGGGTCGGCAGGCTTGGCGGTGTTCTCCGCTTTCACCTCCTTATTCTCCATTGCGGGTTTTGCAGTTGGAGCTGTCGGTGTAACCGTGACTTTCGGTTTGGGCGGAGTGGACTTTGCCGTAACTGCCTTTTTCACCGTCTTTTTCTTTTTGGAGGTTTTCGGTTGGCTGACCTCTTCCGTCATCCCCCAGAGGTCAAGCAGGGTGAGCTGCACGCCTGCGGAATATTGCGGGCGCGGTTCTATCTCCGGCTTTTCATCTGCGGGTTGCGGCTTTTCTGTCGGAGTTTCCACCGTCTGCGCCGAGGATACTGTTTCCAATTTTATGGCAGGACGCTCTACTTTATTTTGAACGGCAACTTTTTCTTCCGTTCCTGCCTGCCGGATTGAACCCGAATACAAGCGCATGGCAAGCCTGTAATGGAAATCCTCGTCGAGCATACGGCGCAAATCCCCGGCGATGCCTGCTGCCTTGCCCTCGTGCAGATAAACCATAGCGGGCTTCCCGTAGGGGTCTGTGTCAAGTTTCGCCATCGTATGCACGATGCGTTCCGGGTGGTGGATGAAATAGGCGTTGTCGGTCAGGGCGGTTTTCGTGTCCGTCTGTATCACGGTCATCAGCCGCTCGTCCTGCGACATTTCCTTCTTGCTGAGGTTCTTTTGCAGGACAATCAGGTCACTGCCCACCTCCGTGCCCGCGTTGTCCGTGAACAGGTTGTTGGGCAGGCGTATCGCGGATACCAGATTGGCCTGACTGAACAGCTCGTTACGCACGGAGGTCTTGGTGCTATTCAATACCCCTTGCGAGGTGATGAACGCCACGATACCGCCGTCACGCACGGCATCCAGTCCTTTGAGAAAGAAATAGTTGTGGATGGTTTTCTGGGCGGAGCGTCTGCCGAAAGAGTCGCTCCGCTGAAACTCCGCGTCGAACACGGCAATGTCACCGAACGGAATGTTGGACACCGCCAAGTCGAAATAATTGTTGAACGGTCTTTCGATTTTCTCAAAACCGCAGGTGCGCATTTTCTGGTCGGGATAGAGATGCCTCAAGATTGTACCCGTGAGCAGATCCTTCTCGAAAGCCATCACATCCGCATTGGGGCTGTGCCGCAGCATGGAATCCACGAACACGCCGACACCTGCCGACGGTTCGAGCATACGGGCGGGGCGGACGCTGTAATCTGCCAGCACGTCCGCGATGGTGTCGGTTATCTCTTTGGGGGTGTAGAAAGCGGTCAGCACGGACGCTTTCAGCGAATCCACAAACCGCTTGTACTCTGTTTCGTCCTTGCTGTTCTCACGGATAAGCCTGTGCAGCTCCACCGTCGGGGCGAACAGTTCGAGGTCGGATTTCGCCCACCGGACGGCATCCGTCAGTTCCTTTGCAGGGTTGAGGATACATTTCAGACCGCCGAAACCGCAGTACCTTTGAAGTATGGCACGCTCTTCGGTTGTCGCTGTCCTATTTTCCCTGTCAAGGATGAATGCCGTCCGTATCGCCTCGATGTTGTCCCGCAGTTTCTGTTTGCGGTTAAACGCCATATTCGTCTAAGTAAAGGACGGTTGCTCCCGTCAGCTCCGTGTAGAGCAGGTCGTAATCGGAAGACAGGGCGAAATTGTCATCCGAGAGGTCATAGACGGAGAACACGTTGCCGACAAGCGGCAGCAGTTTCAGGACAAAGGCTTCACGCTTCTCTTCCGGCACTTCATCGGCAAACTCGTTTTCCACGACTTCGCGGAGGATGGCGTAACGGGAATAATGCAGCCCGCGCAGCAGCGTGTCCATCGCCAGTTCCTGCGCACCATCGGCGGGATAGCCTTCAAGCCGTGCCCTCTCATACGTTTCGGCGGCACGGTCGGCCCGTTCCCGTATGAAAGCGGTGTCGTCAGCCTGTTCAAACTTGTTCGTGCGGAGATAGTCCAGCAGGTACAGACCGTAATAGGAAAAGTCGGTCTGACCCTCGTTTTTCTTCTTGTTGTTCATTACTTTGGATTTAGCGGATTGATAATTAACGGGATAATCGGTTGGAAAAAGGAAGAAAAAGGCACTCGGTATCCCTCCGAGTGCCACCACTAAATCCAAAGTATGAGTGTAATCCGGTATCGAAGAACAATTCATTACTCTGAACAAGTGGCAAAGTTAATACTATTTCTTCCGTCCTGAAAATTTCTTGTCCTTTTTAGCCTCCGGGAACACAAAAGTCGTGTTATATTCCCCGTCAAAGGCGACAACAGCATCGAAACTCTTGCCCTGTTTGCTCTTGAACCCTTTGAGCAGCTTGGTATGCCCTTCGGTGAGCAGGTCTTTGATTTCATCGTCGGACAGGGTGCGTCCCGCTTTCAGCCGGAACACGGGCAGTCCGCACTCCGTGTTGTCGCAGCGTACCACCTTGCCGTAGAACCGCATCCTGCCCGTGCCACACTTGGGACACGCGCAGCCGGAGTCACGGCTGCCGAAGAGCTTGTCGCACGAGATCAGTTCGGAGGTTATCTCACGTGTGTACGCCTCTATCTCCTTGCGGAAGGTGTCGTCGGACAGTTCCCCGCGCTCGATACGCGCCAGCTCCTTTTCCCATTCGCCCGTCATGGCAACATCGGCGATGCGCATCGTCTTGACGACGGAATTGAGGGCAAGTCCTTTTTCGGTGGGAACAAGCGACTTCTTGCAGCGTTCCATGTAACCGCGCTTGAAAAGCGTTTCGATGATGGAGGCGCGTGTGGCGGGAGTACCGATGCCACAGTCCTTCATCGCCTGCCGCAGTGCGTCGTCCTCAATTTCCTTGCCCGCCGTTTCCATTGCCGAGAGCAGGGTGGCTTCGGTATGCAGCGGCTTGGGTTTGGTCTTTCCTTCGGTAATGGACGAGCCTTTCGGTGTCAGCGTGTCGCCTTCCTGCCAGCCGGGGATGGTAATTTCCTCTTTTTCCTCGCCATAGACGGCACGCCATCCGGTTTGCTTCACGACGCTGCCTTTTACGGTAAACTCCACTCCGGCACATTCCGCCGTGACAGTGATCACATCCTTGACGCATTTCTCAGAGAATGCCTCGACCATGCGCCCGGCAATCATCTGATAGATGGTATTGTCCTCTTTGGAGAGGAAGAGCGGTTTCTCACCCGTGACGAGCAGGGCATGGTGGTCTGTCACCTTGCCGTCGTCCACGCTGCGGCGTGTCGGGGCGGCTTTTGCCCGCACCTTGTCTTTCCATTCGGGCTGTGTGCCGATGAAAGCGAGCAGTTTGGGAATTTCGGCAAACACGTCTTCGGGGATGTAGCGGCTTCCCGTTCTCGGATAGGTTATCAACTTCTTTTCGTAGAGTTTCTGCGCGATTTCAAGCGTCTGTTCCGCCGTGAAGCCGTGCTTGGCGTTGGCTTCTTTCTGGAGCGTGGTCAGGTCGTAGAGCAAGGGAGTTTCCTCCGTCTTCTCCTTGCGCTCGGCTTTCGTGACAGTGGCGCAACCTGCCGCCTTTACCTTATTATATAGTTCCATCGCCGGTTCTTTCTCTTTCCATTTCTCGGAGGATGAGAATTTCACGACTTCGCCGTCGCAACCGTCCGTTGCGATATGGAGCTGCCAGAATGCTTCGGACGTAAAGCGGCGGTTCTCCCAGTAGCGTTCACATACCATAGCCAACGTTGGTGTCTGCACCCGCCCCACGGAATACGTGCCGTGTCCGGCGGCGATGGATAACGCCTGTGTGCCGTTGATGCCCACGAGCCAGTCGGATTCGCTCCGCGCTTTGGCGGCGAGGTAGAGGTTGTCGTATTTGCTGCCGTCTTCGAGTTTCCGCAGTCCCTCGCGGATAGCTTTGTCGGTGAGAGAGCTGATCCACAGGCGCACGAAAGGAGTGGTGCAACCCGTATAGTGGTAGAGGTAGCGGAAGATAAGCTCTCCCTCGCGTCCGGCATCGGTCGCCACGATGATATGTTCGCTTGTGTCGAACAGTCTTTTGATGACTTTTATCTGCGACACCACGCCGCTGTCGGGCTTGTAACCTTTCTCCGTCCTGACCTGACGGGGGACGAGCGTGAATGTGTCGGGAATAATCGGGAGGTTGTCACGGACAAATCCGCGCACGCCGTAGCCGTCGGGCATGGCAAGCTGAACGAGGTGTCCGAATGCCCATGTCACGGCATAACCGCCTCCCTCGAAATATCCTTCCTCTCTCTTTGTCGCGCCCACGATGCGGGCGATTTCACGTGCCACGGAGGGCTTTTCTGCAATGATTGTCTTCATGTCTTCTTCTTTTTTGTTGATACTTTGGATTTTATTTTGGATTCAGTGGCGGACACGGGATTACATTTTCATGCCCTTGCCCGTTTTCTTCTGCGGCTTCTCCTGCTGCTGTTGCTGGCGGGCGTCCTTCGGGTTGGTCTGACCTTTCTGCAACGGCTCTCTCAGATTCTTTGTAGCCTCGTTGGTCTTGCCATCGTTGTTCACCGCCACCTGCGTGCGGCTCTCGTTGGACGGAGCAACCTGCTGTGCATTGTCAGGGTTCGTGTCGTAGCGGTACGGGCGTCCCTTCTCCGGGTTGAACTTGATATACATCGTGGCATGGAAGCCCTGCTTGTCGGTCACGTTCTCCAGCTTCACGGCTTTACCCGCCACATAGTCGGCTTTCTGCTGGTCGGTGAAGCTCACGCCGCTCCATTTGCTGATGGGGCGGATGCTGCCGTCCTCGTTCGTCCACGTGTTGCGGCGTTGCTCCTTCTTGGTCTGTGCGGCATTTTCCCCGCCCTGCGCCTGACTTTTCGATGTGTCGCCTTTGGTTTCCTGTGTCTGTGCGGTACGGGGCGACTTGCCGGTTCCCGGCACGAACTCCACGCCGCGCTGCTCCACGTTCACTTGCAGGGTGGTGACGAACTTTCTGCCGTCGTTGCGCTCGATGAGCTTGTCGCGTACGGGCAGTCCGGCGCGGAGCATGTCCCGCTCCTGCGTGGTGATTTCCGTCTTGCCGATGCGCTCCGGGATGCGCACCCTGCTTGCCGGAATGTCCGTGATTTCATTCGTCTTGCGGTCGATGCTGATGTAGGAGGGGATGATCTCGCCCGTTTCCCTGTCCACAATGTCCACGACCCTACCGAGATTGCCCGTTTCGCGGAGGTTCTTCCGGTCATTGTCGGAGAATTTGTGTTCCTTGTACTCATCCAGCTTCTGCTCCTTGCGGATGAAGTGCGGCACGAGGCTGATGTTTCCCTCACCGTCCTTCTTGAAGGAGAGGCGGGCGTCCAGCTCGAATGATTCGCCGCCGAAGGTCGGTTTGACCTTTACCAAGTCGGACTTGCCATAGTTGAGCATCTTCGTAAGGTCGCCGGACTTTTCAAGGTTGTCCCGCTTTACGCCCCATCTGTCCTCCAGCTCCTGCCAGTTGATTTTACTCTCGTCGATGGGCTGGTAGCCACGTTTGCCCTGCATCTGTTCGGATTTGTCCTGTTGCTGTTCTTTCCGTTGTTCCATGTTCTCCTGTTTTTGAGGTTCTTGTTTCTCTGTCTGTTGTGCTGCCATCTCTTCCTGCACCTTCTTCTCATAGTCGGAGGTGTCCACCTTGTGAGGGGCGAGCAGCTCCTTGTTCGCTTCGGGGTCTTTCAGCAGTTGCTTCATCACCTCTAAGAGATTTTCAGCTTGGTCTGCCGCAATGCGGTAGAAACCGAAGCGGCTGGGTTCCTTGCACTGCCGGAAGAAGTTCTTGAAGAAGTTGTCCAGCACGTCGCCATGTCGGTCGAATTGCAGGAAACTCTGCGCGTTCTCCGCTTTTGCGGGGGTGCGCTTGGGTGTGCCGTCCGCGTTCAGCCCGGCTACCACGCTGATCTCGCCTGTCTTCTCGTCACGGACTACCAGCACGTCCTTTTCGTCTTTTTTCTTTGCCATCTGAAAAATGTTTTAATGGGTTATTTATGAAAGAAATTATGGATACGAGCCTTGTAGAAGGCTATATCTTCCTTTTTGAAGTCCTTGATATGGTTGGAAAGGAATGTCAGCACGTCCTCCTCGCTGTAATAGGTCTTCTTGCCCAGCGTCTTGTAGGGCAATGCGCCTACGCTGCGGTAGCGTTGGAGGGTGCGTTTGCTTATCTGGAGCAACATGCACAAATCCTGATTGTCGAAAAGGCGGATGCTTTCCGTGATAGTGGGCTGTTTCCCCTCAGCCTTCATCGCCAGCAGCAGTTCGTCCTGACGGTCGAGCCGTTCCATCAGCTTCTGCATCCAGCCCTCGAAGTTGTTTCGTGTGAGCAGTTCCATGACCTATGTCCTCCTTCCTTTTGGTTTGCCGCCCGTGCGCAGCGTGTGGTTGTGGAACAGGGTGTCTATTGTCCCTTCCTCGTTCCTTACTGTGTTGTCCTCCAATAGCCGCAGTATCTCGGAAAGGCGGTAGCGGCAGCTTCCGCGTACCACCACATACTCGATACGGTGGTCGGTGCGCATACGCTGCATGGTGCGCTTGCTCACGTTGAGCATCTTCGCCGCCTGTGCCGTGTCAAGCAGCTTGTCTTCGGTTTCCCGCTTCCGTTTCTTCTCGTCCCTTGCCTCGCGGATGTACCCTGCGATGTTCGCAATCTGCGCCATCATCTCCTTGTAGGCGGAACTTTCCATTGTTATCACTTTCATGTTCAGTCCTTTCTTTTTGTTTCTGCGACAAAATTCGGCAATAAACAAAAGGGGCTTTAACAACTCACTACGTGACTCACGTAAGATTTTTGCGGAAGATGGCTCCGTAACCCGGTCAAACGGCGCAACAGGCAGCCTTTCAGCGGAAAACGATACGTCTTGTATGCCGTTTCGTTACCTTTGCGGCAAACTCTAAATGACATGAATATGGAAATAGTATCTATCGAGAAAAAGACTTTCGAGATGATGGTGGCGGCATTCGGCGCACTCTCGGAGAAGGTCGCCGCCCTGAGGCGCAAAAGCGACACGGGGCGCATGGAAAGATGGCTCACGGGCGAGGAGGTCTGCGGGCAGTTGAGAATAAGCCCGCGCACGTTGCAGACGCTGCGTGACAGGCGGCTTATCGGCTACTCGCAGATAAACCGCAGGTTCTATTACAAGCCAGAGGAGGTGAAGCGGCTGATACCGCTTGTCGGCACGCTCTATCCGCACGGCAGATGATTTGATTTATTCACCCACTGAATCCGAAGTTATGATGAACGAGAACAACGATGTTTTTACGATGGAAGACGAGCCGATAGCCTCTGTGGTGCAGGATATGCGCAAAGGCTCGAAATGGCTGTCCGCATTTCTGGAAAGCTACCGTCCTCCGCTGGACGGGGAACGTTACCTGACGGACGGCGAGGTGTCGGAACTGCTCCGTGTGAGCCGGCGCACCTTGCAGGAATACCGCAACAACCGCGTGTTGCCCTTCATACTTTTGGGAGGGAAGGTGCTTTACCCGGAAACGGGGCTGCGCGGGGTACTGGAAGCGAACTACCGCAAGCCGCTGGAGTGAGGCGGTTTCATGAAAAAGTAAACGGGTGACACCTTTTGTGGTGCTACCCGTTTACTTGTCTTATGGGGTATGTGCAATCAGCAATACCCGGCTTTTCCGTTCTGTATGAACATCACGTATGTCTGCCGTTTCTCTTGTGAGAGTGCCTTTCCCACCAGCCATGTGCGGAACAGGTGGGTGTTGTAGGTATTCACCCTGAAAGCGACCGGGATGATGATTTCAAGGGCGTACACGTCCGCGTGCAGCCCGTTTTCAAGCTGCATGTAGCGGCACACCTCGTAGTCGTTCAGCACGTCCGACTTGCGGACGGCTCTGATGGCGGCGTTCACTGCCGGGACGGTCGTATGGAACAATCCGGCTATTTCGGTGGCGGTCATCCACACGTCGTTACCGGTTACGCTGACTGCCTTGTCCTCGATGATGATTGTGTCACGTTTCATGGCTTTTCTTTTTAGATGGTGCAACCTGCAAATTCCTCGACGCCGTTCAATCTTGCGGCAAGGTTCTCCATGTCCTGATTGAGCTTCTCTTTGGTTATCTTTGCGTAAATCTGCGTCGTCTTTATGCTCTTGTGTCCGAGCATGGAGCTGACCGTTTCGATGGGAACACCGTTGGAGAGGAATATCGTCGTGGCTGCCGTGTGGCGGCTCTGATGCCACGTGATATGCTTGGTGATGCCGCAACGCTTGGCGACGGCACGGATACCGGCAAGGCACGTGTTATAATGCGGAACGGGAAATATCCTGCCGTCCCCGCACAGTCCCCGGTATTTGCCGATTATGCGGTTGGCGATGTCGAGCAGGCGGATGTTGGACACCACGCCCGTTTTCTGGCGGTTGATGTTTATCCACTCGTGTTCGTCGAAGTAGGTGCGGATATTCTCTTCCGTAAGGTTGCGCATATCCGCGAACGACAGCCCCGTGAAGGCGCAGAACAGGTAGAGGTCGCGGTACAATTCCTGTTTGGCGTTTTTCAGTTTCCCCTCCATCAGCAGGCGGATCTCATCTTTGGTCAGGAAACTGCGTGTTGTTTCCTCCTTCTTGATTTCATACTCGCGGAACGGGTCGCGCGTCAGCCACTCGTTGTTGATGGCGATGAATACCATCGTCCGTAACGGGCAGACGTACAGCCACACGGTATTGGTGCAGCAGTGCTTGTCCGTGCGCAGGAACATCTCGAAGTCGGAGATGAAAGCCGGGGTAAGCTCTTTTAGGGCGATGTCCTTCACATGGTAGCGGATGTCGAGGAACTCTTGCATGTGCTTGTAAACGGTGCGGTACTTCAGCAGCGTGCCTTTGGCTTTCATGCCTGCCTCCACCTGCTTCTCGTAGTCCTCGTTGTGCTGGCGGAACACCTGCATCAGCGTGTGGTAGCGGTGTTCCAGTCCGAGAAAGGCGTTCTTCACCTTCTCCGCCGTGACGAAGTTGTCACGCTCCATGATTTCCTGATAATGCCTGTTGATGCGTACCCGCATCTTGTCAAGCATACGGTTCGTTTCGAGTGCCGCCGTGCTTCTGCCCGTGACACGTCCACCTTTGGTGTCCCACAGTTTCGGATCGACAGTCAGTTTGCAGCTGAACTGTGTCTGGCTGCCGTCCACCGTGATGCGTCCCATGACGGGAACTGTCCCGTCCTTTTTCACTACCTGACGCTTGAGGTAGTAGATTACTGAAAATGTACTCTTCATTGTCCTTAATTTTTGGGTTTCAAAATTAGTTGGTGAAGAGTCCGGTGTTGGTACGCAAAACGGGGAGGAACGGCGCAATCTTTTTCCGTAACCTGATTTTTCGCATGAGTTATGGATAACTCACTATTCCTTAGAGCCTTGTTTCGCTATTCGTACCCGTTTGTCGCATTTTCGGGCATGGTTACGAACAAGTAACGTAGCGGCGTCAGGATTTGGCTTCGGCAGGGATTGTAATGGCTTCACGGATTATCGCCACTTCAACCAAAACCCTTGTAACTCAATTCTATCACTATATCTTTCCGCATTTCACTTTTTTGTAGTAACTTTGCACTACCAAAAACAAAAAATTAATGTCCAATCCTTTATTTTATGCAAAAATTTTACTCTTTGGGGAGTATGGTATCATAGAAAATTCTCAAGGGCTTACGGTGCCTTATAGTTTTTATAAAGGTACTTTAAAATTTTCTGATTTATTCACAGAGTTTGAACAACAATCTAATGCTTCACTATTGAAGTACGCTGATTATTTAGAAAGCTTGAACTTACCACAAGCCTTTAAAATAGATACTGCTGCACTTAGAGCGGACATTAAACAAGGCTTATTTTTCGATTCTAATATTCCACAAGGCTATGGTGTAGGCAGTTCGGGGGCATTGGTTGCTGCGATTTTTGAGCGCTATTCCCAGACTAAATATCATCCTGATCACATTAGTAAAGACGAACTAAAAAGTCTTAAACAAGTATTTGGTACTTTAGAGAGTTATTTCCATGGCAAAAGTTCTGGGATAGACCCTTTAATTTGCTATATGAACCTGCCTATCCTCATTGAAAATAAAGAAAATGTAGACAAAGTAGCACTCCCCGAAGAAGCACAAGGGAAGGGTGCCATTTTCTTAATCGACTCTGGCATGGTGGGCGAAACAGGACCTATGGTTCAAATCTTTTTTGAGAAATTGAAAAATGAAGGCTTTAGAAAAACGCTAAAAGAAGAATTTATCCGATACAATAATGCGTGCATTGAGGCGTTCTTAAAAAAAGATATGAATCCGTTCTTTAAAAATTTGAAAAAACTTTCACTCTGGGCATACGAACATTTCCGTCCGATGATTCCAGAAAGTATTTTTAATATTTGGAAAAAAGGATTAGACACCAATTCTTATTACCTAAAACTTTGCGGCAGCGGTGGCGGTGGCTATATTTTAGGCTTCACACAAGATTACGACAAAGCAGAAGAAATGCTGAAAGGGTTTAAAAAAGAAGTGATTTACCGTTTCTAATAGCGGGCTTATGAATAAATCTAAACGATTTTATTTTTCAAAAAAAATTACTGAAAGTCCAAGGCTGTATAGGCTATCTCAACTCATGAGCCTAATGCTAGGCGCCAAAATATTTCCTTTAGTATTCTATACATTAACACTTTATGTATCCACTTTTTTCTTATTTAACCAAGAAGAGAGTTTACGCAAATTTGTATTTGATTATAAGGTACATGGGATTATTCTTTGCTCTATATTATCCATTGCCGCAGGTGGACTAATTAACCAATTTTACGATAGGGAACGCGACCAATTGATACGCCCTTTCCGCTCTTACTTACAATCGTTTACCAAGCAAAAATACATCTTATATTCTTATATTATTCTCAATACCTTATCTCTAGGTATGGCTTTTATGCTATCGCCAAGGATATTTGTATTTTTCTTAATTTATCAATTTTTTATTTGGTTTTATAGCCATAAACTCAGTCGAATGCTTTTAGTCAATAATTTGGTATTTGTGAGTCTATCGCTCTATCCATTTTTTGGACTGCTCGTCTATTACCAGCATTTTTCTTGGCAGCTGTTTTGGATGGCAATATTTCTATTTTTAATGCTGCTTATCATTGATATTTTAAAAGATTACATTACCCGAAATGCTGATAGATTGTTTGATTACCATACTATTCCTATTGTATTAGGCTACCGAAACACCCGCCGTATTTTATATGGGCTTTTAATCGCTAATATGCTCTCAGCACTAGTCATTATACAGAATTATAAAACCATTGGATTTCTCGGTTATTATTTTGGTGGCTCTATTGTAATATTAGGCTTTTGTTTAAGTTTTCTTTCCTCTTACCGAAAAATCAGCATTACCCATATCATAAATATTCTTAGAATTTGGATTTTTATAGGCGTTATTGTTATGCTATTTAATGGTGTCTACGAGAAGTTTTAAACTAATGATTATCAACTTTTAATCCTTCACTTATGACCTATATATTCTTTCGTAGGTTTGGAATTTAAAATCGTAGGCGTGTTTATCATCTTTTGTATGATGTTCTTCGTCTACTTTTTTCCATTCTTTAGGGTTAATTTCTGGAAAAAAGGTATCGCCGTTTAGTGTGGCATTAACTAAAGTTACTTCCAGTTTATCTGCTAAGTCTATCGTTTGTTTGTAGATACTTCCCCCACCGATAACGAAAAAGTCCTCGTCTATTTTTTTAGCAAACTTAAGGGCTTCTTTTAGACTCCCCACAATTAAAATGCCTTCTTCAAACCAGTCTTTTTTTTGGCTCACCACAATATTAGTACGGTTAGGCAAAGGTTTTCCAATGCTTTCGTAGGTTTTTCTTCCCATCACGATAGGATGTCCAGAAGTTAAATTTTTAAAATGCTTTAAATCATTAGGAAGATGCCAAAGCAATTGGTTATCAGCGCCAATTGCATTATTTTCCCCCATAGCTACGATAATCGTCATCATATATTTTTTGGTTTAATGCAAATGTAGCACATAATTTGTATATTTACGCCTGAAATATAAAAATAATTAATTATGGATAATAACAAAGGGTGCTTAAGCATCGGTACTATTTTAATCGTTTTAGGTGTTGTAGCCGTAGGACTATTCTTCTGGGGAAAAAATGGATACAATAATTTTGTAAACCAAGAACAGGAAGTTAATTCTAAATGGTCTAATGTAGAAACCGTATACCAAAAAAGAGCGAATTTGATTCCTAATCTAGAACGCGCAGTGAAATCATATTCACAATTTGAGCAAGAAACATTAACTAATGTTATTGAAGCTCGCTCTAAAGCCACTTCAGTAAACATTGACCCAACCAATATGACCGAAGCAGATATGGCAAAATTTCAAGCGACTCAAGGGGAATTAAGCGGTGCTTTAAGTCGATTGATGGCGGTAGTGGAGCAATATCCAAATTTAAAAGCAGACCAGCAATACATCAATTTCCAAAGAGAATATACGGCTATTGAAAATAGCATCAGAACAGAAACTGTTTACTATAACGATGCGGCTAAAGAGTATAATAGCACAATTAAAAGATTCCCGAACAATATCTTAGCGAACTTTACTAATTTTAAAGAGAAACCATACTTTAAAGCAGATGCTGGTGCACAAAAAGCGCCTGAAGTTTTTAAATAAATGAAAAGCCAATTTCTTACAGAACAAGACATAGCTTCCCTAGTGGAAGTTATTCGTGTGGCAGAACATCAGTCTACTGGCGAGATTAGAGTGCATATAGATGCCAATACTGAAACTCAAAATGCAAAAAAAGCATTTGAAGTCTTTAAGGTTTTAGAAATGAACCAAACGTCAGAACGAAATGGCGTGCTCTTTCATGTTAATTTTGAACAACGCTACCTCACCATAGTCGGCGACGAAGGTATTCACAAAAAAGTGAAGCAATCGTTCTGGGATACACTACACGATAAAACCACAGCGGCATTTAAGCAAGAACAATATTTTGGAGGCCTGCGAAATGCCATTTTAGAAACGGGCAAAGAACTAAAAAAACACTTCCCTATTAGTGGGGATAATCCAAACGAATTACCTGATGAGATTACCTTCTCTTAGACTTTTTTTCATACTGCTCTTAGCTTTTGGGCAGCAACTTTTTGGGCAATATACCATTCCCGAAAAGCCTGCAATTCTCTACCCCGTTTATGATGAGGTAGGATTGCTCACCTCGAGTGAAAAAGAGCAACTGAACCAAAAACTCATTGCCTTTGCGGATTCTACTTCTACGGAAATAGAAGTCATCATCATTCCTTCCACCAAGGGTGAAGACATCAATTTCCTGGCGACTCAATTCGGGCAACAATGGAAAATTGGTCAGAAAAAGGTGGATAATGGAGTGGTTTTTCTTATCGCTACCGAAGACCGAAAAATGTCTATCCAACAAGGGCGTGCGGTGGAACAATATTTAACCGCCTCTACGGCAGGGCAAATTCTGGATTATCTGGTTACCCCAAGATTTAAAAACGGTGAATGGTATGAGGGTATCAATTATGGTACGACTGCCATAATGGAGGCCGTACAAGGGAAATTCAAACCTATAAAAAAGGAACCTCAATCAGAAGATGGCATCACCAAATATATTATTATTTTTATCATTGTTATTTTTATTTTAATGATGTTGAGCAATGGTAACAACGGCGGTGGACGCTATGATGACGATGATGTCATTATTTCGAGAAGAGGACGCCGTAGGTATTCTGGTGGTTTTTTCCCATTCCCAGGTGGTTTCGGCGGTGGCGGTTCATTCGGTGGTGGCAGTTCTGGCGGAGGCTTTGGTGGCTTCGGTGGTGGTGGCTCATTTGGTGGCGGTGGTGCTAGCGGTGGCTGGTAGACCTTAATTTTATCCATAACATTTTTTGATGCACAACATTTATATCCAACGCTGTATAGAATTGGCTCAAAAGGCTAAAGGTAACACCTACCCCAATCCTATGGTGGGGGCAGTGATTGTGTATCAAAATCAAATTATTGGTGAAGGCTATCATCATAAAGCGGGACAACCACATGCGGAAATCAATGCCATTAATTCCGTTCAAGATAAATCTTTATTAAAAGACTCTACCATATATGTGTCTTTAGAGCCTTGTGCTCATTATGGTAAAACGCCGCCTTGTGCTAAAGCCATTGCTGATATTGGCTTTAAAAAAGTAGTCATTGGTGCGATGGATTCTAACGAAAAAGTAAGTGGTAAGGGAAAAGCCATGATAGAAGCCGCAGACATTGAGGTAGTTTCTGGAGTTTTAGAGCAAGAATGTAGAGCTTTAAACAAAAGATTCCTAACTTATCACGAACAGAAAAGACCTTTTATCACTTTGAAATGGGCACAATCCAAAGATGGCTTTATCGACTTAGATTTCAAACCGACTCAAATTTCAAACCCTTTAGTCTCTCAATTGGTGCATAAAATGCGTGGTGAAGAGCAATCTATTTTGGTGGGTACCACTACGGCAATCCACGATAACCCTAGCCTCACAGCCAGACACTATGCAGGGAACAACCCTATCCGACTATTAATAGATTTAGATTTAAAAGTACCACAGCATTATCAATTATTTAATTCTGAAGCTCCAACCATCATTTTCAACCGATACAAAGAAGAAGAACAAGCCCATTTAAAATGGGTGAAAATCAATCCAGATGATGTGTTAAATAATATGCTACAACGGCTTTATGATATGCAAATTCAATCCGTATTGGTAGAAGGTGGCAGGTATACACTGCAACAATTGATTCATCAGAACCTTTGGGACGAAGCGTTAATTATTGAACATTCTGATTTATACTTAAAACACGGAACCCCAGCACCAGAGTTTAATGAGATAGCCAACTATGAAACTAAAATACGAGACAACCATTTAAGATATTTCCAACGCCATAAGTTCTAATTTCTATGGAAAACTATAGTTATAACACCATAAAGCAACCTGTAGTAGAAACTATTTTAAAAGAAAAAGGCAGTAAGTTTTTGGGCTATGCCTATCCCGTAAAAAACGAAGAAGAGATAAAACAAGCGCTAGAAAGCATCAAAACAGATCACCCAAAAGCAACCCACCATTGCTATGCCTACCGACTGGGCTTAGAAGGCGAAGATTACAGAGCCAATGACGATGGTGAGCCTTCTGGCAGTGCTGGATTGCCTATATACAATCAAATATTGTCTAGCGATTTAACCAATATTTTAGTGGTGGTGGTGCGTTATTACGGCGGTACTAAACTAGGCGTTGGGGGCTTGGTAAAAACTTATAAAGAATCAGCGAAACTGACTTTGGAAAAAGCAAAGGTGGTTACCAAAGAATTAGAAAGCACTTTAGAGTTGACCTTTCCTTTTAACTTGCAGAATGTCGCCTTTACTATCCTTAACCGTTTTGATACACAAATTATTAATTTTGATGCAAACGAAAACTGCCAAATCATCGCCCAGATTAAAACCTCTCAAAAAGAGCAAATCTTAGAACAATTTTTGGAACACCATCAGATAGAGACAAATATTCGGGAAGATTAGTTTAATTAAAACCTTGGAGGTGCTCACCTACGCTATTTAATATTAAAACAATCGCGTGTTTGATATCTTTTCGAGTTTCATCTACATTCCCTTCTAACTCGTAAGTGCTATATTGAACGGTATTGGCAAGATTTGAAAAACTCAATTTAATTTTAGCAGCATCCAAAACATTAGATTGATCTTTATGAAAAAAATCCATAGGGCATACTCAACAATCAAATGCTACGCTTTTGTAAAAAATTTATAACCCTTTTTTAATTGAAAAATTAAAAATATTCTCTACTCCCCTTTTTTCTTTACTAATAACATCCATTCATCATCTATATAAAGATAACCTTGGTCGTAAACAAAATAATATGTCCCTCCCGATTGGGTTTCTATAATGGAAGTGAATAATGAAAATACAAATCCTTTTTCCAATAATTTAGTTTTTGGAATTTTTGTTTTTCCCGTCGTATTAAACCCCGATAGAATTCTATAATTTTTACGCAATTGGTTATTGATATTACGCATCAAATTATTTTGGTCTTTATTCCTTTGATTGTTATAACTATTACGACAACTATCCGAGCAGAATTTTTTATCTACTCGACCTACAAATTCTCCACCACATTCTAAACATCGTTTTTTACTCATTATTAGTGATTTATACTGATTTTGAATACAAAAATCATTCCATTTGTAAACGCTTACAAACGATTTCATTCGACTATAAATGTTTTTCTACCGATTTATTAATCAATATCATAGCATATTTGCAGTATCAAATAATTGTTCAACTATTTAAAATTTAGAAATCATGAGAAATAGAGTAAGTCTTATCGGTCATGTAGGTAATGCACCAGAAGTTAAAAAGATTAATAATACTAACTTTGCACAGTTTTCTTTAGCCACTAAAGATACTTACACCAACGCCCAAGGCGAAAAAGTGGAAGACACCGAATGGCATAAAATTGTAGCGTGGGGAAAGTTAGCAGAAATTATTGAAAAATATGTGACCAAAGGAAAACAAATCGCCATAGAAGGTAAAATTACCTATCGCCATTACGATGATGCCAATGGTAATAAGCGCTATGTGACAGAAATATTAGCTCAGAATTTATTGCTATTATAAGCCAACTTTAGCATTAAAAAAGGTTCAGTTTGGAGTTAAAGCCTGTTTGATTGAAGAATTAAAACAGGCTTAATGAAAATTTTTCATAAGATTGTTTATCTTTGTAGAAAATATTTGAAGTATTTGAAATTTATCATCATCATTCCTGCACATAATGAAGCACATACGATTTTAAAATGTTTAGAATCGTTAGCCTCGCAGATTTATCAAAACTTTGATTGTATTGTAGTCAATGATGGCTCTAGCGATCATACGCCACAATTAGTAACCACTTTTATTAAAAATCATCCGAATTTCAAAGTTATTAATTTAGAGTCCTCTAAACATCAACCTGGGGCTAAAGTAGTGCGAACTTTTTATGCTGGTTTAAACACTGTGACGCTTAGCGAATACGATATTATTTGTAAATTTGATGCCGATATTATTTTTCCAAATCACTACTTGCAACGCCTAAACGAGATTTATTCCACACACCCCAAAGTGGGGATGGCATCAGGTTTGGTATATGTTAAAAAAGGAAATCAGTGGCAGTTTGAAAATTTATCCTCAAAACATCATGTTCGTGGTCCTATAAAATCTTATAGAATCTCTTGTTTTAAAGCAATGAATGGGTTAAGAGAAACTTTAGGCTGGGATAATATAGATGTGATGCTCGCCCAAATGTATGGTTACGAAATCTGTACCGATAAACAATTATGGGTAAAACATCTAAGACCAACCGCGGAAAAATACAAATCCGAAAAGGCGAAGAAATTGGGTATTTATTTTTATAATATAGGGCTCAACTTACCTTTAGCAATGGTCTCTTCGCTTAAATCTTCGTGTAAAAATCGTTCTGCAAAAGAGTTTTTTATTACAATGAAGAGTTTTACTCACCAAAAACATCCTAGGTTGTTAAATAAAGAAGAAATAAAATATATAAGACACCACAGAAACCCTTTGAAAAACTTATTTAAATCATCAACTAAAAACTGAAAAATTCACAATGCATATGGAATTAAATTATGAACTAAGTGGTATAGATATCAAAACCTTCTATGGAGTTCAAAATCAATATTTTAACCTAATAAAATCCACATTCCCTACGCTAAAAATTACTGGGCGCGACCATTATATCTTCGCTATGGGAAATCCTGAAACTTTAGAGGTTTTGAAAAAAAAACTAGACGATATTGTACAATTTATACATCAAAATAACAGTTTATCATTAAAGGACTTAGAAAGTTTATTATCTATAAAGTCGCCACAGGAAAAAGAATTGGTGTTTGATCAAGATATCATTGTAAAGGGTGTTAATGGAAAAGTGATAAAAGCCAAAACTACCAATCTTAAAAAACTGGTAAAAGAATCCGACAAAAACGATATGGTATTTGCCATTGGACCTGCGGGAACTGGTAAAACTTATACCAGTGTAGCTCTTGCCGTGCGAGCGTTAAAAGAAAAGCAAGTGCGTAGAATTATTTTAACGCGTCCCGCAGTAGAAGCAGGAGAAAGTCTAGGTTTTTTACCTGGGGATTTAAAAGAAAAATTAGATCCTTATTTACAGCCACTTTACGATGCCCTTCGTGATATGATTCCCCATGAAAAACTAGAAAATTTTATAGAAAAAAGAGTGATTGAAGTAGCACCTTTAGCATTTATGAGAGGAAGAACTTTGGACGAAGCCTTTGTGATTCTAGATGAAGCTCAGAACACCACCCACGCCCAAATGAAAATGTTCCTTACCCGTATGGGTATGAATGCCAAGTTCATCATCACAGGTGACCCAAGCCAAGTCGACCTGCCAAGAAAGCAAAAATCTGGTCTTAGAGAAGCGATGCGTATTTTAAACAATGTAAAAGAAATTGGTTTTGTTCATCTAACCGAAGGCGATGTAGTAAGACATCCCGTAGTTAAGAAAATTATCTCCGCCTACAATGATGAGGAAAAACGCCAAAGAGAAGAAAACAATTAAAAGCATTATTTTGAATAAATCTAAATAATTGTTTTCTGATTTTAGTCATTGTACTAAATAAATATTCAGTTTACCTTTGTATTATTAATTTAAAAATTAAAAACGATGAAAAAATTATTTTTAGTAGGTGCTTTAGCACTTTTTGGAGCAATGAATGCTCAAGAGTACAAACCAACAACTGGGGATGTAACAACAGAGTTTGGTTTAACAGGAGGTCTTGGTAATACAAGTATAGAACTACCTGGAAAAGGCGCTTTCTTTAAAGCTAGATATTTCAAAGCAAATAATATGGCTTACAGAATGTCTTTATTTTTAGGTACAAGTTCTAATACTGATGATATAGATAACAAAATTAACGAGGCAAGTCTTTCTGAATTACACACTACGGGGAAAGATAAGTCTTCTAATACTGGATTTTTATTAGGTTTTGGTTTAGAGAAACACTTTACTGGTACTGAAAGACTTTCTCCTTATATTGGAGGTGAATTATTATTAGGTTTCAATAGCCAAAAAACATCAAAAAACACAACAACTGTTAACTCAGGAAAAAATACAACTTATTATAAAAATGAAATTAAATCAGAAGTTAAAGGTCCAAATGAGTTTAGCTTTGGGGTAAGAGGTGTTTTCGGAGCCGATTACTATTTTACTAAAAAAGTATTCTTAGGTGTTGAGGCAGGCTTAGGTCTAGTGTATGCTTCAAAAGGTAAAACTACAACTACTAGTTCTGTATCCATGTCTACAGGTGGTACCACTACATCTAATACAGATACTACAGTAGTACCTGGTGGAAGCTCATTTAGTATTTCGCCTTCAGTAGTTACGGGCATTAGAATTGGTTATACATTCTAATTAAAATTAAAAAAAATTAGTTATAGATATTTAAGCAAGGTATCTAATCAATATCTTGCTTTTTTTGTTAAAAATTAAAACGATGAAAAAATTATTTTTAGTAGGTGCTTTAGCACTTTTTGGAGCTGTGAATGCTCAGCAAAACTCAGTTAAAGTTAATCCATTCGCTCTATTAGGTGGTACTGATATGGTAACTTATGAAAGAGCTATAAGTGGAAACTCTTCTGTAGGTTTAGGTGGAGGAATCGGTGGATTCAAAATTGGAGATGTTAAATATAGTAATGCTGGAGGTACTATATTCTATAGATATTATTTTAATGAAGCATTAAAAGGTTGGTATGGAATGGGATCTGTAGCTTATAGCGGTGGTACTGTAAAATATACTGATGGATTTAATAATAAAGAAGAGAAGCAAAACTTCAGTTCGTTCGGTGGTGGAGTAAAAGCTGGTTATCAATGGTTATGGAATAGTGGTTTTACTTTAGATCTTAACGCTGGATTAGGATACTCTTCATTTAATTATGACTCTAATGAAAGTAGTAACAACATAGCTCTAAAAGCTAGTGGAGTATTACCAATGTTTGGTGTAGCACTAGGTTACTCATTCTAATTATTTATCTTATAAATTAAGATAATTTCTTCTATTAATCGCTTCAAATATCACAATTTGAAGCGGTTTTTTTATTTTTTAATCAATGCTAAGACAAAATAATTGGCTAAAAATTCAATATCTTATTAGTAGCCTAAATTTTCTAACAAACCCTCCAAAATTAAAATTATATTGCTTATATTTGCAGACTTAAATAACTATATTACATTATGAGTACAGTTTTTACTTTATTTATGGTTCTAATCATTGCCGTTTGTGTATTATTGATTATCATTATTATGGCACAAAATCCAAAAGGTGGTGGCTTGTCTGGAACTTTTGGCGGTGGTGCTTCATCAGCATCTTATGGCGTACAGAGAACTAATGATTTTATGGAAAAAGCCACTTGGACTTTAGGGATAGCAGTTGTCGTTTTAATCATCCTAAGTGTAGCCCTTACAGCAAAACCTACGGTAAATGTAGCTCCCGTAGCGGCACCTAAAAAAGAACTTCCAAATGCTTCACAAGCACCAACTCAAAAGGTAGATTTAAATAAAAACACTACCCCAGATACCAAAGCAGAAAAATAATTTATGATATTCTTATATCAATCTATAAATCATAAAGTTACCGATAATCGGTAACTTTATTTTTTTTTATAACAATTTTCTTTTTACTTTGCATTATTGTTATTTTCAATTTAAATTAACACCAATGAAAAAATACCTCGCATTTCTGTTTAGTATTGTCTTTATCTCGCAATATTATACCCAAAATTATAAAATCCATTGGGAAGGTATACATACGATATCCTATTCAGAAAATGAGAATATAATACTCCCTGGCTTTACCAATGAACATTTTGCTTATGAAAATGGTCAAGTTTATCTTCAGAATAGTAAGAAATTAGATCAAAATCAAAACTTTAGTATTACGAATACACAATGGGAAAAATTACCTAGGGAACAATGGTACGATTTAGATGCACAACAAATCACGCCCAATGAAGACTATAACCTTAATACCCAAGTTTCAAAATTTGGTATTTTACTGAATTATAATATTAAAGTTATTAAAAAAGAAAGAGGTGAACTTTACAAATTAGTGGAGTATACATTGGTTCCACAAAAAAAACAACCTTTTAAAACTACTGGGCTTACCCCTATGGCTGCCAGCACTGAAAGCCCATTGAAATCAGGGAACTTCTATAAAATAAAAGTAGATAAAACAGGAGTTTATAAAATTACTTCCGAATTTTTGAGGAATCTAGGTATTGATCCTAAATCTATAAATCCTAAAAATTTGCGGATTTATGGGAATGGTGGACTGATGTTGCCAGAATTTAATCAGGATTTTTATTATAGAACCCTTCAGGAAAATGCCATAGAAGTGGTAGGTGAAAATGACAACCAATGGGATGACCAAGACTACGCCCTATTCTATGCGCAAGGTCCAAATGGCTACAAACTCTACAATAGAGGTAATGCTAGAATAGAAACTAGAGACGACCGTTCCTCTAATGTAACAAATATCTATGAAGATGCTGCCTATTATTTCATTACTTTTGATAAAGGACTTGGTAAAAGAATTACTACCGAAACCGATGCCACACCTTCTACATTTTCAACCACTTATAATGCTTATCAATTCATTAATGAGGATAAAACAAATTTTAAAGGCTTAGGCAGATTATGGGTGGGCGAGGCATTTAACCAAAATAGAGAAATTACCTTTAATTTAAAAGAGCCTATCAATACCAGCGATATTGTTCAGCTCCGTGTTAGAGTGATTTCCAACGATGCAGAAAATGCCAAAATTAACCTCAATATTGGCACACAACAATTGACGAGAATCGCAGGCAAAGACCTTAAAAGTATAATATTTGAAACAAATGTAGACCAACTATCAGGAAACATAATAAAATTAACCCTTAATCCAGATATTAGCCCTAATCCTAATGCTTTATTTTATTTGGATTATGCAGAAATTGACTACCCTCAACCATTGAAATTCAATGATGCGCAATTGGCTTTTAGAGATTATAATATCTATGAAAGCTCTGGGAATGCCTATGGTTTTGAAATCAGTAATGCCACGGGAATTGATCGGGTTTGGAATGTGGCTGATGTAACACAAGTGACTAGAAAAAACAATTTAAGCAGTAGCAATCAAACTTTTAGGTTGGCGTATACGGCAAACTCTACTCATTTTAATAATGAATTTATTGCTTTTAAAATTGATGCCGCCTACACTCCTCAAGCGATAGGTAGAATCCCCAATCAAAATTTACATGGAGATACCGATACCGATTACCTCATCATTACAATTCCTGAATTTTTTAATGAAGCCCAGCGACTGGCTAACTACCACGAAACCCATAATGGCTTCAAAGTAAAAATCGTTGCTCCTGAAACCATATATAACGAATATAGCTCTGGCAGTCAAGATATAACAGCCATTAGAAATTTTGTATCTCATCTGAAAAACAATGGTTCATTAAAGTATGTATTTATTCTAGGAGACACTTCTTACGATTATAAAAATAGAATCCCTAATAATACCAATATTGTCCCTTCCTACCAAAGTGAATTTAGTTTCGATTTTTCCAATTCTTATGTTACAGACGACTATTTCACTATGGTAAAACCACAATATTCTACTAAAATCATCAGCATTCTTCCAGACCTTCCTGTGGGGCGTTTGCCTGCTCAAAATCTTGCAGAAGCCAAAATACTTATCGATAAAACTTTAGCGTATTATAATGCCTTACCAAACCAATCGACACCCTTTGGAGTTTGGAAAATGAATATGGATTTTGTAGTAGATGATGACAAAGATGGGGGTACACCATTCCATACCGTGATAGATCATATTTTAGAACATACATTCGAAACAGGAACAGATAAAAAAGAATACCATATCCGAAAACTTTACCTCGATGCCTTTTCGCCAGAAAGTTCAGCAGGTGGACAACGCTATCCTGCCATTACTCAGGGCATCACAAATGCAATGAACAATAGTTTATTTCTAATGTATTTTGGGCATGGGGGCATCAATGGATGGGCTCAAGAGCGTGTCTTAACTTTATCCGATATTATAAAATTCGATAACTTTAATTCTACTTACTCCCAATTCCCATTAGTTTCCACCATTACTTGTGAATTTACCCTTTGGGATAACCCCAACATCAACTCTGCTGGAGAAGCATTAATGAAGTTAAAAGGTGGTGGCCCCGCTAATATGATTACTTCAAGTAGAGAACTTTCCGTAGATTATGGTAAAAGATTTAGCGAAACTTTTTTAGAGCATATTTTAAAAATTAATGCTTCTAATACATTTAATAGATTAGGCGACGCTTTTCTAGATGCTAAACTCAACTATGGAATCCACTCTGGGCATTTAAAGGTTAATTTTTTAGGCGACCCTGCCATGCCGTTAACAAGACCTCAACCCAAAATTGTAGTAGACCAAATAACCATTCCAGATCATACCAGTATCCGAGCACTAGATTTTATTAAAGTCAAAGGTCATATCATCGACGATAGTGGCAGTAACGATACTAATTTCAATGGTAAAGTTACCGTCAATTTATTTGATAAATTTCAGAATAAAAAAACTAAAAATAACGATGGTAACCTGACCCCTATACTTAGCTACAAAGAAGAAGGCAACCCTATTGTAAAATCTTCTGGCACAGCAGAAAACGGTGTATTTGAACTTGAGTTTTATGTTCCTAAAGATATCGATTTCAGTATTGGTGATGGAAGAATGCTTCTCTACGCAGATAACAAAACCCATGATGTTTACCATAGTCAAAATGTAAAAGTAGGTGGCATCAACCCTAATGGCATTGACGATAATGAGCCACCCAAGATTAAACTCTATATGAATAATACCAATTTTGCAGATGGCGGAATTACTAATGAGAACCCAATACTCTTAGCTTGCCTTACGGATGATACAGGCATCAATGCTACAGGAGCTGGTATCGGACATGATATTACCGTTGTGCTAGATGGTGAAGTCATCAATACTAAAGTGCTCAACGATTATTTTACTCCAGGGGAAGATAATGGCTGTATTTCCGCTAATCTAAAAGATTATCAAAAAGGGACGGTAAACTATCCTTTTAAAAATTTAAAACCAGGTGAACATCAGTTAGTGTTAAAAGTTTGGGACATTAACAATAATTCGGCAACTGCATCGTTAAACTTTATAGTAAGACCTCAAAGTGAGGAAAATTTAGTTGTAAAGCGATTGCTCAACTGGCCAAATCCATTTACCAATAAAACCTATATACAATTTGAGCATAACTGCCCAGATGTTTTGGATGTAACGGCTCAAATTTATACCATCACGGGTAAGTTGGTGAAAACCATTCATCAAACAGTAAGTTCAGAGCCTTTTAGAGAAGGGTTTAGAACAGGTAAATATCAAATAGAATGGGATGGCACAGATAATTATGGTGCTACTGTCGGAAAAGGTTCGTATATTTACAAAGTTTTTGTAAAGAGTAGCAATCAAAGCACTTGCAAAGGCTCTACAACACAAATTGAAAAAATGATTTTATTAAAATAGATTAATTAAAAAATTAGCATTTATTAAATGTTTAATATAATATGTAACCAAAAATTAAAATTAAATACATGAAAATTACTAGAAAATTACTTTTAGGTTTAGGTGTAGCGGTATCTTCATTAGTTTTTGCACAACAAGAAGGTCAGGTACTTACAGGAGCTCCATTTCTTAGAGTTTCGCCAGATGCAAGAGCAGGCGGTATGGGAGACCAAGGGGTAGCCACTTCTACAGATGCGTTTTCTCAATTTTGGAATGCAGCAAAGTATCCTTTTAGCAAAACTACTTCCGCAGTAGCAGTGAACTACACTCCTTATATGAGTAAAATTACCAACGATATATTTTTACTCTACGCAGGATACCACACATTTCTTGATAGTGAAGAACGCTCTACATTAGGTGCTAGTATCTACTATTTCAATATGGGGCAAGTAGATTTAACTAAATTAGTGGGTAGCCAAGTTACCAACGAAGGTTCAGTAACGCCAAATGAGTTTTCACTAGATGTATCTTATGGATTAAAACTTTCGGATACTTACTCTATGGCAGTTACCGGAAGATATATCCGCTCTGATTTTGGAAATTTCAATTCTGATAGCAATTTAAAACCTGCCAATAGTTTTGCAGTAGATGTATCGGGATTCTATCAATCTGAAAAACACCAAAGTTTTGGAGATTACGAAGGAAGAATCCGAGGTGGTTTTGCGGTTCAAAACTTAGGACCTAAGTTAGACTACACTGGGGACGATACTTCTCGTTCTTACTTACCTACTACCATGAGATTGGGTGCAGGATACGACTTATTCTTAGACGACTTAAATAAAGTAGGGGTAACAGCAGAGATGTCAAAATTATTAGTACCTGGGGCTGAATTGAGCTCAGATGGAAAAACCCTTGAGATTCCAAATGTAGGGGTAATGGAAGGGATTGGAAAATCTTTTAGCAACCCTCAAAGCACCATGTTGAGTTTTGCCACAGAATATTCTTATGATAATGCTTTTGCCGTAAGAGGTGGTTATTTTACTGAAAGTCAGTTACAAGGTGGTAGACAATATGCCACCGTAGGGGTAGGCTTTAATTATCAATCATTCGGATTAGATGTGTCTTACCTTATCAACACTTCTAAAACCAATTCAGCATTAGACAATACATTAAGATTTGGCTTAACTTGGAATATTGGTGAAAGTTCATCCAATGCAGATAACTAAAAGCCTCAAATTTAAATAAAGAAGCCGCCTCAAATTGAGGCGGCTTCTCTTGTTAATAACATTATTCAAAAATTATTACGCACCAAAGTGTGCTTTTACTTCATCCAATACAGAAGAATCACTAGAATCTGTAGAAGTTCCTAAAGACACTTTTAAATTTTTGTATTGTGCAGTATCTGCTAAGTGATTTTTAAGTTCTTCTTGAGAGATACCAGGACCAGTTACATACAATTCAACACTATTAGTTATTGCCTTTTCAATTTCTTTGAAAAATTTAGCACGATTAGTTTGTTCAGCATTGTTTGCTGCATTTTCATTAGAATTACCTACTTGTTTCGGTGCAGAAATATGATCGGTTACAGAAAATGAAGATACCTCTTGACCATCATGGTTTTTTACTACAACTGCTTTTTCGTGGTCTAACCATAGACCTGCTAATTTTTTGTCTGACATAATTATATTTTTAACCTTAAGTTTACAAATACCGTGCTAAACTTTTGTTAAAAAATGTTAATATTTATTCGGCATATTATTTGGTGATGCTATCAAATATAAAAATCAATCTTATGAAAAAACTATCATTATTCCTCATTTTATTAGTAGGACAAACCCTATGGGCACAAAAAAACTTTATTGATCAACCGTATTTAGAAACCTCTGCATCCGCAGATACGCTTGTAACTCCAGATCGTATTTATATGAGTATCCTTCTGTCTGAAGCGGAAAGTAAAAACAGAACTTCTGTTGAAGAGCAAGAACAAAAAATGCAAGCGGTATTAAAAAAATTAGGTATCGATACTAAAAAAGATTTACAATTAGACCACCTTAACAGCTATTCTGAAAGTTACTTTTTAAGAGGTAAAAATGTAATCAAACAAAAACGCTATATTTTAATCGTAAGAGATGCTGTTACCGCGGGAAGAGTATTCGCAGGCTTAGAACAAGAGGGAATTTCTAAAATGAATATCACCAAAACAGAATATTCTAAATCTGAAGAACTTTTACTTTCTCTAAAGATGAAAGCCATGAAAGATTCCAAAACTACGGCTACCAAATTAGCACAATCCATAGGACAACACATTGGAAAGGCAATTCAAGTTAGCGATCAAAACTTCAGTTATGCACCTGTAAGAAGCATGAATATGATGTATGCAAAAGCAGAGTATGAAAGTGCTGATAGCATTCCTGAACCCATTGATACCGACTTTAAAAAAATTAAATTCCAAGCCAGAGTACAAGTAATCTATCAATTATTAGATTAATATAATCTCAACTATTTTCTAGCCACTAATTGTAAAATTTAGTGTTTTTTTTATATGATATTGAAAAATAATTATCTTTGCTAAATGAATATACTGTTTTTATTAACTATATGGGATAAGCTAACTCGTCGTCATACATTTACTTACAAGTTGTCAGACGATATTGATTACCTTTTGTATGGTTCTGCAATAATCATCTCTGTACTGATTCTAAAAAGAGTAAGATATCAGCGTCTCACCAAAAAAAACCGTACAGTCATTGCCTTTCAAATTATTGTAAGTTTTCTTATATGCCGTTTATTTATTGCGGTTATTTTCTCATGTATTTCTATATTTTATGGATATATATTTTATCCAAAATACGATGCTAAAGTTGTGGATTTTGTAATTCAAGAACATCGTGGTAGGCGCGGTTATTACTCTGCTAACCACGCTATAATAGAGTTTAAAGACAATTCAGATCAAACAATCCGCATTATGAATAATGAAAGCGACCATCAGGAAACGGCAATTGGAGATCACATCAAGATATACTATCATGATAACCAAGTCGTAGAATACTCTATATACTCTATTATTCAGTACTCAATAACCCTATTGATTTCAATTTTTTTTGTGGTTGCTTATATATTTTGGGTATTAACTTATGAGTATTAATTCATTAAATAAGATTAGAATGGCTCAACTCATCGCAATACAAAACTAAACAAATTATCAACAATAAATATAAATAAAAGAATATTAGGTCTTATTCAAAGCTATTCGTATATCGAGTGGCTTTTTTGATGGTGAACATTGGATATATTCTTTATTTATAGAACAATAACACATAAATTTTCAAATTACATTTTTTTTTGTATTTTTACAAAAACGAAAAATATTATAGGGACTATTATATCCTAAATATAAAAACTTATCTTAATTATAATATATGAGCACAGAAGACTTAAAAATGATTGCCGAAACGGCACGCGATTTCGCTGAAAAAAATATCCGTCCACACATTATGGAATGGGACGAAAGCCAAACTTTCCCAGTAGAACTATTTCATCAGTTAGGAGAAATGGGATTTATGGGAGTTGTAGTTCCTGAAGAATATGGTGGCTCTGGACTTTCCTACCACGAATATGTGGCAATTATCGATGAAATTTCTCAAGTAGACCCTTCTATTGGGCTTTCTGTGGCGGCGCACAACTCTCTGTGTACCAATCATATTTACGAATTTGGAAACGAAGAACAAAGAAAAAAATGGTTACCAAAACTAGCCTCTGGTCAAGTAATTGGAGCTTGGGGATTAACCGAACATAATACGGGTTCTGACGCTGGCGGTATGAATACGACTGCCGTAAAAGACGGCGATGAGTGGGTGATTAATGGGGCTAAAAATTTCATTACCCATGCTATTTCTGGGGATATTGCCGTAGTGATGACCAGAACGGGAGAAAAAAACACTTCTAATAATGCCACTGCCTTTGTTTTGGAAAAGGGAATGCCAGGATTTAATTCTGGAAAAAAAGAAAATAAACTCGGGATGAGAGCCTCTGAAACGGCAGAACTCATTTTTGACAATGTACGCGTACCCGACTCTCATAGACTAGGTGAAGTGGGTAGCGGTTTTAAACAAGCCCTTAAAATCTTAGATGGTGGTAGAATTTCTATTGCAGCACTCAGTTTAGGTATTGCTAAAGGAGCATACAAAGCGGCACTAAAATACGCTAAAGAAAGACACCAATTTGGAAAGTCTATTGCCAGTTTCCAAGCCATCAACTTTATGTTAGCCGATATGGCAACAGAAATTGATGCGGCCGAATTATTAATCAACAGAGCGGCAACTATGAAAAACGCTAAACAAAAAATGACACGCGAAGGGGCTATGGCAAAATTATATGCTTCTGAAGCTTGTGTAAGAATTTCTAACAATGCTTTACAAATCTTTGGTGGCTACGGTTATACTAAAGACTTCCCAGCAGAAAAATATTATAGAGATTCCAAACTATGTACGATTGGTGAAGGCACTTCCGAAATTCAAAGATTGGTCATTGGTAGAGATATTACCAAATAACAGACTTTAAATACCGAAAACACAGCACTGAAATTCAATTATTCAGTGCTTTTTTTTATCTTTGTTGAAAATTTAAAATTAAACTATGGATAAACTAGATAGCCTCAACCAAGTGGCAGAATTTCATAAAACATTTAATGCCCCGATTCTTTCTACTCCTCAAATTCCTTCTAAAGAAAGGTGTGACCTTAGGGTAAGTTTACTTCAAGAGGAATTAAACGAGCTAAAACAAGCCATAGAAGATAAAAATTTAGTAGAAATTGCTGATGCCCTTTGCGATTTACAATATGTATTGAGCGGTGCTGTTTTAGAATTTGGTTTAGGCGAAAAATTTGTAGAACTATTTAATGAAGTACAGCGTTCTAATATGTCCAAAGCATGTAAAAATGAAACTCAAGCCCAAGAAACCGTAGAACACTACAAAACGACTAAAGGCGAAGAGGCTTATTACGAAAAATCTGGGGATAAATACAATGTCCATAGAACTTCGGATAATAAAGTTCTGAAAAACAAATACTATTCACCAGCCGATTTAAAATCAATATTAGACAAATAAACTTTTAAACATGAAAAGAATACTCTCAACTTTTATATTAGCCTCTACCCTATTTTTCTCGCTTAATTCTTGTGGCGTTACCGAAAAAACCATCGTAAATAGAGAAGTGAAATCTGAAAAATATGGTACTTTATTACTCGGCAAGCAAACGCTCAGTCAGTTTCAAAAAGAACCATTTAAAACTTGGTATGACGAGGAATACGCCAACTACGAAACCGATAAAACAACCTTGGCATTATTAGGAAAATCACTTAACAAATATAATCTAAAAGTATTCGTAGGTACTTGGTGTAGCGATAGCCATAGAGAATTTCCAAGATTAATAAAAATTCTAAATGAATCGGGATATCCACTGAATAAATTGACCATCATTGCACTAAGCAAACGCATGGAATCTCCAGAAAGTGAGGAAATAAAATACCATATTAACCGAGTACCCACCATTGTATTAGAAAGATACGGAAGGGAAATCGGTAGAATTGTAGAATATCCAGAAACTGGATTTTTGGAGCAGGATTTGTATAATATTGTAAAGCGAGATGGCAACATCAAAAAAGTGAAAACTAAAAAAGCCAAAAAGACTAAAAAAGTGAAAAAGGCTAAAAAAAACAATTAATATCAATCGATGCTAAGATTTACAAAATACATTATCGGGTTTTTAGTTGGCGTAGTGGTAATGCTGATTTTATTTTTTGCTTGGCGAGGGACTACTCAAAAAGCACAAGATGAAGTGACCAGCGACTATTACCTCATCCAAAACCAAATTTCTAAAATGAATAAAATGGTGGTGGTAGAGCAAGATTTTTCTAGTCTACAACGCACCAGCATTAAATCTGAGTTGCTAGGTAGCAGTTACCTGCCCGTTGCAGAAAAGAAAATCATTACTTTCACTAAAACCAACGCTCAGGTAAGTTATGATTTGCACCAAATGAAAATACAGGTAGATAGCATCAATAAAAAACTCATCATCAAAGAATTGCCAGAGCCCAAAATCCGTATTATTCCAAGTGTGGAAATTCAGTCTATTGATGATTCTTTTTTTGACCGTTTTGATGAAAAAGATTTGAAGAAAATCACAAAAAATGCAAAGGACGAAGCTTATAAAAAAGTTAATCAACAACAATTGAAAGCACAAGGCGAAAAACAACTGATTCAAAATTTAGAAGAAATTTTTGTTTTAGCCAAAGCCCTCAATTATACTATTGAAGACGATACCCACACCTTTATTCCAAAGGAACATTATTAATCAACTTTAGAGTAAAGATAACTTTCAGAGTATAAATCGGTTAAAATCTACGCTGAAATTTGTCACCCAGAAAATATTTTACCATATCCCAAAATCGCTTATATTTGCGGTCTTTTTTAAATTAAAATCAGATGAAAAAGCAAATATTTAGCGTATTATTATTAAGTTTAAGCCTTTCATTCGTTTCAGCTCAAGAGACTGAAAACAGCATCGACCAAGTAGTATTGCAAGGGAAATTTTTAAACCTTCCATACAAAAAGGTTAATGAGAATATAGAAGTCATTACCCAAAAAGAAATCCAACAATCACCAGCCCAAAGTTTAGACGACTTACTACAACAAATCTCTGGTATGGATATCCGTAGAAGAGGCGTTAATGGTGTGCAAAGTGATGTTTCCATCCGTGGTGGTTCTTTTGACCAAGTTTTAGTTTTAGTTAATGGTGTGAGAATGAACGATTCCCAAACGGGGCATAATAACATGAACTTCCCCGTAGATTTATCCGCGATTGATAGAATTGAAGTGATTAAAGGTCCTGCTGCCAGTCGATTTGGACAGAATGCCTATGCAGGGGTTATCAACATTGTGACCAAAGCCCAACTTGGAAAATCCGTAACGATAAAAGCAGAAGGTGGCGATTTCTCAACCTATGAGTTAGGACTTGTAGCACAAGCAAGCAACGAAAAACAAAGCCATCTCTTCCAAGCCAATTCCTTTTCCACAGAAGGCTACCGCTACAACACCGATGCTAAAATCAATAAGGTATTTTATCAAAATCAATTCAATATTAAAGATGGAAAAATTCAATTCCAAGCGGGTTTTTCTGAGAAAAAATTTGGAGCGAATGGCTTTTACGCTTCACCAAAATTTAAAGACCAATACGAAGAAACCCAAGCCTCTATTGTAAGTTTAGGCTATCAGCAAAAGCATGGCGCGCTTAATCTCAATGCAAACGCGTACTGGAGAAGAGGGCAAGATGAATATATTCTAATAAAACAAAAACCACAAATCTACCGCAATCACCATATCGGTAATAATATCGGTGGGGAGTTTAATGCCAGCTATGCGTCTAGCCTTGGGACTACGGGCTTGGGAGTAGAATTGAGAAAAGAATTTTTCGTAAGTTACAATAACAATCCAAAAATAAGTATGGGCGACCGTGAGCGTTTTGTAACCCAGCTGTTTTTTGAGCATCATTTTTCTTTGCTTAACAATCAGCTTCAGATATCACCAGGAATTTCTTGGGCGAATTATGGCAAAGAAGGGAATTTTTTCTACCCAGGTATTAATCTAGGTTATGATATCAACAACCAACACAAAGTCTATGCTGGTGTAGCTAAAGTGCATAGAATCCCAACTTTTACAGACTTGTATTACATCAGTGGTACCGATGAAGGCAATCCTAACTTAAAACCAGAAAGTGCTATTTCATCCGAAGTAGGTTATCGATTTATGGGCAAAGCCATTGGATTTAAATTGAGTGGATTTATGAAGCAATCCAACGATGCCATCGACTGGGTAAAAAAAGATATGAATGATAAATGGCAAGTGAGAAACATTGGAGAAATCAACACCAAAGGTATCGAAGTTTCTCTAAATCAAAAAGTAACGCCATGGTTAAAATATGATTTAGACTATACTTATCTAGAAAATGAATACCAAAATCCAGAACAATTGTTGTCTAAATATGCTCTAGAAAATTTAAAGCATCAGTTCGTTGGAAAATTAAATATAGATTTTACTAAAAACCTAACCAACGAATGGGCATACCGCTATTCCGAAAGAGTTAACTTAGGTAGTTATAATTTATTGGATACTAAACTGACCTACCATAGAAATGATTATAAGTTGTACCTACTCATTAATAACCTAACCAATACAGAGTATACGGAAACCAACCTCGTGCCGATGCCAAAAAGATGGTTTCATATAGGGATGAGCTATACCATCAAATAGACGATTGAAAACTTTTAATCAGTCTAAGGCTAAAAACTTTTTAGATAAAAATTGGTAGAAATCAGTGTAGATTAGTGGTAATTTCTTATATTTGTATTTCAAATAATTTTGTTTTATGAAATTTATCGTAGCAAGTAGCGAATTGCAGAAAGCTTTACAAATGGTAAGCGGTGTTATTACCAACTCTCAATCGCGTCCTATATTGGAAAACTATTTGTTCGAGTTAGACCAACAGAACCTGAAAATTACAGCGTCTGATGGGGAAACTACACTCGTAACTGCTTTAGAAGTAATGTCTGAAGACCAAGGCAAAATTGCCGTTCCTGCTAAAACTTTTCAGGATTTAATTAAAACTTTCGGCGACCAGCCTCTTACATTTATTGTAAAAGAATCTGAAAACGAAATGGCAGGTATTCTAGAGATTTTAGATGATAAAGATACTTATGAAGTGGCACTAGACAATGCTGAAGACTATCCAGAATTACCAGATTTTGATGCATCTCAAAGTGTAACTATGCCATCGGGTGTATTAGCAGAAGCTTTGGCAAATACACTTTTTGCCACGAGTAATGATACATTAAGACCAGTAATGACGGGCGTTTTATTCCAATTTGGAGAGCAAGAGACAAACTTTGTTTCCACCGACTCTCACCGATTGGTAGTCTACAAAAGGAAAGATATTAAGAATGAGGAGCCGATGGACTTCATTATGCCTAAAAAACCATTAAGTATTTTTAAAAATATCTTAGCCAATAATGAAGAAGAGGTAAAAATTGAGTTCAACGACAATATGGCGAAGTTTACCTTTGGTAACCACATCTGGATTTGTCGCTTAATTGATGGAAAATACCCTAACTACAATGGCGTAATTCCTCAAGAAAGCCCTAATTTATTAACGGTTAATAGAAATTTACTTTTAAATTCTATCCGTAGAGCCTCTATCCTATCGAACAAATCTACCAATCAGGTTCGTTTTAAATTATCTGGGAATATTCTTTACTTACACGCCGAAGACACCGAGTTTGCTAACAAAGCCGATATGCAAATCCCTTGTGACTATCAGGGAGAAGATATCAATATCGGGTTCAGTTCTAAATTTTTAACAGAAATGCTTTCTGTTCTAAGTTCAGACGATGTGGTGATGAGAATGTCCCAAGCCAACAGACCTGGCGTTTTAGAGCCTTTAGATGGTTTAGATGAAAATGAACATTTACTTATGCTTTCTATGCCAGTCATAGGAATGTAATTCAAGTACTAATTTTTAATACAATTTGAGATTTGAAATCAACCGCAAATCTCAAATTTTGTTTTACAAATAATGATAATTTTGTTAAGACTTACCAATTAAGACCTTAGCATTATAGAAAAATAAAAATACATGAAAATTTCCAATAATTGGTTAAAAGACTATATTACTACCGACCTTAGCACCGAAAAAATCGGAGCTTATCTTACAGATATTGGGCTAGAGGTAGAAGGAATAGAAACTTACGAAAGTATTAAAGGTAGTTTAGAAGGCATTATCGTAGGCAAAGTTTTGACTTGTGAAAAGCACCCTAATGCCGATAAACTAAAAAAAACAACCGTAGATGTTGGTGGAGAAAAACCTCTAGAGATTGTGTGCGGTGCACCCAATGTGGCTGAAGGTCAACTCGTCCCTGTGGCAGTAGTCGGCACCACTATTTACACGAAAGACGGCGGTTCTTTTGAAATAAAAAAAGCAAAAATCAGAGGCGAAGTTTCTGAAGGGATGATTTGTGCCGAAGACGAACTCGGTCTTGGCGAAGGGCATGAGGGCATCATGGTACTGGATGAATCTTATAAAGTAGGAACGCCTTTTTCTAATTACTTTAATCTGACCAAAGACGAAGTTTATGAAATTGGGCTTACCCCTAATAGAACCGATGCTATGTCGCACTACGGCGTAGCTAGAGACCTCAACGCATTTTTAACGGTAGCGAATATTACCCCTACTGAATTTAATAAAGTATCTTCGGAAATTTTTCAACCAGAAGGAGAACACCATTTTACCGTTGAGGTAGAAGATCAAGAACTTTGCCCAAGATATATTGGTGCCGTTTTAGAAAATGTAGAAGTAAAGCCTTCACCCAAATGGTTACAACATAAACTAAAAGCCATTGGGCTCAGTCCTATTAATAATGTGGTGGATATTACCAATTATATTTTGCATAGTTTGGGACAGCCGCTACATGCCTTTGATGCAGATAAAATTTCTGGACAAAAAGTGGTGATTGGTATTGCTACGCCTGCTACAAAATTTACGACTTTGGATGGTGTAGAGCGTGAACTCAATGGTACCGAAACCATGATAAAAGATGGCGCCCAAAACCCTATGTGTATCGCTGGTGTATTTGGTGGCAATGACTCTGGTGTTTCCGAAAATACTACTAAAGTATTTTTAGAAAGTGCTTATTTCAATCCTGTGGCGGTAAGGAAAGCAGCAAAACTTCATGGGCTTAATACCGATGCGTCTTTCCGATTTGAAAGAGGCGTGGATATCAACCTAGTGCGTACTGCCATTACCAAAGCCATCCATCTGATGAAGGAATTGGCCAATGCAGATTTAATAGGAGATTTAATAGAGGTTTATCCTGAAAAAATAGAGCCTCATTATGTCGTATTTAGATATTCTAAACTCGACCAAATTTTAGGAACTAAAATCCATAGAGAAACAGTTAAGAAGATTTTAAAATCTTTAGATATCGAAATTCTTAATGAAATTGCTGATGGACTAGAACTTTCTGTTCCTAATTACAGAGCCGATGTAACACGAGAAATAGATGTGATTGAAGAAATCCTTCGTATCTACGGTTATAATAAGATTGAAAGTCCACAAAAAATTGCCTTTACCCCAGTAAAATTAGATTTAGAAAACCAAGATACTTTAGAGAATGCTTGGGCTAGAACGCTACAATCTAATGGATTTTACGAGGTAATGAACAACTCATTGACTCAAGTTAAAGATAATGACCATGCCGTCACTTTACTTAATCCTTTAAGTGGAGAACTAAGCTCAATGAGAACCTCTTTACTGGAAGGGCTTTTACAAAATGCGGCGTATAATATCAATAGAAAAAATGCCGATATTAAATTCTTCGAATTAGGTAAAATCTACCATCACTATGAACAATATGAGGAAAGGAAACAATTAGCATTATTAATCTCTGGTAGAGCCCAAGCGGAAAACTGGCTGGTACCAAAATCAGCATCAGACTTTTACCATTTAAAAGCCATGGTACATGTGTTACTTTCCAAACTAAATCTTAATTTTAAGGAAAAACCACTTAATGATAATCGCTTTTCTGATGGTATAGAAATTGTGGTAAAGGGAAAGACGATTGCAAGACTCGGAAAAGTAGCGGAGGCATTAATAAAAGAGGCAGATGTAGCACAAGAAGTATTCTATGCCGAAATAGAAATAGAACTCTGCCAAGAATTTAGAAGCAAAAGCGATTTTAAATTTAAGGACATTCCTAAATTTAACAAAACGAGAAGAGATTTAGCATTATTAGTGAACAAAGATATTACTTACGCTAAGCTTTACGCCGCTGTGAATAGTCTACAATTACCTTATCTTACAAATATTAATTTATTTGATGTGTATAAAGGTAAAAACTTGCCAGATGGTAAAAAGTCTTATGCCTTAAGTTTTGATTTGCTCAACACGGAAAAGACTTTAGAAGAAAAAGAAATTTCTGAAATCATGCAGAATATTATTAAAACATTAGAAAAAGAATTTGGAGCTGAATTACGCTCTTAGAATAATCATAAAATTTATAACAAGATGAAAAAAGTACTTTCAATTTTAGTCCTCGGCTTAGTATTAGTTTCTTGTGGTAGTGTTGCCAATTCTAAACTAGGCAAAACACAAGCCCCGATTAAAAATACAGATTGGATATTATCTGGCGAAAAAGTAGGTGATAGCCGTACCCCAACTTTAAGAATAGAAAACGACAGACTTTCTGGAAATGCTGGTTGTAACAACTACTTTTCTGAGGTTCAACTAGACGAATCTACGGGTTCCTTTTCAACCAAAAGTATCGGTGCTACCAAAATGGCTTGTCCGAATATGGATATAGAACAAAATTTCTTTAAAATGCTAAACGAAGCCAATAAATATGTAAGTGATGGAAACACTTTAGAATTATATAAGGATAATTTACTATTAATGAAGTTTGTTAGAAAATAAAAAAATCGCCTCAAATTGGGGCGATTTTTTTATGCAGTAAAAATGATAGACTAATCTAAATCTTCGTCGTCGTATTTTTCTAATTCAGCATCGCACCACTTAAAAGCGGCTTCCACAGCCTTGGTTGCCTCGTCAGCAAGAGATTCTTCATCATCGCCTTCTAGGTCATCTAGCCATTCTACTTCCTCTTCTTCCACATTCAAGATAAATCTTGGATATTCTGTGTGTACTACAAATAAATCTTCAGGAAAGTCTGTATTATCTGCTAATAAAAATTTTGGTAATTTCATTGTGTTCTATTTTTAGGTTAATATAATTCGTGTTTGTACAAAGGTAAATAAATATTTCTATTATTTACTCTATTTTATTAATTTTTAGCAAACATTTTTGAAACTCGTTCTGCCTTTTTAGATTCGGAATAATCATAGAAGCCTTCTCCCGATTTTACTCCCAACTTACCTGCCATCACCATATTAACCAATAATGGGCAAGGCGCATATTTAGGATTCTTAAAGCCATCATACATCACATTTAAAATCGCCAAACAAACATCCAAACCAATAAAATCGGCTAATTGTAATGGTCCCATTGGGTGCGCCATCCCTAGTTTCATTACGGTATCTATTTCTTCTACACCTGCCACTTGATTATAAAGCGTTTCAATAGCTTCATTAATCATCGGCATTAAAATTCTATTCGCTACAAACCCTGGATAGTCATTAACTTCCACAGGTACTTTTCCTAAGGTTTTAGACAGTTTATATATCGTATCAAATGTATCTTTAGAAGTAGAATATCCTTTGATGATTTCTACCAATTTCATAATCGGTACAGGATTCATGAAGTGCATCCCAATAACTTTTTCTGGTCTCTGAGTAACCGCGGCGATTTGTGTAATTGAAATAGAAGAAGTGTTAGATGCCAAAATACAATGTTTGGGTGCTTCTTGGTCTAATTCTCTAAAGATTTTCAATTTTAATTCCTGATTTTCAGTGGCTGCTTCTACCACTAAATCTGCATCTTTAACCGCAGAGGCTATGGAAGTATTTTTGGTAATATTACCAAGGGTATTTTGCTTATCCTTTTCAGAAATTTTCTCTTTAGCCAACATTCGGTCTAAGTTTTTTTCTATGGTTTTTAAACCTCTATCCAATGCTTCATCCGAAATATCTACTAAATTGACTTTAAATCCACTTTGAGCAAAAGTATGGGCGATACCATTTCCCATAGTTCCTGCACCTATTACTACAATATGTTTCATGTTTAATATATTAAATATTTAGAATTTAAAAATAATACATTTTTTTGACTACCACAAATCAGTAAAATAAAAAAGGACTTCCTAATAGAAAGTCCTTTTTTATTTTTAATAATAATTAAAGATTATTTTTTAATTACTTTTTGAGATACTTTTTGACCGTTTACTTCTCCAGCTACTACATAGACACCTTTTGGAAGTGATGATATATTGACCGCGTCACCCTCTTTTACTTCAAGAGATTTTACCACTTGTCCGTTGGTATTGTAGATGGTTACTTTTCCTTTAGCACCAAATAATAATCGATTTTCAACTACTGTATTTTTTACTAAAGTTTCTTTTTTATTACCCGCTAAATCATAAACACTCATATTCTCTTTTTTCACTAATGAAAAATTATCGAAACTTACATTACTTCCAGAATATGCTCTTACGGCTAGGTCAAATGAAACAATATCATTAGGAGCTGTAAATTGTATTTCATGCTTAGTCCAATCATTAGTTGCTTCAAGATATTTATTATTATTTCTCAGAGGATCATTGGCTGTATCTGTATTAAGGTATATAACATCATTATTAGCATTTTTAAAATTACACCAAATTCTAGCATCTTTTCCTCTTGCTGCTTTGTAATAAAATGTTAATATGTACTCTTTCCCTGCTTCTATAGAAATATTTTGATAAAAGCCAGTAGTGCTGGTTGGAGTATATTTAACATATTTATTACCATCTTGGGCTCCTCCTGTAATTACCTCAGGAGCAGTATAAGTAGATTTAAATCCAGCCTTCCAATCTGAAAAATCATTTTCAAAAGAAAAGTTTTGTACTAAATTTTGTGCTGTTGCCGTTGCTGTAATAGTCAAAACGGCTACTAAAGAATAGAATTTTTTCATAATACTTTTATTTTTTTGTTAATAATATTTTTCTATGTTCCAAATTTAAAAAGAATTATAGAACTACCAAAAACTTTATAACTGATTTATATTAAGTTTTATTAATATTCCGTTATGTATATTTGTAACCTCATATGTTGGCTTATAGAATATTAATTATTATGTTGTGTATATCCTCATTCATTTGGGGACAAGTCTTTACATGGCAAAATCCCAACCTAAAAGAAGACAGTCTAAAAAAAGATAGTCTTATCCAAGCCAAAATAGAAAAAGAAGTCTTTCAAAAAGATACTCTAAATTTCATTACCTCCAAAACTAAGAGTATCATTGATGAAGCCGTTATTGTAAAGCCCAATCCTTTTAATGCTTTGGAACAACTCAATACACAAGGCTCCATTATAAGAGGGATTACTTTTGGAAATGCCCAAGGATCTTCCGTTCAGAGCTCTATGGACTTACAAATTGCAGGGCAATTGAGTAAAGATGTGTCTATTTTAGCCAGTATTTCCGATCATAATTTACCCATCCAAGCCGATGGCTACACCCAAACTTTAGATGAATTTGATAAAATCTACCTTCAACTGAACCTTAAAAAAAAGACCATCATTACCGCAGGACATCTCGATTTAGACGATAACACAACTTTTTTTGGGCGCTACCAAAGGCGTAGTTTAGGCTTAGGTATAGATACCAAATTTGGAAAAGAACACCCTACCCGACTACAATTTACCGTTGGAGTGGCACGCAGTGAGTTTCATCGCTTAAGATTTCAAGGTAAAGAAGGAAACCAAGGACCTTATAGATTATTAGGCAAAAATGGAGAGCCTTTTATCACCATTATCTCGGGCTCGGAGCAGGTATTTATCGATGGGATTTTAATGAAAAGAGGCGAAAACCAAGACTATACCATCAATTACAATACGGGGGAAATTACCTTTACCTCATTTCGTCCCATTTACAATCAGAATTTCATTACCATTTCTTATAACTATGCCAATAGAAACTATACGCGTTTCCTCGTAACGGGTGGTGTAGAACATCAGCGCAACCGATTGCAATTGGGGCTTAACTGGTTTTTAGAAAGTGACCAGAAAAATGCACCTTTGGCATTAGACCTTAGCGAAGAAGACAAAAAAATTCTCGCAAAGGCGGGCAATCAATCAGAATTAATGCTTGCACCTTCTGGAACTATGGCTGCCTATGATGTGAATAAAATTCTTTACCGAAAAGTCCATCTACCTTCTGGTGCATTTTATTACGAATTTTCCACCGACCAACAAGAAACGCTTTACCAAGTCGCCTTCACTTATTTTGGTATGGGCAAAGGCGACTACCGACTAAAGCAAACCAGTAACAACGGTAGCATCTACGAATATGTTGGTACTAATCTAGGGGATTATTCGGCGGTGAGGAAACTACCTACCCCACAGAAATCTCAAGTGATTTCTGCCCATACGGCTTATGCTTTAGATAATGGTAAAATAGAATTGGATGCCTCGCTAAGCCAGTACGACCGCAACCTTTTTTCCTCCAAAGACAACCAAGATAATATAGGCTACGCCACACGACTGATGGCAGAAAAAACTTTTAAAAAAGGAAATTGGCGTGGTACCCCCTCCCTAGAATACCAGCATATCAATACTAAGTTTCATATTTTAGACCGTATCAATTCGGTAGAATTTGCACGGGATTTTAATTTGAGCCAAGAGTTTAATCATCAAACCCAGCACCGATTGATTTTCGGCTTTAAAAATGATTGGAATTCTGGGTCTCATCTGAACTATCAACTCAATTGGTTGAAAGAAGGCAGCGGCTATCAAGGTTTTAAAAATGATTTAGATTTAAATTGGGACACCAAAAAGTGGCTAACGCAAGGACAACTCTCCATGCTGAAAAGCCAATCCGATATAGAAGACACCCAATTCTTAAAAGTAAATCTGGAAACACAATACAAAGGCAATAAAGGATTTTGGACTTTTGGTAGCGGTATGGAACGCAACACTAGAGATTTGAAAACGCTAAACACTTTAGAAGCGAATAGCTTTGCATGGAAAGAAATATTTGTCCAAAAGACCATTGGTACAGAAAAACGCAGCTTCCTAAAAACCAAAGTCTACGCCAGAGTCAATGATTCTGTGCAAAACAATCAACTAACCCAAGTGAACCATTTGATAGGTTGGATGGCAGAAAGCGAATGGATTAAAAATGAAAACACCACCCTCACCTCTTTAATTCATTATCGAAATTTCTTCTATAATCAATCATCCAACAATCAGCACAATCAAGATTTTGTTTTAGGAAATTTACTATACCATCAGCAATTATTTAATAATGGACTAAGGCTACAAACCTTCTACGAACTGGGCAATGGACAAGAGGCACAGCGAGAATTTCAATATTTAAAAGTTACCGACGGGCAAGGTATTTATAAATGGACAGACTACAACGGCGATGGCATCCAACAATTAGACGAGTTTGAAATTGCCGAATACAGCGACCTGGCACAGTACATTAGAATTTATACCAATACGGTAAAGTATACGCCGTCTAATAAAAACAAATGGCAACTGGCACTTTACCTGAACCCTGCCGTTATCATTAAATCTGAAAATGCGTTTCTAAAACGATGGAATTTCAACTTCTCTTTGCTATCCCAAAATTCATTTTATAAGCAAGATAAGGTTTTGGTTTGGAACCCTTTTGAACGCAATGCTCAACAAATTCTTAAAAATCAAAATTGGATTACTGCCGCTCAGTTCCTACCTAACGAACGCTCGGGCTGGACAGCCTCCTACCGATGGATGAAACACCACAATATCCTCAATGCTAATTTTAGCGAAGAGGAAAAGCATCAAAATACGCATTATTTAACCATTGGTTATAGAATTACTAAAGACTTCAGAGCCGATTGGGACAATCAATGGCAGCGCCTCAATCATCGTTCGGAATTATTCAAGTCCCGAGACTATGACCTTAGCGAATGGAAAACCCACCCCAAATTGACTTATCAGTTAAGTAATGCCCTACAAGCCGAGATTTCCTCTGCCTGGGAACGCAAAACCCGCCTAGACGGTACCGAACGCCTCAACACTCTAAACCTAACGGGAAGCCTACAATGGGAACACCATAAAACTATGCTAAGAGGTAGTTTTTCATTCATCAATAATGACTTTAAAGGCAATAGCTTTAGCGTAGTGGGCAATCAAATGTTGAATGGATTGAAAGCTGGCAAAAACCAAGTTTGGAATGCGTATCTTCAGCAAGCCATCAGCCGATTGATTCATTTACAACTCAACTACGAAGGCAGAAACTCCGATGCCCGAACCATCCACATCGGTAGCGTCCAAGTACGGGCAAGTTTCTAGTACAATTCTTTTAGCCAATATCTCAGGTATCTTTTGACTATTAAGAGCCTTTGTATTAGATAAAACCTAAGGTTATATAGATAAAAACCCTTATGGGTTTATAAAATAACCCTTGTTGGTTTTAGAAGAAACCCTTATGGGTTTTATTAAGAACCCTTATTGGTTTTATTAAGAACCCTTATTGGTTTTTATTAAAAAAAGCCGTAGTTTTGTCTAAACTATACTGAGGAAACAATTAAAATATAACAAGATAATTTCTAAAATAGAATATGATACCCGTACGATACAGCTTAAAGAAACAAAAAATGAGTATAGGGGCAAACCAAGGTAAAGACCTCTACTATGCCCAGTTTAAACTTAATGGACAAATGAGTTTTGATGAACTCTGCGAAACCATTGCCGATGGCAATACCCTAAGCAAAGGAGAAGCCATTGCCGTACTCTACCGCCTAGCCGATGTGGTAAAAGCACAAATGGAACAGGGGCGTAGCGTAGACTGTGGTGAACTGGGTATTTTCCGCCCCTCATTCTCTTCAAACGGTGTGGCAAACGAAACAGATTTTAATGTGCGCAGAGATATGCGAACGCCTAAAATTACCTTTAAACCTAAAAAAAAGATGAAACGCCTAAAAGTATCTTACCAAAAAAGAAAATAAACCGCCTCTAGAAAAATATAAAAAAACCTCGCCTTATGATAAGACGAGGATAGATGGCTCAACGATTTTAACTAACTAGTTCTTATCCATTTCCATAGCTCTTTTAGCGTTAGTTTATTTCCGTACATTAAGATGCCTATTCTATAAATTTTTGCGGCAAGATAAACCATTGCCAAAGTAGAGCCTAATAGCAATACCAAGGACAATGCAATCTGCCATAAAGGAACACCAAAAGGAATCCTCGCCACCATTGCCACAGGGGAAGTAAGCGGAATCATAGACAGCCAAAACGCCATAGGTCCTTCTGGATTGTTCATAATTGAAATACTACCGTATAGCCCGAGCATCAATGGTAAAATAATCACCGTAGTAAATTGCTGGGTTTCCGTATCGCTATCCACTGCCGAGCCAATAGCCGCATAGATAGAACTATAAAATACATAGCCCAATAAAAAGAATAATAAAAACACAATGATGATTAAACCATAATTTAGCTCTAATAAAGTATGAGAAACACTGGTCACCATAACTTCTATATTGTCCAGCTGTACCTCATCGGTCGTCATTTTACTCCCCATAGAACCAAAGTTTTTATTAAAGAACAGAGCCACTGCTACCGCCATTGCAATCCATATAATGAATTGAGTTAGCGCTACAAAAGTAACACCGATAATCTTCCCCATCATCAGTTCAAAAGGCTTTACCGAAGAAATGATAATTTCCACTACCCTATTATTTTTTTCCTCTAGAACACTACGCATCACACGGACACCATAGATGAGGATAAACATAAAAGTAGCATAAAGCAATAGCATACTAAGGGCAGATTTTATCCCGAACGCTAGGCTATCGTCCTGTTGTTTTTCGTCCACCACATTTTTGGTTTTCAGTTCAAACGAATGGTCAAGATCTGCAATTTGATTTTCCGTTAAGCCCAGAGATTTTATCTTTTCTTTTTTGATGACTTCTTGCATTTCCGAAGCGATTTGCTTACGCACATCAAAACTGATTTTTTTATTGACTAATAGTTCACTCCCTTGCTCTAACTGCTGATAGTTTTCATTGATGAGTTTTGGGATAATCAGTAGCCCATCTACCCCTTCCATATCCTTTAGCCCTTGCCTTAGAGATGCCTCTTGGCTCTCTGGAACATACACAAAAGTAATATCGGCATTGGATTTCATTTCCTTTTGAAACACACCGCTTTTATCCACTACAGAAAATTGGTATTCGGTTTCATTTGCTTTAAACATTAAGGCTATAACCACCCCAAAAACGACCATTAAAATAGGGGCAAGCAGCGTAAGTATGATAAAAGATTTCTTTTTAACTTGGGTTAAAAATTCTCTTTTGGTAATGATGATAATATTTTTCATAGCAGCAGATTAATTTTTAACAGCGTTGATAAAGACTTCGTTCATACTTGGTATTTTCTCATTAAAGCATCGGATGTTGCCTAGCTGCATCAGTTCGCTAAGCAATTCGTTTTGAGCCGAAGTATATTGCACTTCAAAGCCAGTCAATCCATCTTTTTCTTTCCAATTTTGAGGATTAAAGCGGGTTTTAAAGTCTGAAATTCGGGTATCGTTCACATCAGAAAGTACAATTTCATAGATGTTTTGTTTGTATTGCTCACGGACTTCAAAGACTTTACCATCAATTACTTTATGGGAATTGTTAACCAATGCCACATAATCGCACATTTCCTCCACGCTTTCCATTCGGTGCGTAGAAAGGATAATGGTAGTATCTTGTTCCTTAAGTTCTAAGATTTGGTCTTTAATCAAGTTGGCATTTACAGGGTCGAAACCAGAAAAAGGTTCATCTAAAATTAATAATTTGGGTTGATGCAATACCGTTACCACAAACTGGATTTTCTGTGCCATACCTTTGGATAGTTCAGACAATTTCTTTTTCCACCAATGTTCTATATGGAGTTTATCAAACCAATATTTGGCTTGTCTTAGAGCGTCTTCCTTAGACATACCCTTTAGTTCGCCGAAGTAGAGGATTTGGTCGCCTACCGTCATATTTTTATATAATCCTCGCTCCTCTGGCATATAACCTATCGCTTTGATGTGATGAGGGCTTAGCGGTTCGTCGCCTATAAAAATTTCGCCGCTGTCTGGTTTGGTAATTTGATTGATGATTCTAATAAATGAAGTCTTCCCTGCTCCATTAGGTCCTAATAAACCATAAATAGAGGCTTTGGGCACCTCTATACTAAAATTGGATAAGGCTACCTTTTTGCCTGCATCATAAGTTTTGGTTACACCTTTGGCTTTTAGCATTATATCAATGTTTTATGACAATAAAAAAATAGGTTGAAGATAGAATTTAATCCTCAACCTAAAAGTTTTAATTTAGTTAAATAAATCTCTTACTTTATCGAAAAATGTTTTTTCCTTCCCCGAAGGTTCGGCTTTCATTTCCCCTGATTGTAGCTGAGCTTCAAAAAATTCTTTTTGCTCCTTGGTTAGGTTTTGCGGTGTCCATACATTCACATGTACGAACATATCCCCTTTTCCATAGGAATCTATACTTGGTAATCCTTTATTGGCCAATCGAAGAATTTTACCCGATTGCGTTCCAGCATCTACCTTAACTTTCACCTTTCCGCCAACTACTGGAATTTCCTTAGAAGTTCCCAATGCCGCTTCTGCAAAAGAAATATATAGTTCCTGATGTAGATTATCGCCTTCTCTTTTAATATTTGCATCTTCCTCTTCCTCTACCACCACGAGTAAATCCCCAGGTGTGCCACCAAATGGTGCATCGTTTCCTTTGCCTCTTACATTGAGCTGGATTCCATCTCTTGCACCAGCAGGAATTTTAATGGTAACTTCTTCATCGGTTTTTATTAAACCTTGGGAATTAGCTCCAGACGGAATTTTATCCGCCACTTTTCCAATTCCATTACAAGTGCTACAAGTGGTCTGAGATTGCATTTGTCCAAACATCGTATTCATCACACGCATCTGAACGCCAGCACCATTACAAGTAGGACAAGTTTTAGAAGTAGCCCCAGGTGCCATCTTCATTTTTTTAATTTTGATGGTCTTTTCGGTACCGTTCATCATTTCTTCTAAACCTAGCTTTATGCGTACTCTAAGATTAGTTCCACGCACCTGTTGTGGTCTGCCACCACCGCCTCCAAAACCACCGAAGTGTCCACCGAAAATGTCTCCAAACTGGCTAAATATATCGTCCATATTCATACCACCGAAGCCACCGCCACCTCCAAAACCACCGTTACCTCCAAGTCCTGCATGACCGAATTGGTCGTATCTGGCGCGTTTGTTCTCATCACTAAGAACTTCGTAGGCTTCTGCTGCTTCTTTAAACTTTTCCTCTGCTTCTTTGTCGCCTGGATTTTTATCTGGGTGGTATTTTAGAGCTTGCTTACGGTAGGCTTTTTTTATGACCTCTACCGTGGCTGTTCTCTCTACTTGTAATATTTCGTAATAATCTCTTTTTGACATTGTTTCTGTATTATATTAAATCGAAATAATGAAACACGCTAGCGCATTTCATTATTTTAAAATTTATGGTTTTGATTACTGACCAATCACTACTTTCGCAAAACGAATCACTCTGTCGTGAAGTTTATAGCCTGTTTCAATCACATCAACTACCTTCCCTTTTAAGTCTTCCGAAGGGGCTGGGATTTGCGTAATCGCCTCGTGAATATCTACATTAAAGTCATCACCAGCCTTTACCTCTACTGGCTTTAAGCCTTTTTCAACTAACTTATTTTTGAATTTATTGTAAATCAATTCTACCCCTTTTAGTTCCTCTTCATTGCCATTTTTGGTTAGTTCTTTTAAGGCTCTTTCAAAGTCATCTAAAATAGCCAACATTGCCGTCATCATATCTTGGCTGGCATATTGGAAAAACTTGTTGCGTTCTTTAGCAGTTCTTTTCTTATAATTTTCGAACTCTGCATATAGACGGATATAGCGGTCTTTTTCCTCTGCCAAAAGTTGCTCTGGCGTTGGTTCTTCTGCCACTTTTTCAGTCGGCTCTTGGTGAGTATCTTCCGTCGTTTCGTTAGTAGAATCTATTGTTTCTTCGTGTAAATCTTTATTGTCTTCCATTATATTTCTATTTTCCAACTATTGTGGCAAAGATACTGCCAAAGGCTTTAATAAGACAAATTGGCATTATCAAAATAGAAACGCTCTTATTTACTCATCAATTCCTTTCTGACACGGCTTAAACTTTCGGGTGTGATGCCCAAATACGAAGCGACCATCGTCTGAGGAACGCGCAAAAGCACATCGGGATAGGTTTTTATAAAATGTAAATAGCGTTCTTCGGCAGTAGCACTGAGCAACATCGTAATGCGTTGTTCCAACACCTGTATATGCCGATGCAATTGTGTATGATTAAACTGAAAAAAGGACTCAGAAGATTCTTCAAAACCTTTGATAAAATCATAAGTAAGTACTGCCACTTGCGTATCTTCCAAGGCTTGAATATCGTAAGAGGAAGGCTGATTGAAATACATACTTTCGCGGTCGGCAATCCACCAAGTTTCTGGTGCGAAATAGAGGGTGTGTTCTTTCCCTTTCTCATCGGTAGTGTATTGCCTTAGCAAGCCTTTTTCTACAAAATATACATACTGACAATGCGTTCCTTTTTGCAAAAGATAGTCCCCTTTAGAATAAGTTTTGATTTGATAATTCTGGCTTATATTCTCTAAATCAGTAGGGTTAAGATGTGTTTTTTGAGATAAATAATTGAGTAAGGTAGTGTCAGCCATTTGAAATTCTTTTTTTTGTAAAGATAGAATTTCCTTAACGATTACCTACACCTCAATGTAAAAAAAACGCCCCAATCATTGAGGCGTTTTGTGTATCAATCTTCTAAAGTTCCAAATTTTCCACTTTTGAAATCATCAAAGGCTTGTATAAGTTCCTCTCGGGTATTCATCACAAAAGGACCTTGAGTGGCAATGGGCTCATTGATTGGTTCGCCACTAAGCACCAAAACTATGGCTTTTTCATCGGCAGTGATGCTAAAGTTTTCGCCATCATTTGCCATCAGTACCAAATGGTCATTAGGTGCTTGTTCTTGATTATTGATCGTGATACTTCCTTCCAAAACCAACAAAGCCGTATTGTAATTTGCAGGTAGAGAAATGTGAACCTCAGCCCCTTTTTCCAATTTAGCATTGTACATTTCCATCGGACTAAAAGTAGATGCCAAACCTTTTACCCCTTGGTAATTTCCTGCAATGACTTCGATTTCCCCTTGATTACTATCTAATACAAATCGTTGGATTTCTTCATTTTTAAGTGCTTGATATTTGGGTTCACTCATTTTGTATTTTGCAGGTAGGTTTACCCAAAGTTGAACCATCTGGAAAATTCCGCCTTTTTTGCTCCATTCCGTTTCGTGAAATTCTTTGTGTAATACCCCATGAGCGGCGGTCATCCATTGTACATCACCTTTGCCAATCACACCTCCACCACCACTACTATCACGATGTTCTACTTTTCCCTCGTAGGCGATAGTTACAGTTTCAAATCCTCGATGTGGGTGTACCCCTACGCCTTTGGGTTGGTCGGCGGGCGGAAAGTGGTACTTTGCATTATAATCCAACAAAATAAATGGATTCATTCGCTCTATATCCAAACGGAAACCACTCGGGATAAAGTTATGCACTCGAAAGCCGTCGCCCACAAAGTGTGGTGCTCTCGGGCTTGCTACTAATTCTACAGTTCTTGTTTTCATTTTTTCTCTTTTAAAATTTTCTAAAGCAAAGGTACGCCAACTGCCACCGCTACGCATTGATGTAGGATAAGAACGCTAGTTCTTGAGGTTTTTTTGTATTTTAGCGGAAATTAACTCATAGATATGCCCACCTTTCAATACGGAACTAAAGAAATCAATTACCTCAAATCCAAAGACAAAAAATTAGCCGAAGCCATCGAACGCATTGGTAAAATCGAGCGACCTGTAATTCCTGATTTGTTTGAAGCCTTAATGAAGAAAATTGTAGGGCAACAAATCTCTACCAAAGCCCAAGAAAGCATTTGGCAAAAGATGAAAGACCAACTCACAACCATCGATGCCCCAACCATTGCCAATTGTTCCACCGAAGAATTGCAAAAAGTGGGTTTGTCCTTTCGCAAAGTGTCCTATATGCAAGGAATTGCTCAAAAAGTGGTAAGCAAAGAATTAATTTTAGAAGATTTACACACAATGACCGATACCGAAGTCTGTGAAAAACTATGCGAACTCAAAGGCATAGGCGTTTGGACTGCCGAAATGCTAATGATTTTCTCGATGCAACGCCCCGATATCTTAAGTTTTGGCGACCTTGCCATCCACCGAGGGTTGCGAATGCTCTATCATCATAAGGAAATCACCCCAAAATTATTCGAAAAATACCGCAAAAGGTATAGTCCGTACGGCTCTGTGGCAAGTCTATATTTATGGGCAATTGCAGGTGGAGCCATTCCTGAGATCACTGCTGCAAAATAAAGAACGGCACCCGCAATGCCTTGGGCTTCTCCCAAACGATGGATTGGAGTATGCTTGAGTATTGTTTTTTTTATTTTTGAAGTAGACCCCTCAATTGCTTTGGAAATAACTAATTAAGTTTATCTACTTTTCTTCCGCCATGGGGCATCGATTTGCCAATCTCCAGCCATGATACAGCCGTAAGGTAAAATCTCATCTACTACCTCACCCAATCCAAATGCTTTCATTTGTGCTTTGACATTCCGTGCATTCTTATATGCACTTGGCAATTCCGAAATATCGATGTGCTCAGAGAAAAATCGTATATCTAAACCTTTGGTTTCTTGAGCAAATATCGATTCTTTGGTTTGTCCTTCAAACTTTCTTTTGTGTGCCGAACGACTCATATTTCGACCAGCACCATGGGGTGCAAACCCGAGATTATTGGCTGTTGTTTCACCTTTTACAATCAATACCGGTTCGCTCATATTTAGAGGAAGCAAACGCAAGCCATTTTGGCTATCGGGTACAAATTGGTCGGCTAATGGAGTCGCTCCTTTGGCATGGTAAAACAAGTCATCTTCTTTGAAAACAAAGTTATGCTCATTCCAAAAACGATTGACAAAGTCCTTTTTCGTTAGTTCTACCGTCGCATTGTGTAGGATTTCATGATTGAGTTTGGTCCATTCTCTCACGATTTGCAAGGCCTCCCAATAGGCTTTACCTTCCTCGGTGTCATAGGGAATCCAAGCGTTTTTACTTAGTGTATTGGGCGAAATTTCTCGTCTGAAATAATCCGCCATTGCCATTCCTTGTTTGTATAGACTCGCTCCAAAACCACGACTTCCATGGTGGGTTACCAATATGGTTTCGCCTGTTTGTTCAGACTGCCCCACATACAAAAAGTGGTTGCCATCGCCTTGTGTACCCAAATGATTTTGAGCCAACAGAATACTATTTTGATTGTTAAAAAATCGATTGCTTCGAATTTTATCTTCTAATTCTTTGGGTAATTGCGAAAAATCCTCTCGACCACCAGGACCAAAATGCGTAATCTAATGGGCAAAACCCAGTACCTTTTTAGGGTCTATATGCCCAAAATTGGTCATCATTACCGAACAACAAATATCAGCACTATGCATCGCGGGATGTATGGCGTTTTTAGCCGCTACCACACCACCCACAGGAATTTGCCCAATAGGTCCCGTAGGACAAGCGTCTGGCATCACCGCTCCTTTTACGATGGTTGGGGTTTTCATCAACTCATTCATGGTGGCGATAACACTCTCTACATTCAATATTTCATCCTCATCTTCGGCTTGTATATTTTGATGAAAAGGTATAGGTGTATCGTGGGGTTCCACAATTTTTGGACTTACTTCTTTGAGATAATCCACTAGCGATTGCCCAGACAATTCATGCTGATTGGCATAATCGATGGCTTCTTTGAACCATTTACTTGGCTTGTATCCTAATGCAATTAAGTCTTTTCCTGTAATCATTACTTTTCGTTTGAGTCAAAGATAAAAAAAATAGTTGTCGTTCGTATTTTTATTCTGCTTTCTAGATTATAAATCCATACTAATTGTTAAATTATTGAAATATAAAATATTATAAGTATTTTTTTAATTTCAGGTAACGAATTAGTAACTCAACTTACTTCTTTTGATTTCATTGATTTTCATTGAAACTCAACACAGCGAAGATACAACATATTTACTTTTTGAACAAATTCTTATAACTTTGCCTCGCCTGCACGGTGCAAGCGTG
>NZ_KB894274.1 GCF_000374405.1 Riemerella columbina DSM 16469
TCCCAATCTAACAATACACAAAGTTTTGAGGTTTGGATTGCCGATAGCAAAAGCAAAGAACAAAAACTGAACTTTGAGTTTAATGCTAAGAAAGAGGAGAAAACGGAATAGAAATAATAGTCGTATATTTGCACCAACAGAACCCACCTGCATACCATAAGAACTGCTTGTGGGTCATTTTTTGCAATTCATCAATTTAGATTTCCTAAGTTACCATTAGTGAGTGTGATATTTTTCAATTTCTTGTTTTTTATAGAAAATCTTTTTTATCTTTGTTGAAAGATTTATCTGTTATGTCTAAAATACTAACCATAGAAGTGAACCCAAATACAAAAAAAGGAAAAGCCTTTTTGGAGATAGTTGATTTGTTTAGAAATCAATCAGGGGTTAAGGTGGTTAATATTGACCAAGAAATTCCTACAAAAACGGCACAAAGCAAGGCTTCTTTTATAGAAAAAATCTCGCAAGAAACTAATAAAAAATTAACCAAAAGGTTACTCGCAGAGCATAACATTGTACTATGATTGTTATTACCGATAGTAATATTTTTTACAGTGCTATTATTGCTCCAAAGGGTAAAATTGCCGGTATTTTAAGAGAAAAAAGAACGATTCAATTTACTGCTCCTTCTTATTTGATTGAAGAAATTAAAGAACACTCACAAGATATTGCAGATTATCTAAAAATAAGTAAAAAAGAGGTATTAGCGATTTTCCAAAATTTATTGGAAAATGTATCTATTATAGGCACAAAAGAAATTCCTCAAAAGGATATTCTAGAAGCCGTAGATATTGTTAAGGACATTGATATAGATGATGTCTTTTTTGTAGCATTACACCTACACACACATCATAAAATATGGACGGGAGATAAGGAACTCATAAAAGGGTTGAAATTAAAAGGCTATGATATTTGTATCACCACCGAAGAGTTAAGCCAACACACCTATAAGTAATATAGACCTTTCCAAACTCTGCCACACACTTCCAGAGACAACCGACCTTACTTCACCGAATTGCATTCAAAGTATCTTCGCTCCAAAAGATACCAGATTATGGATGTTATAGTTATTGAAAAGAGAGCGTTTGAACAAATCAATCAAAAATTAGGGGACTTACTCAAACAAACAAAGTCCGTAGTAGAAACGCATCAAGCCATTTGTCGAGACAAAAAATGGTTAGACACACAAGAGGTCTGTCAGTTGTTGGCATTAGCAAACGAACACTCCAGAATTACAAAGACCGAAACTTAATACCCTATTCCTACATCAATCGAAAAAACTACTACAAGCGTAGTGATGTAATTGAATTATTAGAAAATCAAACTACAAAAACTGAAATCTAATGGAACTCTACACAGATCAAACAGAAGAAATGGCTTTTTACCAAAAGCAAGTACAAGAACTTAATGAATATGTAAAGTTTTTATTAGAACATTTTAGACCTGTATTGAATGGAGAAATCTACCTTTCGGGAAAAGAGCTATGCAATTTGTTGCATATAAGCCAAAGAACCCTCCAACAATATAGAGACGATGGTTTTTTGCCTTATGTTCAAATTGAGGGTAAAATTCTATACAAAGAAAGTGATGTGCTAAAAATATTAGAGGATAACTATAAGGCGATATAACGATTATCCAAAAGTTTACGAATTGTTTTTTAGCATTAATTATTATAAGACATTGAATACTCAAAAGCTAACAATTAATCCATTTCTAAGGTGGGGCTTCTTTTGGCTTCTTTTTCTTTGCCTCAGAAAGAAAAAGAAGTCCGCAAAAAATCTCAAGCGTTTTGCTTATGGAGAGTCGTGCTTGTACGGTGTTATAAGCAATAGGCTTGTATCCTTTGGTTCTGTTCAAAAAAGTATTTAAAGGAATGAGGAGCGTATCGATAAACCTGCCTTGCAGAGATTTATCGATACGCGACGAATGTATGCAAAGTCTTTAACGGGTATGGTAAAAAGACTATAAAAACTTCCTTTGGAGAAGATCAAATTCAAGTCCCTAGAGATAGAGATGGAAGTTTTCAACCTATGTTAGT
>NZ_KB894275.1 GCF_000374405.1 Riemerella columbina DSM 16469
ATGAGGCGACCGCTCTCTGCGCGTGCGTAGTTTCTAAAAAATCTTTTACATATACAAGTCTTGGTGCTTTTTCTTTTAGAGAGAAAGTAATAGATTCTTGTAATAATTTTAGCTTTAAAAATCATAAAAACCTCTCTCGAAATGTTTCGGGAGGGAGGCTTTTTTTGTGTCTAAATATCAATTAAAACAATAATAATTTTTTTAAAAACTAACATTTATGAAGAAAAGTATTTTACTTTTATCAGTCTTAGCGATGGGCGCTAGTCTTTATGCCCAAGAAGAAGGTCGTGTAGGGATTAATACCGACTCTCCCAAAGCCACTTTGGATATATCTAGAAAAGAGGGATTGCCTGCTTCGCAAGTGCAAGGAGCGATTTTGCCACACATTAGTATGGACGAGCGAAACCAGTTTAAAAATGTGACAGAAGGAACCATGATTTATAATACAACAAAACATTGTATTGATTGGTTTGATGGAACCAACTGGCAATGTATGGCAAGTGAACCAAAAATGCCTTCCCAAACATGTGAGAAATTAGTTAAAGACCGCTGTTATGGCAAAACGACCAAAGAGTGTGTGGGGTATGGAGCAGAAGAGAGGGAGCATGATTTTATTTACTGCGAAATCACAGGACCAGATGGTAGAAAATGGCTCAACTTTAATCTTGGTGCAGAGTATGCGCGTGAGGGATCTCCAGATTTTAACCCAACTAAACCTTTAACTGAAATTTGGAAAGATGATTACAAAGCATATGGGTCTCTATTTCAGTGGCAAAGAAATCCTGACGGGCATGAACTTATTAATTGGACTTCTTCCACTTTGAAAGGAGAAGAAATACCGCCTTTTAAATATACTCCTAATCTTGACATGATAGATTACCCTAAATCTTGGACTAATGCAGGAACAAATAAGTTTATAAGGGTAGATGAACAACAGCTCTCTTGGCTGGATAATAAGGCGTTTGAACAAAGTTCTGAATTTAATTTGTGGCAATCTGGAGGTGCTACTAACCCTTGCCCAGAAGGCTATCATGTACCCACTAAAGAGGAGCTGATGAAGCTGCGTAATGCTATTGAGAAAAGTAATTTAGACGAAAAGCAGATTGTTTCTTTCAAGATGTTTGAGGAGCGTTCATTGGCTCTGCCATTTAGTGGATTTATGTTTACTCCCACATGGGGCTCAGCAGGAGAGGAAGGACACTTGTGGAGTAGCGAAATTAAGCTTGAGAAATACTCAAATTCCCCATGGAATCTTGATTATAACCGATATACTTCTGAGATTCTTGCTTCTTCTGGAGATTACTATGGCTTCGGCGTTAGATGTATTAAAGACTTATAAAAGTTTAATTGGAAATAATACTTTCAACAAGCAAAGCAGAGGCATCAAAAGCCTCTGTTTTTTTTTGTTTTTTAGCCTAAAAAAATACTTTTTATAATTTATTGAAAATAAGCCTGCTGTAAGGGTGTAAATTTCCGTACGCCTCCGGCAAAATTTCTTGACGTTTCGCGATAAATTTCTAGGCGTCAAGAATTTTATTTTCTGACGTCAGGAATTTTTTACTGAGTATTTGACGGTTTAGCTCATTTTTAGATTTATTTCTCATAAGTTGGGGAATTAGTAGGTTGGATAAATCGGCGGACAGCCTTTCGGTGTAAAAGGACACCCAATAAACCACCTGCGAAAATAAACAGATATTGAGCTTTGAGTCCTTTGAACTCTACCGTTCTGCCGATGCCTTTATTGATGGCAAAACTCTTTTTCTTTCTTTCCATAGGACTATCGTTTATAAAAAGAAAGACCTTAGAATGGTAGCCGCTACAATCAAGAAGATACAAGCTCCAAACCACGAAGCGGCGGTTTTACTTGTATCAGGATCTCCATTGGAAAATTTGTTGTATACTTTAACCCCTCCTATCAATCCTACGACTGCACCAATGGCATAGATTAACTTGGTAGCAGGGTCGAAATAAGAGGTTACCATTTGTGTGGCTTCGTTAATTCC
>NZ_KB894276.1 GCF_000374405.1 Riemerella columbina DSM 16469
CCAACAGCTGGTGCAGCGGCTAATTTTATAGTTGCCATAATCTTTTGGCTTGTTGTTCCCGCGTGTATATTCATTAGGTTTTTAATGATAAATTCNTTAATCATAATGTTTGTTTTTTAAACTCTACTTTTCCTCTGTATTTTCTATTGCTATATTAGCCGTAAAGTTACCTGCTGTAATATCCAGCATTGTTTGGAACGCCACATTAGCAATTTGAAAGTCCGCCATATTTGTCACGCCTTGTCCGTTAAGGCTAAATCCTGCGTTTGCTGAATATTGTCCACTTATGCTATTCTGACCACCTTGAGTAGCAAATGTTACGAATTGAGGGGTTTCCTGCGACAATTCTAAGTCATAGTTGTAGTAGATTTCTCTTCCGTTAATCACTTCCATCAGTGTTACTGATTTTCTCTCGTTGATTTTTGTAAGTGTTCTCATAGTTTTATTGTTTTTTAGTTAAAATTATTTCCATATAATATAGATTTGAAGTAGAGTCTTTCATCTAACACAATAGTTTGCGAATTGAGGACTTTTCCGTCGGATATATATATAATATTCATGCTCACAGGGCATAATCCATCAGGTTGCTCAATATTATGTCCGTCTTGAATGTTAAATACTGTACGGTATTTCATAATGTAATACCCGTCTTGTATCTTATTTCCCAATTTGTTTTGGGTTGCAAAAAAGATATTCTCATATTGCTTATTCGCTTGCGTTTCAAAGTTATTACCTGCGTTATAGAGGTAGGCTGTTGTATTCTCTGGGCTAAAAACTCTAAATGTTCCGTTTTGACTTTCTTCAATTGTGGTTGGATGCCCTTCTACTCTTTTTTTTCTCAACGCACTTATTACACATCCTCTTAAATTATCTCGTGTTCCATTCTGAATATTAAGACGCCAAAGTTTTTCCTCACTAAAACTATCCGATACATAGCCTATAAATTGTAATCCTGATTGTCCGATTTCTGCCGTTTTGGTGCCGTTATCGTTATAGATGTTAAAGACAGCCTTTCCGTTTTTTTGACCGATTTCAAAAATGACTTGTCCTGCACTATTACGCACTCTTAAAAAGCCATCTCTGTGAATACTTATCGGTGCTTTTCCTCTGTTGTTGTAATCTGCACCACCCCAAAGGAACATATCCGTGTTTCCCCCAAGCCCAGTAAGCCCAGCATTAGCACCATAGCCATTTCCTACGATAACACTACCAGTAGCAACGGCATTACCTTGTACAGAAGTGCTTGTTAGAAAATCAGTTTTAGAGATAAGGTTATTAATATTAGTTTGTTGGTTTTGTGTAAGCCCTAATGCTTCTTGTGCTTTATCATCCGCTAATTTTCCGATTTTTAATGATTTGCTTATTCCCTCTAACACCTCTGGAGAAACCTCTCTACATTGTGGGTTTACAATCCATAATTTAGAGTTTTTTCCATTGTTATAGTAATTCAATATTCTTAGTCTAATTTTCTTCATTGTGGGTAATAACCTCGCATGATTATTAACACCACCTATATTGTTAGATAATCCTATTGTATCCATTGGAGCATAGGAATAAGGCAGAATATATCCTTTTATTTTTACCCAATCACCCGTAATATCGCTGGTAAAATGTGTAAAATAGAAGTTCCCGTCTTGAGCCATTTCACCATTATTGCCATCTACTCTATAAACCGCCCCACTTTGTGTGGATAGTCCTATGTAATTTCG
>NZ_KB894277.1 GCF_000374405.1 Riemerella columbina DSM 16469
GTACAAAATAGAAAGAACCAATGGTTGGTTGGATAGTTATAGGTCTTTACTCAATAGATTTGACACAACAGTGGCTAGTTGGCTAGGATTTAATTCTTTAGCATTTATAGTCATAGCCCTTAAAAAGTTTAAATGACTTCAATGTATTAATACTTTTAATTATTATAAGAAATAGTCTTTATTTGAAAAAAATAAACAGAAATTGTTGTAAGAGAAAAAATATTATAATATAAACTTATAATTTTTGAGAGTCCTGTTCAGAATATAAAGTATTTACCTCTTCCGTAATAATAGGCTCGTAAAATTTTATAAACTCATCTATAGTATCTTCGTTATGCAAATCTTTATTGTAACCAACATAGATATTATGCATAATATTTCCTTTTTGCATCATATCATATGAATTTTTTATACAGTCTCTTTTCAAAAAAGCATAGAAGATACTCATTCTTCTATTTAGGTCTTCTCTTTGAGAGTGGTCAATATAATTATCGTCTAAGGCATAAAAACAAAAAGAATAATCTCCATATTGTTGTGTACAAAGGTTAAAGCATTCTTTAAATAGTCGTAAAGTGGTTATAGGACTCAAACAATCCCGACCTACATTCCTTTTAAATTTTTTTATTCCTTTTGATTTAGCAAATTTAGTAAAATAAAAAGAAAGAACTACAACTTTGTATTTTTCAAAACGCTTTATAAGAATTATCCATTTGTATTTCTTATTACCATCATATATGTGGAGGCTATACTCCTCTTCAATATAAAGTACACCATGTTTAGATCCATTAGTACTTTTAATTTTTCTACAACCAACTTTAAAACAATTCCTCCCCGACATTACCACTAAAACTAGCTAGCCCATTTACATTGTATTTAGTATGAGGTATTCTTCCATTATTATCTAATGAGAAATTAGAAATACTTTGTTCATTGATTTTTATTATATTAGTTGATTTTTGTTCAGGAGAAATTTCACCTCTAGCTTTTATCCAAAGTGTTTCATCATGTGTCAAATCTACTAATTCTAATCCTGTATACCCCCCATAAACATCCCAAATTTCATTTAAGTGAGAAATTACTGCCTTATCAGATATATCTTTTTCAATGAATCTTTCATTTATCAAACTTCCTCTTTTTATAAACTTATACTTATCCCATACATTACGTACAACAGGGCCTAATACCCAAGCTTGTATTTCATCTTTAAATAATAAGTTTTTATATTTAGCGAAATACCAAACCTGGGAGTAGAACAAAAGTTTTTGTAACTTCAGTGGAGTTACTCCTTTTCTAATGAAGAAAAACGATATGTCTATTGCAGAATAAACCATATAATAATATAAATATGATAATGCAAATATAATACTTTAAAATTAAATCAATATTTTAAAACTATAACATTCTAATTTTGAGTATTTAAGAGTATAAATTTTATAATAATTTTAAATCAAATACGAAACTATCACTAAGTTAGGTTATCATCATACTTTTTAGCGATTTCTGCGACTGCTTTCATTAGGATTTCTTTTTTCGTGTCCCATTGTTGCATATCTAGTACCGATGATATAAAACATATTTCCCAAAGTACCGAACATCCTGCACC
>NZ_KB894278.1 GCF_000374405.1 Riemerella columbina DSM 16469
TTAGCAGAATTAGCCAAGAAGTTTGGTAAGACCACAGGCGAAATACAAAAAATGGTGTCTGAGGGGAAAATTGGATTTAAAGATGTAAAAGAAGTCCTATTTAGCCTTACAGACGAGGGCGGTATGTTCTTTAACCTTATGGATAAGCAGTCTGCATCTTTATCTGGGAAAATATCCAATTTGGGTGACGCTTTTGACCAAATGTTGAATAAAGTTGGCGAAAGCAATGAGGGGATTTTAAATAAAGGTATTGATGGACTTACATATCTGGTAGAACATTACGAAGATGTTATTAAAGTGCTTACAATATTGGTTTCAACTTATGGTTCTTATCGTGCAGCGTTGATTGTAACTTCTTTATTGCAGAAAGCACAAGTAACGCAACAATCAATATTAGCTTGGTTATCATTAGCCAAATCAATTAGAACCGTAAAGGATGCACAAGCATTATTAAACTTTACCATGTCTGCCAACCCTATTGGAGCAATCATCGCTTTAATTGGGCTTTTAACAGCCTCTTATGTTACCTATGGTGACGAGATAAAAAGGCTAATTGGAATTACAAAAGAAGCCACGGCAGAAATGAAAGTGCAGGAAGAAGTAGATAAAAAACTAACTGACACTTTTTCTAAAGGCGTGGTAGAAAAGAGAGCCAAGATTGAAAGCCTAATGGCGGTAATCAATAACGAAAACTCTACGCTTGAACAAAGACAAAGAGCCTATGAAAATCTTATTAAAATAGACCCGAGCTTTAGAGATACTTTAGATTCTCAGTATAAAGCCACTTATAGGTTAGGCGATGCCTTTGATCATGTGATAAAGAAGATGCAAGATTTTGCATTAGCACAAGCGAAAATGGCGGTGGTAAAAGATATTCTTGAAAGAAGCGCGAAGGCTGAGTTGGATGAATCGATGGCAAAAACAAGATATGAAAATGCAAAAAAATTAGAGGAAAAACTAACTCGGTTAGTTAAAGAGGGTAAGATAACTAATGCCGAAAGGGAAAGCAAATTACTTTCTGCTTATCCAGACATACAAAAACTGGGTGCAAAAGTAATAGAAACAGAAAGAAAAGTAAAAGAAGAAACACAAAAAGCAACAGAGGCTTTAACGGTTCAAAACAGCGAAATACATAAAGCTCAAAAAACATTAGAGCGAATAAACAAAAAAGAAAAGTCTGGGTGGAAAATGCAAGATGGCAGAAAATATGCCACAAAATACATTGAAGAATTTAGACAACAAAGAGAACAAGCAAAAACTATTTTAACTGGATATGGTATTTTAGAAGAAGTACCTGAAACCATTGACAATGCTACCGAAAATACCAAGAAAAAAGCCAAGAAACACCAAAAAGCCTTAGCGGAAATATATTCTAAAGATTCTATTAAGGATTTAGAAGAGCGGATTTCGCTTTTAAACAATGCTTT
>NZ_KB894279.1 GCF_000374405.1 Riemerella columbina DSM 16469
AATTTGTATACAAGCTAAACAGGCGATATTTTGGAGAACGATTATTCGATAGGGTGATTATAGCTGCTATAACAGGAAATTAGGTATAAAAACGGGTATTCAATTCTGCAAATGTAAATTGACCAGATTCAAAGTTAGATTCTTCAACATTTCCCAAATTGAAATAAAACCTTCTATTATTATTATACCCTACAAAACCCCCATTAGCATCAGCTGGTATCAAATAAGTCTCCGTAATACTATTATTATCTCTCTGAGCCCAAAGTTGGTCGTTAGCTTGAGTATCGCTTAATCTTATCCATTTACCTTCGGAAACCGTTTGGTTAGTGGCACCATCAGGATTAGAGAAATAGTAGAATCCTGGAGTTACATCTACTTGTTTCCCTCCTTTGCTAGCATCTGCTAATGTTTTACCTGTGGCAGTGTTATACACCACTACACCGTCAAATCCAGAAGTTACCACATCATTTTCTACCACATCTAAATTGAATGTAAATTTAGTAAGATCTGTTTGTGGAAAACCTAACACTTTACCCACAGATGGGTCTAATTTATTTTTGAAACTACTACCATCTAAAAAATAATTAGTATTAAATAAATCTGCTGAAGTCTGCCCATTGGTTAAAACCTGTGCTGTTGCAGTTGCTCCTAACATTAGTAATCCTGCTGTAATATATATTTTTTTCATTGTTTCTATTTTTTTATTAATTTCTACCTCCTATTAAATACCACTTTGTTCCATTAGACCAAACCATTTGAGCTGAAGACGCTGTTATACCATTTGTTCTATCTGGATAAGACACCCCCATTGTACCTGTATAATTTATAAGTCCACCCGTAGAATTTTTGAAATGGATAATACGACCTTTATTTTCTGGTAATGTAGGGTCTGGCAATATAATGGCTCCACCATCAGTAGTAAATTCGTAAAAATCTACATATCCTTTATCTCCATCTTTCCAATCATAATTTGAACCTGTAGTCTGCCCCAATCTTGCAGTAAATTCTTTTGTTGTCGTTGCAGCCGCCCCTACTTTTTGCCATTTACCTTCTGCAAAATAATAAAAGCCTTTAGTATCTACTAAAGAAATCGTAGTGTCATTTTCTCCGTCTGCTTTTTTATTTGTAATATAAACCATAGTAGACTCTGCTACATTTTCTCCCATGGCTTTAGCTCTCTCAGAAGTTACTCTTGGTATTAAAAACCCCTCTACACTGTTTCCACTCTCATCAAAAGTTTTAACTTCAAAAGTCGCGTGTGGTTTGTCTATGTTAACTCCTACGGCTCCTTGTGTTTTTTCTTGCTGTCCAAACACTTGTGTACTCAAGCCTACTGCGGCGAATACGGCTAAATTGATAATTGTTTTTTTCATAAAAATT
>NZ_KB894280.1 GCF_000374405.1 Riemerella columbina DSM 16469
GCGTTTCCCTTAATAATAATACTCTGCAAGGTATCTTTACCCTCTACCTCGTGGAAGACAAAAGGCTTATCCGTTTCTGCCTTTCCAAAAATTTCTATCTTTTTTTCTTTGAGTTGAGAACGCTTATCAACCTGCAATTTGTCTTGTACTTTCTCTACTTGCTCCTGCTTGATTTCTTTTACAGAAACGCTATCTTTTAAATGCACTTCTACTGCACTGGTTTTTATATGAGCATCCGTTTTCTTCCGTGTTCGACAAGAGAACAATAGAAGTACAGCGAGTATTAACAATAATTTAGTTTTCATCTTTCTTCGTTTTAAAGTTTTTTTTAAGTCTTGAAAAAAGGAAAAATTATTTCCATATAGTTTATGATACTGACAAAATGTCGGTGTTGAAACACCAAATTATCTTAGTATTTGTTGTATAACTATCACTGTTTCATAATTCTAAGTGTTATTTTGTCTTATTTCTTTTATTTTCGTTCTACTGGTACTATCTTTGATTTTAACATCCATATTGAACTTTAAAATTTTTAACAATATGGCAAAAAAAAGTACTACTACGCACTATCGAAGTGCAAAAACAGGACAGTATGTAACCAAAGATTATGCTAAAAAACATCCTGCTACAACTGTCAAAGAGACTGATAAGAAGAAATAATCTCAAATGTTCTCTTTGTTAGGAAACCTAAAAGGTAGGCAAAGGCTTCTTCTGATTCATCACAGAATAGTACACCTACCTTTTTTAACACAAAATTGGTAGCGTGTAATAATTCGTGTGTAAGTGTGGCGTATTGTTCTGATGTACTCGGAATTTCGGGCATATAGATTAAAATTGTTCCATACTTCTCATTGAAATAAGTTTGCCCTAAAACAGGTTCTTTTAAATTTACTGATATTTCTTGAGCAAACTTCTCCTGCTGGTATTTTTTTAATACTTTTTTTAGACTTTTTATACTTCCAAAATGCAACATTACTTCAGTATTGTAAATATCAACTGCAATAATTTTATTTAAAAAATCACTGGGTGTTTTCATCATTTTTTGTTTTAAATGTTTCTAAGTCTGCGTTTTCATTAAACTTTCTAAGTTTATTCATCCAGCCCACAGGGGGGAATTTACCATTAGTTAAAATTGAGAGATTTCCCATTGCACTTCCCGCTGGATAGAGGAATACCATTAGTTGTAGTAATACTTTGAAATAGATTGC
>NZ_KB894281.1 GCF_000374405.1 Riemerella columbina DSM 16469
GCTATAAATATTTTGGATATTGGTTTCAATTGCCTTTAACTTTTTATTGATTTGTTTGGCTTCATTGGTTTTTCCGCACACTTGACTATTCTGCAAGTCCAACGAAGGAGATAAACTCAACTTGGTAGAAAAGGGTTCGTTCTTTCCGTTAATGGTAATTCTTGCCATAATAGGAATCGTTCCATCCGCTTTTGGATTTTTTCTTTTTAGGTAAAACAATACTGTGAANGTTGTTCTTTTTGTCTGTTTCATCACTCAATATTTTAGGTTACTAAATTAGTTTCTATTGAGTAACAATGAAAGATGAAATTTTACGCAAAGTNCTGAAATATAAACTCTTTTATAAAAAACTTCCAACACAAATCAAGTAACTAATAAGTAACTCAACTTTGTCTTTTTGGGTCTAANCTCAGTAAATCACAGTCTGCAAGTTAGAGGTAAATGAACAATTAATTTTCTATTTTATAGTTAGTTACGATTTTTTATGTAATTTTGCTTTTTGGCTAATTGTTTAATTTATAATATTCAATAAAAGATTTTAACTTTAATCCAGATTTTAAAATAAAAAATTTAATTGGGTTTTGTTTATAATACTTCTCTAAAAATAGATACATTGCCCCATAAAATCGGTCTAAATATTTTTTATCCTTCATGGTACTCTGCCCTTTGTGATGTAATATAGAATACGCACCATAATAATAGTTTTGATATCCTTTTTGGATTAAAGTATAGCATAAATCTATATCTTCTCCATACATAAAATACCGTTCATCTAAGCCTCCTACCTCATTATATACCGCTCTTTTCATTAGCAAAAAAGCTCCTGTTAAAACCTCTATTGGTGCAATTTTCCGTTCCGAAATATCATTTCTATAATAGTTTTTCCTTGAAGTTTGCGTTACAAAAAATGGTAAAAATAATTTTTCAAAAGCATTAGCATAATCTGGAATAGAGCGTTTACTTTCTGGTAAGAACGCTCCTTTTGCATCATGCATTCTCACACCTAAAGCTCCAAAATTTGGTGTGTTATCGGCAAAATCTAATATGGTTTTAATTCCATGTTCTTCAAAAGCCGTATCGGGATTTAAAAGTAAAATATATTCTCCATTTGCTTTTTCAATCGCTGTATTATTAGCCACAGCAAATCCAAAATTTTGAGGTAATTCTAAAAAATTCACCTCTGGAAATTCACACTTAAGCACCTTCCAACTGCTATCTGGTGAACAATTATCCGCCACAATGATTTCATAATCTACACCATCATGGTATTGCTGAATGGAGTTCAAACACTCTCTTAAAAAAGCTGTGACATTATAATTAACGATGATAATACTTAATTTCTTCATAGGCTCACTTAAGATTTTTCATCATAAGGAATACGATTAAGAATAGATTTACCTAATGAAATTTCGTCGGCATACTCTAATTCGTCCCCTACGGAAATTCCTCTGGCAATATTAGAGAATTTAATATCAAGCAATTTGAATTTTTTATAAATATAATATGCCGTAGTATCCCCTTCCATGGTGGCAGAAAGTGCGAAAATAACCTCCGCAATCCCATGGTGTCTCAGTTTATCCTCTAGACTTTCAATATTTAACTGACTGGGACCTATCCCCTCCATAGGTGAAATTTTGCCTCCTAAGACTAAATATTTCCCTTTGTATTTACCCGTATTTTCAATCGCCATTACATCTCTTACATCTTCTACAATACACAGTAACTCTTTGTAACGATGCTCATCGGCACAAATTTCACAAAGATCATCATCTGAGAAGTTGTGACAATCTTTACAGTAATGAATATCTGTTACCAAGTCTTTTATAGCCTCACTAAGGGCAATACCTTGAGATTTAGGCTGCTTTAAAAGGTGTAAAGCTAGTCTTAATGCTGATTTTCTACCAATACCTGGCAAACCCGATATCTCATCAACAGCTTTTTCTAAGATTTTACTTGGAAAATTCATAATAGCAAAGATACTTTTATTTTCATTGGTTTGCAACAAAAAAGCCGACGAGAATACCGCCGGCTCAAATCATAGTGAATAATTAAAATTATTTCACCATCAACTTAACATTGTGTTTAACACCTTTGTTATCAACAAGGTTAAGGATATATACACCTTTAGAGTATTGTGTAAGATTCAATTCAAACTTATTACCTTTAAATGTATTGTTTAAAATCTGCTTACCAGACATATCGTAAACACTTGCTTTAAGTGAACTTACTCCTGCTTCTGCTTCTACTACAAATTTACCAGTAGATGGATTAGGATATACTTTTAATCCAGAGTTGGCATCTACATCTTTAGTAGATAGATTCGTTATATTTACAACTACTGTTTTCTTTTCAGATTTAACTCCATCCGAATATACAGCATATACATCGTAAGTATAAGTACCATTGGCAGTCATGGTTTCATCATAGTAGCGTTTAGCCACATCATTGATATCTTTAACTACTGTACCATCTTTTACTACTTGATAACCTGTTAAGTAAGGTAGATTTGTAGCACCAAAAGTCACTTTGTTATTTGTAGTAACTGAAGGTTTTTCCAGATCATGTGATGAAACTAATTTTTCGGCATTAATATAATCAGCTTTAAAATCATTAACTTCATTACTAGTCACTTTAAGACCAACAGATGTTGCGGATTTACCTGCCGCAGAATTATCATACCCTACCTCTATATCATCTAAAGCAAGATAAAAACTGTTATCTGTTTTTTTTGTTCTGTGATGAAATGCTATAAAGAAATCTTTTTTAGCATACTCCTTGATATTCAATTTCATCTCAGTAAATTTAACTTTTCTATCTGAGGCTTCTAATGCATAAACTTTTTGACCAGCTTTTATTTCATCTACTGTAGGTACATTCCCAGAAGCAGGAGCTTCCACTACATACACATCATATCTTTCATCATAAGGATATTTTACAAAGTACTTCAAAACTTCTGCTCCTCCTCTTAATTTTGAAGTGACAAGATAGTCATCAGAATCGTATGATGTAAAATACCATGAATAATTCATTACGCCATAACTACCACTATTAGCATAGCTTTTAGTAATCGTCCAAGTTTTTTTATCATCATTAGTATCTAATATAGTTACAGTAGAAGGCATTTTACCATCTTCTTCAAAACTTTCTTTGTAAATTGCATTTAAATCTGGACGATCCCATTTCAATTTAAGCTTATCTACATTCAATTCATGTGTTAAATTATCCACACTATTGTAGATTTCAGATACTGTAATTAAATCCTGTTCTTCTTTGGTATCAGAATTATTAAGTGACGTCGCTTTCAACGATACAGTATATTTACCTTTATTATTAAATTTAACATTAGGATTCTCAGATGTATCATTAGTACCACCTACATACTCTACACCGTCAGTTGGAGTAATAGTCCACTTATAAGATTCCGGCTTAGGATTACCCGTAGAAGTATTGGTAAACACCACGGCTTCACCTTTAAATATCTCTTGTTTGTTTACAGAGAAATTAGCTTTTGTAGCTGTATTTTTAGTTGTAACATAATTGGTTTTCGTCGCAACATCTTCACCTTTATTATTAACAGCTTTTAAAGATACTGTGTATTTTCCTTCATTGTTAAATACCACTTTTGGATCTTTAGAGGTTGCATTTGTTCCATCCTGATAAGTTACTGTGGAAGGAGTAAAAGTCCATTCCCAAGAACTGATTGGTAAAGTAGAAGCCGTAACTGTAGTATTTTTAAACTCTACGGTTTCAAAAGTATTAGGAGTTGTTTTACTTGCTTTGAAATCAGCTTGAGGCTTAGATTCTGCATACTCAAACTTCACATTATCCATAGCAAATGCATAAGATTTATCCGTACCTTCTGTTTTATGGTTAAATCCTATAAATGCAACTTGATCCGTATCTACTTTAAATTCATAGAAAAACTTGTTGTATGAAATATCTTCAGTAGCTTCTACTCTAGGTGCTATTTCTTTAGTCATAGCTGTGCTTTTCGCTTCATTACCTAAAGATATACTGATAAACTCTTTTGGATCTTGGAATTTTCTTGCATAGAATACAACTCTATAAAGTACATCTTTTTTCAAGCTTAATGGATTAGAAAACAACCAATCGTTGACATCGGATTTATTACCCGGGAAATTTGTTACAAAACTACCTCCTTCATAAGCGTATTGAGGATCATCATATTTTCTCCATGTTTTACCATCGGCATCCGTATCTTCAGAAGTCCATCCATATTTATTCATATCATGTTCAAATCCAAATGAATGTGATGCATTGTCTGGTTTTAAATTCGCTAATGTTCCAAATAAACTAAGGCTAGTTTTATTATTTAACTCAACTTCATCTCCAGCATAAATAATTTCACTTTCCAGTGAAAAATTCACAAATGATTGTGATAAATCAACATTCACATTAATCTGTTGAGTAGAACCTGAAGATAAAGTTGGTATATCTACTTCTCCTTCAGAAACTAATTGATCAGCATTATCTTTGTTTATCAGTTTATATTTCAGTTTAGCTCCAGAAACATCGGCTAATCCTTTATTCTTAACTGTAAACTTAACTGGTGTACTAGCACTATAATCTTTAGCTTCAACCTCTACATTAGAACTTACTAATTCTAAATCTTTATTTACACCATTATTCACCCCAGTAACAACCAATGAATAATCTTGGGTATTTGTATTAACTAAAGTTACTTGTGATTTACCATTAGCATCAGTTGTAACAACATTGGTTTTTAATTGACCTTTATTTTTTACAATGATAGTATATGTGGCACCAGCTTCTGGGTTTTTAATCAAAACCTGCTCTACATTATCAACTGTGTTATCTCCTTTAGTTGCTGCATTATTTGGATTTTCAGGATCTAAGACCCATGGCTGTTCTTCACTTCCATTTTTAAGTACTCTTAAATCCAAATCGTTCACCAACATCTTTTTTCTGTCATTTATTACAGAGTCATCTGGCAACGAATCTGGGGCAGGATCTGTCCATGCAATAGTTACTTTAAGAGGCTCTGTTCCCGATGCTACTACATCAAGCCTAGAATCTTCACCATTTTTTAATTTTTTCTCTTTTATAAGAGTATATTTTTCATTTAGAGCAATAGCTTGTGCCGCTCCATAAGTATTTAGAAGCCCCCATCCTGAAGCATAATCAGGTCCATCATTAGCACCAGCTTCATGAGCTGTAGCAATGGCTAAAGCCTTTAAAGTGGCAGACTTCATAAAATTTCCATTATTTTTTTTGGAATATAATTCCTGTAATAAAATTAAAGAACCTGTAACATTAGGGGATGCCATTGAAGTTCCACTCATTGAAGTATATGCATCGTTTCCAGTAGAGTTTGATGAAAACAAGCCCACTCCTATACCGGATAAGTCTGGTTTAATTCTACCGTCGTTAACTGGACCAAAACCGCTAAAGGAGGCCATTTTAACATCAGAAGGACTTTTATAGTAACCATTCAATTTATGAGCAGCACCCACAACTAAAATATTTTTACCTACCGAGCCAGTATTGATGCAATCAAATCCATCTCCACCGCCATTTTTTTGTCTTACTTTTGTAGACTCTACCCAATCGCCATTACTATTTCTTACATAGTGTTTTTCTCCTGGATTTGGTCCATCTCCTCTAGGGTTCCCTGCAGCTTTTACAGGTAGGTAGTAAGGTGCATTATTAGCAATTAAATCCCAATCTTGATCCACTTCAGAATAAAATCCATATCCAAAATACTCTGTATCATCGTCAGTTCCAAACCAATGCCAACCTTCTCTACCAGACCAATCACCCCATTCAAAACCACCTAAATAACCATAAGAATGATTAGATACAAGGGCTCCCGCATCAGCAGCAGCTATCATTTCTTGCTCATCCGAATTCCAATCATAAGCATCTAATGTAGCTTTGGGAGCCATCCCTTTTGAATTTGGATTAACTCCGGACGCCACCATAGTTCCAGCAACATGCGTAGCGTGTGCACTAAAAGATAAAGGACTATCTTTTTGTACAACTCTATTATCAAATTCTTGATGTGTAGTTTTTACTTTTCCACCATCCCATTCATGAACTTTCATACCAGAACCTTCAAGGTTAAAATAAGTACCCACACCCACTTTATCCGTTTCAGTCCCTGCCGCAGCTCCTACATTGTTTGTTACATAGTACAGTGGTTTTCCCTTTTTATCAAAGCCTTGCAATTGGAATACTTTCCCTTTAGATGTTACTCCAGAAAAAGGAATATTATTTTGCTTTGCTTTTAATTGCAATTCAGATACAGTCATTGTTTTCTTATTAAACATATGCTGTAACTTTTGAAGCTGTTGTAGATTTGAGGCTTCCTTAATTTTTTTCACTTGCTCAGCATTTTGCGCATAAGCAAAACTTGGAAAAAGTAAAAAACCCGCTGCTATTGGCAACAAATTTTGTTTTTTTCCAAGTTTTTCCAAGATAGTTTTTCTCATAATGAAATTATTTTTTAATTACCCAGCAATATTAATAAATAAAAACTTATTATACAAAAATTTTTTATCCATTGATTAGTACATAAAATTAAATAAAATATAATTTAAATAATTTTTTATTAAAAATATTTAAATACAGATTTACAATTATTTAAAGTATAATCATTCAATAATAGTTTATAAAATTTATAAATACATAAATTTTATTTTATGCATAAAAATCTCCCTTTTCAATAGGGATTGCTAAACTTTAACACTTTATATTTAAATTGATATTTTGACATCATTTTACAAACAATTTTATATATCATCAAAATCACACGGATTCCAACCACTTATAACAAACTGATAATCAATATATAAAATTTTAAATGTAAATTATATAAAATTAAATTTTAAAATATGATTTTTATCAATATTTTTTTTGAAAAAATTTTTAATTGGAAATTATTCTCCAAAATTTCCTTATTTTTGTAACCTAAGTACTTTTAAATATACAAATACATTTAGTTTATGTCAATATCAAAAATTTATTACACCCTTACGGATGAAGCGCCAATGTTGGCTACACATTCTTTTTTACCAATGATTAAAGCCTTTACGAGGTCTGCCAATATCGAAATAGAAGTTCCCGATATTTCTTTATCTGGTAGAATTTTAGCAAATATGGCAGATTATCTAACAGACGACCAAAAAGTTCCCGATGCTTTGGGGCAACTTGGGGAGTTAGCAACTAAGCCAGAAGCAAATATCATTAAACTACCTAATATTTCGGCGTCTATTCCTCAACTGAATGAAGCCATTGAAGAACTTCAAGGTAAAGGATTTAATATTCCTAATTACCCTGCTGAGCCTAAAACAGACGAAGAAAAAGAAATAAAAGCGAAATATGCTAAAGTTTTAGGTAGTGCTGTAAATCCAGTTTTAAGAGAAGGCAACTCTGATAGAAGAGCCCCTAAAGCCGTTAAGAACTATGCTAAAGCCAACCCTCACAGAATGGGTGAATGGTCAGCAGATAGCAAAACTGATGTGGCTCATATGAACCACGGGGATTTCTATGGCACTGAAACTTCTACTACCGTAGATCACGATGGCAAATTTAAAATTGTCTTTATTGATAACCAAGGTACTGAAAAAACATTAAAAGATTACGCCCCACTTCAAGCAGGGGAAATTATAGATTCTTCTGTCATGAATCTTAATGCCTTAAAAGGTTTTGTAAAAGATGCCATTCAAGAAGCTAAAAGAAGAGATGTATTGCTTTCTGCTCACTTAAAGGCGACCATGATGAAAATCTCTGACCCTATCATCTTCGGAGCGATTGTGGAAACTTATTTCAAAGAAGTTTTTGAAAAATATGCTGATACTTTCAAATCTTTAGACATTAATCCAAATAATGGTTTAGCAAGTCTTTACGATAAAATAAAAGGCACACCTCAAGAAGCTGAAATTAAAAAAGATATTGAAGCAGTACTTGCCGATAGTGCACGCGTAGCTATGGTTAATTCTGATAAAGGGATTACTAATTTCCATGTACCAAGTGATGTCATTGTAGATGCTTCTATGGCGGCATTAATGAGAGGGGGCGGTAAAATGTGGAACAAAGAGGGTAAAGAGGAAGATACCCTTGCCATTATCCCAGACCGTTCTTATGCTGGTTTTTACCAAGCCGTAATTGATGATATGAAAGCCCACGGCAAACTAGACCCTACCACCATGGGTAGCGTACCTAATGTAGGGCTTATGGCTAAAAAAGCAGAAGAATATGGTTCTCACGATAAAACTTTCCAAGCTGAAAATGATGGTACCATTAAAGTTGTAAACGAAAATGGCAATACTCTATTAGAACAGAAAGTGGAAACGGGAGATATTTTTAGAATGTGCCAAACCAAAGACGCGCCTATCCAAGATTGGGTAAAACTTGCCGTTAATCGTTCTAGATTGTCTGAAACCCCTGCAATTTTCTGGCTAGACCAAGGTAGAGCTCACGATAGAGAAGTCATTAAAAAAGTTGAAAAATACCTTAAAAACCATGATACCAATGGACTAGATATCCAAATTATGGATGTAAAAGATGCAATGTCAGCTACGCTTAAAAGAGCGAGAGAAGGTAAAGACACCATTTCTGTATCTGGAAATGTATTGAGAGATTATTTAACCGACCTCTTCCCTATTCTGGAATTAGGAACTTCAGCAAAAATGCTTTCTATTGTTCCATTAATGAATGGTGGTGGTTTATTTGAAACAGGTGCTGGTGGTTCTGCACCTAAGCATATTGAACAATTTATAGAAGAGGGTTACTTGCGTTGGGATTCCCTAGGTGAGTTTTTAGCATTACAAGCGAGTTTAGAGCATGTATATCAAACTCAAAATAATTCTAAAGCCAAAGTGCTTGCCGATGCTTTAGATGAAGCCAATGCCAAATTCCTTGCGAATGATAAATCACCTGCGAGAAAATTAGGAAGTATTGACAATAGAGGTTCACATTTTTATCTTGCAATGTATTGGGCTGAAGCTTTAGCCAATCAAATAGATGACCAAGAGTTAGCAGAATACTTTAAGCCTGTGGCTAAGGCAATGAAAGATAATGAAACCAAAATCAATGAAGAACTCATAGGCGCTCAAGGTAAACCTCAGGATATTGGCGGATACTATCGTCCAAATGAAGACAAAACTTATAACGCGATGCGCCCATCTTCTACATTAAATCAGATTATTGATGGTTTAGCGTAAGATTGATGGATTAAAAAAAACTCGGTGTAGAAATTTCTACAACCGAGTTTTTTATTTGCTTATTTATGATAAATTTATTTCTTTGCTAAACGCGCTTTTATATTTTGAATATTTTGTTTAGCAGAATCTTCCAAAACAAGACTTGCACTCATCATAATTCGTTCTGGCATTACTTTATTAAAATGCTCTGTCCCTTCCCAAGTCACTTTTTTAATACAAGCTAAAGCCTCTTGACTTCTTTCTGAAAGTTGGTTAAGAAAAGTTTCGAGTTGAGTATCCATTTCTTCAATAGAATCGTATACTCGGTGGTAGATATGGTGCTTTTTTGCCCATTCTGCTGAGCGAAATTCAGCATCTATCGTCATTGCTGAAAACTCCGAAACGCCAATTTTTCGCTCTACATAAGGTCCAATCACAAAAGGTCCAATGCCTAGATTAATTTCCGTAAGTGCTATTGATGAATGCTGGGTTGCAAAACAATAATCTGCCGCACTAATAATGCCTACGCCACCACCAGTTACTTTACCTTGCACTCTTACAACGACAACTCTACCACAATTTTTCATTGCACTTAGCACTTTAGCAAAGCCACCAAAAAACTTTTTAGAGGTCTCTAAATCTTCAATTTCTAATAATTCATCAAAGCTTGCGCCTGCACAAAATGCTCTATCGCCATGAGATTTTAACAAAATAGCCTTCACTTCACTTTTAGAGCCTTCAGCAAGAATAGTTGATGCTAATTGTTCCAAGATATGTCCTGGCAAAGCATTACTTTTTGGCGTTCCAAAGGTGATTTCGGCAATATTATTTTTAATTTCTGATGTTACAAATGCTTCCATAATCATTTTGTGTTTGGTGATGTTAGTTAAAGTATTTAAACTTTAACACATAGAATTTTCTTTGAGTTTTACTTTAAGATTTTTCAACATATCTTTAGTCATTGCTGTAATATCAAAATCATAGGTTAAACCCCAATCTTTTTTGGATATGACATCGTCTATCGAAGAAGGCCAAGACTCCGCAATTTTTTGTCTAAAGTCAGGTTGATAATCAATTTTGAACTCTGGCATTTCTTTTTGAATTTCTGCCGCTAGCTCCGCAGGGGTAAAGGATAAACCGCCCAGATTATAAGAAGTCCATACCGAAAGATTTTCCGCAGGTGCTTGCATCAATTTAATAGTCGCATTAATCGCATCGTCCATATAGAGCATTGGCATGGCGGTATCGGCATCAATAAAACTTGTATAGCTGCCTTTTTTTACAGCATTATAAAAAATTTCTACGGCATAATCTGTGGTACCGCCTCCCGCAGGTGTTTTCCAAGAAATTAAACCTGGATAGCGGATACTTCTTACATCTACATTATATTTTTCGTGATAATATTCGCACCATTTTTCACCCGCCAATTTAGAAATACCATAAACGGTCGAAGGATTGAGTACTACCTCCTGCCCTACTTCTTTTTCAGGAATTCCTCTACCAAATACTGCAATAGAACTTGGCCAAAATATTTTTTTTAGATACCCTTCTTTAGCCAACTCACACAGATGTAATAAAGGCTCTAAATTGAGTTGCCAAGCATAAAGTGGATTTTTTTCTGATGTTCCAGAAAGCAAAGAAGCCAAATGATATACGGTGGTGATGCCATTCTCTTTTATAAAATTTTCTAAGTTTTCATATTGGGTTACATCTATTTTTTCATAATTTGCGACACTTACCCCTTCATTTATATCAGAAGCGATAACATTTTCTCTTCCATATATTGAAACCAATTTTGTAGTTAGCTCTGAACCAATTTGCCCTAGAGCTCCTGTAATCAATATTTTCTCACTCATAAGTCTACTCAATTTAGGTATGCAAATATAATCATTTCTACGAAAGCAATAAACATTTAAGTCTTAATATGATATACTAAAAATCAGTAATTTTCATAAAATTTTAGAATCCAATTTATTAGCAGAGGTCTAGTATTTTTATTTTAAGATTTCCTTAGGTTAAAATTTCAAATTTAGTATATTTGCTAAAAAAATTTTTAATGCGTTTATCCTTACTATTTTTAGTATCTTTATTCATCGTTAGTTCTTGCGGGAAAATAAAGCCTGAAGGACAGATTACTTCAAAAGATTTACCCATAGAAAACTTCAGCAAAATAAATCTAAAAGGGAAATACAGATTATTTTTTGTTCCTGGTGAGGAAAATTTTATCAATATAGAAACTTACCCCAACTTGACTGAGAATTTAGATATTAACATTAAAGATTCTACGCTTAATATTATTGAAGACCGTACAACGGGATTTGTAGATTTCTATACCGTAACGGTGTATTCTAAAACCCCTTTAAAACAAGTCTCAATATCCGATTCTGTGGAAATGAATGTCTCTGGAAAAATTAAAATTCCAGAATTTAAATTATCGCTTAAAGACCAAGCCAAATTCATTGGTGGACTAGAAGCCCAAAAAACCACAATTGATATGACTCAAAAATCTAGGGCCAATTTCTTGGGCAAATCTAGAGAGGCTATTTTAAATATAAAAGACACCGCCAGTATCATTTCGCCTTATTGGGATATTGATTATTTAACCATTAATTCTAAAAACGATTGCTACTCCGAATTAGTTGCCAAAGAGGAAATTAGTGGTAATATTGATGATACTTCAAAATTGCTATATTATGGCAATCCTTTGCGAAAATTAAAAATAGGACCTAAAACAAAAGTTGAAAATAAACAAAAACCTTAATAATAAATATATGAATACAATAGACAAAGCTAAAATTTGGCTTTCCGATACTTTTGACGAAGAAACAAGAAATACCGTAAAACATTTAATTGACACCAATGATGCTTCTCTCGATGATGCCTTTTACAAAAATCTAGAATTCGGTACTGGTGGTATGCGCGGTATTATGGGAGTAGGAACTAATAGACTCAATAAATACACTTTAGGACAGGCCACACAAGGTTTAGCCAATTACCTACACGAACAATTCCCAAATCAAGACATTAAAGTTGCTATTGCTTACGATGTAAGAAATAATTCTAAAGAGTTTGGAAAAATGGTAGCAGATGTTTTAACGGCTAATGGCATTAAAGTATTATTATTCAAAGAACACCGCCCAACACCAGAATTATCATTTACGGTAAGGGACAAAAAATGTCAGGCAGGTATTGTTTTAACGGCATCTCACAATCCACCAGAATATAATGGTTATAAAGTATATTGGAACGACGGCGCACAGGTTGTACCTCCAAATGATAAAGCCATTATTCAAGAGGTACTAAACACACCTTACGAGGCTATCAAATTTAATGGTAATGATGATTTAATTGAATGGATTGGTGCCGAGCAAGATAAGGTATATATCGATGCTTGTATGGAAAACTCTTTGTATCAAAAAGATAAAGTAGGCTACGATTTGCTAAATATTGTTTTTACCTCAATCCATGGCACTACTTATACCACAATTCCTAAAGCGTTGAAAAAGGCTGGATTTAAAAAAGTGGATTTGGTGGAGGAGCAAATGATTCCGAGTGGAAACTTCCCAACAGTAGAAAGTCCAAATCCTGAAGAGCCTAAAGCATTAACTATGGCAATGGATTTAGCCGAAATAACCAATGCGGATATTGTAATTGGAACTGATCCTGATGGCGACCGATTAGGTATTGCTGTGAGAAACCTTGAAGGTAAAATGCAACTTCTGAATGGTAACCAAACCAATATGATTCTTACCGATTATATTTTGAAGCAATGGAAAGCCTCAAGAAAAATTAAAGGCAACGAATTTATCGGTTCTACCATTGTAACTTCGGATGTGTTTTTTGATTTAGCTAAAAAATATGGCGTGGAGTGTAAAGCAGGACTTACGGGTTTTAAATGGATTGGAAAAATGATTCGCGAAGCCGAAGGCACTCAAAAATTCATTTGTGGTGGTGAGGAAAGTTTCGGATTTATGACAGGGGATTTTGTAAGAGATAAGGACTCTTGTGGCTCTATACTTTTAGCCTGCGAAATTGCTGCTTGGTGCAAAGCTAATGGCAGAACGATGTATCAATACATGATTGATATCTATAAAGATTTAGGACTTTATCAAGAAGGCTTAGTGAATGTTGTAAAAAAAGGAAAAGAAGGCGCGGAACAAATCAAACAAATGATGACTGATTTTAGAAATAACCCTGTAAAATCCTTGGCGGGTTCTAAAGTAGTTTTGGTGAAAGACTATCAAGAGCAAATGGCTTGGGACTTAAACAAAGATAAAAAATCGGTAATGGATGACATTCCAAAATCCAATGTATTGATTTATTATACAGAAAATGGAACTAAGGTCGCAATAAGACCTTCAGGAACAGAACCTAAAATTAAATTTTATTTCAGTCTAAAAGATACCATTACTTCTGAAGACGAATTTGAACCAAAAGTTGAACAATTAAATAAAACCATTGAAATCATTAAGCAAGATTTAGGCTTAGTTTAAAAATAAAATCAAATATTATGAAAGTATCAAAACTTGCCAATAACCTTATAGCATCAGAAATTATAAAAATTGGCAACCAAGTTAATGACTTAAAAGCAAAAGGCAGAAATATCGCTAATCTTACCATCGGGGATTTAAATGCACAAATCTACCCTATTCCTTCTAAACTCAAAGAAGAAATAAAAAAAGCATACGATGATAATCAAACCAACTACCCTCCTGCCAACGGTATTTTACAGCTAAGAGAGCAGGTTTCAAAAGATATTAAGGAACTGTACAACCTAGATTATTCTCCGGAGCAAATTCAAATTGGAGGTGGTTCTAGACCATTAATCTATGCCACTTATCTAAGTATTGTAGATGAAGGGGACAAAGTGGTATATCCCGTACCTTCTTGGAATAATAACCACTATTCATACCTTACCACCGCAAACAAGGTAGAAGTGGAAACTAAATTGAAAAACAACTTTTTACCTACTGCGGAAGATTTAAAACCTCATTTAGAGGGAGCGGTATTATTGGCTTTATGCTCACCATCTAACCCAACGGGAACTATGTTTACGGCTTCTCAGTTAAAGGAAATTTGTGAATTGGTTGTAGAAGAGAATAAGCGCAGGTCAGCAGATGAAAAACCATTGTATTTATTATATGACCAAATCTATGCAATGCTATCTTTTGGTGAAGCACATGTCAATCCAGTAAGTCTAGTTCCAGAGGTTAAAGACTATACTATTTTTATTGATGGTGGTTCAAAATGTTTTGCTGCTACTGGTGTAAGAGTTGGATGGGCATTTGGACCAACGCATTTGATGAGTAAACTTAAAGTTTTCTTAGCCCACATTGGTGCTTGGGCTCCAAAACCTGAACAACACGCGACGGCTAAATTTCTAGCAGATAAAACTGCGGTAAATACCTTCGTTAATGATTTTAAAGGTAAAATCCAACACAGTTTACAAACCCTTCACGACGGTATTACTGCAATGAAAAATAAAGGTTTTTCCGTAGATAGTATCGAGCCAATGGGAGCGTTATATCTTACTTTGAAAATCGATTATATTGGCAAATCTACCCCGAATGGTGATGTATTAAAAGACGGTATGGATTTAGTTATGTATTTGATTAATGAAGCCGATGTCGCTTTAGTCCCTTTTTCAGCTTTTGGAAATGCAAGCGATATGCCTTGGTTTAGATCCTCGGTAGGTGGATGTTCTTTAGAAGATATCAAAACAATGTTACCAAAATTAGAAGCCGCTTTAGCCCAACTAAAATAATTTTTTGTCTACCACAAATGTTAAAATTGAAAAAATTCAATGATAATATTGAAAAAATTCATATATTTGTGGTAGATAAAATTTTAAAAGATGAAAACCAAAGCCTATAAACCAAACAAAAATACTTCTGGTTCAGTAAAAGAGCCTATGGTAAGTTATGGTGCTACCGCCGTTCAGCAGTATGTAACTCAGGGAGATTATGCCTTAGTGAAAAAGGCAAGACAAGGGATGGATACGACTCTATTTTATACTTTATCACAATCTCTAAACATCCCCGAAAAAACTTTGGCATCAGTGATTAATCTTTCACCAAGAACCATTAGTAATTATCGTGAGCAGCAAAAGACTTTAGACCCAAATTACAGCGAGCATCTTTTAAAGATTGCCAACCTTTATAGTTTAGGTCAAGAAATTTTTGGTACTTTAGACGAGTTCAATCAGTGGATGGAACGCCCATTCTACAACTCTAAAGAATGCCCTAAAGATTTTCTTAATACTTATGCGGGTGTAGAGCTCATCATCCAAGAGATAGAAAAACTAGCCCAAGGTTACCCTGTATAGTATGTTGGCTTTTAGGATTGTACATCGAAAATATGCCAATACATTATTTGCCAGCGGTATGGAAGGCAGGTGGAATTTAGAAGGAAGAAAAGTACTCTATACGGCTGAAAGTGTAGCCCTTGCGTATTTGGAAACCATGTATTATCGACGAGGCTTGGGCTATGATAAAGATTTTAAAATCATGGTGATAGAAGTACCTAACAATGCCTCTATCTTACAAATTGAAGATAGTAAATTACCAAAAGATTGGCGAGATTTTAGAAACTATTCGGCATGTCAGGAGTTGGGAGAAGATTGGTTTTCAAAAGGTGAAAATTTAATCCTAAAAGTCCCTTCTGCGGTAGTCGTAAATAATTATAATTTAGTATTGAATACGCTACACCCAGATTATCAAAAAGTAAAATTGATAGACACATTAGACTTCAAACCTGATGCCCGTCTTGAAGAAATTTTAAAGAAATATGAAGCGAAATAAAACCATTGCGATAATTCCTGCCAGATATAAAGCCAGTCGATTTCCCGGTAAATTGATGCAGTTGTTAGGCGATAAAACTGTCATTACCACTACATATAATAATGTAAAAAACACCCAATTGTTTGATGAAGTGTTTGTAGCCACAGATTCTGAAATTATTTATCAAGAAATCATCAATAATGGTGGAAAAGTAGTGATGACTGGGCAACATGAAACTGGAAGTGACCGCATTGCCGAAGCCGTAGAAAATATAGATTGTGATATTGTAGTGAATGTTCAAGGCGATGAGCCTTTTCTAAAATTAGAACCTTTAGAACAATTGATTTCAGTGTTTGAAAAAGATACGGCACAAGAAATTTCTTTAGCTTCACTTAAAATTCAGCTTCATGATAAAGCAGAAATTGAAAGCCCACATAATGTAAAAGTCATTACCGATTTACAAGATTTTGCGTTATATTTCAGCCGTTCGGTTATTCCTTATCACAGAGAAAAAACGCTAGATGCAAAATATTTTAAACATATTGGCGTTTATGCATTTAGGAAATCGGCATTGTTGAAATTCGCCCAATTAGAAATGTCACCGCTAGAAAAAATAGAAAAAATAGAGTGCATTCGCTATTTGGAACACGGCATGAAAATAAAAATGATAGAAACCGATTTTGTAGGCGTAGGTATAGATGTTCCCGAAGACTTGGAACGCGCCAAGCAATTATTAAAACTTAAATAATCCACATGAAAAAGATATTTTTAATTTTGTTTTTTGGAGTTGCCACTATGGCGTATCCTCAAACAGCAAAAGATATAATCAACCAAAATATAGAAGCTACGGGCGGACTTACCAAATGGAAATTGCTCAACTCTATTCTGTTGCAAGGCAAGGTAACCCTAGGTATTTCCGAAGCTTATCCTATTAAAATTTATCAGCAACGCCCCAACCTTACAAAAACCACGATTTTTATTAATAATAAAGAAAATATTATCGAGGCATACGATGGCAAAAAAGGCTATGCGATGAACTATGCGAACAATAAACTTCAAGAGTTTGCAGACTATCAACCTCAAAGTTTTGATACCGACTTTATAGATTTTGAAGCTAAGGGCTTTTCCGCTACTATTCTAGGCAAAGATAAAATAGGAGACCAACTTTGTTATAAAGTAGAACTGACTAAAAATATAAACAAAACCCTATATTACTTCGATACCGACAGTTATATGTTACTTAAAGAAGTTAAAAATGGGGAAAGTCTAACTTATTCTGACTTTAGAAAAGTGGGAAATCTCGTGATGCCTTTTAGAATTGAATCTTCAAATCCTAAAAATGAAGGCAATTATGTAATGACTTTCACTAAAATTGAAACCAATAAAGTATTTCCAGAAAATACATTTAAAATTAAATAATTATGAAAAGAGTATTTATATTCCTATTGTCTGTATTAGCACTGGTACAATGTAATAGTAAGAAGCAATCCAATAGCGATGCACAAAAAGAGGAAGCCCAACCTCAGTTATCAAAATCCATTTACGATTATAAAGTAGAAGGTTTAGACGGCGGGGAAATTAATTTTGCAGACTTTAAGGGTAAAAAAATCCTTATTGTAAACACCGCCTCTGAGTGTGGTTTTACGCCTCAATATGAAGATTTAGAAAAGTTGTACCAAACTTATAAAGACCAATTGGTAGTAGTAGGGTTTCCTGCAAACAACTTTAAAGGGCAAGAGCCAGGAACCAATGAAGAGATAAAAGAATTTTGCCAGCGTAACTATGGGGTCACTTTCCCTATGGCGGCTAAAGTTTCCGTAAAAGGAGATGATACAGCTCCTATCTTCCAATTTTTAACAGAAAAGGAGCTGAACGGTGTTAAGAATACCACTATTCTTTGGAACTTTACGAAATTTCTTTTAGACGAAAACGGAAAATTGATTGATTCCTATGTGAGTACCACCAGCCCAACCAGTGAGAAAATCACCAAACACTTAAAATAAAATTTGACACCGCTCCACTTTAGGAGCGGTTTTCGATTAATGCCATTTAAAATTCGTAATTTTGACACTTTAATTTCAATCTATGGAAGCGAGAGAAAAAATAATCATTATAGGCGGTGGGTTTGCGGGTCTTCAATTGGCAAAAAAACTCAACAATAAAAGAAAAAAAGTATTGGTTTTAGATAAAGTCAATCATCATATGTTCCAACCCTTATTCTATCAGGTGGCGTGTGGTCGTATTGAGCCGTCTAATATTTCCTTCCCTTTTAGAAAGATATTTCAACGGTCTAAAAATATACAATACCGTATGACGGAAGTAACAAAAATACTTCCCAACGAAAAGAAAATCATCACAGAAGATACCGAATATACTTACGACAAATTAGTCATTGCTACGGGTTGCCGAACTAATTTTTTTGGTAATGACAAGATGGAATCGCTGTGCTACGGCATGAAAAACACGCAAGAAGCCATCAGCATTAGAAATCATATTTTATTAACTTTTGAAAAGCTCATCATCGAAAGAAAGCGTTCCGATGATGGCAATTGGAATATCGTCATTGTAGGCAGTGGTCCTACGGGGGTAGAATTGGCGGGAGCTTTTGCTGAAATGAAAGCCCAAATTTTGCCAAAAGATTATCCTAAAATGAGTTTCCATGATTTAAAAATCATCCTTGTAAGTGCTACCGAAAAACCTCTCGCTGTAATGAGTGAAGAGGCACAGCAAAAATCTGAGCAATACTTGAAAAATTTAGGTGTACATTTCATTAGCAATGAAAAAGTAGTTGACTACGATGGTGATAAAGTCTACCTCGATAGTGGTAGAGAAATCCCTTCCAATAATGTAATTTGGGCAGCGGGTGTCACGGGGAATATTATTGATGGCATCCAAAAAGAGCAAATCAATAGAAACCGATACATCGTAGACCGATACAATAGGATAAAAGGATATAAAGATATTTTCGCTATTGGAGATATCGCTTATATGGAAACGCCTAAATATCCTCATGGACATCCTCAGGTGGCGAATGTTGCCATTAACCAAGGGAAAAATTTAGGTGAAAACATTTGCAAATCATCAGAACAAGATTGGACAGAATACGAGTATCACGACAAAGGTTCTATGGCAACCATTGGAAAATACCGCGCCGTAGTGGATTTACCATTCATTAAATTTCAAGGGATTTTCGCTTGGTATTTTTGGATGTTCTTACATTTGATGTTAATTTTATCCGTACGAAATAAAATCGCGATATTTTTTAATTGGATGTGGAGCTATATCAATGGTGATTCTTCACTACGCCTCATCATCCTTCCTAATCGAAAAAATAATACCATACAATAATGAGAATAGATATCATTAGCGTATTGCCAGAGTTGATGGAAAGCCCTTTTAAGGCATCCATTTTAAAAAGAGCAATGGAAAAAGGAGCGGCAGAAGTTCATTTTCATCATTTAAGAGAGTGGGGCATTGGAAAACATCGTCAGGTAGATGATGAACCTTATGGTGGCGGTGCAGGTATGGTAATGATGGTAGAGCCCATAGACCAATGCATCTCAAAACTAAAATCCGAACGCCAGTATGATGAAGTCATCTACCTCACTCCCGATGGTGAAACCCTAAACCAAAAGATGGCAAATACCTTATCTTTAAAGGACAATATCATCCTGCTATGTGGACATTACAAAGGGATTGACCAGCGGGTAAGAGATTTACATATTACCAAAGAAGTTTCTATCGGGGATTTTGTATTAACGGGTGGCGAATTGGCAGCCTGTGTGCTTGCAGATGCTGTTATTCGTTTACTTCCAGGAGTTCTTAATGATGAGCAATCGGCATTAACGGATAGCTTTCAAGATGATTTATTAGCCCCTCCTATCTATACCAGACCCGAAGTGTACCAAGGCTTAGAAGTCCCTAAAGTTTTGCTAAGTGGCAATTTTGGAAAGATTGAAGATTGGCGCTACGAGCAAGCCTTAGAAATTACAAAACAAAAAAGACCAGATTTACTAAAAGATTAATTCAATACATTTTGACTTATATTGCTTTTTATAATACCGAAAATTTCTTCCCCCCAGAGTCGCCCTTTTTACCAGCGTCTTGGGATAATAAAAAATACCTTCATAAAAGACAAAATCTGGTGAAGGTTTTTGAGTTAATGAAACATCAATATGGCAGTCTTCCCGCCCTAATCGGTTTGGCTGAAATAGGGAATAAAAAAGTAGTAAAAGAGCTATTGGATTTTCCTATTTTTGAAAAAAACTATGGCTATATCCACTATGAATCACCAGATGAAAGAGGCATAGATGTAGCCCTTACTTATGATAAAACCAGAATCCATATTCTACATTCCGAACCTATTCGCTACGAATTTGAAATGAACAATGGCAGAGAGTTTTATATGGATACCACGCGAGATGTTCTCTATGTTCAGCTTGAAATTTTAGGTCAGAAATTACATTATTTTTTGGTTCATTTGCCTTCTAAACGAGATAAAGACATCAATTTAGACAAACGCAATCATATTTTATCAAGCATTAAAGAAAAGATTGAGTCTATCATTTTAAATCAAAAAGAAGCCGTAATTGTAGCGGGTGATTTTAACGAAAATCCTAACGAGGCTAATCTTCAAGAATTTAGATACCACGAAGGCATCAGTGAAATTTTAGAGAATCCTTTTTTAAAACATTTTTATCAGCACCACTACTCTACTTTTCATCATAAACAAGGGCTTTTGTTCGACCAAATCATGTGTTCGCAACATTTTTTTAATGCCCAGTTTCCATTACAATATAAAACATCAGTAGTGTTTGCAAGAAAGGAGCTGTCCAGAAAAGATGACTTAAAACTTTTAAGACCTAACCGAACCTACTCAGGCACAAGATATATCGGTGGATATAGCGACCATTTTCCAGTCTTATTATGCTTCGATGAAAGCAAAAATCAGGCATAAACTAAAGGAAAAAATATTTAACTTTAGTATCTTTGACAAAAATTTTAAAATCTTTTTATACAATGAACATTAAACAATATTTAGATTCTACTTATCTTAAAACCCCAGAACAATCAGGACTTTCTCTTGAAGAAACCAAAAACAAAGTAAGAGCTCTAACCGACGAAGCTATAGATAATGACTTATTTGCGGTAATGATTCGTCCCGATTTTGTAAAAGAAACCAAAGACTATTTAAAAAGTAAAAAATCTTCCGTAGTACTAGGAACGGTTATCGGTTTCCACGAAGGTAAAGCTAGTGTAGAAGAAAAGTTAAAAGAAGCACAGAAAGCCATTGATGAGGGTGCGGATGAGCTAGACTTTGTCATCAATTATTCTGCATATAAAAATGACGACTACCAACTCATCCACGATGAATTTGTGCGTTGTACCAAACTTTGCCTTAGTCATGGTAAAATTGCAAAATGGATTATTGAAATTGCGGCATTAAGCAATGAGCAAATCGCAGATTTAACCCAACACATTTCCGATTGGGCAGTAGAAAACTTTAAAGAAGAAGATTTAAAAAATATCTTTGTAAAATCTTCTACAGGCTTCTATAAAACCGAAGATGGCAAACCTAATGGGGCTACTTTTGAAGGGATTCAAATTATGCTAAACCACGCCGGTAAATTGCCTGTAAAAGCGGCAGGCGGTGTAAGAACCCCAGAAGATGCAGAAAAAATGATTGCCATGGGGGTCAAAAGAATTGGCACTTCATCAGCCATGGGCTTAGTAAGAGGTGAAAGTACCGAAGGTTACTAAACGGAGGCTTTAGCAGTATAGGCAGCAAATGCCTCTTCTAAGCTTGAAAACTTATTTTTAAACGCTTCTATTGGCGCATCTTGTAATATTTGCCCTTTGTGGATGAGTACCACTCGACTGCAAAGGGCTTCTACTTCTTGCATGATATGGGTAGATAACAACACCATTTTCCCTCTACCCACTTTTTTTATCACTTCTCGAATTTCAATAATTTGGTTAGGGTCTAGCCCATTGGTTGGCTCATCTAAAATCAATAAATCGGGCTGATGGATAATAGCTTGAGCTAGTCCAACACGCTGCTTATAACCTTTAGATAATTGACCGATTTTCTTAGACTGTTCTGGCGTTAATCCCACCAAACCTATCACTTCTTCTACTTTAGACGAAGGCACTTTTCTTAATTGTGCCACAAAGTTGAGGTATTCTTTTACATACATATGGGCATAGAGCGGATTATCTTCTGGTAAGTAGCCGATATTCCTTTTAGTGTCGATGCTATTATCCTCTACGGAATGATGATTAAGCGTAACCTGACCTTTTTCTATATTTAAAACCCCAGCAATAGTTTTCATAAGCGTAGATTTCCCCGCACCATTTGGACCTAGTAATCCCACAATTTCATTTTCGTTAATTGATAAATTAACCGTATCTAATGCCAATTGGTCTTTAAAATGCTTACTCAGGTTGGTAACTGCTAATCCCATAAGTTTGTAAAATTATTTATGACAAAAGTAACAAATAAATCTGAGTTGTACATATATTTTATGACTCTACCTTTTAGTTTAATATGTCTTAATCTCGGCTTAATTTTAAAGGTTATAGGTTGATTTTCGTAAATCCTTCGTATTTTTGTCATTCATATAAACAATATCATCCATTATGAAAAAAATTATTTCAATTGTAACTTTTATCTTCTGTACCATTAGTGTACAAGCACAGAGAAATAACGCTACAGCACCTTATGAGCGTCCAAAATTAGTTGTGGGTATTGTAGTAGACCAAATGCGCTACGAATATCTTAACAGATTCTGGAACCAATATGGTAATGGTGGGTTTAAAAGACTCATCGCCCAAGGGTTTAGTTGTAAAAACAACCACTTTAACTATATACCAACTTACACGGGACCTGGACACACTTCTGTCTATACGGGGACTACACCTCGTGTACATGGCATCATCGCCAACGATTGGTATGATAAAGATATTGATAAAATGGTGTATTGTGCCCAAGATGACCATGTGCAGTCTACAGGTACCATCAATAAAGAAGATAAAGACGGAAAAATGTCGCCCAACAGAATGAAAACATCTACCATGGGGGACGCCTTAAAATTATCTACTCAGCAAAGAAGTAAGGTCATTGGTATTGCTTTAAAAGATAGAGGCGCCATTTTACCAGCAGGACACTCTGCTAATGCCGCTTATTGGTTTAAAGGGGATAATGAAGGCAACTGGATTACCAGTTCTTATTATATGAACGACTTGCCACAATGGGTTAAAACCTTCAACCAATCTCGTGTGGTAGACCAATACAAAAAGGATTGGAATACTTTAAGGGATATTAGCACTTATAAAGAAAGTAGAACGGACATCAACAATTTTGAAGGCTTATTTAAAGGGGAAAGCAATAGCGGTTTTCCACACCAATTAGAAAAAATTTGGAACGACAATAAACAATACAGCATCCTAAAAGCCACGCCTTATGGCAACAGTTTAACTGCTGATTTTGCAATGGCAGCCATCGAAGGTGAACAATTAGGTCAGCATGCCGACACCGACTTTTTAGCAGTAAGTTTTTCAAGTACCGACTATGTAGGACATCAATTTGGAGTAAATTCAAAAGAAATTGAAGATACCTACATTCGTTTGGATAAAGATTTAGAACGCTTTTTAAATTTTCTAGATGCCAAGGTGGGCAAAGGGAACTATACTTTATTTTTAACGGCTGACCACGGGGCAAGCTATGTAGGAAGCTATTTAAAAAGCTTAAAAATCCCAGCGGATTATTTTGATTATAAAACCTTCAAAAAAGATTTAGACCAATATGCACAATCAAAATATGGGATTTCTAATTTAGTAAAAAACATTTCCAACAATCAAGTGTATTTCGATTATGAAGCCATCCAAAAAACAGGTAAAACTGTCGAAGAAATAGAAAATGATTTTGCCCAGTGGATTCTTAATTATAAAGATGTAGATGAAGTGTATACGTCATCTCAAATGCGTACCAATAACTACACACACGATATTCCTTATCTTTTACAAAAAGGCTTTAGCCACAGACGCTCTGGGAATCTTTTAATTGTACTGATGAACGATGTGGTAAGCTACTCTAAAACTGGTTCTACTCACGGTTCTGGGTTTAGTTATGACACACAAGTTCCTTTATTATTCTATGGTAAAGGCATTAAAAAAGGGGAAACTTATAGACGAACAGAAATTCCAGATATTGCACCTACAATTACTTCATTACTAGGGATTCCACAGCCTAATGGATGCACTGGAAACCCTATAAGTGAGGCTTATAAAAACAAATAATATCATTAATGATTAAACTAAAATGGACAGCTAAAAAGTTGTCTATTTTTATTTTTCTAAAGGTAATAAATCGCAAAACAAATTTTACCTAAAAGATTAAAGATTGGTATTACCTAACATAGGGACGAATTTATAAACCCCAAAACTTTCCTTTTCTATTTTTGTATCAGAAACTTTAGTAAATCGGTAAAGGGTTTGCTCGCCTAACTCTCCTAAAGGAATCACCATCTTCCCTCCTACTTTCAGCTGCTTTAGCAATTCATATGGCAGTTCCGAAGCACCACAAGTTACAATGATTTTATCAAAGGGGGCAAAAGCAGGAAGCCCTTTAAAACCATCGCCAAAGGCTTGGAAGTGAGGTTTCATTTGTAGTTTTTTAAACATAGATTTTGAAAAATCCACCAATTTTTTCTGGCGTTCTATGGTATAGACTTGTGCCGACATTGCCATCAACACCGCCGTTTGATAACCACTCCCCGTGCCTATTTCCAGAATCTTGTCACCTTTATTCACTTGTAATAATTCGGTTTGTTCGGCAACTGTGGAAGGATGAGAAATGGTTTGCTGAGCCACAATAGGAAATGCTCTATCTTCGTAGGCATAGTCTTCGAAAATACTCTCTAAGAAAAAATGGCGCGGCACTTTATTGATTGCTTCTAGCACGGACTCGTCTGTAATGCCTACCTTCTCTCTAAGATAATTGACTAATATTCTACGCTTGCCTTTATGTAAATAGGAATCTTCCATTACGACAAAAATACAAATTCGTAGTTTATAAAACAATTATATTAAAAAAATCGTTGGACATTACTGCATGTAATGGATAACTAGAAGAATAACATAATAAATGGTCATAATCCATTTTTCAGCGGTCATAATTGATTTCTAAGTGGTAATATATCATTCCTAAATGGTCATAATCCATTTTTCAGTGGTCATGATTGATTTCTAAGTGGTAAAATATCATTTCTAAACGGTCATAATCCATTTTTCAGTGGTAAAATATTCAATGTATTAAAAAAATAAGATAACTAGATAACATTGGCACGATTTTTATTAATACCTAACTATAAAATAACAGAATTATGAAAAAACTATTATTTGTAGGGCTGATAGGTAGCTTAGTTATAAACTCTTGCTCTACAGTTCAGCAAGGACAACAAGCGCAAAATAATCGTGCCGAATTCCTAAAACTTAAAGGCAAATGGCAAATCTCTAGTATTGACTATGATAAAAATCTAAGGATAAAACCCTTTAACGAAGGGGTAGATGCCAAATGTTTTATTGGTAGTACTTGGAATTTAGTACCTAATAATTGGACGGGGTCTTATACCACCAATAGTTCCGAAGGGTGTCCCAATATTTCACAACCGATTAAATTCGAAGTAGTCAACGGGAATCAATTTCAATTTAAGAAATTGTATGCTGGTGAAAAAGCCAAAACCAATACGGCTGGCTATATTTTAGGTTTTCAAAATCAAACAGATAATAACTTTACATTGGTTCAAGAAGTACCATTTGAAGGTAAATATGTGAAAATCTATTACAACTTTATAAAAATTAATTAAAATAAAAACATATGAAAATTTTTAACAAAACAAATATCGCGGCCTTATTTCTATCAGGAAGTTTAATGCTTACTAGTTGTGAGGCTGTACAAAATTCCAACAACCAACAAAGAGGTACGGCTATTGGTACGGCTGCGGGTGCAGTAATTGGGGGTATTCTTGGGAACAATGTAGGTAAAGGTGGTAATACTGCGGCTGGTGCTGTTCTAGGTGGTATCATCGGTGGTGTAGCTGGAAATGTTATTGGTAGAAAAATGGATAAGCAAGCCAAAGACATTAAAGAAGCACTTCCAGGTGCAGAAGTAGAAAGAGTAAATGAAGGAATTAAGTTAGTTTTAGGCGAAAATACCGTAAACTTCGGTTTTGATTCTGCTAACCTAACCCCTACGGCTAAAAATAATTTAGATAGATTGGTAAAAGTATTTAAGGAAAATCCAGATACTAACATCAGCATCTATGGTTATACCGACAGCAAAGGTTCGGACAGTTACAACCTTGCATTATCTGAGAGAAGAGCTAATGCAGTAGTAGCCTATTTATCCGCTAATGGTATTAAGAGAAGTAGATTAACAGCTAAAGGCATGGGAGAAGCAGAACCTATTGCTAGCAACGATACTGATGCTGGAAGAGCACAAAATAGACGCGTAGAATTTGCCATTACAGCCAATGAAAAAATGGTAGAAGACGCTAAAAAAGGTCAATAATAAATCACTATTTAGTATGAAAAAAATCCGATTAGAATTGCCTAATCGGATTTTTTTTGGGAGAGGGTAATATCACCTCTTATCTTTTTTGTAACTGTTCCCTAATTTGAGACTCTAGTTCTTCTGCTAACTCTGGATTGTCTTTGATGAGTTCTTTTACGGTTTCTCTACCTTGTCCCAGTTTAGTATCTTGGTAACTGAACCATGAACCACTTTTTTGAATGATGCCCAATTCGGTGGCTACATCTAAAATTTCGCCAACTTTAGAAACGCCTTCACCATACATCACATCAAATTCTGCGTGTTTAAATGGAGGCGCTACTTTATTTTTAACCACTTTTACCTTGGTTCTATTTCCTATCACTTCTCCATTTTTATCCTTAATTTTTCCTGTATCACTCAGTGAACGGCGAATATCAATTCTTACAGAAGCATAGAATTTTAGGGCATTACCACCCGTTGTCGTCTCAGGATTTCCAAACATCACTCCAATTTTATCTCTTAATTGGTTGATGAAAATGACTGTACATTTTGTTTTAGAAATAGAAGAAGTCAGTTTTCTTAAGGCTTGAGACATGAGTCTGGCATGAAGCCCCATTTTAGAATCTCCCATATCGCCATCAATTTCTGCTTTAGGCGTTAGAGCCGCCACAGAGTCGATTACTACAATATCTACTCCTCCAGAACGAATCAAACTATCAGTAATTTCTAATGCTTGTTCGCCATTATCAGGTTGAGAAACAATTAATTCTTTAACATCAATGCCTAGTTTCTCTGCATAATATCTATCGAATGCATGCTCCGCATCAATAAATGCCGCTACACCACCCGCTTTCTGAGCCTCTGCAATTGCATGAAGGGTAAGCGTGGTTTTACCTGAAGATTCTGGTCCATAGATTTCCACAATTCTCCCTTTAGGGTAGCCACCTACACCCAACGCCAAATCTAAACCTAAAGACCCCGATGGAATCACTTCGATATTATGGTCGATATTATCATCGCCTAATTTCATTACGGTACCTTTTCCGTAGTTTTTGTCTAACTTTTCTAGTACAGCAGCTAATGCTTTTTTCTTATCTTCTGCTGGATCTGATTTACTATCTGTTTTCGCCATTTCTTAAATAAAATTATCCTCAAAAATACAAAAATTAAATGGTACTACAAATTTCAATAAACTAAAAATGAAAAGATTTAAATTTGAGTTTCTTTTAAAAACCATTAACCATAAATCAATAAGGCAAACTATTATCGCTAATCTAAAAAACATAAAAACCGCATCAAAAAGAGACGGTTTCATAATATTAAATCAATGATTATTATTCAGGCTTATAAGAGTCTTTAAGCGTTACGGTTCTATTGAACACCATAGAGTCTTCCGTAGAATCTTCATCTTTAGTAAAATAACCAATGCGTTGGAATTGTAATGGCTCTCCTACTTTTGCTTCTTTTAAGGAAGGCTCTGCAAAACCTTGTATCACTTTTAAAGAATCAGGGTTAAGATAATCAATAAAATCCACTTCCTTATCTGCATCTGGTTGAGTTTCGGTAAAAAGTCTATCATATACCCTTACCTCAATAGGTAGCGCGTGTTTAGAAGAAACCCAATGTAAGGTTCCTTTTACTTTTCTAAGGCTTTCCTCCGTGCCACTACCCGATTTAGATTTTGGGTCATAAGTAGCATAGATGGTGGTAATTTCTCCATTTTCATCTTTATCTACACGCTCTGCCTTGATGATATATGCCGATTTTAAGCGTACTTCGCCACCCAATTTCAGACGGAAAAATTTACGGTTGGCTTCTTCTTTAAAATCTTCTCTCTCAATATAAAGTTCTCTAGAGAAAGGAATTGTTCTAGTCCCTGCCGTTTCATCTTCAGGGTTATTTTCGGTTTCTAGCCATTCTTCCTCACCTTCGGGATAGTTTTCAATAACTAATTTTACTGGGTCTACCACTGCCATTACCCGCTTGGCAATTTTATTCAAATCTTCTCTTACGAAAAATTCTAATAATTGAATATCGATTAGATTTTCTCTTTTTGCTACCCCTACTCTATCAATAAAGTTTCGCATGGCCTTTGGCGTGTAACCCAATCTTCTCATTCCAGAGATGGTAGGCATTCTAGGGTCGTCCCATCCCGTCACATGCTTTTCTGCTACCAAACGCTGCAACTTTCTTTTGGAAGTCACCATATAAGTTACATTCATTCTGGCAAATTCGCGTTGTTTAGGTTTTTGCTTATCCTCTTCAGAAACATTAGAAAGATACCATTCATATAATGGACGGTGGTTTTCAAATTCTAAAGAACATAATGAATGCGAAATTTGCTCTATATAATCACTCTCACCGTGTGCCCAGTCGTACATCGGATAGATTTTCCATTGTTCGCCAGTTCTATGGTGCGGTTTTTTCAAAATACGGTACATCACAGGGTCGCGCATATTCATATTAGGTGATGCCATATCAATTTTAGCTCTAAGGCTCATTCGCCCTTCTTCAAACTCCCCATTTTTCATACGCTCGAACAAGTCTAAAGACTCCTCTATTGGTCGATTTCTATAGGGCGACTCTTCCCCTTCCTCAAATGGCGTTTTTCTTTGTGCTGTAATTTCTTCGGAAGATTGTTCATCTACATAGGCTTTCCCTTGTTTTATCATTTCTACCGCCCAATGATATAACTGCTCAAAATAATCCGAAGTATACAATTCTTTGTCCCATTGATAGCCTAGCCACTCTATATCTTTTTTTATAGAATCTACAAATTCCTGCTCTTCTTTTTCGGGATTGGTATCATCAAACCTAAGGTTAACAGGCGCATTGTACTTTTCACCTAAACCAAAGTTAATACAAATGGCTTTGGTATGTCCTATGTGCAAATAACCATTCGGTTCGGGTGGAAAACGAAATTTAAGTTGCTCTTTAGAGAGTCCGTTTTCAAGGTCATTTTCTATAATTTGCTCAATAAAATTGAGTGATTTTTTCTCTTCCATAAATCTTCAATCGTGGGTTTTATAACAAGATACAAAGTTAAGGTTTTTTTTTGGAATTAATTGGAGGGAAAAATGTTGCAATGTACTATTGTATTATGTATTGAGGTAAAAATGTTGCAATGTATCGATGTAGTAATGTATAATGATGTATTTAAATTGTTGTTACTTTACACTACCCTATTCAGAATCTACAATGTTTCATTTATAATTACTTTAAAAACTTTTGGCTTAAGCTAAAAACTTCTATCTTTGCTCTATGAGTGAAATAACCGACAAAAGACTATATTTAATTGATGCCTATGCGATGATTTTTAGAGGTTACTATGCCTTTATCAGAAATCCTAGGCTTACCACATCGGGGTTTAATACTTCTGCTATCTATGGCTTCACCAATTCTTTAATAGAATTAATTAAAAGGGAAAGACCATCCCACCTTGCTGTAGTATTTGATGTGGGCAGGCAAAATGTAAGACACGAAGATTTTTCAGATTATAAAGCCAACCGCTCCGATACACCAGAACCTATTTTACAAGCTGTTCCTTATATCCACAAGATTTTAAATGCCATGCATATTCCTTACCTAGGCGTAGAAGGCTACGAGGCTGATGATGTAATAGGAACTATCGCAAGGAAAGCCGAAAAAGATGGTTATCAAGTCTTTATGGTTACGCCTGATAAAGATTTTGCTCAATTAGTGACGGAAAATATCAAAATGTACAAACCTGGGTTAAAAGGTAGTGAGGTTGAAATTCTTGGTGTTCCTGAGGTGCTAGAAAAATACGAAATAGACGACCCTAAACAAATCATCGACTATCTTGGGATGATGGGTGATAGCGTAGATAATATCCCAGGATTGGAAGGCGTGGGCGAAAAAACAGCAAAAAAATTCATCAAACAATTCGGCTCTATGGAAAACCTCCTTGCCAATACCCACCAATTAAAAGGTAAGTTAAAGGAAAAAGTAGAGGCTTCTGCCGAACGCGGTTTAATGTCAAAAAAACTGGCGACTATTTTATGCGATGTACCTATCGCCTTTAAAGAAGAGGAATACAATCTCGAAACTCCAGATTTTGAGCAGGTAAAAGCCATTTTTGATGAAATAGAGTTTCGCCGACTTTATGAAAATTTATATAAAGCCTTTGCTTCAAATGATGAAATTGAAGAAACAACTATCAATAATTCTGACGCTAATTCTAATAGTGTTCAATTAGATTTATTCTCAGATTTTGAGGCTTTAGAACAAGCAACTACAACTAAGAAAAATATTGAAGAAACAGATCATCTGTATCAATATATCGATACAGAAAAAGGGCATCAGCTCTTGCTTAAAAACCTATTGGCACAGTCAGCGGTTTGCTTTGATACGGAAACCACTTCTTTAGACGAATTAGAAGCCGAGTTGATTGGACTGAGCTTTTCCTATAAAAAAGGTCTCGCCTATTATGTACCAATTCCTAATCAAAAGGACGAAGCACAGATTATTGTAGAGCGTTTTAGACCATTTTTTGAAAAAGAAAATCTACTGAAAATTGCCCACAATCTAAAATACGATTATAAAGTCCTTAAAAATTATGATATTGATATCAAAGGGGATTGCTTTGATACTATGATAGCGCACTACCTCCTCAATCCAGATGGTAGACACGGTATGGATTATCTTTCGGAAATGTATTTGGATTATAAACCCATCGCTATTGAAAGTCTTATTGGTAAAAAAGGTAAAAATCAAAAAGACCTCCGCAGTGTGGATTTAGATACCCAAACTCAATATGCTGCCGAAGATGCCGACATTACCTATCAGTTGTATGAATTATTTGCCCCACAATTGAAAAAGGAAGGTGTAGAGGATGTATTCAATCAAATTGAGATGCCTTTAGTGAAGGTACTTGCCGATATGGAATTAGCTGGTGTAGCACTAGATACAGATTGGCTGGCTAAAGAAAGTTTAGACCTAGAAAAGGATTTAAAGGATTTAGAAATTCAGATTTTTGAGTATTCTGGTCGAGAATTTAATCTTAATTCCCCAAAACAACTTGGTGAGGTTTTATTTGATGAATTAAAATTAGACCCTAAGGCTAAAAAAACCAAGACAGGGCAATATTCTACCTCCGAAGATGTATTGCAAAAACTATCTGATAAACATGAAATTATTCAGCTCATTTTAAATTATCGACAACTTCAAAAGTTAAAATCTACTTATGTAGACGCTTTGCCACAGCAAATTAGCCCAGTAGATGGCAGAGTGCATACAAGTTTTGCACAAACAGTGGCGACAACGGGACGATTGGCAAGTAACAATCCGAACCTTCAAAATATACCTATCCGTACCGAGCGCGGTCAGCAAGTGCGAGGGGCTTTCGTAGCAGATAAAGGCTATAAAATTATATCTGCCGATTATTCCCAAATAGAACTTCGATTGATTGCTGAAATTTCTGGCGAAGACACCATGATTAAAGCCTTTCAAGATGGTGAAGACATCCACGCATCAACCGCTTCTAAATTGTTTAACATCCCTATTGAAGCAGTGTCCAAACTACAAAGAAATCAAGCAAAAACTGTAAACTTCGGTATTATTTATGGACAAAGTGCCTTTGCTCTAGCCGACCAAACTGGACTCTCAAGAAAAGAAGCCAAGCAACTAATAGACTCTTATTATGAAACTTATCCTAAGCTAAAAGCCTTTATGTCTGACCAAGTAAAAAATGCAAGAGCGCAAGGCTATGTAGAAACTATCATGGGAAGAAAACGCCATTTAAAAGATATTAATTCTAATAATTTTGTTGTGCGTGGACACGCCGAAAGAAATGCCGTAAATGCACCCATCCAAGGCAGTGCTGCAGATATTATAAAACTGGCAATGATTAATATTCAAAATGCTTTAGAACAGCAAAATCTTAAAACCAAAATGCTACTACAAGTGCATGATGAACTAATTTTTGAAGCCCCAGATACCGAAGTAGAGCAAGCCAAAAATCTTATTAAAACCTTGATGGAAAACGCTTATGAAACTAAAGTTCCCCTCCTTACAGAAGTAGGCGTAGGCGATAACTGGTTGCAGGCGCATTAAAATAAAAAAAGACATTGGGAAAATTTCTCAATGTCTTTTTAGAATAGAGTAATGTAAATTTCATTTCGGACAAATTTCGGACAAATTCCAAACATAAGCCGTCTCAACCACGATGAATTCTACATTCTTAGCAGAAAGGAAGGGATTCGAACCCTCGAAGCGGTTACCCGCTTACTACCTTTCCAGGGTAGCCTCTTCAACCACTCGAGCACCTTTCTATTGGATTGCAAAGATACACATTTTATTCAATTCTGCCATAAATCTTTGCAATTTTTATCCTTCTGTACTGACTTCCCCGCATAGATTTTTAGAAAATAAAGTTCTAAAAGCCTCTTGGTACTTTGGATTTTCTATACAATGCATAGCTTTGGTTAGCGCCGCCTCTGCCGTCATATCGCCACCGCTTATTGCCTCTATGGTTTTAAAAATATTACTATTTTCATATTTCCCAAAGGAAATTTTACCCGAAATACATTGACTGATAACCACAATTTCAGTTCCATTATCTCTAATTTTTTGAAGTGCCATTTCAGTAGCTTTAGAATTAAAAATTGTTCCTGAACCAAAAACTTGTAATATCAACACTTTAATTTTGGACAAATCTGGTAGTGTATTCCAATTCATACCTGGGAAAATCCTTAGTAAAAAAACAGTCTCGGAAAGGTGCGTATCAATTCTAAATGTAGCCTCTTCAGGAACACGCAATAACACTTCTTTATCGTAATTCAAATGGACTCCAGACTGTCCTAATATCGGATAGTTAGGACTTTGATAGGCATCAAAAAACTCCGCAGAATACTTTAATGTACGGTTGCCACGAAGCAGTTTGTATTCAAAATAAATTGCGACTTCTTGGATAATGGCTTCTTCATTTTCGTATAAACTGGCGTAGTATAGGCTCGTCAAAAGATTTTCTTTCGCATCGGTGCGTAAATCCCCAATAGGCAATTGAGAACCTGTAAGAATAACAGGTTTTCTCAAATTTTTAAGCATAAAACTAAGTGCAGATGCCGTGTAGGACATCGTATCCGTACCGTGTAAAATAAGGAATCCATCAAAGTCATTATAGTTGGCTTCTATCCTTTGGGCAAGATCTTTCCATTCTTTAGGTCCTACATCCGAAGAGTCTATGGGGTCATCAAATGAAGAAACCACTACTTCGCATTCTAAAAGATTGATTTCTGGAATTTTATCAAAAATATTTTGAAAATCAAACGGTTGTAGGCTCCCCGTAGTATAGTTTTTTTCCATACCAATAGTACCGCCCGTATAGATTACTAAAACCTTTCTTTTCATAGGTGTATTTCAGTCAATAATTATTTTTTAAGTAAGTTCCACGCCTCGGCAATTTTCATTTTTTCTAATAATGCTTTAGCAGATTGATGCACCGCTTCGTCTTCGGAAAATTTACCTTCTGGCAATACCTCAATATTAGCTAGCATACCCAAATCATTTCCCGTAAACACATTGCTGAGTTTAATCTCGTCGGGAAGTTCATCAAAACCAATCCCTTTGGTTGCTAATGGTTTAGGTACTTGGAACAAATTATGTTCATTATTTCTAGAATACCAGTTGCCGCCTAATCTCGCGACTAAATCCAATTTGGATTGCTCTAAATTGCCGTCAGTGTTAAGAAATTCTTCACGGATATGGATATTTACCACTTCTGCCATTACCAAATTCCCCGCACCACCTTCGCTTCCTAGAGGTTTTACTTCTATGACTTTGCATTCTAAGTTTACGGGACTTTCTTCAATCAACATTGGGCGAATCATGGTTGCTTTTTTCATAGTCAGCCCAGATTTTGTAAACTCATTAATCCCTCTATCGTATTCCGTAGAAGATAACGACACTTGCTGCACCATATCATAATTAACCACGCCAATTACCACTTCTGGCACGGATTGAATATTTTCAAGCGTATGTTTGGTAGTATTGTCCCGAACCCTACGCGCAGGGGAAAAAATCACCACGGGTGGATTGGAGCTGAATAAATTAAAAAAACTAAACGGCGAAAGGTTTGGATTGCCATCTTCATCAATGGTAGAAGCTAACGCAATGGGTCTAGGAGCAATTGCCGTTTGTAATATGGTTTGTAATTCAAAGGTTGAAATATCTTTTGGATTAACCGTTTTCATATTTTGCCTATTTAAAAAACACTTAAACCTCCATTAATAATAAAGAATTTAAGTGTTTTTAAAGTTAAATTAAAATTTTATTTCTCTGGTAATACGGTGGCTTTTACTTCACCAAAACCTACACGAATACCGTCTTTTTCAGCATAGCCTTTCATGGTAATAGTATCACCATTTTCCACGAATTTTCTTTCGCTACCATCAGATAGTTTTAAAGGATTTTGTCCTCGCCAAGTCAGTTCTAGCATAGAGCCATAGCTGCTTTCGTCCTTACCCGAAATGGTTCCCGAAGCGTACATATCGCCTACTTCTACATTACAACCATTTACCGTGTGGTGTGCCAACTGCTGCGCCATATTCCAATACATATATTTGTAGTTGGACTCACAAATTAAGTTATCCTTACCACCTTCTGGCTTTAAATACACTTGAAGATTAATATCAAAGTTTTTATCGCCATCAAATTTTAAATAAGGCAATACCTCTGGTTCTTGTTTAGGGGAACTCGTACGGAAAGGTTCTAGAGCCTCTAGCGTAACTATCCACGGCGATACCGTAGAACAGAAATTTTTACCTAAAAATGGTCCTAAAGGCACATATTCCCAACTTTGGATATCTCTAGCCGACCAGTCGTTAAACAATACCATTCCAAAAATTGCATCTTCGGCTTCGGCAGTAGAAATGCTTTCGCCCATTTCTGTATTTTTATTAACGATAAATGCCATTTCTAATTCAAAATCCAATTGTTTAGAAGGTCCAAATATAGGTTGGTCGGCATCTTTGGGCTTGGTTTGTCCCTTTGGACGATGGAAATTATTTCCCGATACCACAATTGAAGAGGCTCTACCGTGGTATCCTACGGGAATGTGTTTCCAATTAGGCAATAGCGCATTTTCTGGGTCTCTAAACATTTTTCCTACATTAGTGGCGTGTTCTATACTGCTGTAGAAGTCGGTATAGTTCTGAACATGAACGGGCATCAACATTTCTACTTTGTCTAGGTCATAGAAGCATTCTTCTTTTACCTTTTCATCATTTGCCAATTTAGAATCTTCTAAAAACAACTGCTGAAGTCGCTCTCTCACAGCCTTAGTTACGGGTTTGCCCAATTCTATAAATTCGTTGAGGGTATAAGCCTCAAATACATTATCGTCAAGCCCTTTAATATCATTAAGGTAGTCATAGTCGTATAGCGAGGCTAAATCCACCACTAAATCGCCAATTCTTGTAGCACAAGCGATATATTCTTTATTAAAAATGGCTACACCAAAAGGGATATTATGGATTGAAAAATCTGATTGGTCATTATAGGTTACAAATGATTTCATTATTTTTTATTCTTTATTGATTTATTTTTTAATGCTGAAGCGTCTATCCAGCGCTCTTTGGTATTGATATCTATCAGATAGAGAATCCCTTTTTGTTTATTAAGAACTAAAGTTTTGGTCAAAGGTAAAGGAATCTTTTTACCTTCGAGTTGGTCTGCTCTTATAGAAATGATATTTTGACCATTTTTTACCCTTACCATATCGCCATCAAAGATGTTGGAACTTGATGTTTGGTTGGATTTATCATCAAAAACTTCGATATAGTTTACCTTATCTTTTTTAAAGGTAATAATCTGACGCTCGGTGTGGTCATCAAAATTCTTTATCAAAATAAAGGTCTTGCCATCTATCGCAACATCATCAAGGTTTTGATTAAGCCCTCTGCGCTCTTCTAAACGGTCTAGCATTGCATTTATTTTACCAAAATTTTGGGCTTTAACGCCTAATAACGAACTTGCAATACAGAGTACGGCTATTATTTTTTTCATAGCTATTTTTTTATTATAAATTCCCTCTTCGGGCTTGTTCTCTTTCTAAGGCTTCAAATAAGGCTTTAAAGTTTCCTGCTCCAAAACTCTGTGCCCCGTGTCTTTCAATAATTTCAAAAAATAAAGTTGGGCGGTCTTCTACAGGTTTAGTGAAGATTTGTAATAAATAGCCTTCTTCATCATGGTCAATCAGGATACCTAATTCTTGTAGTTTTTTAAGGTCTTCATCGATATGTCCTACACGCTCTGGAACCATTTCGTAATAGGCTTCTGGTGGTGCAGAAAGAAATTCAACCCCTCTGGCTTTTAGGTCTGTTACAGTTTTAATGATATCTTTAGTTGCTACGGCAATATGCTGAACGCCTTCTCCTTCATAAAAATCTAGGTATTCTTCTACTTGAGATTTTTTCTTTCCTTTTGCTGGTTCATTAATAGGGAATTTTGCATATCCATTACCATTAGACATTACTTTAGACATTAGTGCTGAGTACTCTGTATTGATTTGTTTATCATCAAAACTTAAAATATTTACAAAGCCTAGTACATCTTCATACCATTTTACAACAGGAAGCATTCTATTCCAGTCTACATTCCCTACACAGTGGTCTACATAGAGTAGCCCGCAGTCAGAAGGATTATAATCACTTTCCCATTTTTCGTAACCTGGCATAAAGGCACCATTGTAGTTTTTGCGCTCTACAAACATATGCACCGTTTCCCCATAAGTATAGATCCCACTCATCCTTACCTCGCCATATTCATCGGTTAAGGTGGTAGGTTCTAGGTACGGCTTCCCTCCTCTTTTTGTAGTTTCTTCAAAGGCAGCGTAAGCATCGTCTACCCAAAGGGCTAAAACTTTTACACCATCACCATGTTTCTTTTGATGTTCACAAATCGGCGAATCTGATTTAAGTCCAGAAGTTAAGACCAAACGGATTTTTCCTTGCTGAAGTACATAAGACGCTCTATCCCTCACCCCAGTCTCTAGTCCTGCATAGGCTACACTCTGGAAACCAAATGCCGTTTTATAAAAGTGAGCGGCTTGTTTAGCATTACCTACATAAAATTCAATATAATCGGTTCCGTTAATGGGTAAAAAGTTTTGTGCTTTTGCAATTTTTTCTGCGAAGGTTAACTCTTTCATTTTACAAATATTTTTAGATTTCAGTTTGCTAATTTACGATTTTTTATCGATATAGACTTCTTAAGTTCAATTAGTAAATGTACCCCACTTTCATTTTCTCTCTTAATCATTAAATGTTCAATCTTTGTTTTTGACAAAAAAAATAAGAAGCTATCATCCCCAACTTGCCAATGAAAGAAAAAAACGACTTAGCCATAATCTTACCTTCTCTGCCGAGAAACAACGGTTTATCACGAAATAATTTATCAATACATAAGAGAAGATAAAGGAAGTCTGCTTTACAAGCATACACGCATAGGCTTAAACATATAAAATAACATCTATCGGACAAGCGTCAGATGATTAAAAATAGGGGTTCCATTCCAAATAACAACAGAACTGAGACCTAACAAAGTGGTTCGGCGTAGCCAATTTGTAGAGCATAAAAAAATAGCAAACAAATTAAATACTGATTTTTATTTTGCCCACTCCTATGCCTCTTGGGAAAGGATACTGAATGAATATTCCAATAAATTAGTTAGACAATACCCTAAACCATCTGATTTTAATGAATATATAAAGCAAGTACAATATAAAATTAACAGAAGATTAAGAAAAAATGTAATATTTAAGAAACCCCAATATTTTTTTTATAATTGTGTCGCATTTTGGGGGAATAGGTGAATGTGCCATTAGATAAAAAATCGTGCATAATTTGCCCAATACAAAAACATTTTCTATTTTTGCCCTCAATGAAACCAACTGAAAATATAACACTTACTGCAAACCAAAACTTTTTAGGTAAAAACTTGCCGAAAAATTTGGTAGTTTCAGAAAATTGTGTACACACACACACACACACACACACACACACACACACACACACACACACACACACACACACACACAGGTTAATTCCTGCGTAGCGTGCGTAGTATCTAATATTTTTTTTAAATATACAAGTTTTGCTGTTTTTTATTTTGTAGAAAACACGCTTAAACTATACGCTAAATTTAGCTTTACATACGATTATTTATTGCCTCTTTCGAAAAGTTTCGGAAGGGGCTTTTTGTATTTTTTAGTGAGCAATTATAAACTTTTTAAATTTAAATTTTATGAAAAAAAGTATTTTACTTTTATCGGTTTTAGCAATGGGCAGCAGTCTTTATGCTCAAAAACAAGGCAGAGTGGGGATAAATACGGACTCCCCAAAAGCCACTTTAGAGATTGGAGTAATCAATACCAATCAAAACGCCATGACTAACGAGGGACTTATGATCCCCAACCTTAGCAAGGATAGGGTAGCGAAGATGCCCAGCCCTGAGGTTTCTACTTTAATTTATGTAAAGGGGACAAGCTACAGCGGTACTGACCAAAGAGTCTCAGAAGTTACAGCCGATGGCTATTACTATTTCAATGGCACTAAGTGGGTAGCCTTAAAAGGTTTACCAGGCGCAACTGGTGCCACAGGCGCGAGAGGTCCACAGGGTGTTGCTGGTCCAGTGGGTCCAGCAGGACCAAAGGGTGATAAAGGAGAAAAAGGTGATACGGGGACTAGAGGACCAGAAGGACCATCAGGGGTGATAAATGCTACTAGAGGGGTTACCTACGACTCCCAAAGCAAAACCGTATCCTTGCCAGCTGGAACGAGTACAAGCCAAGTCTTAAAGTGGAATGGCTCTGCATGGGCTCCGGCTACAGATAGTAATACTACTTATAGAGGCTCTACTTCTATAGCTTTAAGTGGTAATTCATTTCAAAGAGAAGCACTTACAGGCGATGTGAATGCGGCAAAGAATAATAACAGCGTAACGGTTACAAAAATTCAAGGAAAATCGGTAGCAAGTACGGCTCCTAGCAATGGGCAAGTGCTCAAATGGAACGGAACCCAATGGGCACCAGCTACAGATGCGAATACCATTGTAGGAGCTGCGAATGGTTTAACCAAAAGTGGAAACAATATAGAGCTAGGCGGTTCGCTAAGTAAAACCACTAGCATAAATCTCAACAATAATACGCTTACTTTTAACGGCACCAACGCCCAAATAAAAGTACCCCAAATGCAAGAACGCCCAGCAAATGAAAAAGTATCTGGAGTAGTGATGTTTGTAGATGGCACGCTTAAAAAAGACACTGGCTGGTGGCGATTGGGGGATGGAGCAGCCCCTAAAGCTTTTACTGGAGAAACAAAAGCAACTATATACTATACAAGTGGGCGTATTGATTTTAAAGAAAAGAAAATAATAGGAGATTTTTATGCTGATAATGGCGAACTTTTAAGGTGTAAGGATGGTAGAATAGTGAAAGAAATTGGATTAGATGGTTTGGGGGAGGGTTTCCGAAATAGATTAATAGAAGGGTTAAATTATTTACTATTCAGTCATAAAAATGCAGATTTAACCCTTACAGACCACTCAGTCTTCTTAACATCTGATAAATCTAAATTAACTCAATTGGGTACACTACCATTCGATAATTTGAATAATTATGGTAAATTACCAGGCAATCTGCTAAGAATGGGTTATTCTAGTGTTAAATGTGAAATTGTGCCTGAAAATTCTAGCTATTTTGTATATTTAGGTAACGCAATCGCTATTAAATATAATGATTAAAAGCCTATAAAAAAATGCCAGTAAAATACACCATAGTACAGCGGGGCAACCCGAGCAATCCCAGTGAGCCTAAGAAGTTTTATGCCTCGCCCAAGGCAGATGGCGAGGTGAGTTTTGAGGATTTAAGTGCCGAGATTGCGGAGCAATCTACCACCGTGAGCGACACCGATGTTTTGGCGGTGCTACATAGCTTAAACAAAATCCTGTCGCGCCACTTGGAGGGCGGCAAGATTGTCCGTTTTGGGGAGTTTGGATCGTTTCAGGTGAGTTTTTCGTCTTCGGGCGTAAGTAAAGAGGAGGAGGTAAACCCTTCGCAAATACGCAGTGCCAAAATCAATTTTAGACCAGGGGCTAAACTCAAAAAGACACTTTTAGGCTTAAAGTATGAAAAGTACAAGTCTAAGTAATTGTAAATAAGAGATTTCATACTTTTTTACTATAAACTCACAAAAAGACGGCGAGGAATTTTGCAATTCCTCGCCATGTTTTTTATAATTCTCCGCCATCTTTTCAGAAACTCCTCGCCGTGTTTTTTTTAATTGTGGGTATTCAAATCATGTTTTTAAGAAATTTTATCCAACCAATACCTATCTGAACCAATTAATAGAATTTGCGAAAAAACTAAAACAACCTAAAGCTGCTCAAGAGTTTGAAGCGATGAAGCATTAATAACGCTTTTATCTTCATCCCATTTTAAAATACGACATAAAAACTTTGACTTTCTGTTTTTATGTCGTATTTTTGTAGAATAAGTAATAATAATTAAAAACTAATTGAATATGTCGAAAGCAATTTCACAAGTCCCTTTTGCGACCAACGAGCCTGTAAGAGCTTATGAACCCAACTCACCAGAGGTAAAATCTCTTATTGATACTTACAAAAAAATGTGGTCCGAAAAAGTGGAAGTTCCAATGGTTATCAACGGAAAACCAGTAACCACTAACGAAAAAGTAGAAATTAATTCCCCACAAGATCATCAGCACAACTTAGGTTTCTATTACAAAGGTGATATGAAGCATGTAGATGATGCTATTGAAGCGGCACTTGCAGCTAAAGCTAAATGGAATGCATTAGGCTGGGAACAAAGAGCCTCTATCTTCTTAAAAGCAGCAGATCTTATCGCTGGACCTTATAGAGATAAATTGAACGCGGCAACAATGATTGGACAGTCTAAAAATGTGCACCAAGCAGAAATTGATGCGGCATGTGAATTTATTGATTTCTTAAGATTCAATGTGGAGTTCATGACGGAAATGTATTCCGAGCAACCTGTTTCTGATAATGGCATTTGGAACCGCTCAGAATATCGTCCATTAGAAGGATTCTGTTTTGCAGTAACACCATTCAACTTTACAGCGATTTCTGGTAACCTGCCAACTTGTATGGCGATGCTAGGTAATGTAGTGGTTTGGAAGCCTTCTGATAAGCAAGTCTACTCTGCAAAAGTGATTATGGAAATTCTTCAAGAAGCAGGATTGCCAGATGGCGTAATCAATATGGTATTTACCGATGGTAAAGAAACGGCTGAAAAAGTTTTAGCTCATCCAGAGTTTGCTGGTCTTCACTTCACAGGCTCTACTAAAGTATTCCAAGGAATGTGGAAAATGATAGGAGATAATATCCATAACTACAGATCTTACCCAAGAATTGTTGGTGAAACAGGTGGTAAAGACTTTGTAATGGTACACCCTTCTGCAAATACCGATGCCGTGGCTACAGCTTTAGTAAGAGGTGCATTTGAATATCAAGGCCAAAAATGCTCTGCCGCTTCTAGAGCTTATATCCCTCAATCGCTTTGGAATGAAGTGAAATCTAAAATGGAAGCACAACTTAAAACTGTAAAAGTAGGTTCACCAGAAGATCCATCTAACTTTGTAAATGCAGTTATTGATAAAAATTCATTCGAGAAATGTAAAGGCTATATCGAAAGAGCGGAAAAAGCATCAGATGCTGAAGTAATTATCGGTGGAAAAACCGATGATTCTAAAGGATGGTTTGTATACCCAACGGTAATTAAAACCACCAATCCTAAATACGAAAGTATGGTAGAAGAAATCTTCGGCCCAATATTAACGGTTTATGTCTATGAAGATGCCAAATGGGAGGAAACTCTAAAATTAGTAGATAGTACATCACCATATTCATTAACGGGTTCTATCTTTGCACAATGTCGCTACGCCATTGATGAAGCTTACAAAGCGTTAGAAAATGCATCTGGTAACTTCTATATTAATGACAAACCAACTGGTGCCGTAGTAGGTCAACAGCCATTTGGTGGTTCTAGAGCTTCTGGAACCAACGATAAAGCAGGTTCTAAAATGAATCTTCTGCGTTGGGTATCTGTAAGAAGTATCAAAGAAACTTTTGTATCCCCTAAAGATTATAAATATCCTTATTTAGGCTAATAAACATCTTTTTACTTAATTTTTTTTTATGATGATTAATCCGTATACTATGGGTTAATCATCTTTTTTTATTTATTTTTGTAAGTATTAAGATTAAAAATATGAAAAAGGCATTCGCTATATTAAGTTTAGGTTTATTATCCAACTTTTACGCTCAGGAAACCATTAATTTTGATGACTATTTTACTGATGGTAGTCTTAGAATCGATATGCTTCTTAATGGTTCACATCAGCAGCAAGAAGTTTCTATTTATCAGCTCAAAAAAGAACCTTTTTATGGGGCTGGAAGTAGAGCTCAATTGATTTATCCAAACTACGGAAATTACAGGCTACAAGTAAAAGATGCCCAATCTGGGAAATTAATATTTTCTAAAGGCTTTAGCCCTATTTTTAGCGAATGGCAAGGCACTCCAGAAGCTAAAGAACGAAAACGCAGTTTTGAAAACACCCTACAAATTCCTTATCCCAAAAAAGAAGTTTTGGTAGATGTTCAGCATAGAACTAAAAATGGAACTTTTGAAACCCTATTGGAACAGAAAATTTCTCCAGAAGATTATCATATCATTAAAGAAACACCCTACCACTACCCTACCAAAAGAATTTATGGCAATAAACCATCATCCAAAGCCGTAGATATTGCAGTATTAGCCGATGGCTACACCAAAGAGGAAATGGCAAAGTTTGAAAAAGACACTCGAAAGTTTATCGACTATATGTTTACCATTCCGCCATTCAGCAAGCATCGGGAAGATTTTAATGTATATTTAGTGAGAACGCCTTCACAAGAATCGGGAACGGATATTCCAGGAGAAAATGTATATAAAAACACCATTCTTAACTCCAAATTCTATACTTTTGATACGCCACGCTATCTTACAACTTTATCGATGTTTAAGTTAGCAGATTTAGCCGCTAATGTACCCTATGACCAATTATTTGTAATTGTAAATACCGACAGATACGGGGGCGGTGGCTTTTATAATGTAATTAATTTAGTTTCTGCCGACGATGCTCTTTCGGATAAGGTTTTTGTTCATGAATTCGGACATGGTTTTGTAGGCTTAGGCGATGAATATTACGACGCTAATGGCGGTGCAGAAAGTCTTTATAATTTCAACATCGAACCTTGGGAACCTAACTTAACCACAATGGTCGATTTTAAAACCAAATGGCAGTCAATGATTAAAAAAAATACACCTATTCCAACCCCTAGAATCTCTACTTATGAAAATACCGTTGGTGTGTTTGAAGGGGGCGGCTACAGTCCAAAAGATATCTACAGTCCTGTGATGGATTGCCGAATGAAATCCAACAGACCAGATGGCTTTTGTCCTGTCTGTTCTGATGCCATAGAAAAAACGATACAATTTTATACCAAATAATTATGAAAAAGCAACTCGTCGTACTATCAGGTGCAGGAATCTCTGCCGAAAGTGGTATCAATACTTTTAGAGATGCGAATGGATTGTGGGAAAATCACCGAATAGAAGAGGTTGCCAGCCCCGAAGGGTTTAATAAAAATCCAGAATTAGTCCTCGAGTTTTATAATCTGAGAAGACGCCAGTTAGCAGAAGTGGAACCTAACGAAGCGCATCATATTTTAGCCGAATTGGAAGGTTATTATGATGTCCAAATCATTACCCAAAATGTAGACGATTTGCACGAAAGAGCTGGTTCTAGCCAAGTGATTCATCTCCATGGCGAGTTAAAAAAAGCCAGACCTATTAATGATGATACTAAAATTATTCCGTGGGAACACGACTTAAATCTCGGCGATACCGATGAATTAGGCAATCAACTACGACCACATATTGTTTGGTTTGGCGAAATGGTTCCCAAAATGGAACGCGCAGCAGCCATAGTTTCTACTGCGGATATATTATTGGTAATTGGTACTTCCTTGCAAGTGTATCCAGCGGCATCGTTAATTGATTTTATTCCACCACATGGTGAACTTTTCGTAATTGACCCTCACTTACCCGTACAATTTTCGGTATCTAAAAACTGCTTACAGACTTCCGCAACAGAAGGGATGAAAATTCTAAAAGAACGATGGATTAACCAAAGATAGTACAAAAGCAAAAGCCACCTCAAGAGAGATGGCTCTTTTTAGTTATCTATATAAAGAATGCTTTATGCTTTTGCCGTTCTTTCAGCACGCTTTCTATCTTCTTCAGAAAGTATTTTCTTTCTCATACGGATAAAGTTGGGCGTTACCTCTATTGCCTCATCTGCTTGGATATATTCCATACATTCTTCTAAAGTTAATAGCACTTTAGGGGCAATACTTCCGTCTTTATCTTTACCAGCTGCGCGCATATTGTTAAGTTGTTTTCCTTCCACAATATTCACTACTAAGTCACCTGGCTTATTTTGTTCTCCTACAATCATTCCTACATATACTTCCTCACCTGGGTCTACAAAAAACCGACCTCTATCTTGAAGTTTTTCAATAGAATATGCTGTGGCAGACCCTTGGTTTTTAGAAATCAATACGCCATTATTACGACCTGGAATCTGACCTTTAAATGGTTTATAATCTAAGAAACGGTGTGCCATAATAGCCTCTCCTGCCGTAGCTGTTAGCATTTGAGAACGCAAACCGATTAATCCACGAGATGGAATTTCAAATTCTAAATGCTGCATCTCGCCTTTGGTTTCCATAATGTGTAAGTCCCCTTTTCTCTGTGTAGCAAGGTCAATCACTCTAGAAGCATATTCTTCTGGTACATCCACCACTAGAGATTCGTATGGCTCACATTGCTCGCCATCTACTTCTTTTAATATGACTTGTGGCTGACCAATCGTCATTTCATAGCCTTCTCTACGCATAGTTTCAATCAATACAGAAAGGTGAAGAATCCCTCTACCAAATACTAAAAAGGTATTAGCATCTTCAGTTTGTTCTACTCTTAAGGCTAAGTTTTTTTCTAATTCTTTTTCTAATCTATCTTTTAAATGGTTAGAAGTCACATATTTACCATCTTTACCAAAGAATGGCGAATTGTTGATAGAGAAAGTCATATTCAGGGTAGGCTCGTCAATAGACAATCTTGGCAATGCTTCTGGAGTTTCTAAGTCTACAAAAGTATCTCCAATTTGGAATTGATCAAATCCTACGATAGCACAAATATCACCAGCAAAAACTTCGCTTACTTTCTTTTTACCTAAACCTTCAAATACATAAAGCTCTTTTACTTTCCCTTTGATGATTTTTCCATCTTCCTGAGAAAGACCAATCCATTGAGATTCCTTAACCGAACCTCTAGTCACTTTTCCTACGGCAATTCTACCTAAAAACGAAGAATAGTCTAAAGAAGTCACTTGCATTTGTAGCGAACCTTCAGATACTTTTGGCTCAGGAACATATTGTAAAATACCATCTAATAATGGTAGAATATTATCGGTAGGCTCTAAACTTGTGTTGAACCACCCTTGTTTAGAAGATCCATAAAATGTTGGAAAGTCTAATTGCGCTTCGGTAGCATCTAAGTTGAAGAATAAATCGAATACTTGGTCATGTACCTCATCTGGACGACAGTTCGGCTTATCTACTTTGTTGATCACCACGATAGGTTTTAATCCTAATTCCAAAGCTTTTTGAAGTACAAATCTCGTTTGTGGCATCGGCCCTTCAAAGGCATCTACAAGAAGTAATACCCCATCTGCCATTTTAAGAACACGCTCTACCTCACCACCAAAATCGGCGTGACCAGGCGTATCAATAACATTAATTTTAGTATCTTTATAAGTGACAGAGATATTTTTAGAAAGAATGGTAATTCCTCTTTCTCTTTCTAAGTCATTATTATCCATTATAAGTTCCCCACTCTCTTGGTTTTCTCTAAAGATATGAGTGGCGTGAATAATTTTATCTACCAAAGTAGTTTTTCCATGGTCAACATGGGCGATAATCGCGATGTTTCTAATATTTTGCATAAAAATTTTTTACGCCACAAAAATAACGAAAAAAAATGGATTAGCACCATTAAAAAAGCAAGACTACAAAATAAACCTTGTAACCTTGCTTTAGGGGTAATGAAAATTTACAATTATTTACTTTTCAGATAATTATAAATTTCATCTTTTAGGTGAAGTCTTTCTTTTCTAAGTTCCGTTAAGAACTCGTCCGTAGTGTGACTTTGCTCCCCTGCTTCATAATGTGCTATTTTCCCATTGACTTCATCATAGTCTGAAAATAGTTTTTTAAAGTGGTTGTCCGAGACTTTCAGTTCCGTCATCAATTCCTTAAATTCTGGGAATTCGTTGGCTAACATGTGATTTTCCATTGTTTATAAGTTTTAATTTTTTACACCATAAAGGTCGCAATTTAATCCGAATTTTCAAATGATATTTGTTAGGATTTATAAAAAAGTGGGATTCTAAAAATTAAAGGCTTACAAATCACTTAAACTTAATCTTCACCAAAAAATAATGTGGAATATTAAAATGAGTCCCGAGTTGTTCTGGAGCAACATCAGATTGAACTACGGCACAATAAGAACCAGAGCCATCAGCGTATTTTGTAGGGGTAATAATCGCCAAAATCGCGTTGGGTTTCTTTAAATCTATCATTAACTCTTTCTTTGCTCCAAAAAAATCTTTTAATACATACTCATCCGCTTTTCCTTTAAGGTCATTATAGAATTTTTTAGTACCAAATCTTTCTCCTCTAATATGAGTTTTTAACTTGCCATCGCTTGGTTTAAAGAAAAACTCTAGGGTCAACTTATCCGAATCAACTTTAAAATAATCTACTTCTGAGGTATCTAAAAGTATCGTGTTTGAAACTAATTGACCATTATCAAATTCCTGAAGGTCTACTTGATAATGTTTTCCTTTTAAATCTTTGCTCTCAAAGGTAAGTTCCTCGGTGTAAATATTTTCAAAATCTAAAATCTTTTGGAGTTCTGTATTTTCACTTCCATAGTTATAAGTCATTTTCACACTGTTTTGAGCCCAAGCTGATGTACTCACCATTCCTAACAGAGCTAGGCTAAGCATTATTCTTTTCATAACTGATTGTTTTTTATTTCTACAAATATAGTTATTAAAATTAATTATGCAACTATAATTTGTTTTTTTGTAAAAAAAAGTTACATTTGCAATATGAAATTAGAAAACACAAATCCATGGTGGTGGCTTCAAACTCTTTGCTGGGTCTGAAACTATTGTGGTATTGTATTTTTAAACTAAAGATTAAACTATAACCTTATACTAAAGACTTCAGCCATTTTCGTTGAAGTCTTTTTTAATATATCATTTTATGACATCGATTAAAACAAAATCCAAAGCACTCATGGGCGATTTGCATACGCCGATGGAAATTTATTTAAAACTAAGAGATGAATTTCGAGATACCATTCTTCTCGAAAGTGCCGACCATAACGCTGCAGATGGCAGTTATTCTTTTATTGCCATCAATGCCATTGCGGGAATAGAAATTAATGATTATCAAACCTACGAAATCAAATACCCTAATGAACATCCTAAAAAACTTAAATTTTATGAAAAAGTGAGTCTAACGGATTTGCTCAACGAGTTTTCCAATCATTATCAATGTGAACCCGTTAATCATCCCATTGAAGCTATGGCACAAGGGTTATTCGGCTATACGAGCTATGAAGCTATTCCTTTTTTTGAAACGATAACATTTAAACCGCAGAGCAAAGAAACCGAAATTCCTATCCTACGCTACCGACTTTATCAATATGTGATTGCTTTCAACCATAAAAACGATGAAATGCGCATCATAGAAAATAAAATTGAAGGTTTAAAATCTGAAATGAGCCGTATTGAAGATATTATTAAGCATAAAATCATTGCAGTTTACCCTTTTGAAACTGAAGATTTTGAGACTTCAAACCTCGAAGATCAAGAGTATCTAGAATTGGTTAAAAAAGCACAGCAACACACCATGCGTGGCGATGTATTCCAATTGGTACTCAGCCGAAGATTTCAACAGAAATATAAAGGCGATGAATTTCAAGTATATCGTGCGTTAAGGAATATCAATCCGTCGCCTTACCTATTTTTCTTTGATTATGGCGATTATAAATTGATGGGATCTAGCCCAGAAAGTCAATTGATTATCAAAGACCACACTGCCATCATCCACCCTATTGCGGGAACTTTTAAAAGAACAGGCGACCTACAAAAAGATTTAGAAGCTGCCGAAGCCTTAAAAAACGACCCTAAAGAAAATGCCGAACATACTATGTTGATAGATTTAGCCAGAAATGATTTAAGCAAATTGGGTAAAGAAGTAAAGGTATCTAAATTAAAGGAAATTCAATTTTTCTCAGCCGTAATTCATATGGTAAGCGAAGTAAAAGCAAAACTTTCCCAAGACATCAACCCTTATGAAATGATTGCCACTACTTTTCCACAAGGGACTTTAAGCGGTGCCCCAAAATATAAAGCAATGGAACTCATTGACCAATACGAACCAACTTCCAGAGGCTATTATGGTGGTTGTTTGGGTTTTGTAGGCTTTGATGGTTCTTGCAATCAAGCCATTATGATTAGAACATTTTTAAGCAAAAATAACACCTTATTTTATCAGGCTGGTGCGGGCATCGTAGCAAAATCTACCCCCGAAATGGAACTTCAAGAAGTGAATAATAAACTCAATGCCTTGAAAAACGCCATTAAAAAAGCCAAAGATTTATAACTTTAACTCTATTAAAATGAAAATATTAGTATTTGATAACTACGATAGTTTTACCTACAACTTGGTGCAGATGATAGAACAGATTGTAGGCGAACCCGTAGATGTCTTTAGAAACGATAAAATTTCCTTAGCAGCCATTGACCAATACGATAAAATTATTTTGTCACCTGGTCCAGGTATTCCTGAGGAAGCTGGATTATTATTAGAAGTCATTAAAACTTATGCTCCTAAAAAGTCGATATTGGGCGTATGTTTGGGACAACAAGCCATTGCGGAAGCCTTTGGAGGGAGTTTAATCAACTTAACGGAAATTTACCACGGGGTAGCAACCACGGCTAAAATTATCCAACCCAATGCGTTATTATTTAAAAATTTGCCCGATGAAATAGAAGTCGGCAGATACCATTCTTGGGCAGTGAATCCAGAGGATTTTCCAGAAGAATTAGAAATTACAGCCATAGATGAAGATGGGATGATTATGGCGGTACAACACAGAGATTATGATGCTCACGCGGTACAATTTCACCCTGAAAGTATTTTAACACCACAAGGCAGAGCCATACTCCAAAACTTTTTAAAACATTAATGAATGTTTAAACCATTTAAAAACTTATGAAACAGATACTCAATTATTTATTTAACCACCAAACCCTTTCCAAAGCAGAGGCGAAAGCCATTATGATAGAATTGGCACAAGGGAAGTTCAACGAAACGGAAGCCACCGCTTTTGTAACGGTATTTTTGATGCGTCCCATTACGCTAGAGGAACTTACAGGCTTTAGAGAAGCACTTCTCAGCTTGGCCAATCCTGTGGATTTAGGTACTACAGATCTAGTAGATATTGTAGGCACAGGTGGCGATGGAAAAGATACATTTAACATTTCTACTTTAGCGTGTTTTGTAGTGGCTGGATCGGGACAAAAAGTAGCAAAACATGGGAACTATGGTGTATCTTCGGTTAGTGGTTCGTCTAATGTATTGGAGCAATTAGGCTATCAGTTTAAAACCACTTCCGAGGCCTTGAAATCGGATTTAGAAAAAGGAAATATTTGTTTTCTTCACGCCCCACTCTTCCACCCTGCGCTTAAATCCGTTGCGGCGTTGAGGAAAGGTTTAGGATTGAGAACTTTTTTTAATCTTTTAGGACCATTAGTCAATCCTGCTCAACCACAGCACAGTATGATTGGGGTTTATAGTTTAGAAATTGCAAGGTTGTATCAATATTTACTCCAGCACGAGGATGCCAACTATATGCTAGTCCACGCTTTAGACGGCTATGATGAAATTAGTCTAACCCAAGATACTAAGATAGTCGATAAATCTGGCGAAGCGGTGTATTCAGCCGAAGAATTAGGATTTAGCAATCTATCCCCAGAATCGTTATATGGTGGCGAAACAAAAGAACAAGCAGCAGAAATTTTTAAAACCATTTTAGAAGGTAAAGGCACACCAGAACAGAACGCCGTAGTTTTAGCCAATGCCGCTATGGCACTTTATAATACGCACCAGTACGGCGATTACAATACTTGTTTAGCCTTAGCAAAAGATAGTCTATATGAAGGTAAAGCCTTAGCTTGTCTAAATTCTGTAACGGCATAAAAGCATTAAATTATGAGTATTTTAGATAAAATTGTAGCGTCTAAACGAGAAGAAATTATCGTCCATCAAAGACAAGAGCCTTTAGAGTTTCTAAAGGATAGAGCGTTATATCATCAACCAAGACGAGAGTTTATAGAAGCATTAAAAACATCGCCTTATGGCATCATTGCAGAGTTTAAAAGAAAATCGCCTTCAAAGCAAAATATTAATATTGAGGCGAGAGTGGAAACTATTGTACCGCAATACCAGTCGGAAGGTGCGGCGTGTGTTTCTGTGCTTACGGATACCCCTTTTTTTGGTGGAGGTTTAAAAGATTTAGAAACCGCTCATCAGTATGGTATTCCTTTGCTAAGAAAAGATTTTATTATTGATGACTATCAAATAGAACAAGCCAAAGCCTATGGCGCAGATTGTATTTTACTCATTGCTAATATTTTAAGTAAAAATCAGGTGCAAGAATTAACAGCTAAAGCCCACGAACTAGGGTTAGCGGTATTGTTAGAATTTTATGGTGGCGAAGATTTTTCTAAGCATGATGAAAACATTCAGTTAGTAGGTATTAATAATAGAAACCTAAATACTTTTGAAGTCGATTACGAACACGCCATCAGGATGAGAAATGAACTTCCTAAAGACACCATTAGCGTTGCCGAAAGTGCTATCTATAGTGCGGATATTTATAAACAACTTAAAGCCAATGGGTTTGACGCCTTTCTAATGGGAGAATATTTTATGAAACAGCAAGACGCAGGTGCTGGGCTAAAAGCGTTTATTAACGATATTAAAGCCTAACCTATGAAGTCACCAAAAGTAAAAGTCTGCGGTTTAACCGATTTAAACCAAATTGAATCATTAATGGCGTTAAAAATAGACTATTTAGGATTTATTTTTTATCCAAAGTCGCCTCGGTATGTGTTGAATCATTTAAGTTTAGAAGCTATTGCTGGGGTTTCGCATCAAGGGAAAGTTGGGGTTTTTGTTAATGAAATTCCACAGAATATCAATGATATTTGTAGAGCATCAAAATTAAATTTAATCCAACTTCACGGCGATGAATCTATGGAAACCATCAAAGAATTGAGGGCTTTATTACCTGATGAAGTTAAAATTATTAAAGTTATTCGTGTGGGAAAATACTTACCTTCGATTCACCCATACCAAAATGAATGGGTGGACTATCTATTATTTGATACGGATAGCAAAGACTTTGGCGGTACAGGAAAAAGTTTTGATTGGCAGTTATTGAATAAAATCACTCTCCAAAAACCTTATGTTTTAAGTGGTGGCATCTGCGAAGATAATATTCATCAGGCTAAGGCTTTGACACCTCTGCCCTACGCGCTGGATATCAATTCCAAATTTGAACACGAACCTGGCATTAAAAACCTTCAAAAAATTGAGGCATTTATCACTCAATTAAACCATAAATTTTAGTATTTTTGAACCTAAACCATCTTTATAATATATGAATTTTCAAAACCCAGATATTAACGGCTACTATGGCGACTTCGGTGGGGCTTTTATCCCCGAAATGCTTTATCCTAATGTGGCGGAACTCCAAAAAGAATACCTTAACATCATTAATGATAAGGCATTCCAAAACGAATTTAGAGCCTTGCTAAAGGACTATGTAGGCAGAGCGACACCGCTATATTTTGCCCCTAATTTAAGCCAACAGTATGGCACAAACATTTATCTAAAACGAGAAGACCTTAACCATACAGGAGCACATAAAATCAACAATGCCCTAGGACAAGCCTTATTGGCTAAGAGATTAGGGAAACAACGCATCATTGCCGAAACGGGCGCGGGTCAGCATGGTGTGGCTACAGCTACGGCGTGTGCATTACTCGGGTTAGAATGTATCGTCTATATGGGCGAAGTGGATATTGCCAGACAAGCTCCAAATGTAGCGCGTATGAAAATGCTGGGCGCCACAGTAGTACCTGCAACATCAGGGTCAAAAACACTAAAAGACGCGGTAAATGAAGCCTTAAGAGATTGGATTAATAATGCCACCACCACGCATTACATCATTGGGAGTGTAGTTGGACCTCATCCGTTTCCCGATATGGTAGCGAGATTTCAAAGTATCATTTCCGAAGAAATACAATGGCAACTAAAAGAAGCCATCGGTAGAGATTATCCCGATTATCTTATCGCTTGTGTAGGCGGAGGAAGTAATGCGGCGGGAACTTTTTATCATTTTGCCAATAACGATAAAGTCAAAATCATCGCGGCAGAAGCAGGCGGTTTAGGTATAAACTCTGGGGAAACGGCAGCCACCACAGCGTTGGGAACAATTGGTGTTCTACACGGCAGCCAAAGTCTGGTTATCCAAACCAAAGACGGTCAGGTCATAGAGCCTTATTCCATATCGGCGGGGCTGGATTACCCAGGCATTGGACCGATGCACGCCCATTTATTTAAAGAAAAAAGAGCCGATTTTTTTAGCATTAATGACGATGAGGCTTTGAAAGCTGCATTTAATTTAACCAAAATCGAAGGCATCATTCCCGCATTAGAAAGTGCGCATGCTTTGGCAGTTTTGGATAAAAAATCATTTAATAAAGATGAGGTGGTCGTGCTTTGCCTAAGCGGTAGAGGCGATAAGGATATGGAAACTTATTTGAAATACCTCTAATTTCTAACCTCTAATTTCTAATTACTCAATGAAAAAACTCAATATATATTTTACAGCAGGTGTCCCAAATTTAGAGGATACCACTAAAGTGGCTCTATTCATACAAGATTCAGGGGCAGATATGATGGAAATTGGCATCCCTTATTCTGACCCCGTAGCCGATGGTCCCGTAATCCAAGAAGCCCATACTTTAGCCTTAAAAAATGGAATGACTATCGCCACTTTATTTGAGCAGTTAAAGTCTATAAAAGATAGCGTTAATATTCCTAAAATTTTGATGGGTTATTTTAATCCCGTACTCCAATTTGGATTTGAAAATTTTTGTAAACAATGCGCTGAGGTTGGTGTTAATGGATTGATTATTCCAGATCTGCCACCAATAGAGTTTGAGCAGAAGTATCGGAACATCCTTCAGGAGTATGGCTTAAATTTCTCATTTTTGGTAACGCCAGAAACTTCAGACGAAAGAATCCAATACCTTGACCAACTAAGTTCTGGATTCCTCTATGCGGTTAGTTCTTCGGCAACAACGGGGAACACCAATAAAAGTATAAATAATGAAGCCTATTTGGAACGCCTATCTGCTCTACAACTTAAAAATCCTGTGATGATTGGTTTTGGAATTAAAAATAAATCGGACTTCGAAACCGTAACTCAATATTCCGATGGCGGCATTATTGGGACGGCTTTTGTAAGAATTTTACTTGAAAATAAAAACTGGAAAGATAAAGCCCAAGAATTTATTCATTCAGTTAAGGGGTAAGCTCAAATTATCATTATATTCACCATTTAATTTTAATATTATGAAGAAAACTAGTTATATCGTTCTTTTTATCTCAGGGATAATCTCTGCACAGTTTACGGATTATAACATCGTAAAAAATGTACAAACGCAAAACAAATCTGTAGTAGTTTCTGCACATCCTTTGGCTAGTGCAGCGGGAATAAAAGTTATAAAAGAAGGTGGAAATGCCTTTGATGCCGCCATTGCTACACAATATGCCTTAGCAGTGGTTTATCCTCAAGCGGGAAATATCGGTGGTGGTGGTTTCTTAGTAGCGGTAAAAGCCAATGGAGAAAAATTAGCCATTGATTTTAGAGAAACTGCACCGCAAAAGGCACACAGAGATATGTACCTAGATAAAAATGGAAATGCCGATACTGATCTTTCTCAAAACGGGCGTTTGGCAGTAGGCGTTCCAGGTTCCGTAGCAGGATTTTTTGAAATGCTGAAACATGCCAATCTGTCTATGTCTCAACTGATACAGCCCGCTATTGACCTTGCCGAACAAGGCTTTGCCATTACGGATAAAGAAGCAAAATTACTCAATGAAGAGCAAGAGGCTTTTTTAAAACATAATAAAAATGCCATCGTATTTGTAAAAGATAAGCCTTGGAAAGCGGGCGATATTTTGGTGCAAAACGATTTAGCCAATACGCTAAAACGCATTCAGAAATTGGGGTTAAAAGGATTTTATGAAGGGAAAACGGCTCAATTAATCGTAGATGAAATGAAACGCGGTAATGGCATCATAACCCTTGATGATTTAAAGCATTATCAAGTGAAAGTTCGTACCCCACTTAGTTTTGACTACAAAGGCTACGAAGTGGTTTCGATGCCTTTGCCCTCAAGCGGTGGACCTCTATTGGCACAAATGCTAACGATGGCAGGTTTTGAAAACTTAGCACAATATCAACCCAACTCCCCAGAAGCGGTACAAATTATGGTAGAAGCCGAGCGCCGTGCCTACGCAGATAGAGCCGAATATATGGGCGACCCCGACTTTATAAAAGACCAAACACCACGCCTCATCAGCAAAGATTATTTAAAATCCAGATGGCAGTCTTTTAGTTTTGATAAAGCCACACCAAGTGCAGCGGTTGGGAAAATCATCAATCCTAATCCAGAAAGTACCCAGACTACGCATATTTCTATTTTGGATAAGGAAGGCAATGCGGTATCGGTTACCACCACGCTCAATGGCTATTACGGTAGTAAAGTTGTGGTATCAGGGGCTGGATTTTTCTTAAATAATGAAATGGACGATTTTTCTATAAAGCCCGGTGTGCCTAATATGTTTGGTGCTGTGGGTGGCGAAGCGAATGCTGTAAAAGCAGGGAAACGCATGCTGTCCTCTATGGCACCTACGGTGGTTTTGAAAGACAATAAAGCCTTTATGGTGGTCGGTACACCGGGTGGCACTACCATTCCAACTTCGGTATTTCAGTCAATAGTAGATGTGGTTGATTTTAAAATGAGTCCCAACCGCTCTGTTAACCTTCCAAAATTCCATAATCAATGGTTACCAGAATCTATTTCTGTAGAAAAAGATTTCCCGAAAACCACTATTGAAGCATTAGAGAAAAAAGGCTATCAGTTTGAAGTAAGAGGCCCTATTGGAAAAACAGAAATGATAGTTTCAGAGCCTGAAGGGAATATCACCGCGATTGCAGACGACCGTGGCGATGATGCTGTGGCAGTGGAGTAAATAATGATGAGATGAGGGAAGTTAAAGAGTTTAAATAAACTATGAAATTTGTTTTAATTTTAATAACTTTATTTTCAAGCTATCTACAAGCACAAAGCAATAGTTATAAAGTTATATATCATATCAATTTTATAAAAGATTCCACGGAACAAAATAATAGATATGAAGAATTAGCATATTTACTTTTTAATGATAAAGTTTCTTACTTTTTATCTGAAAATAAATACAAGTCGGATTCTACATTGCTTGAAATTCAAAACAGTGCTAATTCCTCCATTACTAGTATTTTAGATAGACCTAAATTTAGAAGTGATTTTAAGTTTTCAGTTCAGAAGCAAAAAGATTCATTAAATTTTAGAGAAAAAATAAGTGGTTTAGGGAATTTTATTTATTATGAAAAAAATACATTTTTAAATCAATGGAACATACTATCTGATACTGAAAAAATCTTAGGCTACGATTGTAAAAAAGCTTCAATCCAATATGGTGGTCGTCTTTGGTACGCTTGGTTTACAGAACAAATACCTATCAATGAAGGTCCTTATAAATTTAATGGTTTGCCTGGACTAATATTAAAAGTTGAAGATGCTAAAAAGCAATATATTTTTACAGCAGTTGAAATTTCAAAAACGACAATTCCCAAACAAGTTGTATATCCATATTCAGGAAAAGAAGTGGTTACAAATAGAGAAGATTTTAACAGAATAAAGCAAAACTTTTACTATAATCCTATACAAGCCACCAATGGTAGATTAAACTATACCGATAAAGCAAAAGAAAAGGCGTTTATTGAAAGAATGAGAAGAAATAATAACTTTATCGAATTAAAGTAGGACTTCCCTTCTACACCTCCTCCTCTATATGGTAGTTTTTGTGTTCTCTATGGGTACGGATAATCATTTCGCCTAAAAACCCTGCGATAAATAGCATGGTTCCCATCAACATCATCGTAAGGGCAATATAAAACCATGGATTGTTGGCAATGAGATGACCATAAATGCCTTTGGATACCTCTATTAATTTAGAAATTCCTAGCCATAGCGCCGATAAAAATCCAATGATAAACATCAGCGTACCGACTGCCCCAAAAAAGTGCATCGGGCGACCGCCAAAACGACTCACAAACCATAGCGTCACCAAATCTAAAAATCCTCTAATAAAGCGTTCGGTACCAAATTTAGAACTGCCGTACGGGCGGGCTTGGTGTTGTACGGACTTTTCTGTAATTTTTCTAAACCCTGCATTGGCTGCCAAAACGGGGATATAGCGGTGCATATCGCCATAAACATCAATGGACTTTACCACTTGTTTTTTATAAGCCTTTAGTCCACAATTAAAATCGTGGAGTGATACACCAGACACTTTCCTTGCTGCTGCATTAAAAAGTTTAGACGGAATATTTTTCGTCATGACATTATCATAACGCTTTTTCTTCCAACCACTTACAATATCGTAATGTTCAATCAGTACTTTATAATAGAGTTCTGGAATTTCCTCTGGAAAGTCCTGTAAATCGGCATCCATCGTAATCACCACATCGCCATTAACTCTTGCAAAAGCCGCGTGCAATGCCTGAGATTTACCATAATTTCTTGAAAACTTAATGGCATGGACATTCGGGTTTTTAGCCCTTAGTGTCATAATAACTTCCCAAGAATTATCCGTACTTCCATCGTCTACAAACCAAATTTCGTAAGAAATATCCGCCTCTAGACAAGTGGTATCAATACGCTGATAAAGTTCTTCTAAAGAAGAGGCTTCGTTGAGTAATGGAATGACGATAGACAAGTTCATAAAAGGGAGTATAAAAGATTAATATTCGCTTTTGCTTCTGAAAAAACTTCCAAAAAACACCGATAAAATAATAAAAAACAAACAGTAGCCAGCAAAGACTAATGAGAAATAGTACGCCGAAAACATATCTTCTTTGGCTTCTACTTTTTTAGCAATACGCAGTTTGCCTTCTTGATATTTTTTTTCGAGGTCTTTGGCTTCTTCGGTGTTTGGTTTTACCATAGATTTTGCCTTTGCATATTCCTCTTCTAAAGAGTTTTTAAAACTTTCAATATATTGTCGGTTAAGGACTTGTTTTACTTCGGCATCACCAAAATTAATAAATAAAAATATAGAACCAATGGATAAAAAACCCGCCATAAACATGGGTAAAAAAGCACGATTGAAGGCTTCTTTAAAACTCATTCTTCCTTTTAGTTTCTTATAAGTATAGACCGAAACAAAAGCACCAACCGCAAAAATCAAAGGCAATACGAACGCATTCATCACCATAGTGGTTCTAAAGTATTGCTCGTTCATAAAGAAATAATAAACACCAAAAAACAACACCAATACCGCCACATACATCCACCATGCGTACTTTATAATATCTTTATTCATCTAGTTTTATTTTGTTAAAGCCTTTTAGAAGGCATATATTTTAAAGGCGTAAAATTACGGATTATTTTTTAGACTAAACATAGGATTTAGAACCAACCTCGCCGAAGTTGCGTGATAATGGCAGAAAGGTTAAAATTAAACATAAATCGTATGCGTTTGTCATAGTGAGGTAAGCTCGGTTCAAAACCTAAAGTGGATTGTACTGGGAAATAAATTTCAAAAATATCTGGAATCAACTGAAGCCCCACACCACTATCATAGATAAAATGGCCTTTGTCATTTCTATTTTTATAAACCCCAGCATCGGCATAGAGGCTGAAAAATTTCCATACTTGTAGATTGGTATTCAAAGTGGTAATCCACTGATTAGCGGTATCATTTATAGACGATTTAAAGGCTCCTTCGGCTAAAACGAACTGGCGTGGTGCATAATAATTTCCCGTAGGTCGGCGGATGATACTATGCGAAAAACTATAATTAGACAGTGTGGAAATTCCAAAATCAAAATAAGAATTTCTGGTTTCGTTAGTTAGAAAATATCCACCAAAAAGTCTAACGCTTAATTTTTTATCTTGAATATATTCCCAGCGATAAAAGGCTTCGGCAGAAACTTTATTGAAATCTTGGGCATGTTGCAGAGTAATTCCCATAATTTTTTCGTAGATGGCTTTCCTATCAGAATAGACATAGCCTAAGTTCCAAAGATGATACGAATCATAGTCATTTAAAGCTTTCATAGTCGAGCTTAAATCTTTATTTACATGATCAAAAGAAAGGCTTAAATATCTTCCAATTTGGCTTCTTGGATGTTTATTAAAACTCAACTGAGAATACAAACTTATTTTTCTAAATGCCAAATCTTTAGCATAGTGAAAATAGGATGCTTTAGCCCCGATGCGCCAACTTTGGAAAAATGCATCAGCAGGTAAAAATTGATAAGATGCTCCTGCTAGTCCCGTCATCTGCCCCGTTCCCGTACTATAATAAGGCTTTACCACAAAGGTAAATGGACGGTTTAACAAATTTTCATTCGTAATGCCCAAACCTATTAAAACTTTATCGTAATAATTGTATTTAAAGGTAGGACTAAGATAAAGTTCGTTATATTCTGGATTAGGAACATCGGTAAATAGTTTTAGTTTTGGCTTTTTCATATTCGAGAAAAAACCTCTGGTATAGAGATAATTATCTCGGTCATTGCTTTCTGGAAATAGATAATCATCATTAATGATAATTTTCTCTGCCTGATGTTCTGGAATAATATAAGTGGATTCCTTTTTGGAACTGGTGTCGTACCAATATTGATGTTCTTTTCCTTGAGAATCTATGGTTTTAAGTTGAAAAGGAATCTGGGCTTCGGTATTTTTTTTAACCTTTACCGCAATGGTACCATCTTCTTGCCTCTTAAAGTTTTTAAGTTTAAAATTCACTCTATTTTTAACCTGAATAAAATCCTCTAAAAACACACTGCTATATTGAGATTTTTGTGCCAATTGGTTAAGAAATTCGGATAGCACAATTGGTTGATGAGGATGGGTAGTAATCCAATTTTTCAAAAAGGCATTAAACTTTTGAATACCCATTTTTTCGGCGATAAAATTAAATAAAGTTCCCGCTTCCATTTGACTAATTGCCAACTGATTAAAATTGCTCAATTCTGGATAAGAGGTTGCCATGGCTTGGTCTAGATTTTGGCTCATCATATATTGATAGCCTAAACCATAGCGGTCCGAAAGGGTTAATTTGGAAAGGTGCGTCCACTTTAAAGGACTGATTTTAAACAATATCAACTGTTCTGGTAAATCACCCAATAATTTTTTATCATTATAAAAACGCTTAATGTACTGCATTTCCAAATAAGTCTTAATCCCATTTTCTATCCAATGATTTTCAATGCCATCGGTATTAAAAAGTTGTGTAGCACATGCCTTAGAAAGTGTAGAAAAATAATCTAAATCATTTTTTTGGGCATCATTGAACAATTGAAATCTAAATTTCCAAAAGGTAATATCATCAATTCCGATAAAATGTTGGTCGCTTTTAATTTTTTTAGTGATAAGGATTTTCTTTGGTAAAGTGCCCAAGTATTCCTTAATGAAATTGAGTTGTAGTGGAATATAGAAATTGAGATATTGCTGCTGATTGGCATCTACGGGATAAGTAAACGCTACCAAAGTTTCTTGATAAGTAATGGTAAAGGACGGCTGTTGCTGCGATTGAACCACAAAAATAGGGTCGGTATTCAATAGCCCTTCAAAATGATGGGCATCGGTTTTGGTAAGGTTAGAAGATACCGATGCTGGCGTTTTAAAATCTACCGTCCAATACATATAGTTCGATTGTCGTTCATCTACATTATAGAAAGATTTTGGCTTATCAGAAGGCACTAAAAAGAAATATTTTAATAAAGCCTCTTGACGGTCTACCCCGTAACCCGTAAACTTTTTAGCAGGCAACGCCAAAGTATAATCCAACTGCAATTGGACAGCCTCGCCTTGTTGCAAAGTTTTTTTTAGAGGAATGGCAATCACTTCTTGATTTAATGATTTATAGACGATGCCATCAACCTCTAACCGCTCTAGTTTTCCTTGTTCTTCGGGTTTAGAAAAATACAAATCGGTTTTTCTAGATTCCAAAAGTCGCTTGGATAGTGTAGAACCATTGGGCTGATACGCAGAAATCCAGTTTAAAAGATATAGCGTATCCATTGGTTTTGCCTCTGGATTATGATAAATAATCGATTGATTGACTCGCCATTGACTAAAGTCTTGCCCCACTCTATTAACCTCCATAGCAATACGATTTTGCTGTGCAAAACTCCAAAATAAGGTCAATATGAGCCCGAAGGATAAGGATTTGGTTAGAGGTCTCAAGGTGTTCTATTTAATTGTACATTCATTATTCACTTAATGAATTTTGATAGGCTTGCCACCCTTCTATTTTATATTTTAATGACGCTTTTTCGGCATCGTCGGCTTTATAAATGCCTCTGCCCACAATAATAAAATCGGTATGCAACTGTGCAAAAGCGTATTCTGGCGTGTTATATTGCTGCCCTTTAGCATCGCCTTTATTTTCTAAATTGATGCCTGGTGTAAATAGTAACATTTCTTCTGGCAAGGCATTTTGAGCTACTCCGCCAATCACATTCGCATGAGATTGTGCCACTTCCAAAGCCTGCTGTTGATAGTGAGCGTCCGTTAAAGTTCCTTTAGAAGACATCCCCAAAATTGCGATAACGCCAGAGTTTAAGAAGTAATCCAAAGACGCTTCGCCACCAATCATATGAGAGGTAATTAAATCTGCCCAAAAGGAAATTCTATAAATGCCATAAGAATATTGCAACTCCTGCGTATTCCCGATGTCCCCGAATTTTCGGTCTTCCATCAGTAGGAAATTGTGTTTTTTAGCAAGGTCTTGAAGTGGCAAAATAGTGTTATCAAAATCAAAATCGGTAATGATATCCATATGTGTTTTTAGTGCCACAATATTAGGTCCTACCCTATCAGCAAACGCCAATAATTCTTTTGTGGTAATGACATCCGCAGAAGCGATTAAGTTAGATTGTTTTTCTATCGCAATTTCTAATAATTTCTTTGCAGACGAATGTTGAGCGTGTTGAAGTTTTTCCTCGTAAGTCAGGCGTCTTTTTTTCTCAAAACTAATCGGGTTGCCAGCAATAAAATCCTTAATCTTATTTAATTCTTGGTCTGGCAATAAACCGTCTTCGTTTAGGTAGCCACAAACCTCTTGAATGGTAAATAAAGTATGTACTCGGTAGCCTTTATTCTCTAATAATGCCTTACCACCTTGCTCTCTATCCAATACCACAAGGATATCGCGAACCTTTATCCCTTCGTTTTCAATTTCTGGAAGGGTTTCTAATAAAGATTTACCACTGGTGATTACATCTTCTACCACCGCACATTGTTGCCCAGCTTTATAGATGCCCTCAATCAATTTTTTAGTACCATAGGCTTTGGCTTCTTTTCTTTTGATGATTAAAGGAATACCACTTTCCAAAGACATGGCTGTTGCCATAGGTAGCGCGGCATAGGGCACACCACAGATGAGTTCCGTAGTCGTTTTATCTATACATTCTAATAAAAAATGACTTAACTTTTTAAGAATAATCGGGTTCGATGCCAAAGGTCTTAAGTCTACATAAAACGGGCTTTCGATACCACTTTTTAAAGTAAATTTTCCAAATTTTATAATGCCTAATTGGTAGCACTCTAAGAAAAAAGATTTTTTTGATTCCATAAGATTAAGTCAATATTTTTTAAGATTTGTGTATATATCGTGTGAGTTTGATGCCCATATCCGTCCAAAGAATTTTGCTGTTGGCGTTTCTACTCAAATGGTAGTCGGCTTCGGAAATTTCATTTAAAATGTCCTCGATATTGGCACCGTGGATAAAATTGGAAAAGGCTTCCCAATTAAAATTATTTTGTATCAATTTTTTATAAACCAATTGGTCTATATTATAACTCTGCATCAATGCCAGCCTAAACACATCGGCACAGAACTGCAAGAAACTTTTTTGCTTTTCCCTATTCCAGTCGGCAATGGCTTTTGCCCAAGTAATTAAATCCTTTAGCACTTGAGGTTTCTTTTTAGCCTGAAATGCCAAACGCACCCATTGGATAAAATAAGTTTCAAACTCCTCCTCTATCGCATTAGTTTGTAATAGTTTAAGTGCAGTATTGTAGTTCCCTTGCGCTTGATGAATAATTTCAACTAATTTTTGTGGGTCACTCACTTGATGCATCAAAGCCTGCTCTAGCTCTTGGTCTTCTATCCTAGGGACACTCGTCACTTGGCAACGCGATAATATGGTTTGAAGCATCGTTTCCGTAGACGAAGCCGTAAGGATAATCACTGTTTTTTCAGGAGGCTCTTCTAAAAACTTAAGGAATTTATTGGCGGCATCTTCCCTCATTTTATCGGCATTCCAAACGATTAAAACTTTAGTCCCACCTTCAAAACTTTTGAGGCTAAATTTTTCGTTTTTGTCCTTTATTTCATTAGAAGAAATAAAAAGCTGTTTGTTTTCGGCATTCAATATTCCTACCCAATCCTGATAATTACTATAAGGATTTTCTAAAATCATATTTCGCCATGTTTCAAAGAACCCACTACAAACCCCTTTGTTTTTGTCTTCGCTATAAACTGGAAAAGAAAAATGCACATCTAAATGGTTAAGATGCTGTACTTTGTCCGCAGATTTTTCGTGTTCCCTTTTAAGAAGTTCGGTCGCATACGCTAGTGCCAAAGGCAGCGTGCCGTAGCCTTCATTGCCTACAAAAAGCTGGGCATGGCTTACCCTGCCATCCTCAATACTTTCTTTGAGTACTTGTTTTACTTTTTGCTGTCCTATTACCGCCTCCCAATTCATAAGCCCAAAGATAATAAAATCCGATAATTTTACAAGCCCAAGGCAGAATTATATTTTGTCTTAACAAACTTTAACGCCTGATAAATTTTAATATTCCATATATAATTAAGATATTTGCGTTTTGATACAAGATAAAAAACGCATGAAGAAAATCATACAAGCCTCGTTTATGGTATTGGCAGGTTGCCTTGGCGCGCAGAGTTTAGGAAATTCCCCTTATGCCGCATTTGGTATTGGCGACATAAAATATGACCATCCTGCAGATGTAAGTGCGATGGCAGGGATATCCACTGCCCATGTTTGGGATTTTAATAATATCTATAATTTTAATAACCCCGCAGCCAATGGGAATTTTGACCTTACCAGTTTCAAAATTCAGGTGAATAATGAAAATCAGTTTTTCAAATCGGATTATAATCAATTGGATGTTACCAAGCATTCTACTTACCTATCCAATATTTCACTGGCATTTCCTATTGCTAAAAAGGTAAAATTTGGATTAGCCTATCAGCCGTTTTCATCTAAAAAGTACAATATCCTTAAAACCACCACTAAAGCTGGCGACCTAACTCAAGCTAATTCTTTTAGTGGTGAAGGTTCTATTAATATGATTCAAGGGGCTTTAGGGTATCAAATCACACCTTCGTTTGGTGTCGGAGTAAGAACCAACTTTTATTTTGGCAAAATTTCCGATATCGAAGAAATTGCCATTTCTGATACAGAACTAGTAAATGGATTTGAAACTTCTAGAAAAATTAAAAGTTGGAATTTCACTACTGGGGCAACCTATCAGCACCGACTTGGCAATGATAGAAAACTGACTTTAGGAGGGACTTATACCTTCGGTAAAGTTGGTAAAACGGACAACCAATACATCAATAGCACTTATTATTATATTGGTAAAGAAAAAGTGAATAAAAGCATCATAGAAACCAAAGACTACACCCAAGAAAATGTGATCCCGCAAAAGGCGTCTTTCGGTGTAGGCTATGGGCAAGAAGCTAAATGGTTTGTTTCTACTCAGTTGGATTATACTAATGGTGGTAAAATAGAGTTTAATGGGTTACCCGTTAATTTTAATGACAGTTACAGAGTTGCCGTAGGTGGCTGGTATTTACCGAACTATAATAACTTTAGAAATGTATTTTCTAGAATTATCTACCGCTATGGGGCATACTACGAGAAAGGAAATTTAACCATCAACAATCATAATATCAATGAATTTGGTCTAACCTTTGGGGCGACGGTTCCATTCCAAAACAATAGTGTTTTGAAGATGAGTGGCATCGACTTTGGTTTAGAAATTGGAAAAAGAGGAACCAGCAAAGACCAATTGGTATCGGAACGATTCATCAACTTTAAGGTTGGGCTTAATTTTGCCGATAAATGGTTTAATAAACGCCAATACGACTAATTTTATTCATCCCAATACCCATCTCTAATGAAAATATGGGACTTTAAACGGAGTTATAAAAAAAATATAGTTGCCACTATTGCGGGAACTATATTTTTTATGTTATGCTCCTGCGAAGAAGATTTGGCAAAATACGATAAAAATAAACCGACGAATTTCCCCTCCAGAATTATCCATAATGCTGATATTATAAAGCATGATTCTGGAATGGTAAATCTAAAATTTAAGGCCCCACTAATCGAGGAATATGAATTTATAGACACTCCTTATGTAGAAATTCGCAAAGGGCTGTATTTGGAATTTTATGATAAGAAAAAGCCTAAAATCCCAGGGAAACTTTGGGCTAAATATGCCAAGATAGTAGAGAAAAAAGGACTCTATATGGCGAAAGGTCGTGTGAAAGTGATTAATAATGAAGGAAGAACCTTCGTTATGGAATCTATATATTGGGATAAAAAAAATAAAAAAATGTATACCCAAGACACGGTATTCATCACCGATAAAGAAGGGAATACTTTTGTAGCAGCTGGCGGAATGAATGCTAAAGACGACTTCTCGGAATATACTTTGTATAATAATTCTGGCAACTTTAATGCGAAAGCCATTCCAAAAGCAGGAAAGTAATTTTAGTAAAAAATAAAAAGGCTACTTTAAAAAATTTAAAGTAGCCTTTGTTTTTTAGAATGGATAACCAATCGCCAAGTTTAGGGTTGGTTTTAATGGCTGTATTTCTTTAAACCTCCATCTGGAGCCTTCTGGCTGGTTAGGGTCGTAGATTTTATAGGCTAAATCCAATCTTAATGTAATATAGGCTACATTTATTCTTAACCCTAATCCACTACCTACACCAAGTTGCTTCCAAAATTTATTGAATTTAAACCCATCGCCAATGCCAGATTCTTTAAGCGACCAAATATTCCCCACATCGGTAAATACTGCCCCTTCAAACATACTGGTCAGCGGAAAACGATACTCCACATTGGTCGTTAGTTTTACATTTCCCATGATATAAGAACGGATTTTTTCGTCTAATTGCGTATCCGCAGGTCCTAATCCTCCATAAGCGACCCACGCACGAATATCATTAGACCCACCATTAAAATAAGATCTTACAAAAGGCATAGTTTTAGAGTTGCCATAAGGAACGCCTACTCCAATAAACTGTCTTAACACTAAAGTATGTTTATTGTCCGACTTATTAAAAAATGTAAAATACTTTCTGGCATCAATATCAAACTTCACAAACTGAGAGTATGGAATTTTAAAAATCGTTTTCTCTCTATCTTGCAGGACGCTTTCGGATGCATTCGCCTTGCCTACTAGACTTAATAAATTCCCTGCAAGTTCCATCTTTCCACTAAAATAAAACGGGTTTGTATAATATTTATTCCCCATTTCATTATATAGGAATTGGTATTTTAGAGAAGAAATTAATATATCTTGGGTTTGTCTATCCTTATTCAGCAACGATTGTAAAAATGTGCTGAGTAATTCTTCATTTTGATTACTTAAACTCGCCATAAAATTTTGGTCTGCCAAGATATGTCTGGAAACTTCATCGTAGGAATATGCCTTTACATTATAACTTGGGTTATAGGTTTTATAAAGATTAAACACTTCTGCCCTTACCTCATCATCCCCTCTAAAGAGTTCGTAATACTTATCTTTATTTCGGGTTAAACTTAACTGCGTATCAAACAACGATAGTCGGTGCGAAACTACACTATTGATATTGGCATTATAGCTCAATTGACCATTAAAGTTGATACGGCTCATCCCAATATTATTCTGTATGGAAGTTCCCAGTCCGATAGATGATGTAGGCGAATAGCGTTTAGGAATCCATTTATAATAGTTAAAAGGCAACATAAATCTCGGAAATTTAAGCGCTACCTGTGCCGAAAGTTCATAAGCGTTAAAAGTTTTCCCTGGATTTTTAGCATTGTTGGTAGTCCCCACAATTCCATAAAAACTGGTACTTAAGTTTTCCCCACCGCTTAAAATATTTCTTGAAGTCAGCTCCACAGAAGGCGAAAATCCAAAATTCAAAATTTGAGAATAGTGTAAATCCAACGCTGTCTTAAGTTCGTATTTTGGTAATGGCTTTAGAAAATATTTAATATTTAAGATGCTGTCATTGGGCTTTTTAGATAAACTTTCATCATAGTTAATACTAAAATTATTCATCGCCATTATGTTTCGCTTGGTAAGATCTAAGTTTTCTTGATTGTATACCTCGCCATGTTTTATCGTTACGGGTAGCCATAGCGATTTGGTAGTAAACTGGTCATTGAGTTTATGAATGTGCACCCCGTCATCTACCTTAGCTTTTTCAAATCGGTAAGTTTTGGTATTCAGTGTATCCTTCACATCATTTACCACATAAAGGTCAATATCGCCAATGGTCGTTTTTCTGTACGGACTATCTATGGAATCTTTGTGAATATCCATAGTTAGAGGTACATTTTTTCTACTTTCTAGAGTATCCGTAGTAAAATAGATTTCCTCACCACTACGATTGAAAGAATAATACCCTTTTTCTCTCATAAGTTCTGTAATACGCTTTACCTCGTCTTCCAAATTCGATTGGTCTAGGATTTCGTCTGCCTTTATTTTACTTTTATCACTTTCTTGTTTGTAGAGTTGGCGAATGGCTGTATCTGGAATATTGTAGTAATAATTTTTAATTTTTGTAGGTTCGTTAAAGGTCATTTTATATTCTACCTGAGCTTTTTTTGCGGCAGAATCTAAATCTTGTTTAAAGTCCACATGGGCATCCCAATAGCCTCTGAACACCATATACTGGCGGATATTCTTAGCACTGGCAATGGTTTTACCTTCATCTAAAATCACAGGAGGCTGACCAATGGTGTGATAAAATCTATTCCAAAACAAGGACTTGCCTTTGTATTCTGGGTGACCGTATTTTACAAATAAAGAATCCCTCAATGCTTGGTTTCTCATCTGTCTTGGGTAAGTCATATATTCTGCCAATATCGTATCGTATTTAGGGTTCGCCATATTATACGCATATAGCCCCATAGGAAATAAGAATAGAACTTTTTTATTCGGTTTTTGACTTACATAGTTAGGGATTTTTCCCGTTAATAATTTTTTATCTTCATATTTGAATTTATTTTTCGTGAGCAAATATTCCCCATCAGGTACTTTTTTAGTCGCATTACACGCATATAAAAATCCAAGTAACATTGCAGAAATGGAAAATATGTAATACTTTTGAAAATAATTTCTCATATGCTTACGTCTCATAGAATAAAGATTTTAAGGTCTTTGGATAAAAAAAAATTTAGACAAAAATACAATTTGTTTTTGGTTGAAGGGAATAAAATCATCAAAGAATTAAAACAATCTCTTATCAAGATTGATGCCATATATTCCCAAACTCCTGAAGATTTGGACTTTAATCCTGATTTAATTACAGAAATTAATGAGTCGCAACTCAAAAAAATAAGTTTTCTACAACATCCTAAAGATAGCGTAGCAGTTTGCCATTTACCTAGTTCCGAGCAATGTATAGACACCGCTATCAATTTGGTATTAGATGGCATACAAGACCCTGGCAACTTAGGCACTATCATTCGCCTTGCCGATTGGTTTGGCATCGAGCAAATCATTTGTAGTAAAGATACGGTGGATGTTTATAATCCTAAAGTTATCCAAGCCACGATGGGGTCGTTTACGAGAGTCCATGTTTTTTATACCGATTTAGAACCTATTTTAAGCCAACACTCTCATACCAACATTGGTACCGATATGGAAGGGGAAAATTTATACCAAACCCATTTTGAATCACCTTTTAATTTAATTTTAGGCAATGAAGGCAACGGCATAAGAACCAACACCAAAGCATTAATTCATAAAAATATTACCATTCCAAGATTTAGCCAGCACCAGTCTACCGAAAGCCTTAATGTATCTATGGCAGCCGGTATTATTTTAGGACAAATATTTGGAAAAAAATAAATTCTACAATTTTCTAAGCATAAAATATAATCTAATGAAAACCATCACCATAAAAGCTAAAGATTTTTTTGAACTTTTAAAATTAAGAGATGCCTCTATGTGGGATATTTTCTCTCAAATGATAAACGGCGAAGAAAAACAATTGTTATTTATCGCAGAAAACGATACGCTTTTATTCGACTATATTCTACCTAAAACTTTAGAACAACTAAAAGAAGACCAAGCGACATTTGCCAAAGAATACGCCGAAAAATTATCCCAAAATTAATCTATCTGCTTTATCGTTTGCATCGCTTCTGCTACATCGTGTACCCTAAGTATGGCAGCGCCTTGTTTTAGCATTTTCAAATGAAGGGCTTGGGTTTCTGCATTAATATCATGTGGGGACTTTCCGAGAGGTTTATAGATAAAAGATTTTCTAGAAATACCAATCAACAAAGGATATTCGCCCAACCCAATATTGCCCACTTCATCTACCATTTGCATCTGGTTTTCTACGGTTTTCCCAAATCCAAAACCAGGGTCTAGGATAATGTCGTGGATACCCATTTTTTTTAACTTTAAAGCCATCTCAGAAAAGTATAAATTCAATGTGGTAACGATATCATCATACTTTATCTTTTCGTGCATGGTCTCGTAGGTCGCATTGCTGTGCATTAAGATATAAGGTAATTGGGTTTTGGCAACAGTAGTTAGTAATGCATCGTCAAAACTACCACCAGAAATATCATTAACGATATCAATCCCTTCATTATAACCGAATTTTACCACTTCCGAATAAAAAGTATCCAAAGAAATGAGTACTTCAGGAAAATGCGTTTTAATAGAAGAAATGACAGTTCCTATACGACGAATTTCCTCCTCAGCAGAAAGATACTCGGCATTGGGTCGGGTTGATTGTGCGCCAATATCAATAAATGTAGCCCCTTCGGATAGCATTTTTTCGGTTTGTTTTAAGGCTGCGGTTTCGGAATTAAAGCGTCCACCATCGGAAAAGGAATCTGGTGTCAGGTTTAGAATCCCCATGACTTTCGGTGTAGACAAATCTACCAAATTCCCGTTACAATTGATACTATGGTATTTTTTTGGTTTTAAATTCATTAGGCTGGTTCTATAAAATCGATTTCTGGATTCAGGATTTCTTTAATGATAGTTGCAACGGAAATCATAGCTTCTGATAGTTCACTATTAAGATTTAGCGACTGCACGCCTCTACTCACTTCGGCAAAGCTCCAAATGCCACATTCCATCATTTGGTTAGGGAAATAACCATTTCGGGACAAAGCATATTGATACATACACAGTTGCAAGGCTTGTTTATAATCCGAATTCATAAATAAAGTTTCTCTATTCTTATCGGTTATTTTTACTTGTAGTTTCTTAGTTTTAGCCGTTTTGTAATCTATAACTCTCAATACGCCATTCAAACGGTCTATTCTATCAATAAAACCTTTAAAATAAACCGTTTGTTCATCGTCTATTTTAAAAGGAACACCCTCAATTTTCTTTTCCAGTTCTACAATTTCTAAAGTATTTCCAGATTTCACCAAAACCAAATCTAAATTTAATACCTCTTCTATCACTTTTTTAGCCATAGCTTTATGAACGAAATTCATTCCTCGCTGGTAAAATTCAGGCTGATGTTTGAGTGTTTTGATAGCAAATTCTATACTCTCATCAATAGAAGCAATAGCCTTTTCTAAATCACTCACTAACAGTACTTTACCTTTTAATTGTTCATAGAGGTGTTGTAAGGCATAATGCACTAAGTTACCATAATTTCTTACCGAAAGTTCTTCTTCTATTGCATCCATTTCCTTTACCCCAAGTACAATTTTCATATAAAAATCTACGGGATTGTAGAGGTAAGTCATCAAATGCGATGCTGCCACGCCCTTAGTCCAATCTTGAAGTTTCTGAAGCACCTGCTCGGATTTTTTAAACTGCATAGGATTCTGCTCAATAGGCTCAGAAGGATTTTCGATAACAATTTGCTGAATATCGTGAGGGCTTTCAATCTTTAATTGCTCTATAAATCGGCTTTTTTCGCCTGTATTAACACCCGTTGATAATCCATTGTACAATAAATGCACCTGCTGACTATCTTGCAACAATCGGTAAAAGTGGTAAGCATAGATGCCATCGTTTTCTATAAAAGTATTGAGCCCAAACTGCGCCCTTACATCAAAAGGCAGATAGGTGTTTTGAGAATTCCCCAAAGGCAATTTACCTTCATTGGTCGACAATAAAATAATGGTGTCAAAATTAAGCAATCGGGTTTCCAAAAGTCCCATCACTTGAAGCCCTGCGAGCGGCTCCCCCTCGAAATCGATATTTTCTGAATTGAGCATTTGTTGGATAAGCACTTCTAAATTTTCTATTTTAATCTCGAAATCGTAAGGCGAAATTTGATTTTTTACAATTCTAAAATTCTTTTCAAAATAGGCTATCGTCTCGAATAAAATATCGTCTATCTCTCGGAATTTTAGTTGGTAGCAATAATCAATCAATAAGTTTAATAAATCCTTTGCCGACTGTGGTTGCAGTAGAGGAAAGTAAACCAATGTCCCCAGATAGTCTTTTAGCAACGCGGCTGATAAATACACCACATTATGCTCCGTGATGTGTTGCTTAAAGGTTTTAATGATTTCTTCTTCCTCCGCAGTTGCGGGTAAACTTTCTAAAATGGTGATAACATCTTTATAATAATATGAAGCTTTTGGTTTTTTAAATAATTGATTTTGAAGGTAAAACACCTGCTTCATCGCGATACTAAACGAAAGATTTTTAATGGGTAATCCCATTGTAATATTCAATTGTGGCACCGCAGATAGAGCGTCCAAAGTAGTAGGCAATAAGTTTTCATCAAGCAGTACTATGGCGGTTTTGGTATAATCTTCTGGTGTAAAGCCGTCCAGCAATTTCGTTAATAAATGCGTTTGGGTTACATTGCCAGACACCTCGTAGGTTTTAATTTGTTTTGGCTTAGAAAAATCATCTTCTATCCATTGGAAAGGGCGGTAATCATTAAATACCTCCCATTGCTTGTATTGCCTTAAAAACTGACCTGCCTCTTGCCTTCCGTCCTCCATATAGTAAGTATCGGATTGGAAAAAACACAGGGCTTTATCCATAGATAGAGCCGTTTTTACCAAGCGTTCTTCGATTGGCGTTAAGGCATTAAACCCACAGAATACCAGAGTCGCATCTGTATTTTGGATATAAGATTCCAAATGATGCTTTGCCTCTTGATGCAGCATCCCCGATGTAGCAAAGCCTTGTTGTTCTAATTCTTTTTTTAAAACAGGCAGAAAATCTTTCATTTTTCGCCAAAAATCTAAGTGACGGTTTCTCGCATTGTCCTCATCGCCAAGTTGTGCGCCCCAGTTTTTGATGCGTTCTTCATCAAACATATAGTCGAGAACGGCAGTATCATCATCGGTAAATTTTAAAATATCGTCCCAATCTTTCAACAAAGTAGGAAACCACTTTAAAAACTGACTAAAATCCTCCGCAGGAAAAAGCCTTTGATAGACTTGATAACTGAATAACCACAACACTACGCCTTTTAACTCTTGTTTTTGGGCGATAGATGTTATTAAATCTTCAATCGTGCTAAACTGCGGTAGAAAACCAGAATACTGCTTTTTATTTTTAAGGATATCTCTAATGAATACCACCGGTCTTTTCCCCGGTAGCACCACATGATAATGCGATAAATCCTTAGATTCTGCCAATAGAGCATCTATTATTTTATTGAGAAATTTCATGGGTTTATATCATAAAAATGCTTAGATCAAAGTATCTAAAAAATCTTTGACTTACAATGGTCAAAGATAGCGAAATTTCTTTCAGATGCCAATAAAAATCGGTGGCTAAAAAGGATTAAGCAAAAATATTTTCTTAATTTTGTGTCTTTTACAATCAGTATGGATATTAACCAATTATATACCAACCAGCGCACTGGAAGCGACCAACCTACGCAAGTCTCTAGAAATGATTATCAGCGAGATTTCGATAGAATTATCTTTTCATCAGCGTTTAGAAGATTACAAAATAAAACTCAGGTTTTTCCATTGCCTGGCAGTGTGTTTGTGCATAACCGCCTCACCCACTCTTTGGAAGTGTCTTCGGTAGGGCGGAGTTTGGGCAGCCTAGCAGGAAATTTTATCGTAGAGCAATTAGGTTCACAACTCAATGAGGACTCAAAATTATTCTATCAACACCAACTTAGCGAAGTGATTGCAGCCGCGTGTTTATGCCACGATATTGGCAACCCTGCTTTCGGACATTCTGGGGAAGATGCCATCGCCAGTTATTTTGAAAAAAATGAAACCGACCTAAAACCATTATTCTCGGATGAAGAATGGGCGGATATGATTCATTTTGAAGGTAATGCTAATGCGATAAGAGTGCTAACCCATCAACAAAATGGAAAAGATGCTGGTGCTACACAACTGACTTACACCACTTTGGCAAGTATTGCAAAATACCCTTGCGAAGCCATCGCGAAAGACAAAGACCAGATTTCTAAAAAAAAATTCGGGTTTTTCCAAAACGAAAAATCTACTTTTAAATCAATTGCAGAAGGTACCGCAATGAGATTGGACACCCAAGAACCTCTCAGTTATTATCGTCACCCTTTTGTTTGGCTGGTAGAAGCTGCTGATGATATTTGCTATAATATCATTGATATGGAAGACGCCCACCGATTGGGCATTGTCTCTACCGAAGATTGTAAAAATTTGTTCTACGATTTAATTCGTTCAGTAGATGGAAATACTAAACGCGTAGATGATAAATTGTTAGTGGTATCGGATAAAAACGAGCAAATCTCTTACCTTAGGGCTAAAGTCATTAATGCTTTGGTCAATAAATCTATTGCTCTCTTTCAAACTCATTTTGAGGACATTCTCAATGGAAAACTCAATAAAGCATTAATAAAAATTTACCAAGACGAGAATACATCCTTACAAGAAATAGAACAGTTTTCGATAGAAAAAATATACAATCATAAAGCCGTAGTAGAAATAGAAAATGCAGGCTATAATGTTATGTATGAATTGCTCGACCACCTAGTACCGCCTAGTATTTTGAACAAAGATAAAAGAAAAAAATACGATAAAAAGGCGTTGCAACTCATCCCTAACCAATTCCGATACGAGCAAGGCGGCGTCTATCAAAAAGTTTTGGGCATCCTTGATTTTGTAAGTGGCATGACGGATAACTACGCCACCGACCTTTACCGAAAAATAAAAGGAATTGATATCGGTATGACGATGTAATTGCATCAATGCAAAAGGCTGCCTAATTCTAGACAGCCTTTTTATTAACCTTAGCAAATAAGATTATTTTACTTTTACCAACTCTACATCAAAAATCAAAGTAGCATTTGGTGGAATTACGCCACCAGCACCTCTAGCACCATACGCTAAGTCCGATGGAATTAAAAGTGTGGCTTTTTCGCCCTCTTTCAATAGCATAATACCTTCATCCCAACCTTTGATTACTCTTCCCATTCCTACTGGAAATTCAATTGGTTCACCTCTTTTAAAAGAATTATCAAATTCTTGACCATTAACCAATCTACCAGCATAGTGTACTGCCACAGAATCGCCTGCTTTTGGAGCTTTACCATCTGTTTCGTGTGTTTTCTTATACATCAAACCACTAGCCGTAGTCGTCATCCCCTGCTTTAATTCTTCTAATTTTTTAGCAGCTTCGGCTTCTTTTTTAGCATCGTAAGCCTTATTTTGTTCTTGGATTTTACCTTTACCTTCGTTAAAGATTTTAGCAGCATCATAAGATTTATAAGCATCACCTTTAGTAAATACTTCTACTTTTTTGATGACCACATCTTCTTTAGGTTTATCCTGAGCACCTTTTTCTACATCAGCAATAGTATCTATCACTTCTAAGCCCTTAATTACTTTCCCAAATACGGTATGTCTACCGTCTAACCAAGGTGTTGCCACTTCGGTAATGAAAAACTGAGAACCATTGGTATTCGGTCCAGAGTTTGCCATAGATAAATAGCCTTTAGCTTCGTGCTTAAGGTCATTTCTTTCATCATCAAATTTATAACCTGGGTCCCCCATACCTGTACCAGTAGGATCTCCTCCTTGAATCATAAAATCTTTAATTACACGGTGGAAGATAATTCCATCATAATAAGGTTCGCCTTTTTTCTTGGCTTTATTTTCGATTTTCCCTTCTGCTAAACCAACAAAGTTGGCAACGGTAACAGGCGCTTCTTTATCAAAAAATTGGATAATCATATCGCCTTTTGAAGTTTCCATTTTTGCATAAACGCCATCTGGAAGAGCGTTATAAAATTCTTTGTCTAAATTCATTTTTTTATATATTGGATTACAATTCGTAAGTGAAATTAATGCCACAAAGGCAAAACACAAAATTAATATTTTTTTCATAGTCTATCAAGTTTTAAATTATCTATACTCTAAAGAATCAAAGTACAAACATACTAAAAAGTTTTTCCTAAATTAAAAGATTTCTAAAATATCTATCAAAAAAAACCGAGAATTAGTCTCGGTTTAATGCATTATAATGTATCAGCAAATCCTTTTTCTACTTTGTACCTCCAGCCAAATGGGTCTTCTAGTAAGTTAGTTTGGATACCTACCAATTGCTTTTTCAGCTGAAGTGCAAAACTTTCTTCATCGCTTAGTTTAGGTAACTCTAGCTTTTCATCTTTATAACCTAAAGCCTTGAATGGGCTTACGACCACCGCCGTTCCCACACCCCATACTTCTTTAAGTGTACCATTTTTATGGGCTTCTACTACATCAGAAACCTTCACATGCTCTACTTTTACTTCGATATTATTGGCTTTAGCCAATTGGATAAAACTATCTCTTGTTATACCATCTAAAATTTTTTCCGAAGTTGGAGGCGTATAAATGGTATCATTAATTCTTACAAACACATTCATCGTTCCACTTTCTTCAAAATATTCGTGGGTAGAGTCGTTCGTCCAAATAATTTGTTCGTAGCCTTCTTCATTGGCTAATTTGGTAGGATAGAATGATGCTGCATAGTTTCCTGCTGCCTTTGCCGAACCTACGCCACCGCTTGCCGCTCTAGAATAGTAATCTGCAATTTTTACAGCAATCGACTCCGCATAATAAGCTCTAGCTGGCGTTGCCACGATGGCAAACATATATTTATCTGCAATTCTTGCTTTTAAAGCCTCCTCAGTAGCAAATAACAATGGTCTTATATATAGCGATTCGCCCTCGCCGTAAGGTACCCAACCTCTATCTACATCAACTAATGCCTTTAATCCATCCATAAAAATAGATTCTGGAAGTTCTGGAATAGCCAAACGCTTAGCCGATTTGTTGATTCTTTTAAAATTCTTTTCAGGTCTAAACAGAAATACCTCCCCATCTTTATCTTTATACGCCTTCATCCCTTCGAAACACGCTTGTCCATAGTTTATGCCCATCATTGCTGGGGTAAAACCTAGAGGACCATAAGGCATCAATTTGGGTTCGCCCCACTGTCCATTTTCGTATTCACAGATGACCATATGGTCTATAAAGTCAAAGATACCTGGTTTAAAGGTACTCACACGAGGATGTTCTGATTTCTGAATTATCATTTTAAAAATTTTTAAGATTGTTTACAAAGATAACATAATTTTTGAAAATTACAATTTTTAATTTATTTTAGCCAAAAATTATTATGCAAAGAGAAATAAAAAATACCGCTGACGGATCTAAAACACTATATATAAAAGATTTAGAAGAGGGCTATCATTCCCACCATGGCGCCTTACAAGAAGCTCAACATGTATTTATTAAAAATGGAATTAATAATATAAAAAATTCAGAAATTAATATTTTAGAATTGGGTTTTGGAACTGGACTCAATGCACTCGTTACTTTGGAATACTTAAAAAATTCTGAACAAAAACTCCAAATCAATTATTTTTCTTTAGAGAAATATCCCGTTAAGATAAACGAAGTTGACAACTTAGCATTTCATCAACTATTTAACGATTCCGATTTTGAAGCATGGAACACCAAAATTCATGAGTGTACATGGGAAAGTCCTCAGTCCATCACTCCACAGTTTAACCTAACCAAATTCAATACCGATTTCTTTAACTTAACCCAAGTTGACTTACCTCCCATAGACTTAGTCTATTTCGATTGTTTCGGAGCACGGGTACAGCCCGAACTATGGGAACTGCCCCTTGCAGAAATGATTGCCCATAAGATGAAATCTGGAGGACTACTGACCACCTATTCCTCAAAAGGAAGTTTTCAGAGGGTGCTAAAATCGTTGAACTTTGAAGTGAAAAAAGTGGAAGGCCCAAAAGGAAAACGAGAAATGATAAACGCTTGGAAACATTAAAACTTTAATTTCAAAAGAAATACTACGGGATTCGTTCAGCATTTTAGTTATCGTTTTTTATCTTTGCAAATTATACTAAACTACGCTCATGGTCATCAACCTTAATCAAAATAAGAATTTAAAATTATTTAAAACTATATCTGAAGTCGCTGCCACACAACAGCAATCCGTCTATATTGTAGGTGGCTATGTGAGAGATTTGTTGATGAAACGCCAAGCACCTACCGACATTGATTTTGTCACCGAGCAAAGTGGCATCGATTTAGCTAAAGCAGTCGCCAAAGCCTTAGATCCTAAACTAAAGGTATCTGTATTTAAAACTTACGGCACTGCCATGATTAAATGGAAAGGACTAGAGCTAGAATTTGTAGGAGCTAGAAAGGAAAGCTATAGCGAAGACAGTCGCAATCCCGCAGTAGAACAAGGCAGTTTAGAAGACGATCAAAAACGAAGAGATTTTACCATTAATGCCATGGCAATTTCTCTTAATAAAGAAAATTTTGGAGCTTTGATAGACCCTTTTAATGGACAAAAAGATTTAGAAAACAAACTTCTAAAAACCCCACTAGAGCCTTTACAAACCTACTCTGACGACCCTCTAAGAATGATGCGTGCCATTCGTTTTGCTACAACGCTTCAATTCAATATTGATGAGCCTTCTCTACAAGCCATCACTCAAGAAGCCGAGCGTATGGATATCGTTTCTAAAGAGCGTATCATGGTAGAGTTTAACAAAATTATGAGTGCACCTAAGCCTTCTATTGGGCTCAGTTTATTAGAAAAAACAGGGTTAATGCATCGCATCCTTCCAGAACTTACCAACCTAAAAGGGATTGAAGAGATTGAAGGACAAACACACAAAGATAATTTCTACCATACTTTAGAGGTTGTAGATAATATTTCCGAAAATACAGATAATCTTTGGCTCAGATGGGCAGCCCTCCTCCACGATATTGGCAAAGCACCCACTAAAAAGTTTGTAGAAGGGACAGGATGGACATTCCATGGTCATGAATTTCTAGGAGCTAAGATGGCAAAGCCTTTATTCCAAAGGCTAAAGTTACCCTTAGGAAATGATTTAAAATATGTTCAGAAAATGGTGCGTTTATCTTCTAGACCTATTGCTTTGATCACCGATGATGCTTCCGATGCTGCTCTAAGACGCTTATTATTTGATGCAGGGGAAGATTTAGAAGATTTATTTACCCTTTGCAAAGCCGACATCACCACAAAAAATACCAAGCGCCAAAATCGCTACAAAAAGAATTTTGAATATGTGGCTCAAAAAATAAAAGAAGTAGAAGAGAAAGATCATATTCGCAACTTTCAGCCGCCTATTTCTGGGGAAGAAATTATGGCATTGTTTGGGATAAAGCCAGGTAGAGAAATCGGCATTCTAAAAGAAAAAGTAAAAGAAGCCATTCTAGAAGGCGATATTCCCAACGACCCTACCGCTGCGAAACAATTGGTAATTGAAGAAGCGAAAGCATTAGGGTTGAATGTGGTGTAAATTCTTAGTGATTATGTATTATTTATTAATAATTTTTTAAAATTTTACCATTCACCCAAAACATCGGTAATATAAAAATAAACATAGTCGTAATAGGAAAAATAAAATAATAAAAATAAGCCGCATAATATCCCATATCACCATAAGAAACAATACACTTCAGTAGAGCAATATTTATAATTATAAATGTTAAGGTTAATTTTGATAAAACTACAATAATGTGTTCTTTACCGTAACATCTATATACGATGAAAAATAAAAAAATAAAATTGAACTTATAGCTAGATTAAAGAGAAATATATAAAAATCCCCATAATAAATGTACATCCGTATATTAACCTCGTGTAATATCAACTTTCTAAAAATACGCCCAATAGGCGTAAATATCACATCACCAATCTCAAACCCTAATTGTATATAATAACTACTAAATATTTCAAAAACAATATGATATAAAACAATATAGAATAGTATATGTATTGTAAGCTTATTGAATTTCATATTCATCATTTCGGAGATTACAAATGTATTTGATTCCGTTTCAAATATACCCATAAAATCCTTAAACTAAAGCCAATAGACTATCGTTTCAGCAAAAAAGATAGGATTTATTATGGTTAGATTAACTCAAATCCCCACTTACACCCAATCCAAATAAGGCAAAATCATAGATAGCGGGGTCATTGGGATTCCAAAGTCTAATGGTTTGGTCTAACTCTTCTACAGTTTTCCAATCGTTTTGTTTCCGCTGAAGAATGCCTAATTTCCTTGCCATATTTCCCGTATGGACATCTAATGGAATAGATAAATAGCGTGGTTCAATATTTTCCCAAATTCCAAAGTCTACACCGCGTTGGTCCTGGCGTACCATCCATCTTAAAAACATCATCAGGCGTTTTGCCGCAGAGTTTTTATAGGGCGAACTCACATGTTTATGACTTCTATGTTTTTCTTTGCCAAGAAAAAAAGCTCTGAACCGCTCTATAGGATGGTAGAAATTGGTTTCATTATCCTGAAGCTGAAATAAGACTTCCATAGAGTCATGTTGTGTATAGAGCAGTTTCATCCTCTGCATAAAATATCTAAAATCTTCTGCACTAAAAGTTCGGTGTATCGCTTTATCACCAATAGAATTAAGATCGGATTCGGAATGATGCAGTACAAAATCATAAGGATTATTCCCCATGATATTAAGAATATTTTCGGCACTTTTAATAATGGATTTACGATTGCCCCACGCAATAGTTGCGGCTAGAAATCCAGCAACTTCAATATCTTGTTTTAAGGAAAACCGATGTGGAATTTGTACAGGATCATCTACAATAAAATCGGGATGATTGTATTGGTCGGCTTTTTCGTCTAAAAATTCTTTGAGTTCTTGAGAGGTCATCACTTAATCTCAACTGGTTCTAATGCCTTTGGCAAATAAGTTTCTGGGAAAATAGAACGGGCTTCGTCGGTAAAAACTGTTAAATCTGCATAGCGGTTAGAAAAATGACCTAAAATCAGTTTTTTAACCTGTGCCTTTTGTGCAATAGTAGCAGCTTCCAACGCCGTGGTATGTCCTGTATAGTCTGCCATTTCTTTTAATTCATGAAGAAAAGTGGCTTCATGATATAGTAAATTAACACCTTTTATAATCGGAATCACCGTTTCCAAATAGCGGGTATCGCTACAAAAAGCATAAGACACGGGAGGCTCTGGTGGTAGAGTCAACACTTCATTTTTAAGGATAAATCCATCAGAAAGTTCAAAATCTCTTCCTTGTTTTAGAAAATGATAATCGCACACTTCAATTTCAGGGTACTTGCGAATTTCTTCCATATTAAGGTGTCTATCTTTAGGCTTTTCCCTAAAAAGATAACCGTTACAATAAATTCTATGGTCTAGCGGAATAGTAAAGACCTCTACCCTAGCATCTTCGTAAACCTTAATCGATTCAGAGCTGTCTAGTTCGTGATATATCACTTCAAAACCTCTATGCGTTTCAGTAATGTCAAAAATTGTTTCTAGCATTTTTTTAATGCCTTTCGGTCCGTAGATATGCAACGGGGTTTCTCTACCCAACAACCTAAAAGACGCTACCAAACCAGGTAAACCAAAACAATGGTCGCCATGAAGATGAGAAATAAAAATATGGTTAATTTTAGAAAATTTGGCTTTAGCTTTTCTCAATTGCACCTGAGTTCCCTCGCCACAATCAATTAGGAAATAGCGTTCTTGCATTTCCAAAAGTTGCGAAGTGGGTGAGGAATTAACCGTTGGTATCGCCGAATTAAAACCGAGTATCGTTAGGGTTGCACTCAAAATTTGAATTTTTAGGTCTTACAAAGTTCGTTAAAAATTATGGATTACTCAAAGTTTTCAGCAATTTATCCAATGCATTCCTGCGATGGCTAATGGCATTTTTATCTTCTGGACGCATTTCCGCAAAAGTTTGGGTGTAGCCATTTGGTAAAAATATAGGGTCGTAGCCAAAGCCTTTAGTTCCTTTAATTTCATTAATAATTTCGCCCTCTACTCTACCTTCAAAATATTGAGGTTCGCCCTCGCCATCTACTAGGCACATCACGGTAATAAAGTAAGCCTTTCGGTTATCTTTACCTTGCATTTCCTCCATGACTTTAGCAATATTAGCTTCAAAATCATGATTCCCCGCATATCTCGCAGAATAGATTCCAGGTCTACCATCTAAGGCATCCACCACCAAACCACTATCATCACCAATACTCGGAATGCCAGTCTTTTCAAAACAATAGGCTGCTTTTATATGGGCATTTTCTCTAAAGGTAGCACCGTTTTCTACAATCTCATCAAAAATTTGATAATCGGTAAGACTTTTAACCGTATAAGAATCGCCTAGCATCTGCTGAATTTCTTCTTTTTTATGCTCGTTATGAGTTGCGATAAGTAATTCTTTTTTCATGATTAATATGGTTTTAGTTTTAATATGAGAGAGGGTTGATATTAGATTTTTCCTTTTAGATGATGAACTTTGCGATGCATAAATAAATAATAGAATACCCCAAACAACACCGCTCCAATGAAAAATATAATCCAAGAGTTCCACCCTAGGGCTTCTATAAAAGAATCTTTACCTACATAAAATAACATTAAACACGCCACCAAATTGTTGAGCGCATGTAATATCATTGTGAGTAGAATAGATTTGGTTTTATAATACGCCAATCCAAGCACTAGACCAAGCATCACCGCACCTAAAAATTGCCATGGATTACCATGGACTATTCCAAAAACAACAGACGAAAGAACAATAGCGGTTTTCGGCGCTATACCATTATTAAGCAAACCTTTTAAAATGATCCCTCTAAAAATTAATTCTTCAAATATGGGAGCAAAAATAACAACGGTAATCAACATTCCAACTTTATCGTATGCCATACTTTTAAAAACGCCATTGAACGCTTGATACCATTCCCCCAAAACACCACTGTCCGTAGGAATCCAAGAGGTAACGACTTCTGCCATAAATCCCATTCCAAACATCATTGGAATTGTTAATAGATAATCGGTGGTGGGTAATAATTTAAACGGAATATGGAGCGGCTGACCAATTTTTGGACGAACAATACCAAAATCAAATGCTAAAATTGGTAATCCCATACTCAGAACAAAAGAAACCATCGTATAGCCCATGGAATACTGTACTTCATCTTTAAGCACAAAGAGATGGAATACCGCATAACTCGCCATTAGCAAATTGGCTACAATAAACGCCGCGACGAGTACCACCACACATTTAAAATCTAACTTTATTGAATCTTGCATAATATCCTCATTAAAATAAACAAATGCCAATCCAATAATATAGACTGGCATTTGAAAAATTCATCCTATCATTTATTCCGTTGCTTTGATTACAGCATCGGTAATTTGGTTCATTTTTTCTGCCGCATAAGTGGTATCATACGGTTTCATCACCTCAAATAAATATTGATAAAATGGTGTTACCTTCTGAACATTACCTGATTCTTGGTAGGCTTTTTCTTTACCCATCGCTTTTAAATCTGCCACCAAAGCATTGAATCTTTTATCAATAGGTTTAATAGAATTGACTAAATATTGATAGCCTTTATCTGGCTGACCAATTTTCTTATACGCATCCGATACCGACGCTACCACCATAGAATACAACATCGGTTGAGTTGCCATTTGGCGTTTTACAAACTGCTGGTCTTGTGGCGATAATGATAGGTAGTAATCATACTCTTGGAAAATATCTTTTTTCAATTGTTCTGCCATTGCCAAGCCTTTTTGTTCTTGACCAGAAACGATATAACCATAGATGATAGCAGTAAGCGAACGCGGGTCGTTATATTTAGACACGGGAATTTCTTGGCTCGCTAAATCTAAAAGCTCTACCGCTTTTTTCTTTTCGCCTTTTTCAACCAAAGCTTCTGCCGCTCTACTTGCCGAGCTTCTATAACTATAAATATTAGACGTACAAGTTTCATCAAAATGAACCCCTAAATCTTTAAAGTTACCCCAACGGAAATTCTTTACAATGTTATATAAATCATCGGCATCTACTCTACCCATTTCGCCATCTTCGGATTCAGGCGTTTTAATTGGAACCAGTCTGTAACTAAAGCCATCATACTGTAAATAATCTTTTAGATAGAAGACATTAGCATCATCATAAATCCCCCCTACCGAGAAATTTATTGGGCGTTTCCAATCGAAATTGGCTAGAATATCCATCATCATTAAATCATTTTTAAACAATGTAGATTTTTTATAGTCTATTACAATTTGTTGCTCTGCTAAAGCCGCCTCTTTTGCTTTGATAATCCCAGATTTTACCGCATTATTTACATTAACGGGTAATACGAATTTGCTTACAGGTAAAAAGTTATATTTCTCATATTTCTCTTCGCCATAAAGCATTTTTAAAATCACATTTTTGTCCTCAGATTTCATTTTTAGAAAGTCTACCGCCTCTTTTAGCGTCATACTATCTTGAGTTTCGTATTTTCTAAATCCTTGTAGAAAATCGTCTGGAGCGCCACTGTTTTTAAGGTTTTCAAAAATCTGTTGCCATTCTTCTTTAGATAAAGTATGCACTTGCTCATTCATCCCAGTACGATAATACTCATGGCTCAGTTGAGATGGCACTGGACTACTGTTATAAGTCTTACGCTTCACTTGGTCAATATTCCAACTCGTAGCTAAAAGGGTAAAATTCACCACTTTTACATCGTCCCTAAAACGCTCAGTTTCTTGGATTGCCCAAAGCGGATAAGTGTCATTATCGCCATACACGAAAAGAATATCATTCTTTGGTAAGGATTTAAGGGTAGAATATGCATAATCATAAGCGGTATAGCGGTCGCTTCTATCATGTGGCGTATAATTTTGGAAGCCCATCAATGCTGGAATCCCTAATAATAAAGTCCCAACACCCAAAACTGCTGACTTCTTTTTAGTTTCTCTTTGGACTAAATGCAAAATAGCCGCTGCACCTAAGCCTACCCAAATCGCGAAGGCATAGAAAGAGCCTACCATAGCGTAATCTCGTTCTCTTGGCTCAAATGGTTTTACCCCAGTGTAAAAAATAATCCCAATACTAGTCAATATAAATAATGATAATACCGCATAGAATCGTCCAAAATCTTTGGTTAGTTGGAAGTAAAGCCCTATTAAACCTAATATTAATGGCAGAAAGAAGAAATAGACCGTAGACTCGTTATGGAATTTCTCTGGCATATCGTTTTGGTTACCATAAAGGAAATTATCCACCAATGGAATCCCCGAAATCCAGTTTCCATTAGTATTTTCCATATGACCTTCTAAGTCATTCTGGCGACCAACAAAGTTCCACATGAGATATCTTACAAAATAATAACCATTTTGGAAAGTAATAAAGTAATCTAAACTCTGTCCTAGAGTCGGTTTTTTCACATTAATCAGATGGTATTGCTTTGCTTGAAGATAATCATCCAACTTAATAGTACCATCGTCATATTTTTTTCTAAGTTCCTCATAAACTCTTTCAGCTTCAGGATTATTGGCAATATCATCATCACCATAATTAAATTCAAAATCTGGTGCTCCATACATCGAAATATAGTTTGCCATCACCGCTCTATCCTGAACAAACATTCTTGGTAAAAAACCAACATGGGTAGGATTGAACACATAGTCAAACCTTTCGTCCACAGCGATATATCGTCCTGTTTTTTCGTCTTTTTCGTAGACATCACCTTTTTTTACCGTTTTAAGGCTACCATCCTCACTTTTCAATAATCCATTCCAATCCAAATATGCGGTATAATTTTGACCATATAAGGTAGGCCAGTCGCCATATTGCTCACGATTGTAATAATCTAGCATACCGATAGCATTATCTGGGTTGTTCAGGTTCATAGGTGGATTGGCATTGGCACGGATAGGAATCATCATCCAACAAGAAAAGCCTATAAGCATAAATACCACAGACAATACTGCCGTTTGTAATAAGGGTTGCCCTTTCTTTTGAGCCAATCTAATAGCGAGAAAGGCTAAAGCAATCAACACCACAAATGCAAAAATAGTCCCCGAATGGAACGGCATTCCTAAGACATTAACAAAGAAAATTTCCGACTTCCCAAACATCGTCATCACAAAAGGAAAAATCCCTTTAAATACAATCGCCAAAATCACTAAAGTGATTAAATTGGCTATCGCAAAACTTTTCCAAGTAAAAGTATATTTTCTAGCATAATAGACAAGACAAACCATAGGAATCGCCAGCATACACATCATATGCACGCCCACAGAAAGCCCCGTAACAAAGAAAATTAAAATAATCCAACGGTAGTTATCTGAACGGCTGTACTCGTTTTCCCATTTTGTAATCAGCCATACAATTAAAGCAATAAATAGCGATGCCATAGAATACACCTCACCTTCTACCGCCGAAAACCAAAAAGTATCTGAAAAGGTAAATACCAATGCCCCTACCGCACCAGAAAATAAAACCACCAAACTTTCTTGCCAAGTGATATTATCAAAATTTTTATGAAGCAATCGCCTTACCAAGTGGGTAATCGTCCAAAATAAAAATAAAATGGTAAAGGCACTAAACAATGCTGACATGGCATTAATCACGATAGAATACCACGCTTCATTGCCAAATGCGAATATCGCAAATACCGCACCGACTAACTGAAATAAGGCAGCCCCTGGAGCATGGGTCACTTCTAATTTAATCGCAGAGGAAATATATTCCCCACAATCCCAAAAGCTAAAATTAGGTTCTATAGTGCTGATATAAGTGATAAGTGCGACAACAAATACCGCCCATCCTACAATGGTATTCCATTGTTTAAAATGCCAATGTTTCATAATGATAAAAACTTTGTGCGAAAATAACGCTTTTAGTTTAGTTGAACAAACGGAATTCATTTAGCGATTTAACCTTCAACCACTCAAACACCAACAAACTACCATACAACATCGAAAAGCAATAAAAGGCATCTTCTACGGGAATGGTTCCCATACGAATACCCAAATTTTCGGTATTATCATAAAAGACAATCGGTTCATCGGTAAAACTACCCGTTAGCCAAGAATTTACGATAAAAACGGGATAAAAATCACGATAAAAGACAAGGCATAGCGTCTAAAATACGGCCATTGTTTGATGCTTTGAAACAATAACAATACGGCAAAAAACCCAAAACTACAAAGTGTATAAATTTTATCCGTATTCAATAACGCTACACTTGCCGAAATCACAAACAACAACCACGACAACACCTTCGCCGATGGTTTCGACAATGTAGGTTTCGGAAAAAAATACAGCAAAGCATAATGAATAAAATTACTCGCATACGGAATCAACAAGAAAAACAGCCACTCTTCCAATGGCAATTTAAACCATTCAACCCTAATCAAATAGCGAGGATTGAAGCCCCAAACGCCTTGATAAGCAAAATAAATATCCCATAAAATAAAAAACAAGCCCACGCCCATTATAGCGGTAAAATACGGCTTCCAATATTGAATAAAATGCAATCGTCGCCTTTCAAAACTATAAAGAAACGGCACCGAAAAACTCAATACATCCAACAACAAATATAAATAACGCTCCATTTTTTTACTTTTTTGAACACCGATGACTCTGTTCCGCAGCATCTCGCTTTATCTGTGTTCTACCAACTACCTCCTATTCCAAAACTCTTTAAAATACTTCATCGGCACGAACAGCATTCCAAAACACTCCCCATGCTCTTTCCCCAGATGCTTATGGTGCATTTTATGCGCTTTTCGTAGGGCTTTCAAATACCAATTATTCGTTTTATCAAACCACTTGAATCGGCGATGAATCAACACATCATGTACCAAAAAATACGCAATTCCGTAGAGCAAAATCCCAAGACCGATAAAAAACAACCAATTGATACCGTCAACCGTTCCAAAATAAAACAGCAAAATACTCGGAATCGCAAACACCACAAAGAAAAAATCATTTTTCTCAAACACATGCGGATACCCCGGTTGATGATGATCTTCATGAAAATACCAACCAAAACCATGCATCACATACTTATGCGTGAGCCAAGTCACTCCCTCCATCGCTACAAAAACGACCAGCGTCAAAACAATATATACAACAATTTCCATACGATTATTTATTTAAAAATTTTACTATAATCCCCTTTAATTCAGCATCTTTCACTGCATCTACCCTTTTTTTTCAAAAATACTCGATCGGCATTAATATCAGAACTATACCCTAAAATCGAGGGCATTTCTTCCTGTGATTTCAACCGCAACACACGCAATTCCAAATCATTCGGCGCCGCCTCAATCGCCGCCTTCAATAAGTTACGACCTTTTTTAAAATACTGCAACTTTTTAATCGGATTAAACACATGATTCGCCATAAAAAAATACCCCACCGCCTCGTAACCTCTATAAGTTTCCACCTTCGATTTTTCAAAACCCTTTTTTGCCGTTGCAATCAAACGCAACGCCACTTTTTCCGATTCTTTTGCTTCCAACAACGAACCACGCAACTCTCTCAAATTCTGAGCATTGACCATGCATCCTAACATTAAAAATATTCCAACCAACCAATTTTTCATCACACTTATTATTTATTATTTGGGCATGCTGCCTTCCCAATTTCCAACGCTTTAGCACCGCCGTCGGGCTTTCGGCTCTATCTTTTTTTGGGCTTTCGACCGCGTCTCAGCCCCTCAAAAAAGGATGCCACCTCTATCCCTCACGCGTCGCACCGCACAACCTACAGTTCAATTTACACTCAATTACAAAAATAGCGTCATCAACTGCCTTTTTACAAATACACGAAGAAAAATCAACGATTTTTGAAAATCATTCACACGGATACGCGCTTGTAAAATATGTTCGGGTTGGGTGTTTTTTATTTTCTTGAACAATTTGTAGTAATATTTATATGCCAAATAAACCGCAAATCGGGAAGTCAATGCCAATTGTTTGATACCTTGCAATGCGACACGGAAATCCTCTTCTATATCGGCTTCAATTTTTTGTTTGTCGGTAGAGGTAAATTGAGAAAAATCCACATTCGGGAAATAAATTCGATTCAATCCCTCAAAATCCGCCTGAATATCCCTGAGGAAATTCACTTTTTGCAAAGCCGCACCAAATCGCTGAGCAGAGGCTTTCAATTGCTCAAATTGTTGGGCATCACCTTTTATAAAAACATACAAACACATCAAGTCTACTACCTCAGCCGAACCGTAAATATAGGTTTCGTATTCCTCGTGGGTAAGATTCTGCATAGGGTGTAAATCCATTTCCATCGAGTGCAAAAAAGCCTCTACCAAATGGTCGGGAATACCGTATTTTTGTTTTGTCTAACAAAACGCGTGAATTACTGGATTGATAGACAATCCACACGCTTTCGCTTCTTCATATTCTTGGGTAAAACGCGTCAGCATCTCTGCTTTGGGATAGTCGTGAAAAGTATCTACAATTTCATCTGCCAAACGCACAAATCCGTAGATGTTATAAATGTTTTGCCGAATTTCAGGCTCTAAAAACAATATCGACCGCAAAAAAGACGAACTGTATTTCTTCGTCATACGCCGACAAATATCTGCCGAAATATCGTGGTATAATTGCATATTGTTGTTCATAGTGTTTTTTGTTGTTTAGTTTTCTTCAATTTTATATCTTTTCTGTCGAGACCCTGAAATAAAATTAGGGTGACACTTCTCAAACTTACCCGTACTGTTATGCTGAACTTGATTTAGCATCTTTTAATTTCTATTTCCCTAATTTCTTCTCAATATACTCCGCTACAATCTTTCCCGAAATCAAAGCGGGTGGCACTCCGGGTCCGGGTACGGTTAGTTGCCCTGTATAGAATAGATTTTTGATTTTTTTATTATCAATTCTCGGGCGTAACACACTCGTTTGAAGTAGCGTATTTGCCAATCCGTAAGCGTTTCCTCTACACGAATGATAGCGATTTTTAAAATCTTTCACTCCGAATGATTTTTTATACACGATATGTTCTGACAAATCTTGTCCCGTACATTTTTGGATCCGTTTTAGAATCAACTCCAAATAATGCTGGTGCGTTTTTTCATCATCTTCCAAATCTACTGCCACAGGGACCAAGAAAAATAGCGTATGTTTCCCTTTGGGTGCCAAACTTCGGTCGGTTTTCGATGGAAAATTCACATAAAACAAAGGGTCTTTCGGAAATACAAAATCGTCATAAATCTCTTTGGCGTGATGTTGAAAATCTGTATCGAAAAACAAATTGTGATGTTCCAAATTCTTAGGCTCGGTATCCAAACCAATATAATAGAGCAAAGACGAAGGAGCAAAAGTTTTCTTCTGCCAATAGGCTTTGGAATAGTTCTGTTCCTCCGAAGATAAAAGCGTTTCGGTATGTGCATAATCCGCTCCACTGACCACCAAATCTGCCGAAATCTTTTCGCCATTGACTTTCACTCCGATGGTTCTTCCGTTTTCAGTAATGATTTTCTCTACCTCAGCATCCGTCTGATATTCCACGCCCAACTCTTTGCCCAAACTTACCATCGCCTGCACTATGCTATTCATTCCATTTTTTGGGTACCAAGTTCCCAAACCGAAATCTGCCCAATTCATAAAGTTGTAAAAAGCGGGGGTTTTCTCAGGTTTTGCTCCTAAAAATAACACGGGAAACTCCAAAATACTTCTCAAATTCGGATTTTCGGTAATTTTCGATACTTGAGAAGTGATATTTTTGACAAACAAAGGCAATCGTACCACCGCCTCCCAAGTCATCAATTCCGTGAGTGAACGCCCAGGTTGATAGACCAAATCTTGCATTGCGATTTGATAGTTTTTCTTCGCTTCATCGAGGAATTTTTGCAATTTTTGACCGCTTTTGGGGTCAATTTGTTCAAATTTCTGTACAATTTGCTCTGTTTCTGCCGAAATATCCACAAAATCATTCGCACCAAAATATACACGATAGGCAGGGTCTAATTTTTTCAATGAATAATAATCGGAAGTAGTTTTTCCAAAATCATTGAAAAATCGTTCAAAAATATCGGGCATCCAATACCAACTCGGCCCCATATCGAATCGGAATCCGTTTTCTTCCAAAACCGAAGCCCGACCACCTAATTGTCCATTTTTTTCCAATACCAAGACTTCTCGCCCTTGCTAACGCAAATAACACACCGCCGCCAAAGACGAAAATCCCGAACCGATGATAAGGGTTTGTTTCAAAATAAAATCGTTTTTAATTTAGTACAAATATAGATAAATCACAATGATTTAATAAAATATTTTACTATTAAATCCTTAATTTAGAAGCATCCTAATTTAAATAAAAAAGTGTAGATTATAAAACCTACACTTTAGTTTAATCAACCATTTTAGTAATTCTTCAACAATATCCAGCCTTGCCTACTTTGTCTTCGGTTAGTCGCTGGGTCTAGCCACTGGACTACATACCAATAAGTTGCCGATGGCAATGGTCTTCCTTTCACTTTACCATCCCAAGTTAAAGGCTGTCCCGACTGTGCCTCAAATACGGTTTTACCATAGCGATCGGTGATCACAAGATTAACCTCAGACATTTGGTCTAGGTAATCGACTTGCCAAACATCATTTTTACCATCACCATTTGGAGTTATGACATTATTAAACTTTAGGAAATAAACCATTTTAGGCTCGCCTAGACATCCCGTAGAAGATTTTACTTGAATCTGATACACACTTTCCTTAGGGTTCATTAAAATCGGGCTACTTTGCTCCACGCCATTGTATAAATAAGTATATGGAGGAACACCTCCCGAAGCGGCAACTTCAATTTTATTATCACTCGTTTCAATTGCAATAATTTTGGGTTGGTGTTCGTTAGAAACCATAACTATTTCGGTCACTTTACAGCCGTTAGGGCTTGTTGCCACTATTGTATAATTGCCCCATTGAATATCTTCGTAGTTATACATCAGTTTGGCATTGGTAACTTTTGAACCATTGGGCAATTGCCATTCTACAGATTGATAATCTGAGGCATTATCCACTTCTAAGTTCAAAATTTCGCCATAGCAAGGGTTTAAGTTTCCTATAATTTGGGCTGGTATAGAAGTATTTACCTTAATCTTAAAACTAAAATCCGTTGGACAAAGGTTTGGATTTATTGCTATTCCATAAATAGTTTCTTCAGCCGATTGATTAGTATAGTTGGATGGATTTTTAATTTCTACCGTATGGGCAGCATCTTGATAAAAAGTAAGGTTTGCATTGGTATCCGAAGTGATTTGCGATTTCCAATCATTTAAATTAAAAGTGGTTAACCCATCAAAATCGGTATCGCATTTTACAAAATCATCAATTTTATTATTTACTGGCGTGGGTGCATTTTGTTTAAATACTACCTGCTGTAAATCGGATAGACAACCCGAAGTTTTATCTTTAATATAAAACTTAACCGCATAAGGTAAAGCAAACCACGATAAATCCGAAGTCAGAGGATTCATATTTTCATCGAAAAATTCGTAATTCGCTGGATTACTGACTGCCTTAGTTTTAAAATTATCTAATGCATAAGTTGTTCCTGAACAGACTAAAATTTCTGAAGCCGTGGCTCTAGGTTTTGGATTTGATACAAGATTATAATTAATGGTATCTTTACATTCATCATTTCCAGTTATGTTAAAGTATAGTTCTGCATACGGCGTTCCATTCACAGAAACATCATAGTTTTCATATTCTGGCTGAGATAATTGCTGCCCATTCTGATCAAAATATTTGATAACAAAACTACCATCCCAATTTTTAGGGTTTTGGATGAATTTATTGATATCTGTAATGGTTAAATTGTAAACTGAACTACCACAAGAAGTCGTTTTATCTTCTATTAGATTGTCATAAGTTTTAGGTTTACTATAAACCACCAATTTTAAAGTGGCTTTGGTCGCAGCTTCGCAACCCGTAGCTGTATTCTCTATTTTAATGGTAATAGTGCCACCACCTCTATATTTTAAATTTGTGATTTCAGCACCATTTTCATCATAAAAAGTAGCTTTTATGTCTGAATTATACTCTAATTCCTGTTTTGTTTTTTCAAGGTTGAAATATTCTACCATACTCGAACAATGCGCTGGAAAAGGCGTGATAGGCATTACTTTTACCTCATCATAAAAATCAAATTTTAAATTGATAACAGAAATACAAGAAAAATCAGGATGTGAGATTTTAACCTTAATATTTTGGTTCGTCTTAGGGTTTATTGAGTTTAAATTTTGATAAGTTACCCCACCATCTAAAGAATATTCAAACTGGTAACCTTTGCCATTAAAATGAGTCGTTTCAAAATTCTTTAAATCATAATCTATGGTTTCAAAACATAGTTTTTCTGTATAGGTTTTATTATTTTCTGGAAACGCTAAATAACTTATACTAAAACTGGCTTCTGCATTACAAGAAGGTACAATACCAGACTTGGTTTCAACCTTTATTTCAAAGTTTTCAGTTTTGCCAGAAGTCAGTTCAAAAGCATTAACCTCTGTACCGTTATGGTAAAACTTCACATCATAATCAGCCCCCAAAGGATAACCTGCAATTTGATTAATTGTTACCGTTTTTTTACCCGAATAGTTATTATCACAAAGTTTAAAATTTTTATCTTTAAAGGTAATTGCAGGAATAATCGAATTAATATTCACTTCAACTTCATCCGAGACTGCCTCACAATTTTGATAAGTCGATTTTATTTTAACAATATATTTTCCATTCCCCACTTGGATGGATGGTCCAGTTCCGATGGATTGAGTGTCCCCTACTTTATACCATTCATAAGTAAAATCGGATTGATAATTGTCCACTTCTAGCACCGCAGGGTTTCCACAAGTACCATATTGAGGTGACTTGATAATAGGTTTATATTGGTCTAGCTTCTTAAAAGTATGTTCAAAGTCCTGAGGTTGCCCAACCTGATTCCCTAGATCATCTTTAAAAATAACTTGGGCTTTTAAAACCTCTTCGTTATTGGTCGGTTGATAATTAGAATATTCAGTTCCTGAAGATTTTAACACACCATCTACATACCACTTCACTTCTGGTGTTAAGGATTGATTAGGTGTAAATGCATAAGCCTCCGACCCTTGACTTGCCCAATCTTCATTATTAAAAACCGGTTGCTCTACTCTATATTTGGTAGCATCTTGATTCTGAACACCTAAAATCGCATTTTGTCCTTTTACTTTAATCACTTTAACGATAAAAGTATTATCCTCTAAAATAAGAATTTGAGCAGAGAATTTCCTTTGATAATTGGATTGTAGCTCTATAATTTCGGTGAACGAAATAATAATGCCGTTCTTACCTTGATAAGTCGTTTTACCATATTGTACTCTATCGTAATCACCTGTATTATAATACCCTAAATCTGTAAACCCAGCAAAAATTTGAGCAAAATTAAAGGTTTTACTTGGGTCGTTATTATCTACTTGGTTATAAATAATACGGGGTAACTTTTTATTAGGATTAGCGTAGCCACTATAAACCTTATCTACATATTGGTCTTGGTATAGATTTTCAAAATCTTGTCCTTCCCCAAAAATAAGTCTTCCATTAGAGCCTACCACCACTTTGGTATAGTCTTTATCATAAAAACTAAAAGTAAAGCCTAAATCTATCGGTCGGCTAAAATGGTTGTTTGCCACTTTATTTACGAAAGGGACTAATTGATAGCCATTCGCAATATTAAAATTATTAATTTTCTTGACTTCATAATCCCCCGTGCTTTGGGCTTGAGCATCTAATTTTAAATTGAATTTTTCGCCATTACAATAATAGACTGTAGAAGGCAAATTGGTATTAGTATCAATATTTATAACTTGACCGCTTGCCACAGAAACGATACTCATATAGAGTAAAATAAACCACTTTTTCATCTTACAAAATTGCAAAAAATTATTGATTATCGTCTGTTTTAAGAAAATAAATTTGTTAAAATTAGGTTTTTTAAAAAATTACTTTATTTTTGTTTCTTAATCTATACTGTTATTATACCGACTATGAACCAACTTTTCAGAACAAAACCATACGACTCCAATAATCTTAATAGTTCCTTTATCCGTACCCTTGGCGTTTGGGATATTGTATTTTTTGGTATTGCCGCCATTATTGGTGCGGGAAGTTTTAGTAGCCTTGGCGAAGCCGTATTTAGAGGCGGTCCTGGGGTTATTGTTTTATATATTATTTGTGGATTTGCTTGTGGGTTTACCGCTTTGTGCTATGCAGAATTTGCCAGTAGAATCCCTACCGCAGGCTCTGCCTACACTTATGCCTATGCAAGTTTTGGGGAACTGATAGCGTGGGTTATTGGCTGGGCGTTAATTATGGAATATTCTTTTGGTAATATCTATGTGGCGTTTTCATGGTCAGATTATTTCACTTCTTTTCTTTCTAGAATTGGTATTCACATTCCAGATTACTTAACTTGCAGTTATTCTGAAGCTCATAAAGCGGTATTAGACGGTTCTACCCATCCAGAACTCATTTCTGCGTGGAACAACGCCCCTATCGTTGCAGGCATTAGATTTATTGTCGATATTCCTGCTTTGGTGATTAATGCTTTAATCACTTGGCTGTGCTATGTGGGGATTAAAGAAAGTAAAAACTTTAATAATATTTTGGTGATTGCTAAACTGGCAGTTATTGTACTGATTATCGCAGTAGGGATTTTCTATGTTAATACCGACAATTGGACGCCTATAAGTTCCATCACCAATGAACCTTCATTGATGCCTAATGGCTTTGCAGGAGTAATGAGCGCCGTTTCTGGTGTCTTTTTTGCCTATATTGGATTTGATGCTCTAAGTGTATTGTCTGAAGAAACCAAAGACCCGCAACGCACACTTCCACGAGGGATGATTATCTCATTGGTACTGTGTACCGTGATTTATATTGTATTAACCTTAATTTTAACGGGTATGGTAGATTATCGTAGATTTGATGGCGTGGGCGACCCACTTTCTTTTATATTTGAACCTTCAAATGCCGATGTGGCGTGGATGGAATTGGTGGTATCCGTTACAGCAATTATTGCCATTACTACGGTATTGTTAGTATTTCAAATGGGGCAACCAAGAATTTGGTATTCAATGAGTAGAGATGGACTTTTACCTAAAAAATTTCAAGAGGTACACCCTACGAGAAAAGTACCTTCATTCGCTACGATTGTTACAGGATTTGTCGTGGGGATTCCTATTATTTTTACCGATAAATCTTTTATTTTAGACTTTACAAGTATTGGAACTATTTTCGCGTTTGTGGTGGTTTGTGGTGGTGTATTACTATTACCGAGAAAAGAAAAAATCGCGGGACGCTTTCAAATGCCTTACATCAACGGAAAATGGATTTTTCCTATTTTATTCCTAGGAGGACTTGTATTTTTCTATTTCTGGCAACCCGAATTTTTTCATAGTTTAATGAATTGGAACGACCCTAATGAAGGCGAATTTAGATTGGCAATTTGCGTGTTTATTATCGTTAATTTAGTGCTTTGCGTTTTAGCATTTCTCAAAAATCTTTCGCTTATTCCTTTAATTGGTTTAAGTTCTTGTTTGTATTTATTGACGGGTATGAGCCACGAAAACTGGTATTGGTTTGGGCTTTGGTTTGCCTTAGGCTTGGTATTTTACTTTAGTTATGGTTATAGAAATAGTAAGCCGAGAAACACCAAATAAACTTTCTTTAAAATGAAAAAAATTATCATCCTTTTTTTATTTTCAGTATTTAATAGCCTTACTGCGCAAAGTTCTAACATCAGTCAAGCAGTGAACACTTTATTAAGTTCGCATAAAATGTATGCGGCTAATTTATCATTTTATGTCGCCGATGAGCAGGGCAATGTTATCTATGAATACAATGGTAATAAAGGACTTTCCACAGCGAGTACACAAAAACTTTTTACCGCAGCAGCAGCATTAGAAACCTTGGGCAGCAACTACCGCTACACCACAACTATGGCTTACGATGGCAATATCAATCAAGGAACTCTAGAAGGCAATCTTTACCTAAAATCCAATGGTGACCCTACTTTGGGAAGTTGGCGCTACAAAGGCTACCAACCTGAAGATTTTCTAAATAAAGTTCTAGAGGCTATTAAAAAGGAAGGGATTACAACGGTTAACGGAAACCTCATCATCGACGATTCTTATTTTGATTTCCAAACTATTCCTGGGGGCTGGGCTTGGAATGATTTGGGCAATTACTATGGTGCTGGCGTTTGGGGTGTTAATTGGCGAGAAAACCAATTTGACATAAAAATAAAAGGTGGTAAAAATATCGGGGATGCGACCTCTATCGAAGGATTTTCCTTTCCATTACTGGGCGTTCAGTGGATTAATGAAACCCTATCAGGCAGTCCTCAATCTGGCGACCAAAGTTATATTTATACTTCACCGCATAGCCTTGTCGCCACCATTAATGGTACTTTACCTGCTCAGAAGTTAAGTACCGTTTCTGGTGCTACCCCTAATCCACCAATGCAATTAGGTGCTGAAATTCAAAATATTTTAATGAGCAACGACATCCATGTTTCGGGAACAGTAAAAACTACCGCCCAGTTTAAAATTGATGGACTTACACCACATACATATCCTAAAACACATCAGTTTTTTGAGTATCAGTCGCCGACTTTAGACCAAATTATTTATTGGTTTCTAAGAAAAAGTGTGAACCTTTATGGAGAAACTTTGGTGAGAACCATGTCAAAAGTCAAGTATAACGATTCCAATTTAGCACAAAGTGTTGAGCATTTAAAACAATTTTGGAATGATCGAGGCATCCGCTCTGCTATGATTAATTTTGCCGATGGTAGTGGGTTATCCCCTCAAAATTATGCCTCTGCAAGAGCCGAAGTACAAGCGTTAATTTGGGCTAAGCAACAACCTTGGTTTCCACAGTTCTATGAAGCCCTACCTATTTATAACGGTATGAAAATGAAAAGCGGCACCATAAAATCGACCAAAGCCTATGCAGGTTATCATACTTCAAAATCTGGTCAGCGGTATGTGTTTTCCATTATCGTAAATAATTATGAGGGGGATAGTATTAACTCTGAATTATTTAAGGTCTTAAACACTCTAAAATAGCGCTTATGAGAAAAAATAAAGCCTTTTTTTCTAAAGCGAATTTATTGGTACTTTTTGTACTCTTCAGTATTGTGGTATTTGGTATCACGGCTTATTCCTATATTATTGTAAAAGATTTAAGACAAAATGAAGCAAGGAATATCGCCGTATTTGCTAAAGCTATGAAATTTCTACAGGACGAAAATCAAGGTGATGCTAGGATGCTAGAATTGATTCAGGAAATTATCGTAACCAATGATAACATCCCGATTATCGTCACCGACGAGCAAGGGCAACCGATTCCAGAACTCATTAAAAATATTCCAGAGGAGATCCAAAATAACCCTCAACAATTAGAACATCGGTTGGAACAAATGAAGCAATCATATCCGCCTTTTAAACTCCAAATTTCGGATACCCATACCCAGTATTTGTATTTTGACAATTCGGAACTGATGAACAATCTTCGCTACTACCCTGCTTGGATTGGCTTTTTTATTTTTCTATACCTTATCCTATCCTATTGGTTTCTAAAAACCATAAAAAAAACCGACGAAGGTTACCTTTGGGCGGGTTTAGCCAAAGAAACAGCACATCAAATTGGAACACCACTGTCTTCTATGATTGGCTGGATTGAAATTCTAAGAATGGAAAATGAAAACAGTGTAGGAGTAAAAGAAATTGAAAAGGATATTCAACGCCTCACCACCATATCCGAACGCTTTTCTAAAATAGGGTCTGTCCCAGAATTAAATGATTTCAACCTTAACGAAACCCTTCAACTCAATTACGATTATCTAAAACATCGCATCTCAAAAAAGGTGAATTTCAGTCTTGATTTGCCAGCTCAACCTCTATTGGTCGCCCATAATAGAACCCTAATCAGTTGGGTTATTGAAAACTTGACCAAAAATGCAGTAGACGCCATGAAAGGCGAAGGCACTTTAAACATAAAACTCTACGAAAAAAGCAACAAAATCTTTATTGATTTAGCAGATACGGGCTGCGGGATGAACGCCCAGCAAGTAAGACATGTTTTTAAGCCTGGTTATTCTACTAAAAAAAGAGGTTGGGGATTAGGATTATCATTATCCAAAAGAGTCATTTCAGAATATCATAAAGGCGATATCAAAGTTTTACATTCTGAAATTGGTAAAGGCACCACCTTTAGAATAGAAATGAAGATGCAAGATTAAGTTGGCATATTCTATTTAATAATTCATGGATTTTATATATTCCATTTTCAAATCCAATATTACTTACTTATATTTGCAAATTATAAAACAACCTTATGAAATGTGGAATTGTAGGTTTACCCAATGTAGGTAAATCAACCTTATTTAACTGTTTGAGCAATGCCAAAGCACAGAGTGCTAACTATCCATTCTGTACCATAGAACCCAATCTAGGCACAGTATCCGTACCAGACCAAAGGCTTTTTGAGCTAGAAAAATTAGTCAATCCAGAGCGTGTATTGCCAGCCGTGGTGGAAATTGTAGACATTGCAGGATTGGTAAAAGGCGCCAGTAAAGGCGAAGGTTTAGGCAATCAGTTTTTGGCAAACATTAGAGAGTGTGAAGCCATTATCCATGTGCTAAGATGTTTTGAAAATGGTAATATCGTCCATGTAGAAGGTTCGGTAGACCCATTAAGAGATAAAGAAATTATCGACATAGAACTTCAGTTAAAAGATATAGAAACCCTGACCAAAGCGGTAGATAAAGCAAAAAAATTCATTAAATCTGGGAAAAAAGAAGATATTCTAAAGTACGAGACCCTAAAACAAATGCTAGAATTTGTGGAAAGTGGCCGCAATGCGAGGGAATTTGAAACGAATGAATTGACCCAACCGATTATAGACGAAGTACAGTTATTAACTAAAAAACCTGTACTTTATGTTTGTAATGTAGATGAAAATTCTATAAAAAATGGTAACGAATGGATTGCTAAAATTGAAGCGCTGGCACAAAAAGAAAATGCCGAAGTGGTGGTTTTAGCCGCACAAATAGAAGCTGATATCAACGAACTAGAAACTTTTGAGGAACGCCAAATGTTCCTTGAAGAATTAGGGCTAGAAGAGCCTGGTGTGAATCGTTTGATTAGAAAAGCCTATGAATTACTAAAACTCCAAACCTATTTTACCGCAGGGGTAAAAGAAGTGCGAGCGTGGACGATTGGTAAAGGCTGGACGGCACCACAAGCGGCTGGCGTAATCCACACCGACTTTGAAAAAGGGTTTATCCGTGCCGAAGTGATTAAGTATGAAGATTTTATAACTTATGGCTCTGAGGCTAAAGTAAAAGAAGCAGGAAAACTATCCGTAGAAGGGAAAGAATATATAGTACAAGACGGCGATGTGATGCACTTTAGATTTAATGTCTAACCACTAAGCCTCCCCAAAAAACCAAAACACCCATTTCAAAATTAATCGTTGAAATGGGTGTTTTTTATTTTATTTAAAATAAGCATTCAGTACAATTTGTATATTTTTGAAGGTTTGTGGAAAAATAGATTCTAATACCTGTTTTTTCGGCAACCATTCTACTTTAGAAATCCCCTCTTCAGTTTGGGGAACTGGCGTATCGTTACCATGATGCTTCATGGCGTACCAATAGGTTTTTTTTAGGTTTTTTTTACCTTTTTTTCCATTGTAAAGATGATAAGTTTCTTGGATAAAATGAGTGATTTCTAAATGTCCCACTCCTGTTTCCTCCTCCACTTCTCGTACTGCGGCGGCTTCTATCCCTTCGTTCTTTTCCAATTTCCCTTTTGGTAAATCCCATTTTCCCAATCGATAAATCAATAAGGTTTCCCCTTTATGGTTTTCCACTAAGCCTCCTGCCGCTTCTACCACTTTAAATAACTTCTGGAAAGCCTTCCAAAGCTGTTCTACATCGCTGGAATATAATCCTACTTCGGTCGCTGGCGTTTTTTCTAAGATGGCAAGGGCTTTATCTAAGCTCGGTTGTCCATCGAATGGTATATTATCTTTCGTCACTTTTGGATGATGACTTAAAAGGATACTTTTTTCATTAATAAAAACTTTATACATTTGTAGCGTATTTAATATTTAACAAAATTAAGAAATGAATTTAGAAGGAAGAAAAATTATCGTAAATAAATCTGCAAAACAATTGACAGAGATGCTAAAACGCCCCGAAGACTATCAAGAGCTAATGCCAGACGGGTTGCAAAAGTTTGAAACCGTAGCCGATGGTTTTAAATTTGGGTTAAAAGGGATGCCAGAAATCGCTCTAAAAATAGACGAAGTAAAAGAGAATGAAAAAGTAGTTTTAAAATCTGCCAGCTCTAGCCTAGACTTTAGCCTTACGGGAACTCTTAATCCCGTTAATGAAAACCAAACAGAAGTGCAATTGTTATTTGAAGGGAAATTCAATCCATTTATAAAAATGATGGTAGAAAAACCGCTTCAAAATTTTATCAACAACCTTACCGATAAGATAGAGCAACTTTAAAAAGACAAGATTCTAGCGCTGAATAGCACACTTTACTAAAATAGTGTGCTATTTTTTACAATATAGTTATTCAACTAAAGCACTACAAATTAATCCATTATAATAAATTTTAAAAATAATTAATAAAATAAATCATATTAATTACAAATTATATTAGGTTTATAAAATAATTAGCGTATATTTGCATCATAATTAATGACAAAGGCACCTTTTCGCCGCTTTCTGACAAGAAAGTTTTTTAGAATATTTTCTTTTTTACTCCTATCAGTTTTTGTGTTTTCAGTTGCCATTAGAATTTCAACAACGAAGTTCTTTAGTCGACAATACAATATATGAATTTTACACAATTACCATTATCGAGCCCTATTTTAAAGGCGATACAAGAAGCAGGTTATACTACACCTACGGACATTCAAAAAAATGCCATTCCAATTATTTTAGAAGGCAAAGACCTTATCGGTTGTGCCCAGACAGGGACAGGAAAAACAGCCGCATTTTCTATTCCATTATTACAATTGATGGAAAACACCCCTAAAAAAGGGAAAGCCATAAGAGCTTTAGTGCTTACACCAACCAGAGAACTCGCCATCCAGATAGAAGACAATGTAAAGCAGTATAGCAAATACCTTAACATTAATCATTTATCTATATTCGGGGGCGTACCTCAAGGCAAGCAAGAACGCGCTATAAAACAAGGCGTAGACTTACTTATAGCCACCCCTGGTAGACTTTTAGATTTAATGAATCAAAATATCATCAATCTTTCTAAAATAGAATTTTTAGTATTAGATGAAGCCGACCGTATGCTAGATATGGGCTTTGTAAATGATGTGAAAAAAGTATTGGCTAAAGTACCTAAGCAACGCCAAACCCTATTCTTTTCTGCCACGATGCCAACTAACATTCGTAAGTTTGCCAATACCATTCTTAACCAACCTAAAGAAGTGACTGTAACACCTGTTTCTTCTACGGCTAAGACCATTGGACAATCGGTTTATTTTGTAGAGAAAAATAAAAAAACGGGACTACTAATAGACATCTTAAAAGATACAGCAGATATCCGTTCATTAATCTTTACAAGAACCAAACACGGTGCTGATAGACTAGTAAAACAACTAGGAAAAACAGGAATTTTTGCCGCTGCTATCCATGGAAATAAATCTCAAAATGCGAGACAAAGAGCATTAAACGATTTTAAATCTAACAAAATCAATGTCCTTATTGCAACGGATATTGCTGCTAGAGGCATCGATATTGAAGAACTTCCACAAGTCATCAACTACGAACTTCCCAATGTACCAGAAACTTATGTTCATCGTATTGGGCGTACGGGTAGAGCAGGTGTAGAAGGCAATGCGATTTCTTTCTGTGGCGAAGACGAGCAAAAAGACTTTAGAAATATCCAAAAGTTAATCGGATTTAAAATTCCAATTCTTAACTAAGCGATATCATATCCACTTAATCAATAAAAAAACATTCAACAATTTAAATATATGGCAGATACCTATAGTAAAAAGGAAAACAACAAGAAAAAAGCGCAAAAACTTAAAGAAAAAGCGATGCGTAGAGAAGAGCGTAAACTTAATAACAACAAAGGAAAAAGTTTAGATGATATGATTGTCTATGTAGACGCCAATGGTCAGTTTACCGAGGAAAAACCTACTATAGACGATAAGATAGAAATTAGTTTAGACGATATCCAACTAGGGGCAGCTCCTATAGATGTGGATGATACTCAAAATAAAGGTACCGTAAATCATTATAACGATGAAAAGGGCTACGGGTTCATCAGCGACCATAAAACTAACGACAGTCTATTCTTCCATGTGAATGACACATCAGAAACATTAAAACAAGGCGATAAAGTCTCTTTTGAAAAAGAGCGTGGTCCAAAGGGCTATGTCGCCGTAAATGTTATCAAAATAAAATAAATATCAATTTTTTAAATTCAATTACAATGAAACAAGGAACAGTAAAATTCTTTAACGAAACTAAAGGTTTCGGATTTATTACACCAAACGACGGTAGTGCAGATGTATTTGTACACACCTCTGGATTAACGACAAGAATCCGTGAGAACGACGAAGTAGTGTATGAAACAGAACAAGGAAAAAAAGGCATCAATGCCGTGAATGTGAAGTTAGCATAAGCCTATATCATATACAAAATAGCAACGGCTCCGAAATTTCGGAGCCGTTGCTATTATCATATAGAACTTCTATTAAAAAATCTCTCTTCCAGAAAAATGGAATGCTGCTTCAATTTGTGCATTCTCATCAGAATCTGAACCATGTACTGCATTTTCGCCTACGCTTCTAGCATAAAGTTTTCTTATGGTACCTTCTGCCGCGTCTGCAGGATTAGTTGCCCCAATAAGCGTTCTAAAATCTTCTACTGCATTTTCTTTTTCCAATACTGCCGCAACGATAGGTCCTGAAGACATAAAGTCTACCAACTCGCCATAGAATGGTCTTTCTGCATGCACTTCATAGAATTTCTTAGCATCCGCTACGGTCAGTTGCGTCAATTTCATAGCTTTAATTTTAAAGCCTGCTTCTGTAATTTTCTCTAATATGTTGCCAATGTATCCATCGGATACTGCATCTGGCTTAATCATTGTAAATGTAATGTTTCCTGACATCTTATTTTAATTTTTTCGAGGGCAAAAGTACAAACTTATTTTTGTATGAAAAAACTTTTTAAATATTTTTTGGCACAGACTTTGTATAATAGAGTTTGATTCTCATGTTTAATTTGAGTTTTCATGGTTATTAGTTTTTACCCCGATTAATTTATTAGTCGGGGTTTTTATTTATCATAAATTAAAAAAGCCACCTCCCTGAGATGGCTTAATAAAAATTAAGTTGTCAATTTATTTTTCTTTCTCAACTTAGAGAAGTTGTAATGGCGTCTTTTCTTCTTTCTAGAAAACATTTTCAGCAATTGATAACCAACAATCCCAGACAATATCGACGCTACTAAAATAGCAAATTTGGCTTCCTCTTGTAACCCATGATAGCCTTTAAAGGACAATAGAGCGATGAATATAGACATCGTGAAACCAATTCCTGCAAGGAAACCACTACCAATCATTTGTTTCCAATTAGTCCTATCTGGCAATTCACTGATTTTAAGTTTCACCGCAATGAACGACATTAGATTAATCCCTATGACTTTTCCTAAAAATAGACCTAAGATAATACCATAACCAAAATTAGTAAATAAACCGTCCACCATTTTTTCTTTTAAAGTAATATTGGTATTGGCTAAAGCGAAAATTGGCATGATGATAAAGTTGACTGGTAAGTGTAGTTTGCCTTCTAATTTTTCCAAAGGTGATATTTCTGTTTCGGAAACATTAGTAGGAATAGTAAAGGCTAGCAATACCCCAGCAATAGTAGCATGGATACCAGAGTGATGCACACAATACCATAAAAATACACCTGGGATAAGATAATAAATATGTTTTTTAACGCCAAAGTAATTAAGTCCAATTAATAGTGCCATAATCCCAGCACTTAACCCTAGATACATCCACTCCAATTGGTCAGTATAGAATAAGGCAATCACAATAATGGCACCTAAATCGTCCACAATAGCCAAAGCCGCTAAGAAAATCTTAAGCGATGCAGGCACGCGCTTCCCCAGCATAGAAATAATAGCTAAACAAAACGCAATATCCGTAGCCATAGGAATAGCCCAACCATGATGATATGGTGTACCATAATTGAAAAACATAAAGATAAGCGCAGGAAATAGCATCCCTCCTACCGCTGCAAATATTGGTAACGATGCTTTTCTAAAGTTAGACAATTCCCCTTCTAGCAACTCTCTTTTAATCTCCAAACCTACTAAAAGGAAGAAAATTGCCATTAAACCATCGTTAATCCACATATAAACCGAATAGTTAAGGTGCAGACGCTCACTACCAATTTTAAAATTGAGAAAATCTTGGAAATATTCTGCTAAGGAAGAATTAGCAATCATCAATGAAATAATGACACATACAATCAGTAACAATCCAGACGATTGGTTACTTTGCAGAAATTTTCTAAAATAAGTTGTTATCTTCATTTAATCTGTATTTAAATTTTATAATTATATTCTTTTAACTCTTGTAACTCCTTCAATTTGCTTGAGTTGCTTTAAAGTCTCTTCTAGTTGTGTTTTATTTTTTACTTCTAGTGCTATTTCTCCATTAAACACCCCATCATTAGAATTAATACTAAAGCTTCTCATATCAATATTCATAGCATCGGTTATGACTTTAGTAATATCGTTTATCATTCCCATTCTGTCCAATCCTTCTACCTCTATTTTCACTCTATTATTAAGGCTTTCCGCATTGACCCACTTTGCAGGAATTACCCTATAATCGTAGTTGGCACGCATATTGATCGCATTAGGGCAATTATCATTATGCACCTTAATACCTTCTGAAATAGTGACAAACCCAAAAATTTTATCCCCAGGAATAATAGTACAACATTTAGCAAAACTATAGTTGAGTTTTTCCTCGTCTTTACCAAAAACGATTAAATCTAACTTCTCGTCCGTTGTAGGCTCTTCTTTATAAGTCTGGGTTTTGACACTTTTTTTAAATTTTTGCAATAATGATGCAAAAACACTCTTTTTCTCAGCATAATGTTTCAGGTCACCAATATCTAAACTTCCATCTTGGAATTTTAAAAATAAATCTTGGGAGTTTCTAAGATTAAAAAACTTCTGTAAATTATTAACCTCCTCTTCACTAAAGTTGATTTTTGTATTTTTAAGTTTACGCTGTAAAATTTCTTTACCTTCTTTTACTCGCTCGTTTCGCTCTACATTCAGGGCATTTTTAATTTTAGATTTTGCCTTAGAAGTTACTACAAAATCCAACCAATCTTGTTTGGGTTTTTGGTTGTTAGAGGAAATTATTTCCACTTGGTCTCCACTATTTAGGATATAACTGATCGGAACCAACTTCCCATTTACCTTAGCCCCAATACATTTAGCTCCTAGTCCCGTATGGATAGAAAAAGCAAAATCTAGTGCTGTAGCATTTTTAGGAAGAATCATCACTTCACCTTGTGGGGTAAATACAAAAACCTCTTTGGCATAAAGGTTGAGTTTAATATCATCCAACAGTTCGGAAGTCGACATAGATTCTTGGTTTTCTAAAACCTCGCGAATCTGTGTTACCCACTGCTCAAAGTTGGTATCATCATTATTTCGTTTAAAGCCTTCCTTATATTTATAGTGGGCAGCCACCCCTTTTTCGGCAATTTCATCCATACGCTCCGAACGGATCTGGACTTCTATCCATTTATTATCTGGTCCCAATACCGTAATATGTAAACTTTCGTAGCCCGTAGACCGCGGTGCAGAAATCCAATCGCGCATTCTTTTAGGATTACTTCGGTAAGAATCGGTAACGATGGAATAAATTTTCCAAGCTAAGAATTTTTCATTTTTAGCATCCGATTTGTAAATAATACGCACGGCATAGTTATCATAAACTTCCTCAAAACCAACATTTTGCTTTAGCATTTTTCGGTAGATGGAACTAATCGCCTTTGTACGCCCTTTAATTTTAAAGTTCAGCCCTTCGTCTTCCAAGCTTTGGGTCACCTCTTTTTTAAAAACCTCTAGATAGCGCTCTCTTTGCTCCTTAGCCAATTCAAGTTTTTCAGTAATTTCTGTATAAACTTCAGGATTATTGTACTTTAGAGATAAATCTTCTAACTCAGATTTGATGGTATAAAGTCCTAATCTATGGGCCAATGGTGCATAGATATATACCGTTTCCGAAGCTATTTTCTTTTGCTTATCTGGCCGCATACTATCCAGTGTACGCATATTATGAAGCCGATCCGCAATTTTTACCAAAATCACCCTAAAATCCTCTGATAGCGTTAATAATAACTTTCTATAATTCTCGGATTGCACGGAGATATTTTGGTTATTCATCACCGAAATTTTCGTTAAACCATTAACGATATTGGCAATTTTTTCTCCAAATATTTTTTTAATACCTTCGTAAGTATAATCGCTATCTTCAATCACATCGTGAAGCAATGCACAAGCAATAGAGGTAGCCCCCAAGCCGATTTCTTCTGCCACAATTTTTGCTACGGCTATGGGATGATAGATATAAGGCTCTCCTGTTTTTCTACGCTGGTCCTTATGCGCATCTAATGCAACATCAAACGCCTTTCTGATGAGTTTGTTATTCTCTTCATTCAGCGTTCTATAAGTATTAGAAATCAAATCCTTGTATCTTGCAAGGATTTCTTTATTCTCTTTTTCTAAATCGTAAACCATAGGCATACCAATCAATGGTCAATCATTTTTATCTTTAAAAAGTGTTGCCACTTGTGCATTTACAGCCTCTAGAAAGCGTTCATCTTCAGAAGTAAAAGGGTCTATGGTGTGAGAATCAATATCTATTTGACCAATATTTTTACCCTCTACAAATAGTGGTATCACAATTTCGGATTTTACGGTAAGACTACACGCAATATAATTATCCTGAGCCTTTACATCTGGTACTACAAAATTGGCGTTAGATTCTGCCACCTGACCACAAATTCCTTTTCCAAAAGGAATCTCCGTATGCTCTGTAGGTTCACCAGAATAAGCTTTTAAATGAAGTGTTTTAGTATCATGGTTTGCAAAATAAAACCCCACCCAATTATAATAATCTACCTCCTGCTGCAATACGGTACATATTTGCTGTAATTTTTGAGTTCTGGTTGTTGTAGAGCAAACAATTTGTTCTACTTTTTGTAGTAATTCCTTAAACAACATTTCCATCAATTAAATATCTCGAATTAATATAGATTTAAAAATCACTTGGCAATATTAATGACAATACTATCCATTATTCTATACCATCATTTCAATAAGCCTAATTTCTGCCTTATGATAAGCCACAAATATAATAAATAAATCTTGCATTTGAAATAAAAATCCTGTAAAATTAACCGAGTATTAAAGGGTTAAAGAAGAGTATAGAATAAATAGATAAAGCCTCGTAAGTCAAAAAAACCGTATCTTTGCAAAAAATTGGGCTTCAAAAGTTGAAGTAACCCATTAATAATCATTATTATTAAACATTTTTATGTCGAATATTGTTGCCATTGTGGGGCGTCCTAATGTGGGGAAATCCACTTTATTTAATAGACTTTTAGAACGAAGAGAAGCCATAGTGGATTCTACTGCTGGGGTTACCAGAGACCGCCATTATGGAAAATCGGATTGGAATGGTGTAGAATTTACCGTGATAGATACAGGTGGCTATGATGTAGGCTCTGATGATGTTTTTGAAGAAGAAATTCGCCAACAAGTACAACTGGCTGTGGAAGAAGCCACTTCTATTATTTTTATGTTGAATGTAGAAGAAGGCTTAACGGAAACCGACCAAGAAATCTACGAAATGCTGAGGCGTTCCAATAAACCTATTTATATTGTAGTGAACAAAGTTGATTCTGCTAAAGAAGAATTACCTGCTACGGAATTCTATCAATTAGGGATTGATAAATATTACACCTTGTCATCCGCAACGGGTTCTGGAACAGGGGATTTACTAGACGATGTAGTCGCCGAATTTCCTACTACGGAATACAAAGACCCATTTGAAGGCTTGCCAAAAATTACTATTGCAGGGCGACCGAATGTGGGAAAATCTACCCTTACCAATGCCCTACTCGATAACAAAAGAAACATCGTAACCGATGTAGCAGGAACCACTAGAGACAGTATAGAAACGCTTTATAATAAATTCGGGTACGAGTTTGTGCTAGTAGACACAGCTGGAATGCGAAAGAAATCTAAAGTGAATGAAAACCTAGAATTTTATTCCGTAATGCGTTCCGTAAGAGCGATTGAAAATTCCGATGTGGTAATCATTATGGTAGATGCCACACAAGGCTGGGAATCTCAGGATATGAATATCTTCGGAATTGCTCAGAAAAACCGAAAAGGAATCGTTATCTTAGTGAATAAATGGGATTTGGTAGAGAAAGAAACCAATACCATGAGAGATTTTGAAAACGCCATAAAAGATAGAATTGGTCAGTTTAACGATATCCCTATTCTGTTTGTCTCTGCATTGACGAAGCAAAGAATCCTTAAAGCCGTAGAGGTTGCTATGGAAGTTTACGAAAATCGTAAGAAAAAAATTAAAACTTCTAAACTTAATGAAGTGATGCTCCCAGTTTTTGAGCATACCCCTCCTCCTGCCATCAAAGGAAAATATATTAAAATAAAATACTGTGTGCAACTGCCAACTCCATCGCCTCAGTTTGTATTTTTCTGTAATTTACCACAATATGTAAAAGAACCTTACAAAAGATTTACAGAAAATAGACTCCGAAAGGAATTTGGATTTACGGGCGTACCGATTGAAATCTATTTTAGACAAAAATAATCATACAACAAAGCCACCTTTTGCGGGTGGCTTTTAAATTATTCTAAAGAATTTCTTAATCTATAAATCTAAAGTTGGTAGCAAAAGTTCTTCCATTTTTGCTTTAATCTGAGAAACACTCCCTCTATAATTATTAAATAACAAAGAAAAGGTAAGTGTTTTTCCAGACTTAGTTTTAATATACCCTGCTAGACATTTAACCCCTCTTAATGTTCCCGTTTTGGCAAAAATTTGTCCATAGCCGTCGTTATTTATAAACATAGATTTTAGCGTTCCCGATTGTCCCGCAATAGGTAGGGAATTAAAATAAATAGGAAAATAATCCTCTTTCATCACCCCTGCTAAAAACTTAACTTGAGAAATCGGCGTTACCACATTACTTCTAGACAAGCCACTACCATCTGCTAAATTAAGCCCTGTAAAATCATAGCCTTTATCCTTAAGTAATTGCACAATGGTACTTCTACCCGTTTCTAATGACTCATCTCCATTTTTGTAAAACCCTGCGGTTCTTAATAGAGCTTCCGCAAATTTATTATAACTTCTTTGGTTAGTAAAGTAAATAATATCCTCTAACTTAGGCGATTTATAAGTCGTAATGATGACTCTATTTTCAGGATTGACATCCATACTTTTGCCTTGAACCGTACCTAGAATGGATATCCCATTTTTTAATAAAGAAGCCCTAAGCGTATTAGCCAAATAATAAGGCGCATCTGGCACTTTACCAGAAATACTATTTCCTAAAAAGGTATCGGTATACACCATTTTATGTGTGTAAGGCGAGATATAAAAGAAACGCTTTTCTTCGTTAAATGGATTTTTTTGCCTAACGACTTGTCTTTCATTTTTAGGGTTGATGCCTTCTGTTCTACCCACTGGCAAGTAATAATTATTATGCTCTAACCAAACAATATGTTCGGGTAATAGATGTTTATTTTCTTTAAACACCGCAGTTTGCACATAGATATTACCCGTTACTTTAGTAATCCCCATATTTTTCATAGCGTTGATGTAATCCGTAATAATAGGAGTGTATCTAGACGCGCCGCCAAGCCCCGTGCCAATGGTAGGGTCACCACTACCTACCAAATACAAATTCCCATCTACAACGCCATCTTTTAAAGTTCCCGAATACTCCAATTGGGTATTGTAGCGAAACTGAGGTCCCATAATCTCTATGGCTGCATTGGTAGAAAGCAACTTGGTGGTAGACGCAGGTACTAAAGGTTCATTTTCATTATAAGAACTAATGATTTTTTTGGTCTTTGGGTCGTAAACAACAAAGCCCCAGTTGGCATTGCGTACTATGGGCTGGTTCATCAGCCTATCAATTGCGGCATCTACCGCTTCTTTAGCTGGGGGCGTTGCAATGATTTCATTAGCAATATCAGGAGTAGAATATTTGGAGTAAGAATTGCCTTGTCCAAAAACTAATGAAAAGAGTGATACATTAAAAGCTAGTATACTTTTTTTAATAAAATTCATAAAAATTTATATTTTTCTTAATAGGATAACCTCTATGGAAGGCTATATCTCTAAAACGAAACAAAATTAAATATTATTGTTCTCTAGCCCTTATAACGGCATAGTAAATAAGCCTAAAGTTTGTTAAAATCTGTTAAATATCCACAAAAACATGAATTTTAACCGATTGATAAGCACTAATTTCCCGAAACTCCTCTAAAGCCACTCCTATTTTGTCTTTATACTCATGGTATTTTTTAGATTTTGGGAATTTTAATAAAATCTGATATTGGTATTTATTTTTCAGTTTTGCAATAGGGGCTTTTTCTGGACCTAAAATACACATTTCAGGAAGGTATTTCCTCAATATAGAACCTAAAAACTGAGAGGCTCGGTCGGCTTTTCCTTCTTTAGCATGTTTTATTTCTAGTAGTATTAACTTGGTAAATGGTGGATAAAGAAATTGTTTGCGTTCCCTTAAAAAATGTTGATAGATTTCATCTGAATTTTGGGCTTTAATTAAACTAAACACAGGATGATTAGGGTTATAAGTCTGAATAAATACTTGTCCCTTGCCCGAAACTCGACCTGCGCGACCCGACAACTGCGTAATGAGCTGATAAGCACGCTCCTCCGCCCTATAATCCTGAACATAAAGCAATGCGTCCGCTTTGGGAATAGCCACCAAATCAATATATTCAAAATCTAAACCTTTAGAAATCATTTGGGTCCCCACAATAATATCGGTTTCTCGTTGCTCTATTTTTTCATAAAGTTTTTCGTAGGCGAATTTTTTCCTCATACTATCGATGTCCATTCGCTCTACATCGGCTTCAGGAAAAAGTTGCTGGGTTTCTTCAAAGATTTGTTCTACACCAATGCCTTTAGTATTCAACTGGTCGGACTGGCATTTAGAACATTGGGTAGGTTTCGCCGCCCGCTGACCGCAATAGTGGCATTTGAGTTCTTGTGAAACCTTATGGTAAGTCATCACCACATCGCAGTTACTACAATAGTGTACATGCCCACAACTTTCGCACTCTATCACATTAGCATAACCTCTACGATTGTGCAATACCATAATTTGCTTATCATCTTCTAAATGTTGCGCCATCATTTCCATAAGTGGGAAAGTATAATGCCCTTTCATCTGTTTGGTTTGCTGGGCTTCCTTTAAGTCTATAAGCTGATAGACAGGTTGTGCCGTACCGCCATAGCGCTCAGAAAGCCTTACATAGCCCAATCGACCTTTTTGTGCGGCATAATAACTTTCTAATGAAGGCGTTGCCGACCCCAAAACCAGCGAGGCATTATAAAATTTTGCCAACATCTGTGCGGCATCTTTAGCATTAAAATAAGGGGTGCTTTCCCTAGGTTTATATGCCGAGTCGTGTTCTTCATCTACAATGATTAAATCCAAATTTTCGTATGGAAGAAATAATGCCGAACGCGTTCCTATCAATAGTTGGATTTGATTTTGTTTGATTTTTTTCCAAACTTCCACCCGCTCAAAATCAGTCAATTTTTGATGATAAAATCCTATTTTATTCCCATATTTTTTTTCTAGCCGATGGATGATTTGCTTGGTCAGTGCCATTTCGGGTAATAATAGCAAACTATTTTTTTGCGATTGCATCATCTGCTCAATCAAATGAATATAGAGGTGCGTTTTTCCAGATGCCGTTACACCGTGTAGTAGCACATGTTTACCTTCATCAAAATAAGCCTTAATCTCTGCTAACGCACCTTGCTGTACTTCCGATAGTGCTTCTATTGTTTCTGTATCGCCTTGATAATGCTCCAATCGGTCTTGCTCTAGCCAATATTCTTCCACAAAGCCTTTATCTACCAAAGATTTAAGTTGAGCATAGGCAAAATTTTCTTCATCAAATAAACTCGATTTTTTGATAGGCTTATCAGGATGTTCTGTTTGCTCCGATAGAATTTGTAAGAATAATTCCTTTTGTTTAGTTGCTCTTTTTAGTTGATTAAGGACTTCTGCAATACGCTGATTTTCGAGTAAATCTGGGTGGATTTTTACAAAACTTACTTCTTTAGCCTTATATTTTTCCGCTACCTTTTCGTCAATTTCGATATAGCGCATATCAATCAGCCCATTAATCGTTTTAATTAATTCTTTTTTTGGGATAAAGGCCTCTACTTCCTTTAGGCTGATGATTTGTTGAACTTCTAAGGCTTGGATTAAATGCAATTCATTCCCATCTAATAAATCGTAAGTGATGTCTGCATTGGGCTTTAATTTCAAATAAGTTTCACTTTCCAGCTTTAAAGACGAAGGAAAGGCATAACGATAAATTTCCCCAATATTACAGAGATAATAACTGGACAGCCAATTCCAAAACGCCAACTGTGGCTCTGGTAATACTGGACTATCATCTAGAATACTGATAATTTCTTTAGCTTTAAAGCCCTCTGGCTCTTTATTATGCAATTCCGAAACGATACCTGTATACACCTTTTTCCCCCGAAAAGAAACCAGTACACGCATGCCACAAACGATTTGCAGCTGCATTTCTTTAGGAACTTTATAAGTAAAAGTCCCTTTAAGGTTTAGCGGTAAAATAATCTGAGCATAAAGCATAACAGCAAAAATACAAATAAGTTTTGAGTTAAATTAATTGCTTAGAAAAGGATTAGGTTAAATACACAATTTTTTTTTTTACAGCATCTATAGAGTGAGTCTCAATTAAAAATACAACTATTTGTTGATTTTAAGTTTAAAAAATCGGAAAAAGTAAGACTGCAGAGATTGCTTTTATTTCATTTATCCTTCTAATGCCACCTTTTTTAAATTTGTAAATAATCAAAGTTGCATTTGCTAGTTGAATCTACCTAAAACCTAATTTCTAAATTTTCTTGCACAATAAAAAAATTACCCATATTTTTGCCCCCATTATGTTACACATTTTCACAGAAATAAAACTTTTTCAAAAAAACTACTCAAATAATTTGGTGGTTTCAGAAAATTGTGTAAACACACACAGGTTAATTCCTGCGTAGCGCGCGTATTATACAACTTTTTTTCGAAAAAAGAGCTTAGAGATGAGAGCTTAGAACTTAGGGGGGGGTATGGCTTTATGCCGTAGGCTAAAGGCTTCAGGCAATCACTCAAACATCGCTTTATGCAGTAAGCCGAAGGCTATAAGCCACTTATCACTTAAAACTCATCACTTTTACCCTGCTGTAGGCGATACGCTCAATGCTATCATGCTGAATTTATTTACTCATTCTGTTTTATTATATATCTATGGATTCGTGAATTTTCAATTTCAGCATCTCACGGAATGGGCGTTACATTTACCAATTTTAAAGACCCTGAAACAAGTTCAGGGTGACACTGTAATATCCGCAGTAGGCTTTAAGCCTAAAGCGGCAAGCCACTTATCACTTAACCCTTTTCACTTTTACCTTGCTGAAAGCCTAAAGCTTGAAGCTTACTGCTTATATGCAGCCCTTTCTTTGGCATTCCTTGCCATGGGCTGTAGCCCTGTCCTCATTTTCTTTATGTTGTGTGTTATATATCTGGGGGCAGGGCGTTTTTTCTGTATCAATGTACCGATGTACCAGTGTACCTCAATACATTACACAATCATACAACAACCATTAAAAACCATATAAATTATGCCAATTAAGTACAAAGTCATTCAGAAAGGGCAACCAGGAGTTGCTGGTGGAGGCGAGAAAAAATACTACGCTTCTGCCAATGTAGTGAGCGAAAAAACTTTAGCGGGTCTGACTAAAGACATTGAGAAAATCTCAACAGTAAGTGGAGCGGACATTAGAGCGGTGCTTTACGCCCTAGTAGATGTTATGCAGGCTTCATTAGCAGACGGACAAATTATCCGATTAGGCGAACTGGGTAGTATGAGAGTGAGCATCAGTAGTGAGGGTAAAGCCAAAGAAGAGGAAGTAACCTCAGCAGCTATTAAAAATGCCAAGGTGGTCTTTACCCCAGGTTCTGACCTGAAAAAGATGCTCGCCACGCTAAGCTACGAAAAGCTCTAGCAGAGGGAAATAAAACCGCACGCGTGAAAAAAAAATCCGCAGGCGTGCGGTTGGACAACCACAGGCGTGAAAATTTAAACGAGACGCCTGCGGTTTTAAGCCCAGAGGAAATCAAGAAAAAAACGGAAACTAAACAAATAAATTATTAACAACTTTAAATTTAAATTTTATGAAACAGACAACAACAAAATTAGGTGTATTAGCCTTTTTAGGCTTAGGATTAACCACTTATGCCCAGCAGGGAAAAGTGGGGATTAATGCAGAAAACCCACAAGCTACTTTGGAGATAAAAGTAGCTGATGCCAATACAAGTGGAAATACCAAAGAGGGTGTTTTAATACCACGCGTTAGCCGTGTGAGAGCTGCTAATATGGGTGCGGATGTTGCAGAATCTACATTGCTTTATATTGATTCTGTATCTGATGGGGCAGCATCAGGAACAACCGTTAATGTAGATGCCACAGGTTTTTACTTTTTTAAAGGAGGTGTTTGGGTTAAAATGGGCGCAGGAGCATCTCAGGCAGGAGTTACCTTAAATACCATTACTGGGAAAATTAGAGAAGTAGTTTCTATAACTCCAGAAGAATGGGCGAAACCCAATACATTTGCTTTAGTACAAACGAGTGGCGATCAAATAGGCTTACCAGATCCTGCAAATTATATAGGTAAAATTATTTCAGTAAATAATCAATATAATAATAGATTAGAGTATTCAGAGATAAATCAACCCAAAAAAATTAGAGATTTGGATGCAGGAAAAGGGCATCTGTTGATGTCAGGAATAGATACAACAAATGGTAATAAGCCTACATGGTTTGTAATTGGAGGAAGTTATTAATTTTTTAAATTAAAATAAATGAAAAATAGAATAATATTGGCAAGTCTGTTATTAGGCTCTTTAGCATACGGACAAATAAAAGTACATACAGGACTAGATACATCAATAGGGAATGAAAATCCGTTTTTAGACGCATCTGCATATAATAACTTTAATAACAATGTAGGAAAAGGATTATATTTTCCGACAACGGATTTAACGACATGGGAGTTTAAGACTAATGCCATCAACCC
>NZ_KB894282.1 GCF_000374405.1 Riemerella columbina DSM 16469
ACTAATATAAGCACTAATAGTGGAATAATAACAAAAAGAAAAAAATAAAACCTAAAACTAATTAACTATGAAAAATTTAACAAAAATCAACGAGAGAGTGGCAACAACGCTAATGGAAAATGTAAACGATAGACAAGTTTACTATCAATTTGAAACCGACCAAACGACACCAACCCCGCAAATGGTAAGTTTTACAACACAGTCGCAAGAGGGGAAAAACTTATCTGGAAACTACTCAAAAAACGGCGGTCTTAATCTTAACGGGCAAGGCGTAACGAGTGCAGAGGATTTACAAATTGTAAACGCCGTATTTACTACGATGTTAGATATTATCAACGCTAATTTTTCTACTAAAGCGGAAGAACAAAACCCGAGTGAAGATGAAAATAGTAATTAATAAACGCTTTGTTCCAAAGGGTTACTCTGGTATTTCATTATTTCCTTTTGTTGTATTAGCAAAAGCGGAGTATAAAGAAAACAAAGTATTGTTAAATCACGAGGCAATCCATATCCAGCAACAAAAAGAGTTGTTAGTATTGCCGTTTTTCATTTGGTACGGCTTAAATTATCTCTATAATTTGTTTAAGTACAAAAACCATAGAGAAGCGTATAGAAATATTGTTTTTGAACGGGAAGCGTACGGCAATCAAAGTGATTTAGAGTATTTAAAAAACCGCAAAAGATATGCTTTTAAAAAGTATTTAAAAAGGTTTTAAAACGCCGAGGGAGGATAGGCGATAAAAATTGTCCTCCAACAAATTAAAAAACTTCCTACGGTAATTTAATTTAGCACAAAGCCCACAGTTGGAGGACTAAAAAGTCTTCTGATTGTGGGTTTTGTATTTATTACCGTAGGAGCGACAAAAATAAACAAAAAAACAAAACTATGGAAATAAGAATTAAAACAAAATCATTGGGTAATTTGGTAATAAAGCCAATAAGCAAGGCTAAAGCCAAAGAGTTAATCATTAAAAACCACTACTCACACAAATGGAATAACGCGTCCTTCGGGCTTTATAATTTTGGAATATTCCAAGAGGGAGCGGAATTAGAAATACAATGCTTAGGCGTGACGGTGTATGGTTATATGAAGAATTTAAAAGCAAAGATATTTACACACCCAAACCCCAATGCTATAATGATAGAGCTAAACCGCATGTGGATAGATGATAGACTTGGAAAGAATGCAGAAAGTTTATTGATAGCCCATTCATTAAAAGCCATTCGGAAAATAAATAAAAATGTGGTAGCGGTGCAGTCGTTCGCAGACGGTCGTTTGGGGTGTGGGACGATATATAAAGCCTCTAATTTTAAGTATTTCGGGAAACATCAAACGGTATTCCTGAGAAACAAACGAACGGGCGAAATAACGCACCAGCAGAACCTCACAAACTCTACTTGTCGCTCTATTTATATTCGAGAGAATATAGCGTATTTATTAAACGATTTTGAGCATTTTAAGGTAGATACCTATCGCTACATTTATCCTTTTTGTAAGCACTTTAAGTTTAAAAAACCTCAGAAGCCCTATCCACCATATAATAAAGGCGAATACCCAATCAAGTGGGAAAGAGACCGAGAGAAGATAAAACAAAACCTAATCAAAATGATAGCAGAAATTTAAACACCGCTTAAACGGACATTAAATTTAGGATAAAAAACAGGCTCTAATGTAATCATCAGAGCCTTATTTTTTTTGGACATTTCGTTTGCAAAAATCCGATTTTTCGATTTGGCGATTATACTTATTAAGAGTTGCTACATTAATATCAAATCTTCCATCGGTAATTTGGATTTTTTCTGATGGATTATCCTTATTATAAAGGGATGCAGAAAAAGTTCCTGAAATAATAGGATATGAATTTTTAGTTATACTGATAGTACCTGAATTGGCAGAAGATATATATATATTATTATTATTAACAGCATATAGTTGTGCTTCTGAACTATTTGAATGCGGCTCAAAAGGTTGTCCATCCGATTGTCCTATATTGTAAGTAACTTTATTATCATCTAACTTACTGATATACATATGTACGAATCCATCGTTTTTATAGTTTTTAATATCTAATCTAAAGCTTCCATAAAGCCTTGAGATAAATAAACCATAAGCAGGAGGACCTCCGAAATTTTGTGTTCCATTTTTAGGAACTAATACCTTTCCATTCACTAAACACCCTGCGGTATTAGCTCCGTTCTGAGTAATAGGAGGCAGTTGATTTTGAGGATCTTCCGAGGTTCGTTCTTTACAAGTAGTAAGCAAGAGACCTACTAACAAGGCTGAAAATAAATGTTTCATAATTTTATTGATTTAAGGTTGTTACATTAATATCAAATCTTCCATCGGTAATTTGGATTTTTTCCGAGGGATTGTCTTCATTGTAAAGCGTTGCTGAAAAAGTTCCTGAAACTATCGGATAATCATATCTGGTAATGGTAATTAAACCCGAATGGTCTGACGAAAGGTATTTTTTATTATCTATTTCATAAAACATTTGAGAAAGCGTTTGGGATGTCCCTGTGCCATTACCATTCGATTGATTTATAGTGAAGTTTCCTGTTTTATTTTTACTCTGTACATATATGTATATACGTCTTTTTTCTTCAACATTATACAAATCTATATAATACCCAGGAGTATAATTACTTATGTCAATGGTTAATCCGTAAACAGTAGGAATTGCAGAAACTCCATTTTTAGGAACTAGTACCTTTCCGTTTACCAAACATCCTGCGGTATTAGCTCCGTTTTGGGTAATAGACGGAAGTTTTTCTTGAGCTTCCTCCGTTGTCCGGTCTTTACAAGTAGTAAATAATAGGCTTACTGACAAAACTGAAAATTTTAAAATTGTTTTCATATTTTAAACTATTATTTAGGTTGCATTGTAATATTAATATCAAACCTTCCATCAGTAATTTGGATTTTTTCTGTAGGATTATCTTCATTGTAAACTATTCCAGAAAAAGTTCCAGAACAAACATTCTTTGTAAGTTTAGTTATTGTTACTCTCCCTGAATTATCACCCGAAAGGTAAATGGCACCGCTAATATTATTATTTGTTTCTCTTACAAAAATGTAGGGATGATCTCCAATAGGGGCTATCTCGGCGTATCCGCGACCAATTGTGTATTCACCAACGCCATTTTTAAGATTATTCATATATAAATAAATCCAATATGATTTTCCTTTATCTTTTAAATTTGAAATTTTTAAGGATAAATAATCATCCCCTAATATAGGTGTATAAAAATTAGCACCTATATATCCTCCTAACCCTCTAACTTTATGTCCACTTATAGAGTTTATACCATCTTTGGGAACTAAAATGTAACCATTGATGACACACCCTGCGGTATTAGCTCCGTTTTGAGTAATAGGAGGAAGTTTTTCTTGAGCTTCCTCCATTGTTCGATCTTTACAAGTAGTAAGTAATAGGCTTACTGACAAAACTGAAAATTTTAAAATTGTTTTCATAATTTATATAGATTTAAGATTAGTCAAATTTTTTATCAAATCGTCCTTCTGTAATGTGAATTACATTACCCTTTTCATCTATAACATCAATCTCAAATGTCCCAGAGACTATATTTTTTGGAATATCTAAACGAGTTATTTTTATTTTACCTCTTGACTTATTAGGTTTTGAATAATATGTATTTCCGTTTACAGAATAAGACATTCCTATGCTATTATATTCATCAATAAATATAGGGATATCATATGTATGATTAATAATAAAATTCTCTTTATCTAATATAATATGTATTCTACTATTATCAGAAATGCTTCTTAAGTCAACTCGTATTCTAGTAGAGTTTTTATCACTCATTGCATATGTTCCTAATCCCCCTATTGGATTTATAAACTTCTTACTGGCGACCCATACTTTACCATCCACTAAGCAACCAGCAGTATTTGCACCCGTTTGAGTAGCCGCAGGTAATACATCTGGATCGGCATCTCTTTCTTTACAGCTTACTATAATTAAGCTAATCAATAAGATTAAAAATAATTTGGTTTTCATAATGTACATAGATTTAAAAAGTTAATAATTACTATACCCCCGTAAAGTTAATAAAAATTTTAATTCAAAAGCCATTTCATTAAAAAAAATTCCGTTCATAGCAATATTATGAACGGAATTGATAATTTATATTCAATCTATCATTTAGACTTTAAACCTCTCAAAAGCGGCTTTATCCAACATTTCTCTGTCATCTGGATGGGCAATTTCAATTAAAGCTTTGGCTCTTTGTCTTAAGTTTTTACCATAAAGATACGCCGTTCCATATTCTGTAATCACATAGTGGATATGCCCACGCGTAGTCACTACCCCTGCACCTTCTTTTAAGAATGGGACAATTCTCGGTACACCTTTTTTAGTTCTAGAAGATATAGCGATAATAGGCTTCCCATCTTCGCTAAGCGCAGCACCTCTCATAAAATCCATCTGTCCACCAATTCCACTAAACTGGTAAGTTCCAATAGAGTCCGCACAAATCTGACCTGTTAAATCCACTTCTATGGCAGAATTAATAGCCGTCATTTTTTTGTTTTTCATGATTTCGATAGGATAGTTTACCTTTTGTACATCTAGAAATGCAATGGAAGGATTATCATCTACAAAATCGTATAAGCGTTTGGTTCCAAAGCAGAAACTCGTAATCGTTCTATTTTCATGAACACCTTTAAACTTATTATTCACCACATCATTTTGGATTAAATCAATCACACCATCGCTGAGCATTTCGGTATGAATCCCTAAGTTTTTATGATTGTTAAGGCATTTCAATACTGCATCTGGAATCGTTCCAATCCCCATTTGCAGCGTAGTACCATCGTCTATCAATTGAGCCACATTATGACCTATCTGTCTCTCTACATCGGTCACTTTAGAGCCATAATCTATGGTTAGAAGTTCCTCTTCATGCCACACCATTTTATCAAATCTCTTGATATGAACCATCCCATTACCATGGGTTCTTGGCATTTTAGGATTGACAATAGCAATGATTTTTTTAGCCGTATCTACTGCTGCTCTAGCAATATCCACCGAAGTTCCCAAAGTACAATAGCCATGTACATCTGGTGGCGATACCGTAACGATAGCCGTATCTAATTCTAAAATTTTCTTTTTAAACAGCAAAGGAATTTCACTTAAAAATACTGGAACAAAATCACCCCTTCCCGTATTGACCGCCTCTCTTACTGGCGTAGACACAAATAAAGAATTGATATAAAAACTATCTTGGTACTGAGGTTTAGCAATTTCCATATTCCCTTGCTGGGTAATGGATACCACTTCTACATCTTTTAAACGATGCGATTGCCTTGCTAGTTCATCTATTAAATAATTGGGGGTACACGCACTACCATGTAGAAAAACACGCTCCCCGCTATTTATAATGGATATTGCCTCTTCGGCACTTACATAAGAATTCATATATTTTATAAATTATACTATTGATTATTATTGTTTTTTTTTATTTTTCTAGCCAACTGGTGACATAAGAAGGGTCTTCTATCTTTAAGGCTTCTTCGGTAATTTGTAAAGGTCTAAAAGGGTCTACCATCACCGCATATTCTTCGGTGAATTTTTTACCAATGCTTCGTTCCATCGCTCCAGGGTGTGGTCCATGCACAATACCGCCTGGGTGCAATGTAAAGTCCATTAAATCAATATGATTTCGGCTCATAAAATCGCCTTCGGTATAGAATAGCACCTCATCACTATCAATATTTGAATGGTTATACGGTGCAGGAATGGCTTTGGGATGATAGTCGTACATTCTCGCCACAAAAGAACACACCACAAAATTATGCGCCTCAAAATTTTGATGAATCGGTGGCGGTAGATGGATTCTTCCCGTAATAGGTTCAAAGTTTTTAATATTAAATTTATATGGGTAAAAATAACCGTCCCAACCGACCACATCAAACGGATGGGTGGCATAGATAAAATCTGTAATTTGATTTTCTTTTTTTACTTTAATGAGAAATTCACCCTTTTCATCTTTAGGCTCTACAAAAGTTGGCACCATGATATCTCGCTCACAAAACGGCGAATGTTCCAATAACTGTCCAAACTCGTTTCTATAGCGCTTAGGGGTATATATAGGGGAATGGCTTTCTAAGAAAAATAAGACATTCTCTTCTGTATCGAAATCTATTTGATAAATCGTTCCTCGGGGGATGACAAGATAATCACCAACTGAAAATTCTAAATTCCCTACAAAAGTTTTTAGTATTCCAGAGCCTTCGTGTACAAATAATAATTCGTCGCACCCTGCATTTTTATAAAAATAATCTTTGGTTGAAGATTTAGGCTTTGCCAAGCCCATTTTTAAATCGTTATTAAGCAAAAGTACCTTTCGGCTATCTAAATAATCACGCTCTGGCGTTACATTTTTGCCTTTAAACATTCTAGGCGTTACATTTTTCTGAACGGCAATTTTAGGCGTTACATCTTTCACTGTTCCTACCGATTTGATTTGTGTAGGACGATGGATATGATAAAGTAATGAAGCAATGCCATGAAACCCTTCGGTGCCAAACAATTGTTCATAGTAAAACGCATCGTTTTCGGATTTGAAAATGGTATGGCGCTTCGGTGGTATATTACCTAATTGTATATATCTCATAAGTTCAGAATTTTGATACCATCCAAAGTTACGGAATTTTTATCACAATTAAAAACCCTTTGCATAACTATTCCATGCGGTAAAGCCTCCAATTATTTCTTGCCAAATGCACCGAAATAAGCCGCCCCAAGCAAGGTTGTATTTTTGCTTTTCAGAAGGTAAATAGGCGTATTATTAAGTACATTCTGCATTTTATCACTCATCACAAAAGTGTCGTAGAATTTAGGCTGGTTCAGTAACGATTCCAACTGATTGGCAATACTTCCCGTAATAATAAGCCCACCCGTAGCTTTTAATTTTAAAACTAAATTGCTGGCTTCTCTGGCTAAAAATTCCACAAAAGTATTTATGGCAAGCTCACACGCTCTATTCTCTTTACTCAGTCCTTTCTCAACAATAATTTCGTGTCTTAAAGGTGTCTCGTTGATTTTATCCGTTAGTTCTTGAGGCACTTGCTGGCGTCTTACATCTCTAATAAATCTAAACAGATTAAACAAGCCTTCGTTGGACAATACGGTTTCCCAACTTACAATATTATAAATGGTTTTAAGGAACTGATATAAATCCAATTCATTAATCGCACGCGGCGAAAATTCGGAGTGTCCTCCTTCCGTAGCAAATGGTCTTAGACACTCGCCATCCCAAAATAGACCTGCTTCCCCAAGTCCTCTACCTGGCGCTAAAATCGCCACATTACCTTTTTCGCTATAATTGGTTTTAGATGGATTTTGAATCATCGAAATATCATCTTCTTTAACACTTGCCAACCCGTAAGCCGTCGCTTTTAAATCATTAATAAGATAAACACTATCTACCTGAGTTTTTTCTTTAATGGTATCCGCCGTCAAGTCAAATGGTAAATTATCCGTTGTGCAATGGTTATTCATCACTGGACCTGGCACAGCCACTACAAGCGCATTAGGTTTTTCTAATTGTGTATCTTGTAAAAACTGAATATATATATCGCTATAATTTTGATAATCTTGGGTAGGATATTCTTTTAAATCACCAAGGCTCAGTTCGCCTTGTTCTACTTTACAAAATGCGATTCTTGTTTTATTTTGCTTAACATTGGCAACGACAAGCGTCATATTCTGATTTTCGGTATTTTGTTTACCCGGAAAATATAAAGGAAATTGATTTTGGAACGGCATATCTACATTTATTTAAAGTGAGGTTTCAAATATAGCAGATTATTTTGTTTTATAAAAATAAAAAATCCATTCTTTTTAAAGAAAGGATTTTTATCAGTTATTTTGTAAGTGCTTGTTTATTCCAATCGGTTTTGAATTTGCAATCTTTATAGCGATTGTCTATTGAAATAAAGGTATCTGGCAACCTTTGGTCTATCCATTTTTCCACGACTTCCCCTCTTTTTTTGTTAAGGGCATATTCTTTTATTCTTTCATAGTCGGTTGATAAATCTAAGGTATGGCTTGGAATTTCCTTAATGACTTTAAGTAAACTCACGCGCTTTTTGTCTTTATCCAAATCATCTTCAAAAGCCTCAGTCATATCCCCTTCGTTTAGTCCTACAATTTGGTAACTGTAAGTAGGTGGCAAATTTATTTTTTCCAATTTATCCGAACCAGCAGCATTGGCGATCATCCCAGCATTGAATTTCGTTGCTTTGTCATCAGAATATTTAAACGCTGCTTCCTTAAAGGTTAATTTTCCATCTAAAATTTGCTGTCTTATTTTATTCAATTCTTTTTTGGCATTTGCCATTTCCTCAGCATTAGGTTCAGCTTTTAGTAAGATATGTCTCGCATCGTAGTTTTTACCTCTTTTTTTAATCAATTGGATAATGTGGTAACCAAACTCAGACTCAATAGGCTTAGAGATTTCACCTTCTTGTAAATTGAGTGCTGCAGCTTCAAAAGGTTTTACCATCGCTCCTTTAGCAATATTTTCATAGAGTCCACCTTTAGCCGCAGAACCTGGGTCTTCAGAGTAGATTCTTGCCATTTGCTCAAAACTCTCACCATTCTCAATATCTTTTTTAATTTTATTGAGCTTGTCGATTATTTCTTGCTTGTGTGCCTTAGTCAACTCTGGGCGAATTGTAATTTTCGCTAAAGTAACCTCATCTTTTACCATCGGCAACTGGGATTTGTATACATTATAAAAATCCGTTACTTCATTTGGTGTGATGTTGATTCCTTGCGTTACTCTAGCGTATTTCTGCTGTCCGTAATATTGGTCAGAATCAATTTGCTCAATTGCCGACTTCATTTCATAAGAGTTTCGGAATTTGTACGCTTCTAACAAGGCTTTTTCCGAAGGGAATTGAGATAATAATTCGTTATATTTGGCATCCGCTTGCTTTTTAATAGCTTCGGATTGGTTTTCTATTAAAGTATCTTTTTTGGCTTCGTAAATCAATAATTTGTTATTCAACATATTCTCTAGAAACTCACAACGGTCTACGGACTTAGCGCCTTGTTGTTTTGCATAGTTTTCTTGCTGTTCGATATCCGACTCTAGGACAATTTCATTCCCTACTACGGCGGCTATCCCATCTACCAATTCACCTGGTTTCAATTGTGCCTTCATGTTGGAACTCAACAAGAACAACATGATTGTACATAAAATACTAATTCTATAAGTTTGATTCATCATCTATTATTTTTTACTTAGAGTGCAAAAATAGGATTTAATATGGATTTTGCTTTAAAATTTATTATAATTATTTCTTAAAATTTCAGTATGCTACTAAAGTTCTACCTCAAAGGATGTCAGTTTTTTAAACTCATTAATTCGGGCTCTTAGCTTTTCTTCGTCCACTTCAATCAATCGTTCTGTACCAAATTTTTCTACGGTAAAAGATGCCATTGCAGAACCTACAATCAATGCCATTTTCATATTTTCAAAACTGAAATTCTGGGTTTTAGACAAATATCCTGCAAAACCACCTGCAAAAGTATCGCCCGCACCAGTTGGGTCAAATACTTCCTCTAAAGGCAAGGCTGGAATGGCAAAAACCTGATGCTCATTAAACAACAAAGCGCCGTGTTCCCCTTTTTTGATAATCACAAAATGTGGCCCTAGCTCCTGAATTTTCTGTGCCGCTTTTACTAGCGAATATTCCCCAGAAAGTATTCGGGCTTCTTCATCATTAATACAAATAATATCCGTTTGTGCTATAATCTCTAAAAGAGCGTCCCAAGTATGAGTCATCCAGAAATTCATAGTATCCAAAATCACCACTTTTGGTCTTTGGTTCATTTGTTTTAAAACCGACATTTGGACTTTAGGATGTAAATTTCCTAGCAATAACATCTCTGCATTTTTTGCAATATTTGGAACTTTAGGGTCAAAATTTTCCAAAACATTCAGTTCAGTAGTAATGGTATCTCGGGCGTTTAAATCATTATGATACTTTCCAGACCAAAAGAAAGTTTTCCCCTCTTCTATCACCTCTACCCCATCAATATTGATGTTTCTGTCCGTCATCATTTTTAGTCCATCTTTAGGAAAATCGCCCCCGACTACAGAGACTAGGCAAACGCTAGAATCCAATACCGATGCCGAAAGCCCGATGTAAGTGGCTGCCCCACCAAGGGTTTTATCTGTCTTCCCAAACGGGGTTTCTATAGCATCAAAAGCAATGGTTCCTACGGCTAAAAGTTTCATATTAATCTATTATGTTAGTTTTTGTTAGTTCTATTTCTGCCATTTAAAAGTTTCTATTAAATGCAGTATATCTTGTTTTATATAATCTATGGCAGGCGCCAAAGAATCTGGCTTAGGTCGTGTATTAAAATAAAGATTTCCCGTTACAAAATGATGGGTGCTATCGGTAATATAAAACTGAATATTAGAGGCCGTTTCTCCTTTTAATTCATAAAAATTACCAAAGACCTGATGTTCGGGATAGCTAAACGATTTGGTTTCTATAGCCGATGCTTTTATGGTGTGCTCGTAGACCATCTTTTCGGCTTCTTTTATATGCAAATTAAAATCGTTTTTTATAGGGAAGTAAGTGATAAAAACATTAGCTTTCATCTTTGGGTAGCTTAGATTATACCAGCATGGGGTTTGCTTGGCACCAGAAATTGTTGCAAAATCGGAATACTCAAAACCATATCCGCAAGGGCTTTTAAAATCTTGATATTGAGCCTGCGGATATTCCAATCTAAGTTCACCTTTTGGTTTGGGAACAGTCTCCTGCTGACACCCTGCCAACACTGCTAAACCAAAGCCATACACTACTATCTTCTTATACACTTTGCAAATATAATATTTTTAGTGATAAGAGTACTATATCCTTCTTTAGATTTTAAAATTTTACTATGCGAAATAGCATCTATTTTTCTTTATTGGTATCAATGCTGATACAATCCAATTATAAGGGGTACTTTGAAAGGTGATTTAGTGCCTCAAACCAAATTTCAATGCTGATACAATCCAATTATAAGAATCAGCTGCCTCCTCAGTTTTAAGTGTAAGTTTAATTTCAATGCTGATACAATCCAATTATAAGCTGGAATTACGAAACTACTGCTTATAACTTTTGAAATTTCAATGCTGATACAATCCAATTATAAGTATTTTTAAATTATTTTAAATTATTTTGTAACTGCTATTTCAATGCTGATACAATCCAATTATAAGTAGAAAGAACCCAAAGATTTAGGGAGCAGAACTCATTTCAATGCTGATACAATCCAATTATAAGTATTTTTAAATTATTTTAAATTATTTTGTAACTGCTATTTCAATGCTGATACAATCCAATTATAAGATGGTGTGTATTTAGGTGAGAATCTTTTTTTAAGAAGATTTCAATGCTGATACAATCCAATTATAAGTGGGGGTATTTTCAAAGAAAAGAACCTAAATTTTCATATTTCAATGCTGATACAATCCAATTATAAGGAAAGGGAACAACCAACTGACAAGCGATAAATTACATATTTCAATGCTGATACAATCCAATTATAAGAATCAATAACTTAATCCTGATGCTACTGTAACCTCCATTTCAATGCTGATACAATCCAATTATAAGACATTAGACCACTATGGTTAATGTTATAGCCTTACCATTTCAATGCTGATACAATCCAATTATAAGTAAATTTAAACGAAAAGCAGAAGGTTATACCCGCCGATTTCAATGCTGATACAATCCAATTATAAGTTTTTTGTTATCCTGTATATATATATATATGTATGTAATTTCAATGCTGATACAATCCAATTATAAGACTTTTTACACATCTCTCCACTTGCTTCAATCGCTTATTTCAATGCTGATACAATCCAATTATAAGTTTTAAATTTTTTTTAAATTTTTTGCTTTCTAAAAATTATTTCAATGCTGATACAATCCAATTATAAGCCGTTATCCCAAAAATAACAACTCTTTGATTTTCAATAGTAAAATCACAGCAAATATACGACTTTTTTGGTAAAATTGTCGTCTACCCTCAATGATATGATTACCCCCTAGGATAGACGACAATATAATTATCTATATTTCAACCTATTATAAATTTTATTTTTTCAGTATGTCAAAGAACGCTTCTATTTTGGGTAGTTCGACGACTACAAAAAGTTATCCAAATCATTTTTTTCCTTACCTACCACTTGCTTATCCAACCATTTTTCATCGCGTGATTTGAAAATGATTAGACTGTCTTCCTCCTCATCCATGATTTGTTTGGCTTTGGCAATTAATTCTTTAAGTTTCACCTCGCTAATCGCTCCCTCGAAAACACTATTTTGTATCCAATTGAGGTATTGTCTGCACAATTTGAGCATCTTAGCAACGCGTTTTTCTCCTATATCATAAACCAAAATACAGTACACTTTCCAAAATTTTATGTAAATATACAACTTTTATTCTTTTTTTACCACCGCGCCTTAAAGGCTTGATATTCCTCAATTCCCATGATTTGCTTTACGATTTTATAGCACTCCAATTTTATCAGATGCTTGTAACTAACACTTTTATTAAGCGTACGGTGTTTAATGGTTTCATTTAGTTTTTCTTCCCAAGAGCGCAATACTTTCTTACACCCCGATTCCTTTAACAAACAACTATTGAGGTGTCTATCGAAATCAGAAGTCTGAATTTGCTTTTTATTCATCAAAGAGAAAATCAAACGATCGACCAAAATAGGCTTAAAAATTTCCGCTAAATCCAACGCCAACGAGTACCGACGAAATCCTGGCTCGTGCAAAAAACTAATCGTAGGGTTCAACTGTGTATGGTACAATTGATCCAAACAAGTGGTATAGCACATCATATTGAGAAACGAAATCAGAGCATTCACTTCATTATTAGGTGGTTGCTTCACTCGGTTATTCATCTCAAAATCATTGATAATTTCCCCAAAACATTCGTAATAAGTCATTCGAATATTCCCTTCAATCCCCATCAACTCATCAACCTCTTGGGTTTTCGGTATTTGCTCGATATATTGTTCAATAGCGTCTATTTGGGTAGCAACTTGCTTCTCTCTTTTGGCATAATATTTCAGATTTCGAAGCATATTATACGCTCCTCCCGACACAAATTTTTGAGCCAAATCCATTCGTTTTTGTTGGTTTGAATAATGCTTCACTTGCTGTACGACCACCTTCCCGCTCAACAAATAATCTTTGGGCATAAAACTCCCCGTATAATGCTCATAATAATCGAAAAAGTGTACTGGAATTTGATTTTTACCCAAAAAATTATACATCGCTGAGTTGGCATCTAACGCACCAAAACAATATAAATTTTTCACTCCCTCAACAGGAATATATTTGGCTTGACCTTCCTTACCCTCTTTATCTACAGGTATGAATTTCAATGTATTGTCCTTTCGTGAAAGGCGACCGGGATTGAATAAATAGTAACTTTTTTTCATAGGTTTACGAAATTATTTAGTAAAGAAAACCAAAAAGCCAAAGCGGAATTTTATGAGCAAATCCGACCTCGATACCATCCATCGCAATAAAAGCATTGGAAATGCCCGCAATTTGCTTATTCGTCTTATTTTTTCCTCCAACTTCAAATGTATACTGACCATCCACCACAAAATCCCCTTTAGAGACTAAATTCAAAGTGTGATTTGCATTGCTCAATTGATTCAAAAAAAAGGTCTCTCGGATACTTCCCATATCAGCATTTGCCGTCATCGTGTGGGCTAAAGAGGTGTTTTCAAAATAAATCTTATCGGGTTTTTGCAATCGGCTCATTCCTTTACCCGTTCGGCTCATATTCCTAACCAATAAAGCATCTCCCAACTCATAAATATAATCATACACTTTATTTCTACTGATATTCAATCGATTGGCAATTTTTGTAATATTTGGTTCAAAAGGTGGCGATTCAGCAATGATGCCCAATAGTTTTTTCAATTTATTGATATTTGCCGCACTATAATCCATAGAATTCATCAAATCTACTTCTAAAATAGTATTAACCACTTGAATGATTCTTTGATTAACCAAAGGGTCATCCTCATTTTTCACAAAAGGGAAATAACCATTCTTTAGATAAATCTGAAAATGAGGTAAAATCTTAATTTTCCCAACAATTTCTGAACTTATTTCGATATGATGAGTGATGATATCCTCCAACGAATAGGCTTCAAAAGTCTGACCATATCTAAAATTCAGAAACTCTCGGAACGACATTCCATTCAAATTTTGAACGATAAGCCTTCTACTCAAATCCGATTCTCCTCGAAACAAATTCAAGGCGGAAGAACTGGTAAACAAAACCTGAAAATCAGGAAATCCGTCGTAGATAAGTTTCAATTCTCTCGACCAATTTTCGTACTTATGAACCTCATCAATAATCAATAGTTTTCCACCCGACTGATACCACAACTGCGCCGTATCAAACAACGAATGGGTATAGAAATAAGGATGATCGGCAGAAACATATAGTCCTTGTTTTTTATTCTCGTATTGATATTTCAGATATTGTAAAAGCAAAGTGGTTTTCCCAACCCCACCCAGTCCCTTAATCCCCAACAGACGCTCGTTTGCATACAATTTGGGCAACAAATAGCGCGTAAAATTTTGATTCACCTGAGCCAAAACATAGGTCTGAAATTGAAATAATTCTTCCATAATGATGTTTTTTACCTCGCTAAGATACAAAATTGTTTTGTGCCAACAACATAATACAAACTAAATTGTTGCATAAATACAACAAAAACAACCTAAAATTGTTTTCTAAGAACAACAAAACTACTTTCTACTCTTCTCCCGAGTAACAAAAATCACCATAACTACAACTTTTACAAATACGAGATTGCAATGTCGGTGGGCAATTTTCATCCTGAATTGTTTTCTGAATTTCGGGAATAAGTTTCGTTAATAATGTTCGTTCGGTATCGGACAAAAACACTTCTGTTGTAAGGCGAAGTTTGGGATATTCTATCTTGCCCGTTACCCCTTCAATACCATTGAGTTCAAAGAGCCAAATATAAAATTTGAGTTGCCATTCGTGGGCTTCCTCTACCTTGTTACCTCGTTTGGTTTCGTGTATGATTTTCTCTTTTCGGTCGTAAAAATCCACTTTTCCGTATAAAGCAACGGCATTCCATTGGGTTGATAATTCCACCTCGCTATATTTCTCTGCCCGTTGCGGATAAGAAATCTCGTGCAACAATTTTCCATCATACACCATATCTGAGGAATGCTCCATCGTAATGCCATTGGCGTGAAGCCAACATTCACGAGGACAAACAATATATAGATTGACCAAAGTAGCATTGATATTCCTCTTCATCAGATAAATAAGTTATCAATCGCGTCGAACTCCCATTCCTTTAGCCCTAAAGTTTCATCGTAAATTTTCTTCCAATCTGATAGATAACAAAATCCATACACACTCTTTTCCATATCCATAAATTCTTTCAGACGAATTTTATTTTTCTTGGAATTAAACATTGAAAACACAAATTTTGATAGAATTCCCTGCATTTTTTTCAAATGAATTACTCTTTGCTGATAAGATTGTGGATACTGAATCATCTCTAAATAAAAATCAAATACTTGCTTACCACAGATTTTCTGTTCATCATCTGGATAAATACCCGCTTCTGCCAAATAATCTAAATCCGAAGGTGTAAAAATTGACTCGTACTGACCTACCAAATCAATCTCTACGCAAATCGGCACCCGAATTGGCACGAAACAACTCAAACTTTCTTGGTCTATTAGTTGGAATTCTTCGTGAACTGTCGAAAATTTCAACTTTCGGATGGCTTCAATATATTCCGCTATTCCAATAAATTCGATCCGTTTTTCCAATGTATTTTTATGGTCTAAAACTATTTGATAAAATTTATCAAAATCTTTAGTGTTCAAAATCATCTCCTTTTCTTCAGAAGACAATTGTTTTTCAGGAAATTGATAGCGCCAATCTTGACTATAAATGCTCCCTGCATTGTTGTAATTAAATAAAAATAATTGACAATGGCTCTTCTTAACATTTCGATTGATTCTTCCTGCCAATTGCTCATCACTATCCAATAGTGAGGTGTCTTTGAATCCCAAATCCATATCAATATCTACGCCTGCCTCTACCACTTGGGTTGTAATTAGCAAGATTTTTTTCGTACGATTTTCTTTCCTTTTGATAAAATTGATGATTTCTCTTCTACGATGGTGCAAAATGGTTCCCGATAACACAAAAACTTCGTCAAAAAAAGAAGCACTGATTTCGTCTATTTTTTTCTCAAAAAGTGTTGTTGAACTTTTGATGATAAATTCTACAATAGTAAACACACTCCCTTTGGGCTTACTTTCTCCATAGTCTTGTTCGGCATATTCCTTTGATTTTTCCAAAACTATAGAAGCCAATTCTTTAAGTGTTATCTTATGTTGCACTAAAGAAAAATCAACTTTTACTCTATCTGAGAAATTAGGGTTTTGAAAATATTCTGTTTTTGAATTGGGCAACAAAGAAATAATATCACTTTTAGCATCACCAATCGTGAGCATTCCTATTTTGGGCAGCGTTGCGGACATCAAAATAAATCGGATATTGTATAACTTAGCATACTGATTAAGAAGGTACATTACCTTATCCCAATGAATAGGATTATAACTTTGTAATTCATCAATAATGACAATCGAATTTGCTAATCGGTGTAGTAAATAATTCGTTTCCTTTCGGTTAGATTTTAATACATCAAAAAATCGGATATGAGATAATAAGCAGATCGGATAATTGACAAACAGTTTATCAACCAAATTTCTTTTATCCGCTCCATATTGGTCATCTTCACTTATCTCATTTGCAAATGAAGTTTTAGAATGTAGAGCAACTATCTCTTTTTCATTTAATTGCAGATTAGTTTTAATACTCTCAAAAGTTTGGTCGATAAGGGTTGTGAATGGAAAAACATAATAGACCTTATTGATTTTTGAATCGTATCTCAGCAATTCCAAAGCCAACAACATTGAGATATTGGTCTTTCCTCCACCGGTGGGAGCTTCTAAATAAAAAATGGGAGCGTTTTTATTTTTCCGAAGGGTTCGTATCGCCTCTGCCGCCATTTGTTGGCGTAGTAGGTTCAGATTTTCATTTGATTTTTCAGTAGGCTTTTCAAGGCTCAAAGTATTTAGCTCCTCAAAGGTTTTCTTATTAAAATTAACCTTTTGATTATCCTCATCCAAAAAGTCATCGGTTTGAATTTTAGAATATAATTCCTCTATTCTATGATTGTCAAAAGTCCCTAAATCTGTCACTTCCACTCCATTGATATAATCGTAAGTCGCTAAATAATCCGATGCTGTAAGCAGAGAATAATTTAGGCGTAAAAGTTGATACAAAGCAACCGATTCTTTATAAGGACCAAAAGCATTCCCTTTCCCTAAATAAAATTCCAATCTCTCTCGGGTTATTAAATCGACCGATTTCGAATTTTTAAATGGAATTGAAAATTGATTTAAATACCTTTTAAAGACCTCCACTCTTTTGGATTCTTCTAAAATATAATCCCAAAAGTTATCTAAAAGAGCATAACTATGATGCCTATATATTCCATACGAAAACAAAAATGCCAATCCGAGCAAACAACTCCTCTCTTTATGCCCCGAGAAGCGATGCATAATCTCGTCGGTGGTATAAGATAAAAAAAGAAAACTACTCAAAGTAGAGTGCCTCGATTCAATACCATTTTCCTGATTTTCTTTTCCTTGAAAATGAGGATTTTTCATCTTCACAACTTGGAAATTCTCATTGACTTTTCCATGGTCGTGATAAGCAATACTTTTTATAAAAATTTCTTTTGTTATATTGACCAACTCTGGCGAAACCTCAAACTGTACCTCTAAAAAATATTCTTCTATTAGCCGATTGATAACCTCATCCAAATGATGATTATCAACCAATTTCTGAGTGTATCCCAATACCCTATCGAGATGTTCTGCCAATGTTTCTGGAGCAACATTTCTATCGTTAGGTGGTGTGTGTGCATAGTAAGTGGATGCATTTAGAAGTGCCATCTCCACCCCATCACTTCCCAAATGATGTTTTATAATCTGTTCTACACTCTTATAACAACTGCACATAGGTTTCATTCTCTACTAACTGATACACATCTGGCATCTTATTAGCATTATGGATTTGGTAATTAGTAAAAACCAATTCGTCTAAATGATATTGCATCAAATCGAGATTGAATCCCGTAGGTAATCGCTCAAAATACATAAAAGCGTCCTCCACATTCTCCATATCCAAATCAAAAAAATCCCAACCTCCGGAAGATGCTTCGCTGTGGTCCTTCACTACTTGATTTTTCTTAAAAAGACTTGCAAAAGAAGCATTCTTCTCAGGAGCTCCTTCCCTATATTGCCACTCTTTGAAATTACTCCACCAAGCGGTAAATTCATTTTTGCCAAGATAAGGAATATATTCCGATTGTCCTATTTGCAAGCGTTCTAAAAGCGTTTTTTGCTCAGGTTTCTGTTCATCCAACAAAATAAAGATACGATATTTTGGAGCAATCAAAGTAAGTTCTTCTGTAAGAAAATTCGTTCCTTTATTGGCATATCCCACCGTATTAGTATATTTAATAGGCGTTTTAGAAAAACTGCCTTTTTGGTGTTCTAATGGAGCAATTCCTACTTTTATATCCGATAATTTTTCGTAATATTCTGGTAATATTCCCTTTTCTTCATAGCCTCTAAGTCCAAGAATAGCCCCCAAAATCCCGAGAATAGCGGGCTTATGTATCATATTATACGATACATTAAGCGTATTATTGGTTTCGGGCTTTCTAAAAAACGCAAAATCACTTTGTATATCAAATGAAACTAACTTCATCATAAGAAAGGATTTTTATATCGTATGAAATACAGCGTTTTCAGGTGCATTTTCTACTTGGGTAACTGCCTTATTATAATAAATTTCTACAGACTCTATTTCACTTGCCACTTCTTTTTGTAATAAGTAATCTTTGACTTTCGACAAATCAATTTTTCTATCTTTATCAATCTCTACAAATTCAATAAACGACGGCATTACTAACTTAGAACCTTCTTTAAGAGTTATCCAAAATAACAATTCATTTTCTGTACCTGATTTTGCTGAACTATCATAAAAACTTGCTCCTTTTCGCAAACCTTCTTTTAATTTTTCAATATCATCGGTTGTTAATCCTTCTATACCTACTCGCGAAGTATCTTCTTCAATATTTTTAGGATTTACTGAAAAATGATGTACATAGTGCCCCTCTTCCAACTTCGATTGTGTTCCCAAAGTTGTCATCGTACTATCTTTGCTTTTTTCATTCGAATTCTTAAAAGGCGACATAATTTGCTCTGAATAAATCACATTCTCAGGAAAGCGATTGACCCCGTGCGTAATTTGACAAGTCCCATGAATAGAAACATTAGTTGCTCCTGCATAAGTACCTCCAAATAACTTCACATCTAAAACTGAAAGTATATTTTTCAGAATTTCTTTGCGAAGCCCCGCTCCTTTTTTCTCTTTAGTTTTACCAAAATGCAACTCATAGGTTTCGTCCAATGTACGAGGAGCCATATCATCAGAAAGGGATTTGAAATAAAACACTTTCTCGCCCAAAGCATTCTTCCAATAATTTCTGATTGAATATTTTAACGCCTTATCTGTGGCATAAACAATTCCATTAGGCAGGCGTCTTGGTTGTCCCGAAAAGTCGGCATTATAATTAGAATTGATAGACTTGACAATAGCAAATCCGTACACGCGGTTATTAAATTTTTGTGCCATAATTTATGAGTTTTCGTTTGTTTTATCAGAATTAGAAAATAATTGATTTTTCGCAAAAACCCCCGATAATATTTGAGGTTGCAAATCTTTCATATTGATTGATGTATCGTGAGTAAGCACTAAGGCTGATACTTTCCTAAACTTTTCAGAAAAATTCTCGTGACTGTAGCGTTGAAAATCCTCTGTAATTCTCTGTTGCAAAGCACTACAATTTGTCTTTTGTAAGTATGGGTCTATCAATCGATAACTTGTATCATCTGATTTGCTTTTAGAAGTCAGATAGTAAATGACTTGACCAACAGCAAATGCAAATTGCTCATCTGTAACTTTTTCGGCATCAACTCTATCATTGATTAAATCCCCAATAAAGTTTTGATATTCTTTTAGTTTGTTTGCCATAGTAGGTTTATTTTTATCCGTTTTATCAAAAAATTCGTATAAACTATACCAAAGGTTTAGTTTCTCTTTAATTCCATAGCCATTATTATTTTTTAAATCATCCAAAATACCATTAAAGACCATTTCGGTAAATTCTTTAACCCCAATAGTTTTTCGGTCAGATTTGTAAACAAAATCATAGACCGCCTTTCTATATTTACTATATGATAAAAATGTTAAATCGCGATTTTCGTAGTCTTCCTTTTTAAAATCCGAAAAATAATCTACACGATGGTATTTATTTTGTATTAAGTATTTCAGTACTTTGTCCTCCAAATCAAATACGGTTTTCAGAAATGGATAACGCATGAAATCTTTCCCTCCTTTTTCTTTGATTTCAAAATAATTGGAAATATTCAATCCATTTTTATCATCTGTCAGATAATAATTGAATTTAGCCACAAAATCAAAATCGTTGAATACAATTCCATTTTGTGTATTCGCCCATTGAAGTAAGTAATAATTTTGAAAATCCTCCGAATAATCCTGATAGAAAGTTTTTGCCAAATCCCTAAAATTCAATCGCTCTTCCTTATAAAAAGCAAATACTCTTTTTTTAAACTCATCATTATAAATGAAAATAGGCAACGGATTGGGCAGCGTTTTTCTTGGCATTACCTTACTCAATTCGTAAAGCGTCTTTGCGTCTTTATTTGAGATTCTACCTGTAATATCAAAAGTTGCTGTTTGATGCATCAAAAATGGCATATTCGAATTAAAACCATTAAGGAAATCATTAGTTCCATAGATAAGACCTTCGTCGTTAGGTTCTGTATTATAATCCGAAGTATTGAAAAGTTTATCCGCTAAGTACCTATCATGAGCCGATTGATAACTATCCAAAGGCAAATCCAAATAGAATAAGATATAATCCCCCTCATCTAAAGGCTGCACTTCCATCATTTGATACTGAAGACTTTTTATTTCTTCTTTAAGTCTCATCTTTTCTTGCTTATCATTGGTAGCCTTTAAGTCATTTTGAAGCCCATCTAATTTATGTTCAAAATGTTGATATTTTGTCTGTCTAACATTCAATATATCCTCTAAAACTACCTCCCAAGAACCTTTAACCATAAAATCTTTAAATGAAGAAAATGCTCTTTGTAATCGCTCATCTTCACTAACTAAATTTATTGCATTATCGAAATATTTCTCTTCAAATCGCTCGTATATTTGAGGTTTGTTTTTCTCTTCGTTAGCAATGTATTTCGCTCCTTCTCTTAGGTGTTCTTTTTTAAAACCGATACAATAGGGCGAACAAGTATGTATGGCTTTAATTGGTAAATCAAAACATTTGTTTGTATTTACACACCAAGCATTTTCCTGCAAACGCATACATTGCTCCAAAAGAGGACTTAACTCCTCTCGCTTTTTGTGATAGTAGTCAAAAGAAATCGAATCCGATTGCATATTTAATTCCCCATTATCTTTCAGCGAAACCAAAATATGCAACCCAGACTTGGGCATTAGCCCCAAACTTTTAAATTCTTCAGACAAAGACTCTGTATAATTGATTAACTCTCTTAGCATAAGTACAGAATATTTCTCTTCAAAGGTATATAATTATTTGTTAAAAACAAAAATATTTTAATTCTTTCTCTTCACCTCACAATACCCCATTCCCAGCGACGCATTCATTGTTCCAAAACCTCCGAGATAGCCGATTTCTTGTAATTCTTTGGGTGCAGATAATTCAAAATCGAAAAGATAACCTTTGACTTTTGTTTGCTTGATTTTCCAAAGTTTGGCTTTGGGCTCGGTAGTTAATAATTTAAACTGTACTTCTTCTTTGTCAAATCGTTTTTCTCCAAGATAAGCATTCGCTTTGTCCACCAAATTAGAAATAAAAGCCTCAGCATAGCGTGTATCCGCAGGGTGTAAATATTCCGCGTGATTGTTACCCTCAGTACCCACAGAAATACAAATAGGCGTTTGGGCACGATAACGCATTTGTTCCTGCCACTCGGGTAAGGTTTGCAATTGCACTTGATTGACCATTCCCAAAAACTTAAAGCGAGTTCCTGATTTGAGTTCCATTAAATTGTTTTGAAACAGGCTTTTTACCATATTTTTAGCCCCTTGGTCGATGTTAAAAGAAAGAATTAAGCGAGTGGGTGCTTCTTGAAGTTCAAAAATTTGTTCTTTTGGATGGATTTTAAACCGTTGCGGACGAAGCATCGAAAAGCAAAAATGCTTGTATTTTTTCCCATTGATTTCATAGCCTCGTTCGTGTAGCCATTTGGAAAAATCAGCATCCGAGCGGTGCAAAGTGTGGTAAATCCAACTCGAAATAAGGTATGGATAGTTAATCGGTAATTTTTGGTTTGGTAAGTGATCTATGGTCAATTCTATACGCATAAGATTAAAGATTTTTTACTGTTTAAAATTAATCATAAATTTTAGATTATCAAACTTTAACCCTCACAAAAAACCAATAAATAATTTTGATAAAATTGTTTTATTTTTATTTGTAACTATTACAAATTGCATTATATTTGCCACATGAATGCATCAGTTATTCCATTTAAAATCCCGTCGCTACCTGTTCATAATTACGACGCATCTTCAAATGAACTCTATTGTGGGAAGAAAAAATGTTGTAAAAAATTTAAAAAAGGGAAACGCTGTAAAAAGTGTCCGGGCAGACTAAAAATGGCGTAATAGTTTCGTCATTAAAATAACAACCATCACAATTATTAAAATAATCCAAACCCATTTTTGAATTATAAATATCCTTTGCCAATAGAAAAACGGCATCGGTTGCCTAGAAACTGGTTTTTTAACTTTAGTTTTATATTCTTGATTCAAATGATGGTCTACTCTATCCGAAGATTCATCATAGTGTACTTCTTTAATAACAATCGCTTTTGCAACCGATTTATGTATTAAAGTATTTGTGGCATTCAGTAAAATTTGAAATTCGCCATTAGAATCAAATTCCGTGATTTTAAATCGGCGCTCCCCATAAGCTTTTTCTAAACCAAAAGGTATAATTTTCACCAAATCTGCATTCTGAGTCTTCCAATTAAGAATCACCTCCTCCCCCTTTTTGGCTCTAACTTTATTAATATGAAATTGCTTGATATAAGGTGGCTTATCCGAACGAAACGAACGCTGTAATTGAGCCAATTGTGTATCATACGAAACCCTTAAATCAGCATCAGAAAGTACATCATAAGCTTCCTGCATTTCTCGAAATCGTTCTACAAAAAAAGTATCGTCATTATTCTTATCGGGATGGTATTTTAGGGACAACTTACGATAGGCTTTTTTAATATCCTCCGCAGATGCCGCTTCATCAACACCAAGAAAATAATAATAATTCTTCATACTAGCACTTCAATGATTCTTTATTTTTGACCATACTTCAGCCTTATTGATGACTAAACATTGAAAAAAAGTAAGGCACAGATTCCAAAATCTATGCCTTACCATTAAATATTATTTTAACGCCGCTAAAGCATTAGCATAATTAGGTTCTTCGGTAATTTCTGCTACTTGTTCCGTATAAAGCACTTTGTTATTTTCATCTAATACCACCACTGCTCTACTTAGCAAACCTTTAAGTGGGGAATCTTCTAAAGTTACTCCAAAATCTTCGCCGAAACTCCCTCTAAAGTCAGATAAAGTGTCTACATTATTTAAACCTTCAGCCGCACAGAAACGCCCTAATGCAAAGGGTAAATCTCTCGAAATATTAATCACCACAGTATTGTCCAATTGAGTGGCTTCTTCATTAAATTTCCTTGCCGAAGCGGCACAAACTCCAGTATCTATGCTCGGAAAGATATTAAGCACTTTTCTTTTACCTGAATAATCGTTTAGTGATTTTTCTGATAATTCCTCGTTAACCAATTTAAAATCTTTGAATGTTGACCCTACTTCTGGTAATGCACCTACTGTTTTAGCAGGATTTCCTTTAAATGTGATATTCGCCATTGTTTTATTTTTTAATGTTGCTTCAAATATAACAATAAAAAAGGACTTCAAAATTGCCTTAATCTTTTCTCATATTTATTTTAACTGAACTTTAACTTTTATTAAAGATATTTTGGCTCAGAGATTTAATTTTTGGCTGTATATTTGAATCATCATTAAAAAAGAATTTAAAATGTCAAAAAATATATTATGGATAGATGATGAAGTGGATTTACTAAAACCACACATCGTATTCCTAGAAAATAAAGGGTATAATGTAATCCCCATCAACAATGTAAATGAAGCTTTAGAATTACTAGACAATGAACGCTTTGCTCTGGTTCTTCTGGACGAGAATATGCCCGGTATCTCTGGATTAGACGCTATTCCACTACTCAAGCAAAAAGATAATGCCATGAAAATAGTTATGGTAACCAAGAGTGAAGAAGAACATATCATGGAACAAGCTATTGGCTCACAAATCGCGGATTATTTACTAAAACCAATCAATCCTAATCAGGTACTATTATCCTTAAAGAAAAATCTACAAAGTGAAGATTTGGTAGAGCAAAAAACTAAAGTGGAATATCAGCAAGAATTTAGAAATCTGAGTATGGAGCTCAGCGACCTTAGAACCTACGAAGACTGGGCAAATTATTATGATAAAATCTTAGGCTGGGAAATTAAATTTGATAAAGTTTTCGATAATGAATTTGCTGACTTATTGCAATCTCAAAAAGAAGAAGCCAACATTCAATTTGCTAAATTTATAGAAAGAAACTACGAATCTTGGCTCAATACCAATGAAAAACCATTGATGAGCCATACGCTTTTTAAGGAAAAAGTAAAGCCAGAATTAGAGCAAGATAAGGTCTTATTATTGATGATAGATAACTTGCGCTACGACCAATGGAAAATGATAGAACCCTTGTTCCTAAAGTTCTATACCAAAACCGAAGAAGTCCCATATTATAGTATTTTGCCTACCGCCACGCAATATGCTAGAAATGCTTTTTTCGCAGGGCTAATGCCTTCGGAAATTGAAAAGCGATTCCCTAACGAATGGCTAAACGACAACGAAGAAGGAAATAAAAATGAGTATGAGCAAGATTTCCTAAAAGACCAAATGAAGCGATTAGGACTATCTGCTAAAACGATGAAATACATCAAAATCCTAAACTCAGACTATGAGCAAAAGGTTTTGGAAGATTTTAAACAACATCAGAACAAAGATTTTGTAGTTATCGTTTATAATTTCATCGATATTCTTTCACACGCCAAAACGGATAATAACATCGTAAACCAACTCATTAGAGATGATAAAACCTTCCGTTCATTAACTTATAACTGGTTTGAAAACTCTACTCTAATGAAGATTATAAAAGCGGCAGCAGAAAGTGGCTTTAAACTCGCACTAACCACCGACCATGGCACCATCTATGTAAAAAAACCAAGCAGAGTGGTAGGCGATAGAGAAACCTCTACCAATATCCGATACAAAACAGGAAAAAGCCTTACCTACGACGACAAAGAGGTTTGGGCAATTACACAACCTGAAAAGTTATTTTTACCCAAAGGAAACCTAAGTAGTAAATATATTTTTGCTAAAAACAATACCTTTTTAGCCTACCCTAAAAATTACAACCATTTCGTTAATTATTATAAAGACACTTATCAACACGGTGGAATTTCGTTAGAAGAATGTATTATACCATTTTGTTTATTAGAGCCGAAAAAGTAATTTTATAATTATACCATAAAAATAAAAGGCTGCTCAAAATTTTGAGCAGTCTTTTTTATAACTTAATTATAAGATGTTACATTTCTTTTTTTAGAAACATCCCCGTGATAGATTTTTTATTTTTAATAATCTCTTCTGGCGTTCCTTCCGCTACAATTTTTCCACCATTTTTTCCACCTTCGGGTCCTACATCTATAATATGGTCTGCCAGCTTTATCACATCCATATTATGTTCTATAATGATAAATGAATTACCCAAATCTACTAATTTTTGAATCACATCCATCAGAATTTTAACATCTTCAAAATGCAAGCCCGTGGTTGGTTCATCTAAAATGTAAAGAGTATTTCCCGTCTGCTTTTTGGACAATTCCGTTGCCAACTTTACACGCTGCGCCTCGCCTCCTGACAAAGTTGTAGATTGCTGTCCTAAAGTAATATAGCCCAAACCCACTTCTTGCAAGGTTTTAACTTTATTAAAAATTTTAGGAATAGGTTGGAAAAACGCTACGGCTTCATCTATGGTCATTTCCAAAACATCTGCAATAGATTTCCCTTTATACCTAACCTCCAAAGTTTCTCTATTAAAGCGCTTCCCATGACAAGTTTCACAATGCACATACACATCGGGTAAAAAGTTCATTTCTATGACTTTTAGCCCTGCCCCTTGGCAAGTCTCACAGCGTCCCCCTTTTACATTAAATGAAAACCGTCCTGGCTTATAGCCTCTAATTTTACTTTCTGGCAAATTAGCGAATAAATTCCTAATATCCGAGAATACGCCCGTATAAGTCGCTGGGTTAGAGCGAGGCGTTCTTCCAATCGGCGATTGGTCTACATCTACAATCTTATCAATATGCTCTATGCCTTTAATACTCTTATAAGGTAATGGCTCCTGAACCGAACGATAGAAATGTCGGTTGAGGATAGGATAAAGCGTCCCATTAATCAATGATGATTTACCACTCCCAGAAATCCCCGTGACTACAACTAATTTTCCTAAAGGAATTTTAAGCGTTACATTTTTCAGATTATTCCCCGTTGCGCCTTTCAGCACAATTTCCTTCCCACTCCCTGCCCTTCTTTCGCTAGGAATTTCGATTTTTCTTTTGCTCGTAAGATAGTCTGCTGTAATGGTATCCGCTTTTATTAAATCTTTAGGAGCGCCTTGCCAAAGTACTTTACCCCCAAACCTCCCTGCTTTAGGACCAATATCTAAGACTTCATCAGCCTCTAAAATCATATCTTTGTCGTGCTCCACTACCAATACAGAATTGCCTAAATCTCGCAGGTTTTTAAGGGAGTTAATTAACCTTTCGTTATCTCTTTGATGTAGTCCGATAGAAGGTTCGTCCAAAATATATAGAACATTCACCAACTGAGACCCAATTTGTGTCGCCAATCTAATCCGTTGAGACTCCCCGCCAGATAGTGTTTTACTACTTCGGTTTAGGCTTAAATATTCTAATCCTACATCTAATAAAAACTGTAACCGCGTTTCAATTTCTTTTAAAATCTCTTGAGCAATGATTTTGTTTTTAGGGCTAAAGACATTTTTCACACTAACTAACCAATCCTTTAAATCTAAAAGACTCATTGCATTGATATCCGCAATGTTTTTACCATCAATTTTAAACGCTAAACTCTCTGGCTTCAAACGAGTACCTTGGCAATCTGGACACACTTCTTCCGTGGTAAACTGGCGTTCTATAAGTACCGCATCATAGCTATCTCGCTCCTCTACCAAACGCTCTAAATATTGGATAAGTCCATCAAAATTAATTTTTGTTTTTTTAGAAATTCCTGCATGTTTTAGGTCTTTGGTAAATTCTTTATGACAGCCGTTGTAGATATAATCTAAAGCCTCTTTTGGAATGTCTTTATAAGGCGTTCTTAAGTCCAACCCATAAATTTCTAAAATAACTTTAATTTGACTCACCAACCACTTGCTACTCTTTAAAACCTCTAAAGGCTTCAGTGCTCCTCTCTGTATGGAAAGATGTTCATCTTCTACCAAATAATCTAAATTAATTTTCTTGATGGTGCCTAAGCCCTTGCAAGTAGGGCAACTCCCTTTCGGGGAATTAAAGGAAAAAGTATTAGGTTCTGGCAATGGTAGCGCCGTTCCCGTAGAAGCATCCATCAGATTTTTAGAAAAATACTGGAAATCATCACTCCCAAATTTCTGAATCATCACCACACCATCGCCCATTTGTAAAGCGGTAGATAGCGATTTTTCCATTCTACTTTCGGTAGCGTTTTCACCAATAATCCATCGGTCTACCACTACTTCTATATCGTGGGTTTTGTATCGGTCTAATTTTAAATCGTATTCTATATCTTGAAGTTCACCATCAATTCTAGCTTGAGAATAGCCTTTCTTTGCTAACTGTACAAATAATTCATGATAATGCCCTTTTCTTGAACGAATAAGCGGTGCCAATAATAGGACTTTTTCGCCTTTATACTGAGTGCGAATAGCCTCTAAAATTTGCTCCTCTGTATAACTTTGTAATTGCTGCCCCGATTCTAATGAATACGCATCTGACACTCTCGCAAATAATAGTCTAAGAAAATCGTAAAGTTCTGTTACTGTACCAACGGTTGAGCGCGGATTTTTATTCGTGGTTTTTTGTTCTATCGCAATCACAGGCGAAAGCCCTTCTATTTTATCCACATCTGGACGCTCTAGACCTCCCAAAAACTGTCTTGCATACGCCGAAAATGTTTCAATATAGCGGCGCTGACCTTCAGCAAAAATCGTATCAAATGCCAAAGAAGATTTGCCACTTCCAGACAAGCCTGTAATCACTACCAGTTCATTTCGAGGGATTTTAACATCTATATTTTTTAAGTTATGCTCTCGGGCACCATAAATTTCTATGAATTCCTTAGTTTCGTCCATTCTACAAATTTAGTGAGGAAATATGAATAAAAAAACCAACAGCAGAGTAAAATCTACCATTGGTATAATCTCTACTTTATCAATCCATCTATCGTTTTTTGAATATCTGGGTCTTCTGGAGATATAGCATAATACTTGGCAATTCCCGATTTTTGATTAATCACCAAATAACGCGGAATCCAATTAAGGTCGATATAATTATTAAAATCATTTTTCCAACCTTCCGAAAACCAATAGTGCTCCTTATCCGATAGATGATACTTTTCAATCCCTTTTTTCCAAGCTTCGTTTGAGCGGTCTAAGGAAAACAAAATAAAATCTACTTTAGGATTATTATGTTCCAATTCATGCACTTTAGGCATTGCCTTAATACAGTCTCTACACCAACTTGCCCATAAATCTAGCACCACCACTTTACCTTTATGTTGTTTTAAAACCTCTTTTACCGTAGTGGTTTTTCCATTTAAAGTGGTGAGTTTTTGGGCTAAAGCTTCTTTAGAAAATTCTGTTTTTAGCACTTTCGGTGCTTCTTGAGCATTAACATATAAAGCCGCTAATAATGCTATGGTACTGATAATTGATTTCATAAATAATTTCATTTTACAATAATACAAATTTTCTTTACAAAAATAACACCAATTCGCTTTGTATATACCATAAATTTCGGTTATTTTTGTAGCAATAAATTCTAATAAAAGTAAAATATATGTCAACTTATATTGTTGTAGGTCTCCAATATGGGGATGAAGGTAAAGGAAAAATTACCGATGTGCTATCCGCAAAATCAGATTATGTTGTTCGTTTTCAAGGGGGTAATAATGCTGGACATACCGTATATGTAGGCGAAGATAAATTTGTACTCCACCTGCTCCCTTCTGGAGTGTTGCAATCTAAGGGCAAGTGTATGATTGCCAACGGCGTGGTTGTAGACCCTAAAGCCTTTATCTCCGAAGTGGAACAAATTGAAGCCAAAGGACTTAAAACTGACCATATTTTCATCAGCCGAAGAGCCCATGTCATTATGCCTTACCATATTTTATTAGACACTTACAGAGAAGAAGAATTGGTGGGCGAAAAGCAGATTGGCACCACTAAAAAAGGAATCGGCCCTTGCTACGAAGACAAAATTGCCCGTGTGGGTATCCGTATGATTGACTTACTCAATCCTGATATTTTAGCTGAAAAAATTAAAAATAATCTTAAAGTAAAAAATTCATTATTTGAAAAATATTTCAATAAACCAACTTTAGATTTTGATGAAATTTATAATGAGTTTTTAGCCATTGGCGAGCGATTGAAAGACCGCATTGTAGATACCGAATTAGAACTTAACGAAGCTATAAAAGAAGGTAAAAATATTTTATTTGAAGGCGCTCAAGCGCTTATGTTGGATATTGATTTTGGAACTTATCCGTATGTTACTTCCTCTTCACCATCTACTGGTGGGGTTTGTACGGGGGCAGGTGTGCCACCTACGGCATTAGAAAATCTTATTGGGGTTGCCAAAGCCTATACCACTAGGGTGGGTAATGGCCCTTTCCCAACGGAGCTCAACGATGATTTAGGCGAACATATTAGAAAAGTGGGGCATGAATTTGGCGCAACTACTGGACGCCCAAGACGCACAGGCTGGTTGGATTTAGTATCTCTAAAACACGCGTGCATGATTAATGGTATTAATAATTTAGTGATAACAAAATTAGATGTCCTAACAGGAATAGAACAATTAAAAGTCGCTACAAAATACAAAACCGAAGATGGAAAAATCATCGATTACTTTACCTCTTCAACCACCAAATTGTATAAATATGAGCCTATCTACGAAAATTTATCAGGTTGGGAAGAAGACATTACCAAAGTCCGTAGTTATGATGAACTTCCTGCCAATGCACAGAAATACATTAAGTTTATAGAAGATTATTTAGGAATCAATGTTTATTTGGTATCTGTAGGCCCAGAGCGAACCCAAAATATCATCAGAAAAGAGTTATTTTAAAGAGTACAAATTGAATAAAAAATCCTCGCAGAAATTTCTGCGAGGATTTTTTTAATGATTATAACATGATTACCCCATCTATCTTAGCGACTTCTTTATAAAGCCTTATCACGTGGTCTGCATCTAAAACAAAGACCTGAATACTTACTGAGATATATTTTCCATTTTTACTTTCTTTAGTAGAAACTGTGGCTTTGGCATCATCAAACACACGATAGATATCGGTCAATTTTGCGCTATCGTTCGGAATGATAAATTTAAACAAATAGTCTTCTGGAAAATTATGAGTTTTAGTTAAATTTTCTTTTAGAGATTTATAAAATTCCTCTGGATTCTTTTCGGTAGAACCTCCTATAATTTCTGGCATAATCTTAGCATTATTTTAAAACTTTAAAGCAAAGATACTAAAAACATTTGTTTCTTGTCCTAAAATAGTATTACTTTTGTAGTTAACGAAAAAATATAAAATATTAGAAAATGAGAAGACAATTCATCTTTTGGGGATTGGCTGTATTAGTTTTAGTATGGGGTGTTGCCTATTGGCTAAAATCCTATTACTGGCTGGGTACGCTTTTAACGATTATCTATGCCGTAGGCATTTACAATACCTATCAAACGAAACATGCCATCCTTAGAAACTTTCCAGTTTTAGGCTATTTCAGATACTTTTTTGAGAGTATTTCACCAGAAATGCAACAATACTTTATTGAAAGAGAGACCGATGGTAAACCTTTCCCTAGAAACCAAAGGTCTGCCGCCTACAGAAGAGCTAAAAACATTAGCGATACCGTCGCCTTTGGAACACAGTTGGAAATCAATAATAGAAAATACGAAGGCATTAAACATTCTATTTATGCTAAACCTCCGAAAGAAGAATTGCCAAGAGTAACAGTGGGTGGTAAAGACTGTAAGCAACCTTATAACGCCTCATTATTAAATATTTCAGCGATGAGTTTTGGAGCGTTAAGCGATAGAGCTCAGATTTCTCTAAATAGAGGGGCTAAAAGAGGTAATTTTTTTCATAATACTGGGGAAGGTGGTATTTCACCTTACCATTTGGAAGGTGGCGATTTATGTTGGCAGATTGGAACGGGCTATTTTGGCTGTAGAGATGAAGAAGGAAATTTCAATCCAGAATTATATAAAAAATATGCGACTCTACCTAATGTAAAAATGGTAGAACTTAAACTGTCCCAAGGGGCTAAACCTGGACATGGTGGTGTGCTTCCTGCAGTAAAAAACACACCAGAAATTGCAGCCATCCGACATGTAAAACCTGGAATTACGGTGCTTTCACCGCAAGGACACACTGCATTTTCAGATGCCGCTGGACTACTGCGTTTCATTAAACAATTAAGAGATTTAAGTGGTGGTAAACCTGTTGGTTTTAAACTATGTATTGGGGAAACTAGAGAATTTGAAGAGATTTGTACACAAATGAAAGCCTTGGATATCTATCCTGATTTTATCACTATAGACGGTGCCGAAGGGGGGACTGGCGCAGCACCTCCAGAGTTTTCAGATGGTGTAGGAATGCCATTAGAGCCTGCCTTGATATTCGTTAATAATACACTTAAAAATTTCGGAATTAGAGAGCAAATTAAAATCATTGCCAGTGGTAAGGTTTTAACGGCTTTGGATATTCTTAGAGCCATAGCCATGGGAGCAGATTTGTGTAATAATGCGCGTGGCTTTATGTTCTCGTTAGGTTGCATCCAAGCTTTAAGATGTAATACCAACGCTTGTCCTACGGGAGTGGCTACTCAAGATAAAATGCTAATTAAAGGCTTAGATGTTACCGATAAGAGTGAGCGTGTGTATTATTTCCACAAAAATACTTTGCATACTTGTAATGAGCTAATCGCAGCCGCGGGTAGAGAATCTTACGACGAAGTAGACGCCTCTATGTTTATGCGTGGGGACGAATTTGAGCATCTTTCGGATTTATATTTCCCAGATGTATTAACCAATGTAAGTATGAAAAATTAATCGTACAGAACACTAGACTAAAAAAGGCTGTCAGAAATGACAGCCTTTTGATATTGATAACAAAAAAATTATACATTTATTTTACTTGATCTACAACAGCTTTGAACGCTTCAGGGTGATTCATTGCTAAGTCTGCAAGAACCTTTCTGTTTAGTTCGATGTTGTTCTTTTTAAGAGCTCCCATAAATTGAGAGTAAGACATTCCATGCTCTCTGCATCCTGCGTTAATACGCGTAATCCAAAGACTTCTGAAATTTCTCTTTTTCTCTTTTCTACCGCGGTAAGCATATTGCATTGCTTTTTCCACGGCGTTTTTAGCTACAGTCCAAACATTTTTTCTTCTTCCGAAAAAACCTTTAGCTTGCTTCATTACTTTTTTTCTGCGCGCACGAGACGCCACAGCGTTTACTGATCTTGGCATAATTATAATTGTTTTTTTGAAAAGGGCGGAACATGATGTTCTCTTAGGGGCACCGTTTCAGGGTTAAACTTGTTTGTTGAATTTTTTTTAATTCTTATAAACCGATATTGATTTATAAAAACTACTTAATCGCTAATTGCTTATAAACACTTTTTTCATCCACATTAGCTACATAAGACGTTTGCGTAAGATTTCTCTTTTGCTTCGTTTCTTTTTTAGTTAAGATGTGGCTTTTGTAAGCATTTTTTCTTTTGATTTTACCTGTTCCGGTAAGAGCAAAACGCTTCTTAGCTCCTGATTTCGTTTTTAATTTTGGCATTTTTCTGCTTTTTATGTTTTTGTTATCAATATTCTTTATTTTGTTTTTTTAGGACTCATCATCATGATCATTCTTTTACCCTCAAGTTTTGGTAATTGATCTACTTTACCTACATGCTCTAAATCTTGAGCTAACTTAAGCAATAAAATCTCGCCTTGATCTTTAAATACGATAGAACGCCCTTTGAAAAATACATAAGTCTTTAGCTTACAACCTTCTTCCAAGAATTTTTCAGCATGTTTCTTCTTAAACTCGTAATCGTGCTCATCTGTCTGAGGACCAAAACGAATCTCTTTTACTACCACTTTTACTTGCTTAGCCTTTAGTTCCTTTTGTTTTTTCTTTTGCTCGTATAAGAATTTTTTATAGTCCATTATACGCGCTACATAAGGTTCGGCTTTATCAGAAATCACCACCAAATCAAGTTCTTGTTCAGCAGCCATTTCTTTAGCTTTTGACAATGGGTAAACGCCTTGTTCTACATTCTCACCTACTAAACGGAGCTCTTTTGCACGGATTTTATCATTAATCATATGCGCGTCTTCCTGCTGACGACGCGGTGCATTCCTGTTGTTTTTTCTTCTAATAGCTATGACTGTATATTTTTTAAGTTAAACTTTATTTTTTAAATAGTAGCTTCTTTTTTGAAAAGTTCCACAAAAGCCTCAATAGACATTTCACCTAAATCGCCTTCACCTCTTTTTCTTACAGAAACTGTACCATTTCCTTCTTCATTTTCACCAACGATGAGCATAAATGGTATCTTATTAAGTTCTGCATCACGGATTTTTTTACCCGTTTTTTCATTTCTTTCATCTACTAAACCGCAAATATCGTTATTTTCCAACAATTGTGAAACTTTTTTCGCATAATTTGTATGTTTCTCACTAATTGGCAATAAAATATATTGCTCTGGACTTAGCCAAAGTGGAAAATCTCCCGCCGTATTTTCAATTAGAATAGCAATAAATCGTTCCATAGAACCGAATGGTGCACGGTGAATCATAATCGGTCTATGTTTCTCATTATCACTGCCTGTATAAGTAAGGTCGAAGCGTTCTGGTAAATTATAATCTACTTGAATAGTTCCCAACTGCCAACTTCTACCCAATGCATCTTTCACCATGAAGTCTAGTTTCGGACCATAAAAAGCCGCTTCCCCATATTCTACTATGGTGTTAAGCCCTTTATTTTTAGCCGCGGTAATAATCGCACTCTCTGCCTTTTCCCAGTTTTCTTCGCTACCGATGTATTTTTCTCTATTGTCTTTATCTCTTAAAGAAACCTGCGCCACAAAATCCTCAAACCCTAAAGATTTAAAGACATATAAGACCAAATCAATCACTTTTTCAAACTCACCTAATAATTGGTCTGGTGTACAGAATAAGTGGGCATCATCTTGAGTAAAGCCTCGCACTCTGGTTAATCCGTGTAGCTCACCACTTTGTTCATAGCGGTATACGGTACCAAACTCTGCATAGCGTTTCGGTAAATCTCTATATGACCATTGGTGCGATTTATAAATTTCACAATGGTGTGGGCAGTTCATTGGTTTTAATAAAAACTCTTCGCCTTCGTGTGGAGTTTTGATGGATTGGAAACTATCCGCCCCGTATTTTTCATAGTGACCAGAAGTTTTATAGAGCTCTATATTTCCGATATGTGGCGTCATTACAAATTCGTATCCGCCTTTTTTCTGAGCATCGGAAAGGAAATTTTCTAATTTTTTTCTAAGTGCTGTTCCTTTTGGTAACCATAGGGGTAATCCAGCACCTACTTTTTCAGAAAAAGTAAATAATCCTAACTCTTTACCTAGCTTTCTATGGTCGCGACGTTTGGCTTCTTCTAGTCTTTCTAAATATTCGGTTAAATATTTTTGTTTTGGAAATGAAATCCCATAAACTCTCGTCAATTGAGGGTTTTTCTCATCGCCTCTCCAGTAAGCTCCTGCAGCATTTAATACCTTAACGGCTTTTACAATTCCCGTAGATGGAATATGTCCTCCTCTACAAAGGTCGGTAAAGTCATCATGGGTACAGAAGGTAATTTCACCATCGTTAAGATTTTGAATTAATTCTGTCTTATAAGGGTTATCTGCATATTGTTTTAGTGCATCAGCTTTGGAAACAGGGTAAAGACTAAAGGTGGAGTTTTTCTTTGCATTCTCCAACATTTTTTTTTCTATCTTTTCAAAGTCTTTTTCGGAAAGAGTTTCATCACCGAAATCTACATCATAATAGAATCCATTTTCAATCGCTGGACCAATCGTGAGTTTAGCATCTGGGTAATACGCTAAAATGGCTTGTGCCAACAAATGGGCAGAGGAATGCCAAAAGGCTTTTTTACCCAAATCATCATTCCATGTCAGTAACTGAACGGTGGCATCTTGCGTAATCGGTGTGGTAATTTCCACTTGCTTATCATTCACCATAGCAGAAATTGTATTTCTTGCTAGACCGTCGCTGATTGATTTTGCAACCTCATAAGGCGTTACAGCCCCTTCAAATTCCTTGATGCTTCCATCTGGAAGAGTGATTTTTATCATATTAAAATTTTAAAACGCAAAAATACGAAAATTATGGTAATTTAAAAACTGATCCCCCAACCGAATGTTCTCCTTAAAAATCTCTTTATTACTGATAACGATTAAAAACTAAAAAGATGGTATCTTTGTGCTTACAAATTAATAGGTGCTGATTTATGAAAACGGATTACATCATCGTGGGCGATGGCTATGCTGCGTTATTTTTCGCCCATCAACTCATTAAACATAACAAAACTTTCAAACTCTATTCCGAAGGTAAAAAAGGGGCTTCGCAAGTATCTGCGGGCATCATTAATCCTGTTGTATTAAAAAAATTCACTACCTTCTGGAACGCCATGGCACAAATCCAAAATCTGCACACTACCCTATCCGAAATGACCACTTATCTCGGAAAAGATTTTCTAATAAAAGATTCTATACAGCGTGTATTCCACGATGAAACCGAAAAACAACTTTGGCTAAAAAAAAGAGCAGAAAAAGAAGAATTACAACCCTTCCTCAACCCTGAATTTAAATCAATTGAGAATATACTTAATCCTTTTGGAACGGGGGAAGTTTGGCATTCTTCTAGGTTAGATGTAGATGCATTTTTTAGCACTTTCTTGGACTATTTAAAAAAACATCATCATTTGGTAAACGAAAAATTCGATTATAACCAACTAAATCCACAAACGCAGACTTATCAAAATCTCAATTATAGCCGCATTGTATTTGCAGAAGGGATGGGTATTTTAAATAATCCTTATTTTAAAAATATTGATATTCAACCCAACAAAGGACACCATATTAAAGTAACACTCTCAAAAGATATTGACTTTAAAGGTATCATCAAAAAGAAACATTTCTTGTTTCCACTGGCACATGGGCAATATTATTATGGAGGCACTTACGACCGTTTTAGCACAGAAGAGCGCATTGACGATAAAGCCGTAGCACAACTTAAAGAAGGTGTAGAAACCATTTATCCTAATGATTATGATATCGTAGATACGCAATATGGCTTTAGACCCACCGTAAAGGATAGACGCCCAATGCTGGGCAACCATTCGGAATGGGATAACCTCTATATCTTTAATGGTCTGGGCGCTAGAGGAATTTTAAATGGTAATTATTTCGCCAAGATTCTTTATCATCACATTGAGCATAATGGTAATTTGCCAGAGGAAGTGAATTGGAAACGATTTAATTCGTAACTAAAAACTGCTATCTTTGCAATCGATTTTAAGATTAAAACATGGAATTTACAATTAAACATATAGAGGACTGGGAAACCGTTGCCAAAGAATTGATACCCAATATCCAACATTCCATATTATTATTAAAAGGTAACCTTGGTGCAGGAAAAACTTCGTTTACCAAAGTTTTATTAAAACAATTAGGTTCCAATGATGAAGTTTCTTCGCCCACCTACTCTATTGTTAATGAATACGATACACCAAAAGGCAAAGTCTATCATTTCGATTTGTACCGTATGAATGCCATTGAAGAAGCCTTTGATATTGGTATTGAAGAGTATCTTGATAGCGGTGTATTATCCATTATAGAATGGCCAGAACTCTACGAAGAGGAACTCTACGATATCCCTTATCATGAGATGAAAATAGAAAATATCGAAGGAAAAAGGCATATCATATTCAAATGATGCCTATCTTTTCTTATATTTGCTCCATATTTAGCGCTAGAATAATATGAGTAGTACCGTTTACACCCCTTTTAAAGAAGAAGATTTACTCCCAAAAGAGGAGCGTTTGGAAGTGGTAAAGAAAAACCAACAATTGTTTATTGGTATTCCAAAAGAAACTTGTCTTAATGAAAAAAGGCTATGCCTAACACCCGATGCAGTGCAGGTACTCACTCAAAATGGACATCAGGTCATTATGGAAACTGGAGCGGGGGAAGGTTGCTTCTTTACCGATTTGCAATATTCCGAAGCAGGTGCCACCATTACCAACGACGCTAAAATAGCACTAGGACAGCAATTGGTACTAAAAGTTAACCCGCCTACCTTAGACGAAATTCCTTATTTGAAAAACGGAGCATTTCTTATTTCTGCTTTACAAGTTAATTTAAGAGATGCAGAATATTTCCAAGCCTTAGCCCACAAAAAAATCAGTGCGATTGCTTTTGAATTTGTAAAAGACGAATACCAACAATTGGCATTGGTTAGACTAATTGGCGAAATTGCAGGGAATGTTTCCATCCTCTACGCTGCCGAACTTTTAGCAAAATCCAATGGATTGATGCTAGGGGGGATTACGGGAGTTCGTCCTGCGGAAGTGGTGATTATTGGGGCGGGAATTTTAGGCGAATTTGCCGCTAAAACTGCCATTGGGTTGGGTGCTCATGTAAAAGTATTCGACAACTCCTTAGCTAAGTTAAGACGATTGCACAATTTTATAGACAACCGAGTGTCTACCTCCATCATCGACCCTAAAGAATTAGGCAAAAGTTTAAGACGCGCCGATGTCCTTATCGGAGCTTTACAACGCAGAAATTTTCCACCTGTGGTAACAGAAGAGATGATTACGAAAATGAAAGCCGGTAGCGTCGCCATAGACTTAACCATAGATTACGGCAAATCCATAGAAACAGCAGAACTTACTACGATAAACGACCCTGTCATCTTCAAACATGGCGTGGTGCATTCTGGGATTCCCAATATCACTTCTAAAACGCCGAGAACAACTACTAAAGCCATTAGTAACTTTTTCCTTAGTTATTTATTGGATGCAGAACACGATGGCGGTCTAGAAACGATGCTTCTAAAAAACACCAATATGAAGGATTGTTTCTACACTTACAAAGGGAAATTTACGAAGAAAATGGTTTGCGAAAGATTTCATTTGCCTTACCATGACATCAATTTATTAACTTACTAATGAGAAAATTGAAATTTTATTTAATAGGTTTAATTCCAGGATGTATTCTGATGATTTTTATCCTTAACCAAAAAGGCGTCAGTTGTAGTGGCTATTTACCTAATAGTAGAGTCATTACAGAAACTTTATCTAAAGAATTTGAATATTCAGAAGCATTTAAAACTGCTTTAGCCCAACATCATATTTCAGAGCAATTTGTAAAGGATACCTTAGTCCCAAATGGCGATATAGACTTTGATAAAAGTAAGGCACAGCAAAAACCTTGTCCAGAATATTGGTTAGAATATCATGACCAACAAAAGCACTATGGCATAACCTTTGAAAAATGCGAGGACAAAGCCTATTTTAAAACTTTGGAAACCATTAATCCAAAATAATTCTAACTCAGAAGCATGAAATTAGCAGTAATTGGTGTAGGACTTATTGGTGGCTCTATGGCGCTCAAATTAAAACAAAAAAGAGCGGTAGAAATGGTCTATGGTGTAGATGCTAATATTCAGCATTTAGAGGAAGCATTGGCACTGGGCATTATTGATAAACCTGCTACTTTGGACAAGGCAATCGCAAATTCCGATGTCATCATTTTAGCAATTCCAGTAGATGCCACGCAGCAATTATTGCCCGAAGTTTTAGACCAAATAAAACCCCATCAAATGGTGATGGACACAGGCTCTACAAAGCAAGGCATTGTTGAGATGGTAAAGTATCATCCCAAAAGAGCGCAGTTTGTAGCTACGCATCCTATGTGGGGAACAGAAAATAGCGGACCTCAGTCGGCACAGAAAGAAGCCTTTACGGGAAAAGTTGCCGTCCTCTGCGACATTAATGATTCGAGTCCTGATGCCTTTAAAATGGCTAAACAGATTTATCAACATTTGGATATGGAAGTAATTGATATGCCTGCTGATGAGCATGATGTCCATACGGCATACATTTCGCATATCTCGCACATCACTTCTTATGCTTTAGCCAATACTGTATTGGAAAAAGAAAAAGAAGAAGATAAAATTTTCCAATTGGCAAGTTCTGGATTTTCCAGTACGGTAAGATTGGCAAAATCGCATCCCGAAATGTGGGTACCGATTTTTAAACACAACAAAGAAAATGTTTTGGATGTTCTAAATGAGCATATCTCTCAACTCAGAAAATTTAAATCAGCATTAGAAAAAGAAAATTATACTTTTTTAGAAGAATTAATAACAAATGCAAACAAAATAAAAGGCATTTTAAAATAGAAAAAGACCTATGGGATTTAATTTTAGATTTTTATACATTTTTTCATTGATTATCAGTTTCTTGGGAATCATTGCCTTTATTGGAGACTATGGTTTTACCCATTCCAAAGAGTCCAGAACTATTTTTGATGGCTATTACCACTTCGTACTTGCCGTTGGGCTAATTTCTACAGCAACAAGATATTACGAGGATAAAATCCGATTTCTAAAAAACAAATCGTTTTTGTTTGATTTGGCTACGGTAATTTTTACCATTGTTATTTATTATTTTCACTTTTTAAGCCCTTTTCATGGGCAATTAGACCATTTCTTCGCCAATCGCTATTGGGTTATTTTTACGGTGGTACTGACTTTTATCCGAGAGTTTTCGGATTTAAAAATTAATTTTAATAGAACCGTGCTCAATCCTGCACAATTATTCATCAGTAGTTTTATAGCGATTATTTTAATTGGTTCTTATTTGTTGACTTTACCTAAAGCCACTGTACATGGCATTGATTTTATTGATGCTTTATTTACCTCTACCAGTGCCGTTTGTGTAACGGGGCTTGCAGTACTCAATACAGGTTCAGATTTTACTACTTTTGGTAAAGTGATTATCATTACTTTAATTCAAATTGGTGGACTAGGGATATTAACCTTTGCGAGTTATTTCAGTTATTTTTTCAAAGGGGGTACTTCTTATGAAAACCAACTGGCACTAAGCGATATGACGAGTTCTAAAAAATTAGGCGATGTATTTTCTATGCTAAAAAACATTATCCTAATTACCTTTGGAATTGAATTATTTTCTGCGGCACTTATCTATTCTAGTGTAGACCCTAATTTATTTCCATCAAAATTTCATCATGTCTTTTTTGCAATTTTCCATGCGGTTTCTGCCTTCTGTAATGCTGGATTTTCAACCTCAGATGCCAGTTTGTACGACCTCACTTTTAGATATAACTATTTCTTACTCTTAGTAGTAGCGTTTACTTTTATATTTGGAGGATTGGGCTTCCCTATTGTAGTGAATATTTTGAAATATCTGCGTTATAAAATTTCTCAAATCATACATTTTACTTCTAAAAAAAATAGATTTTATAAACCTTGGATTATCAGTTTAGATAGCCGTATTACTTTAGTCACAACGATTTCTTTAACAACGGTTGCCACATTGCTATTTTATATTATGGAATACCATAATACTTTGGAAGAACACCATTCTTATTTTGGAAAATTTGTGACTTCGTTTTTTGCAGCTGCTACCCCTAGAACTGCGGGATTCAACTCTATTGATAATGCCTCTATGTCCTTCCCTACCATTATGATGATTTTTCTTCTGATGTGGGTAGGTGCCTCACCACAATCTACGGGTGGTGGTATTAAAACCAATACCTTTGCCATTGCATTCTTGAATGTACTGAGCCTTGCAAAGGGTAAATCTAAAGTGGAAATATTCCGTAGAGAGGTGGCAGAAATTTCTATCAGAAGAGCCTTTGCCATTATGACTCTATCCCTTATGGCAATTGGGCTGGGGATTATGCTCATCACTTTTTTTGACCCAGATAAAAATCTTTTGGATATCTCTTTTGAATGTTTTTCCGCTTATAGTACCGTGGGACTTAGTTTGGGTATTACAGCAGACCTTACCGCGCCTTCTAAAATGGTGCTTATTGGAATTATGTTTGTAGGGCGTATCAGTATGCTATCTTTAGTGATTGCCATTGTGAAAAAAGCAAAATACAAAAACTACCAATATCCTAAAGAGGAAATAACAATGAACTAAATTTAAACCGATTAAAACATTATAAAATAAAATTATGAAATATATTATCGTAGGACTCGGAAACTTTGGGGCATCTTTAGCCGAAAAACTAACTGCTCAAGGCAATGAAGTGATTGGGATTGACACCAGTATGGCAAAAGTAGATGCGTGCAAAGAAAAAATATCCCATACCATTTGTATGGACGCCACAGACGAATATACCGTATCTGGATTACCATTAAAAGACACCGATATCTTTGTGGTGGCCATTGGGGAAGACCAAGGTTCTAATGTGATGACCACCGCACTACTTAAAAATCTACAAGTAAAACGCCTCATCAGTAGAGCCATCAACCCTTTACACGAAAAAGTGCTACAAGCCATTGGTGTAGACGAAATAGTACACCCCGAAGAAGAAACCGCCGAAAGATGGGCAAAAAAACTCTGTCTCTGCAATGTGGTAGATTCATTTGAATTGAACCAAGAATACAGTATCATCGAAGCTAAAGTCCCTGAAGAATATGTAGGTCAAACTTTAAAAGACCTCAACTTTAGAGAAAAATATAATTTAGTACCTTTAACGATTATAAAGCAAGTAGAAGTAAAAAGTCTATTAGGTAAAACTAAAAAAGAGAATAAAGTATTGGGCGTTGCTGTTGCCAATAATATTTTGGAATCTGGCGATATATTGGTGCTTTATGGCTCTAATAAAGACTTACAGCGCTTCCTTAAACTAAAACTAAGACCTTAATATATGAATGGATTCGGTAGAGATTTGGTCAAGAAAATAAAGCAAGCCCCTTTAGAGGGGGAGCAAGCCCACCGCCTGTTTTCGCCACCCTACCGACCGCTATTCACTTTTGAAGAAATCTTATCCAAGCAACCCAAATGGGCTGCCGTTAATCTGCTACTCTACCTAAAAAATGACGAGTGGCATATCCCTCTAATTGTGAGAAGCACCAACAAAAACGACCGCCATAGTGGGCAAATTTCTTTACCTGGTGGAAAACAAGAGCCAGAGGACAAAAACTTTGCGGCAACTGCCATTAGAGAAACCTCTGAGGAGCTTGGGGTTCATAAAGCTTATATTCGATTGATAAGGGAAATTAGCCCCATCTATATTCCACCGAGCAATTTCTATGTATATGCGTATATTTCTTATACTAAAAAGAATCCAACCTACCATTTACAAGAACGCGAAGCTGTGGAATTAATAGAGTTACCGATATCCGAACTTTTGGAACTGACCGAACGCCCAAAGTGGATGTCCCTTCCCGATACTAAAGGCATAGAAGTCCCTGTGATTCACTATAAAGACTACACCATTTGGGGTGCCACCTCTATGATTTTAAGCGAATTTAGCCGATTGCTTAAAAATGTGTAAATTTGTCCGCTTAATCCATTTTAAATATGGCGAAAAAAACAATTTTTACCGACTCATTTGGAAACCTCTATTTCTTGAAACGATTTATAATCTTCGTTTTAGGATTGGTATCTTATAGACGCTTTAACGGGTTCAATAAACTCAAAATTTCAGGGTCTGAAAACTTGGTTGACTTACCACAGAGAAATGTCCTATTTGTATCTAACCACCAAACTTATTTTGCAGATGTGGCAGCCATGTACCACGCTTTTTGTGCGGTAAATAATGGCTATCTCAATACCATTAAAAATCCTATTTACCTTCTCAATCCCAAAGTAGATTTCTATTATGTAGCAGCGAAAGAAACTATGGATAAAGGGTTGTTAGCTCGTATCTTTAAACTTGCAGGAGCCGTTACCGTTAAAAGAACTTGGCGTGCCGAGGGAAAAAATGTCAACCGTATGGTAGATATGAGCGAAGTGGAAAACATTGTAAAAGCATTGGATAACGGCTGGGTGATTACCTTTCCACAAGGGACCACTTCTGCCTTTGCACAAGGTAGAAAAGGAACGGCAAAACTCATTAAACAACAAAAACCTATCGTTATTCCTATTAAAATCAATGGCTTCCGTAGAGCTTTCGACAAAAAAGGACTGAAAATAAAAGTTACTGGCGTGGAACCGACTATGGAATTTAAACCCGCTTTAGATATTGATTACGAAAACGAAACGGCACAAGAAATCCTAGAAAAAATTATGTTTGCCATAGAGCAAACCCCAGAGCATAATGTGCTCCATGATTACGACGAGGAACTAAAAAAGAAAAAACAAGAAGAACGCAATAACGACTAACCATAAAAACACTCCCATTGAAAACACATTTCATCGCTATTGGCGGTAGTGCCATGCATAATCTCGCCATTGCTCTAAAAGATAAAGGCTACCAAGTAACAGGTTCTGATGATACTATCTTTGAACCTTCCAAATCTAGATTAGCACAAAAGGGTATTTTGCCCGAACAAATCGGTTGGTTTCCAGAAAAAATCACCCAAGATATTGATGCTGTAATTCTTGGTATGCACGCCCATGCCGACAATCCAGAATTAGCTAAGGCTAAAGCATTAGGACTAAAAATTTACTCTTACCCAGAATTCCTTTATGAGCAAAGCAAAGATAAAACCAGAGTGGTTATTGGAGGGTCTCATGGGAAGACCACCATTACTTCGATGATTTTACATGTGTTAAACTTTCATCAAAAAGAAGTGGACTTTATGGTGGGAGCGCAATTAGAAGGCTTTGATTGTATGGTGAAAACCACAGCAGAAAATGATTTTATGATTCTAGAAGGTGATGAATATTTATCCTCACCTATTGATTTGCGTTCTAAATTTTTATTATATCACCCCAATATTGCTCTGATTTCAGGGATTGCTTGGGACCATATCAATGTATTTAAAACTTTTGATGATTATATAGAGCAATTTAGAAAATTTGTGGCAACCATTACACCGGGTGGTGTTTTAGTTTATAATGAAGAAGACCCAGAAGTGGTAAAAGTGGTAGAAACCGCAGAAAACTACTTTAGAAAAATGCCTTATAAAACCCCTGATTACGAAGTAGTCAATCAGCAAGTGTATCTTAAAACCGAACTAGGCAAAATTCCTGTATCGGTATTTGGTGCTCACAACTTACTCAATATGGAAGGTGCACGATTGATTTGCCAACAATTGGGTATTATGGAAGAAGAATTTTATGAGGCAATTATGAGTTTTAAAGGGGCATCTAAACGGTTAGAAAAAGTAGAACGCGACGACCACGCCGTTTTATACAAAGATTTTGCCCACGCTCCAAGTAAGGTAAAAGCGACCACCCAAGCCTTTGCGAAACAATTTGCCAAGCAAGACACCTACGGTTTTTTAGAGTTACATACTTACTCTTCACTAAACCCGGAATTTTTGGGACAATACGCTCATGCTTTAGATGCTTTAGACCATGCCGTAGTATTCTATTCCGAAGAAGCCCTTAAGATTAAACGAATGGCACCTATTTCCCCAGACTTAATTAAGGAAAAATTCCAAAACCCTAATCTTAAAGTATTTACCGATGCAGAATCTTTACACACCTATTGGGACAGCCTTGATAAAACCAAAGGTGCATTTCTAATGATGAGTAGCGGTAATTTTGGTAGTTTGGATTTGAAAAGATAAAAAAGGTATAGCGTTTGCAAGTGGTTACCCGAATCATTATACAAACCTTATGAAACTTTATATCATCAGCGGTTTAGGTGCAGATTTCAGCATCTTAGAACGCATTCAATTTCCAGAACATTTAGAACCCGTATTTATCCCTTGGCTCATGCCAGAAAAAGACGAAGATTTCCATCATTATGTTGATAGAATGGCTGAACCTATTGATACCACCGAAGAATTCTGTTTACTAGGCTATTCTTTCGGAGGTCTTATCGTTCAGGAAATCCATAAGAAAATCCCTGCTAAAACAATCGTGATTTTGGGGTCTATAAAATCGGATAAAGAAATGCCGATGGTAGGCAAAACCGCAAGATTTACAAAGATTCCACACCTAATGCCTGCATCGTTCTTCTCAGAAAAATCCGTAATCGTTTATAGCTTTATCCGAAAATTTATAGAAGCCGATAGCCCCAAAGTAGATAAATACTTTAATGTAAGAGACCCTTATTATTTAAAATGGAGCCTCGAAAAAATTGTAGATTGGAAGTTCGACGAACTCCCAGATGTGATTCAAGTGATGGGCGATAAGGACTTAGCCTTTCCTATTAAAAATTCCAATCCAGATTTCGTCATTAAGAATGCTACTCACCTCTTCCCTGCTACAAAATATCGCGAAGTATCGGAAATTCTTAAAAAAGTTTTCTAAGTTTATAGAATCTACCTTATATTTGTAATTCTTTAAATATCATATCCTATGCAATCAATTAGCGTTTTCGAAATCATCAAAGTAGGCATCGGACCATCCAGTTCACATACCATGGGACCTTGGAATGCCGCAGAACTATTTTTAGATTTGATACGAAGAGAACGCTCTATCCAAGAAGTGAAAGAAGTATTTGTAGAGTTCTATGGTTCATTAGCCAAAACAGGCATTGGACACGGTACTGATATTGCTGGGATGCTAGGATTAGCAGGAGAAAATTTTAAAATCATTGATACCACAAAAATCGATGAAAAAATAGAGCATATTAAATCCTCTCAAACCCTTAATTTAGGTAACGAAAAAGAAATTCCATTTATCTACGGACATCATTTGGTGCTTAATATGACCGAAAACCTTGATTTTCATCCGAATGGAATGATTTTTAGAGCGGTATTTAACGATGGGACAGAAATTTCCCAAGATTACTATTCCGTAGGTGGTGGCTTTGTAGCGACTAAAGAAGATAATACGCTAGAGCAAACTTGCGTGCGTACCCTCTATCCTTGCCATAAAGGTAAAGATATCATCGACAACTGCGAACGGCTGAAATTAGATAAAATTTCTGATTTAATTAAAATCAATGAGGAATCTTGGCGCAGCCAAGAAGAAACCGAAGCCGAAGCCCTCTATATATGGCAACAAATCAAAGAATGCATCTATAAAGGCGTTAATAAAGAAGGAATTTTACCAGGCGGGCTTAATGTCACCCGCAGAGCCGCCGCACTTAACAGAAAACTATTGGGCGAAGACAAAGTCTATCACAATATCGATGAGTGGTTTAATCTTGTGGTTAATGCTGAAAAAAACTTTAATAATATTACCAAATGGGTCTCGTGTTTTGCGTTAGCAGTCAATGAGGAAAATGCCAGTTTTGGACGCATCATTACCGCTCCTACCAATGGTGCCAGCGGTGTCATTCCCGCAGTGCTAATGTATGCTCAAACCTGCACCGAATTTAATTCCAAAGACGATATCATTCACTTCCTATTAGTCGCGGGTGAAGTGGGGACTTTATTTAAAAAGAATGCTACCATTTCCGCTGCGGCAGGTGGTTGCCAAGCAGAGATTGGCGTTTCTTCGGCGATGGCAGCGGCAGGGCTTACAGAAATTTCAGGTGGTACTCCAGAACAAGTGCTGATGGCTGCCGAAATCGCTATGGAACACCATTTGGGACTGACTTGCGACCCAATCAAAGGACTGGTACAAATCCCGTGTATCGAGCGCAATTCTATGGGTGCGATGAAGGCGATTACTGCTTCTAATCTGGCGTTGGAAAGCAATCCCAAAAACGCCCGCGTCAGCCTAGACCATGTGATAAAATCCATGTGGGAAACCGCCCAAGACATGAATTCTAAATACAAAGAAACCTCAGAAGGTGGCTTAGCCATAGCTGTGAATATAGCAGAGTGCTAGCAGTCAAAATCAGCAAAACATTTAGCATAAAAATTACCCTTTAAAATTACCTTATATTTTGGGCGTGCCCCTCTGCCTTTTTTTAAAAAAAAGGCAAAGCGTCGGTCTACGGGCAGTCGTTCTTTTTTGGCTTTTTCAGAAAAGCCAAAAAAAGGAACTCCAACAATGCCCTCCGCCCTCACGCAGAAAAAACATTCTTAGATATTTGTACAATAGATTCGAATTATTTAAAATATAAATTAATCAAAGATATTTCTTAAAAAAATTTCCAACTGATAAAATGGAAATAAATCATAAATGAGAAATACAGTACTTTCGACATACAAGATGATAATCATCATTGGATAAATCGTCGTTTAAAAAGAAAATTTTTAAAATCGCTAAAAACTAATAATCATATTTTTCGTAACTTTACCATCAAAATTAGATTTTATAATGACAACTAAAGAAAAAATAACGGCACTCCGTGCCCAAATGAAAGAACAAAACATCAATGCATTTATCGTATTTTCAGCAGACCCGCATATGAGCGAATACCTACCGAAAGAGTGGCAAGAAAGAAAATGGCTTTCAGGCTTTACTGGCTCTGCAGGGTTTGTAGTCATCACCCAAGAACAAGCCGCTTTATGGACAGATGGACGCTATTTTGTACAAGCCCCTATTGAATTAGAAGGCTCTGGTATCAGCCTAATGAAAGATGGTATAGAGGGAACTCCTAATTATACCGATTGGATTATAGAGCAAACACCAAAAGGTGGAAAAGTAGCTGTAAATGCCTTAGCAACCTCACATGCCAATTGGAAAAGTCTTGAAGACAAATTAGCAAAGAAAGATATTCAACTCGTAGATAATCCATTATTGGATAAGATCTGGACAGAAAGACCTGAACCTTCCAAAAACGAAGTCTTCACCCAACCCGTAAAGTGGGCAGGACAGTCGGTAGAGGATAAACTATCTGCCATTCGTAAAAAAATGGAGGCGCAAAATACTTCTGTGCATATTATTTCAAGTTTAGATGATGTGGCGTGGACGCTTAACCTTAGAGGAAGTGATGTGACGAGTAACCCTGTATTTTTAGGTTATATTGTGCTTTCTAAAGACGAAACGGTATTGTTTGTAGATACTGCAAAACTTAATTCCGAGGCTCAAAAGCAAATGCAAGACGCCAATGTAAAAGTAATGCCTTACAACGAATTTTTTAATTATTTAAAGCAATTTAAAAACGAAAATATTTTAATTTCACCTAATACCAATCAATCGGTATTTAATGCTTTAGAAGGCAATCATTTTGTACTTTCTGCAGTACCTGGACACCTGATGAAAGCTCAGAAAAACAAGACCGAGTTAGAGGGCTTCCGTAAAGTAATGGTAAGAGATGGGGTAGCCATGGTGAAATTCCTCTATTGGCTAAAACACCAAGTAGGAAAAGAACCTATGACGGAATATACCATTGGTGAAAAATTGAGAAGTTTCCGTGCAGAAGGTGAAAATTTTGTGGGCATTAGTTTTGGAAGTATTATCGGTTATCAAGGCAATGGTGCAATTGTCCATTATTCCGCTAAAGAAAACGATTGTAAAGAAGTCTTTGCAGAAGGGAGTATTTTGGTAGATTCAGGTGGTCAATATTTAGAAGGAACAACGGATATTACAAGAACCGTAAAGTTAGGGAAAGTCTCACAAAACTTTATCGATGATTGTACTTTAGTGTTAAAAGGAATGATTCAACTTTCTATTGCTAAATTTCCAAAAGGCACAAGAGGTTTCCATATTGATGCGATTGCCAGACTTCCACTTTGGATGAAGGGTAAAGATTATGCACACGGTACAGGACATGGCGTAGGCAGTTTTATGAATGTACACGAAGGACCTCAAAATATTCGTAAAGATATGAACCCTCAAGAATTACTACCAGGAATGGTTTGTTCTAATGAACCAGGATTTTATTTAGAAAACGAATACGGAATTCGTCATGAGAATTTAATCGCTGTAAAAGAAGTGGAAACTACCCCATTTGGAACATTCTACAACTTTGAAACCCTTACCATTTGTCCATTCGATAAAGAGATCTTCAACAAAGAGTTGATGACAGATGTGGAAATTAAATGGTTAAACGATTACCACAAATGGTGCGAAGAGAAATTAGCCCCGCATCTGGAAGGCGATGTAAAAGCATGGTTTCTAGACATGGTAAAGCCTTTGTAAAAAGTGCTAGCACACAATTACAAAAAAAAGCCTATCAAAATTTTGATAGGCTTTTTTATTGCGATCCGGACGGGACTCGAACCCGCGACCACCTGCGTGACAGGCAGGTATTCTAACCAGCTGAACTACCGGATCTAAATATCTAAAAAAATGCGATCCGGACGGGACTCGAACCCGCGACCACCTGCGTGACAGGCAGGTATTCTAACCAGCTGAACTACCGGATCTTTTTAGAATTATTATTCTGTACTTATTATGATGTACGCTTGTCTGAATAATGTGGTTGCAAAAATATAACTTTTTATAATACCAACAAAATTTTTATTGTAAAAAAAACGCCTTTTATTCAAAAGGCGTTGTAAATCAATCTAATTATTTTATTAAAGATGAGCAAATAACTTGGCCGCAATAGCTTCTTTAGGCGATACACCAACCAATTTTTCTACAACTTCTCCATTTTTAAAAATCAGCATGGTAGGAATATTTCTAATACCATACTCCATTGCCGTCTGTTGGTTGTTATCCACATCTACCTTTCCAACTAATGCTTTACCTTCAAAATCGTTTGAAAGCTCATCAATGATTGGGGCTAACATTCTGCATGGTCCACACCATACTGCCCAAAAGTCCACCAATACGGGCTTATCTGAACCTAATACTTCATCTTTAAAATTACTGTCTGTAAATTCTAATGCCATAATAATTTTATTTTAATTTTTCACAAATATACTGTATTATATTGATGATAGCATCAATACTTTAAATTGTTATTATCTATAATTTTGCTTTTATATCCAACAAAGCTGCCACTAGCGCGTCTATTTCTTCTTTCGTTGTTTGATGGCTAAAAGATACCCTTAGCGGTGTACAAGATTCCATTTCCTTTTCATCTAAAAGCATCATCATAACCATAGAGGGCTTACTCGCACCAGAACTACAAGCACTTCCTTGCGAAATCGCGATTCCCTTCATATCAAGTTGCAAACTAAGTAATGGATTTTTAAACGGAAGCAATACACTCAAAACAGTATACAGACTACGGTCTTGCTCAGCACTTCTACCATTAAACTTTACCCCTTCAATATGTTTTGATAGTTGCTCTATGGTATAATCTTTGATCGATTGTATTTTCTCTTTATAAGATTGTAAATGTTCCATTGATAATTCCAATGCTTTGCCTAAACCTACAATTCCGCAAACATTTTCCGTTCCAGCTCTTAGGCTACGCTCTTGTGGTCCTCCAGTAATCAACGCTTTTAATCCAGAAGACTTTCTGATAAATGCAAAGCCTGACCCCTTAGGTCCAAAAAATTTATGAGCACTACAAGAAGCAAAATCCAACGGCGTATCTTCAAAATCTAATTCCAAATGTGCCACAGTTTGTACCGTATCAGAATGGAATAGAGCACCATTGTCTTTGCACAGTTTCGCTATTGCTTTAATATCATATAAATTCCCTACCTCGTTATTAGCATGCATTAAAGACACCAAAGTTTTTTTGTCTGATGATGCCAACTGTGTTTTCAGTTGCTCCAAATCTAAATCACCTTTTGAATCTGGACGAAGGTAAACCAACTCTACCTCTTTCCTTTTCTTCATGTCTAGACAAGTTTCCGCTACACACTTATGCTCCAATGGCGAGGTTATAATGCGCTCTATACCCAAGTGTTCCACACAAGATTTAATAATCATATTGTTGGATTCCGTACCACACGAGGTAAACACAATTTCACTGGGTTGCACATTCAATGTTTCTGCTACTTGGCGGCGTACCTCTTCAATTTTGGTTTTGGCTTCTTGACCAATACTATGGGTAGACGAAGGGTTCCCATATTGATTTTTCATAGACGCTACCATTGCTTCAATCACTTCTTCCGACAAGGGTGTCGTAGCTGCGTAATCTAAATATATTTTTTCCATTATTTAATCACTATGGTTTTAAATTCATAAGTCTTTGGAACAGAGAATACCATATAAGGGGTCGATATTACTTGTATTGCCATTTCCCGATCTGGAAATTTACTCGGTGGATCTTTTTTGAGGTAGACCTCTAGCACCCCATCTACTAATGCAATACGCTCAATCCCTTTTGGTGTATGATCGCCAGAGCGGAACTCGCCAAAATTATATAAAATAACGGTTTGATGTTCTGGAAATACAACTTTTGAATCGGTAGATTTAGACTGTTCTTCTTTTAATATAAAATCGTTCCCACCTAGCATCGCGTCGAGTTCAGATTGTGTCTTGAGTATTCTAAAACCTTGCTGCTGAGTTCCTCCATTAAACTCTGCATGAAATAAATAATCTTGACTATTATAGTCTTCTATCGTCTGCGTAGTCGAGTGCTGTTCTGCCATAATTTTCTTATTTTGAGGCGTACACATAGTACATAGGCATAATCCTGATATTAAAAATAAATGTTTCATATTGATGTGATTTTGGTGCTAAAATACAAAAAATAATCCATCAATGAAAAAAACGAAAATGACCTTCATTTGCCCAATCCAACATCGGTCGGTCGCCATTGGTATCGCCAAACGCTATGCTTTTGTCATAAACTAAATCTTGGGTTGCCATTTCTATCCTCCTTACTTTTTCTTCACCATTACAATTCTTGGTTTTAAATTTCCCCGTAAATTGTTCCCCTTCAAATAGTGCTTCAGTCGCTAATAAATTCATACCAAACGCTTCAGCAAAAGGACTTACCCAAATATCCAAAGATGCCGTTACGATATAACTATAAGTTTGAGAACGGTCTATACTTTTTATAAAATCCAATGCATTGTTTCTAATAATTTTAGGGTAATATTGTTCAAAAAATGCTTGCGAAGTTTTATATAGCTTCGTTTTGGTCTCCCCTTTTAAAACCCCAGAAATAAAACTTTCTTTCACCTTTTGAGCATTCATTAACTTTAATTTTAAAAGTATAAATAATGGCAAATACTTTATGAATTGGATATAATATTTCTTTCGGTTGTAAAACTTTAGATACAGAAACATCGTATCTTTGGTTGTAAGCGTGCCATCAAAATCAAAAAGGTAGAGTTTTTTCATCATTAAAACTCTTTAAGTTCTATGGCTTCTTTATAGCCAAACATACCGCGTTCCTTAATCATATCTGCTACCCCTTCTGGTAACTGATGCTCCCAACCCGTTTCACATTGAGCGATTTTTGCCAAGATTTCTCTAGAATAGATTTCTGAATAGGCAGGGTTATGATTTTCGATATCTACAATTCTATTATTTAGTTTGAAGTATTTGTATAATTCTTTTAGATTATCATTAACTTTTAAGTTTTCAGAATAAAGGTATTCGTGGGTTTCCGGGTCTTTATATGGATAGAGATACACTTTCATATCTTTTCTAAAGAACTTACCAAACGCCTCCAAGATACCTCCAGGTAGGTGTTTATAATATTCCTCATCGAATACCATCAATAGATTGTTTACCCCCATACCAATGCCAAGATAACGGATGTTATAATTATAAAAATATTCCACCAAACGATAGTATTCCGAGAAGTTGGAAATCATAACGGTATAGCCGAGTTTGGCTAAAACATCTACCCTATCTAGGAAATCTCGCTCGTCTATTTTCCCCGTGGCTCTAAGGTTAGAAATGGTAATTTCAAAAATAATTACCGTATCTTTTGGCTCACCGCCTGTATCCTTTAGAAATAATTCTAATCCATTTTCAAACATATCGGTATTTACCAAAGTTACGGGTCTAAAACTCCCACGAACCGCAAAAACATCTTTTTTATAAAGAATATCCGCAGGTAGCATCGGCTGACCTTCTGAATTGAAAATCACCGCTTCGGTCATGCCTTTTTTTACCAACTGAAGGCTCATCAAACGGTTGTCTACATACTCAAATGCAGGTCCTTGAAAATCAATCATATCAATTTCTATACGGTCAATAGAAATCTCATCATATAAGCTATTGATTAATCGTCTAGGGTTATCGGCATAGTTAAAAGCACCATAGATTAGATTAACCCCAAGATTACCAAGGGTTTCCTGCTGGTGTGTGGAATCGTTTTCTTTAAAACGGATATGCAATACTATTTCGCTATATTCCGCATCGGCTTCGTGCTGAAACATAAGCCCTACCCAACCATGACCTTTAAAGGTTTTATGATAATTAATGGTAGTAACGGTATTGGCATATGAGAAAAATTTTCTATCGGGTGTATCCTTATTATCCAGCCGTTCTTCAATCAAACGCACTTCGTGCTTTAGCATCTTTTTAAGCCTATTTTGAGTTACAAAGCGATTTTTCTCTTCCTTACCATAGATGGCATTACTATATTCTTTATCGTAAGCAGACATCGCTTTAGCAATGGTAAGCGAAGAGCCTCCTGCACGAAAAAAGTGTCTTACGGTCTCTTGCCCTGCCCCGATTTCTGCGAATGTACCATAGATGTTTGGGTCAAGATTTATAGCTAATGCCTTTTGTTTAGGCGCTAAAATAGGTTTTATTTCAGACATTGTTTAAATTTATTTTACAATAAAAAATTTTTGTAAATTTACCAAAATGATTTAAATATCAAAAATGCAATTGAAATTTTTAGGCACTGGCACCTCACAGGGCGTACCAGTTATTGGTTCCAGCCACCCCGTTTGTTTATCTAAAAACCCTAAAGATAAGCGACTTAGAACATCAGCCCTCATCACTACAAATACTGAAAAAAAAATATTAATCGATTGTGGTCCAGATTTTAGACAGCAAATGCTAGCACAAAACGAACATCAAGTAGATGCCGTACTGGTTACCCATGAACACAACGATCATATCATCGGTTTAGATGACTTGAGACCCCTTATATTCATCAATCAGCAAGATATGCCTATCTACTGCCAGCAGAGAGTGGCTAAAGAAATACAATATCGTTTTCCCTATGCCTTTGCAGAACACCGCTACCCTGGTGCCCCAAGTTTTGAGTTGATAGAAATTACACCCCAACCCTTTAAATTATTCGATGCCACCATAACACCTATTGAAATTATGCATGGGAAACTACCTATATTGGGCTATAAAATAGGGAATCTCGCTTATATTACCGATGCTAAATCTATTCCTGAGACTTCTATGGCTCAACTTATGAACTTAGATGTTCTTATCATCAATTGCTTAAGAGCCGAAAAAGAACATCATTCTCATTTAATTTTACCCGAAGTATTAGAAATCATCAACCGCCTAAAACCTAAAATCACCTATCTTACCCATATTAGTCATCACTTAGGCTTTCATAAAGAAGTTGAGCAAAATCTCCTCCCTAAGGGAGTTCATTTGGCTTACGATGGGCTAACAATTCATTTTAATTAATTTCTAAAAACCACTACTACAATAATTAAGTTTATTTTTAGTCATATTATTTTCCGCCTTTCGTAAAATCCTTATCTTTGCGACATGGCAATAATTACGCTGACATCTGACTATGGATTGATAGACCACCGTGTAGGGGCTATTAAAGGGCGTATTGTATCCTTAAAAGAAGACGCCAACATCATTGATATTAGCCATAACATCCAGCCTTATGATTTACTACAATCCGCTTATATTATAAGAAATGCCTATCGCTATTTTCCTAAAGGCACGGTACATCTTATTGCAGTGGATAGTTTTTATCATAAAGAAAGAAAACCAATTATCTACAAGGTAGATGGACATTATTTTGTGACGGTAGATAATGGGCTGATGAGCCTTATTTTTTTCGATATAAAACCCGAAGAAGTTTTTGAAATTACCCTAAACAACCGTTTTGATGATGAAGTCAATTTTACTGCGACTGATGTACTCGCTCCAGCCGCTGTACATTTGTATAATGGTGGTTTGCCAGAAGTCATCGGAAGGACTTTTAATGAAGTGAAAGACCTCTCGTTTCCTAGAGCAGTATACAACGATAAAATTATGGCAGGGCAAATTATTTATGTCGATAATTTTGGCAATGCCATTTCCAATATTAATAAAAATTTTTTCCAAGAGAAATTTGCAGCGTATGAAGATTTTGTAGTGAAATTCCGAAATTATACCTTGTCCAAAATCTATAATCAATACACCGACATTATTACAGACTGGAAGGAAGAGAAAAAGTTTCATGGTAAACCTATCGCCTTGTTCAATGATGCTGATTTACTAGAAATTTCTATTTATAAAGGCGATAGACAAAATGGTGCCCACTCGTTACTAGGCTTTAAAGTGGGCGATAAAATTTATATTGAGTTTCAGTAAACCACTTAGATTATGACCTATCTTATCATCAAAGCATTGCATATTATTTTTATGGTCAGTTATTTTGCTGGACTATTCTATTTGGTAAGACTTTTTGTGTACTATAAAGATACCGACGACTTTACCGCACCTAAGCAAGACATTCTAAGAGCCCAATATGTATTTATGATTAGACGCTTGTGGAACATCATTACTGTACCAGCGGGCGTTTTGATGTTGGCATTTGGGATTACCCTTATCATCATGAATCCTTACCTTTTAAAGATGACTTGGTTTCATCTTAAACTAAGTTTTTTATTGGGTTTGGCAGGCTATCATTATTGGTGTTGGCGAACAATTCTTAAGATTAAAAATCTTAACCATCAATCGTTGGGCATTCCTAATATCAAATTAAGGCAAGCCAATGAAGTTGCCACTTTTATTTTATTTTTGGTGGTATTTACGGTAATTTTAAAGTCCGAAACCATTGCCAATTGGTGGAAACTATTACTCGGTTTTTTCTCAATTGTTTTTTTAATTATGATGACGGTAAAATTGGTCAATAAAAACAGAAAATAAGCGTTTACAAAATATGATATCAATTATAAAAAAAGATTTACAGGCTTACTTTGGTGGCTGGTCGGCATGGATGATTATCGCGGCGTATAGCCTCATCAGTGCTTTGTTTTTATTCTTTTTTGAAAATCAATTCAATATTTTTGAAATAGGAAGCGCCACATTACAGCCTTATTTCGTCCTTTCCCCATGGCTGATGATGTTTCTCGTTCCTACACTCACCATGAAATCCTTTGCCGAAGAAGAGCAAAATGGCACTCTATTTTGGTTATTTGCACAGCCTATCAATACCTTTCAGTTGGTATTAAGTAAATTTTGGGCGGCATATATGGTGGGGTTACTTTGTTTATTGCCATCATTGGTGTATCTCTACACCGTATATCAGTTAGGGGTACCAGAAGGCAACTTAGATTGGGGCATGACTTTAGGCGGGTATCTAGGATTAATGATGCTCGTAGCGACATTTACTGCTATCGGTATTTTAGCCTCTTCTTTATCTAAACATCAGATTTCAGCCTATCTGATTGGGGTATTTGCAAATTTTATTTTATACTTCGGGATTGAGCAATTGGCAAGTTATAAACTTTTAGGCGGTGTAGACTATTGGCTTCAAAATTCAGGCTTTTATTATCATTTCATGGGCTTTACCAGAGGGCTTATCGATAGCCGAGATGTCTGTTATTTCCTATTTATTATAGGGTTAAGTTTAAGTTTGGCGTATGTTTTCATCAATAAAAAGAAATCGGTATAAATGAAAAATCGAAAATTATATCTTATCATCAGTGCTATCATTGGGATTTTCCTGTTATTAGGAAGTTTCGGTATTTTTAGCCAGCGTTTAGACTTAACCCAAGAGCATCGCTATACGCTTTCTGAGGCTTCTGTAAACACCATAAAGTCCATTAAAAAACCGCTAAACATCGAAATTTACCTCGATGGCGATTTCCCTGCTTCATTTAAACAATTACAAAATGAAACGCAATTTATGGTTGAGGAATTTAGAAAAATCAATCCTAATATTGATTATAGTTTTGTAGACCCTATCAAAACCAAAATGTCCCAAGATACCCTAATGGCAATGGGAATGCAGCCTTCTATTTTACCCGATATGAAAGATGGTAAAGTATCGGAAATTGTACTATTTCCTTATGCGGTACTTAAATATGGGGACTATGGCACGGCGGTACCACTTATCGTTCAACAAACAGGAATTGATGCCAGTGAGCAACTTCAAAAATCTATTGAAAATTTAGAATACAATTTAGTGTCAAATATCAAGACCTTAACTGAAAGTCATAAAAAAAACATTGGGATTCTCATCAACCATGAGGAACTTAAACCCGACCAATTTAGGGGTTTTGTAGATATGGCATTGGAAAATTATAATATTGGTCCCATCATCCCAGAAAAAGCCTCTGGACTTTCATTAGCCGATGTTCCTAGGTTAAAATCTATAGACGCTTTAGTGATTGCTAAGCCAAGAAAACCCTTTAATGATGATGAAAAATTAGTTTTAGACCAATACATCATGAATGGGGGTAAAACGCTTTGGATGGTAGATGCAGTAAATGCCGAAATGGACACGCTGTTCCAATCCAAAAAAATAATGGCGTACCCTATCGATTTAAACTTAACAGACTTCTTTTTTAATTATGGCATCAGAATATCGCCTGCCTTAGTAAAAGATTTTAAAAAGACGGCATTTATACGGTTGAGCGCTGGGGAAATTGCAGGAAACCCTCAGTACAAGAATTTTTTGTGGCCTTATTTTCCATTAGGTGTAGCGGAAAATCAGAATGTGATTACCAAAAATATCAATCCTGTAAAATTTGAATTTCCTACTTCTATTGATACTTTGGCACGCCCACTCATCAAAAAAGAAGTCTTATTTGAATCCAGCGAACGCACCACGAGCAAATCGGTTCCCAATTATGTGGCTTTATCCGAAATTGTAAATGCCGATTCCCTTGGTGCGATGGAAAAACCAAGCACTCCAAAAATATTTGCAGTAAGCCTAGAAGGGCAGTTCCAATCCGCCTATAAGGATAGAAGTGAACGACAAGATTACCCGAATTTTAAAGCTAAAAGTCCAGAAAATAAAATGATTGTCATTGCTGATGGCGATGTGGGAAGAAACCAAACTTTAAAGGGCGAACCTTTACCTTTAGGAGCCGATTTATTAACCAATCAGCAGTACGGGAATGCTCAGTTTCTTAGAAATGCCTTAGATTGGTTACTTGATGACCAAAATTTAATGACTCTAAGAAATCGAAATATCGAAGCCCGCTTACTCGACCATAGACGCATCTATGATGAAAAATCCTCTTGGCAGTGGTTTAATTTATTAGTCCCAATCCTTATCATTGGACTTCTCACTAGCCTTCTATTGGTTTTAAGAAAAAAGAGGTATCAGTAAGAGACTATTGGTCTAAAAGTGATATCTTCTTTTAAGGAATATCCTACTTACTCTCCATCTTACTTTTAATGGTTTGGGAATATTTTTTTATAGCATTGAAAATTATCAGTTAGTTCTAAAGTTCTTGTTACTGAAAAATTACACTCTTTCTTATCCTACATCAATGCGTTTGATGATTGAGGATTATATCTTTGCCATATTAATAAATTAAAGAACAATAAAAAATCATAGTATGAAAACGATTTACCACTCTTCAGAAAGTAGAGGACACGCAGACCACGGTTGGCTAAATGCCTACCATACCTTTAGTTTTGCCAATTATTACGACCCAGAGCGCGTGCTATTCGGCACACTTAGAGTTTTGAACGACGATACCGTAGCGGGTGGCATGGGCTTTAGCAAGCATCCCCATTCCAATATGGAAATCATTACCATTCCTTTGTCGGGCGATTTAAAACACGAAGATAGTATGGGCAATGTGGGCATTATCTCGAAAGGCGAAATCCAAGTGATGAGTGCAGGGACAGGTGTGATGCATAGCGAAAAAAATGCAAATGCCAACCAACCCGTAAAATTGCTACAAATTTGGGTAATCCCAAACCAAGAAAATGTAACACCGCGCTACCAACAAATCCATATAGACACAGAAAACAAAACCAACGATTTCCAGCAAATTCTATCCCCAAATCCAGACGATGAAGGCGTATGGATTCATCAAGAAGCGTGGTTTTCTATGGCGCGTTTTGAAGCAGGACACAGCCAAACTTACCATTGGCATAACAAAGGAAATGGCGTATATGTCTTTGTAATCGAGGGTAAAGCCAAAGTAGGCGAACAAATCCTTAACCGCCGCGATGGTTTAGGGATAACGGAAACCGACCAGTTTCAGTTAGAAGCCTTAGAAGATAGTCAAATCTTGATAATGGAAATCTCAATGGAATTACCAGAGTAAATTATCATTAAAAAATTAACTTATGAAAATACTAGCCTTTGCAGAGAGTTCATCTTCCCAATCCATAAATAAATCCCTTGTAGAATGGGTGTTAAAATCCTTTCCCGAGGCAGAAATCAACCTTTTGGATTTAAACGATTTCGAGATGCCGATTTTTTCGGTTGACCAAGAGAAGAAAGAGTTTCCACCCCAAGCGCAGAAGTTTATAGACGCCATTGCCCAGAGTGATACTATCGTTTGTTCTATGGCAGAGCATAATAAAAACTTTACCATAGCATTCAAAAATATATTCGATTGGTGCTCACGCATTGATGTCAAATTATTTCAGAACAAAAAAATGTTCCTTATGAGTACTTCCCCAGGAGGCTATGGCGGTGGCAATGTAATGAATATTGCAAAAACCACTTTCCCAAGTTTTGGTGCAGAAGTAGTAGAAACTTTCAGTTTGCCGAAATATTACGAGAATTTTGACCTTGAAAATGGGGTCATCAACAAAGAACTCTCAGATGAACTTACTGAGAAAATTGCAAAATTTAAAATTGCTTTAGAAGGATAAAACGAGGATTAGTCTAAAATTTGTACACTATACTTCAAATATAATAACCCATTAAAATAAATTAAATGATAACAACAAAAGAATACAGCAACGGAGAAATCACCATTTTATGGCAACAAGAGAAATGTATCCATGCAGGTATTTCTGTAAAAACTTTACCGCAAGTGTACAACCCCAAAGAGCGTCCCTGGATAAAACCCGAAAATGCCAGTAGCGAAGCCATTATCCAGCAAGTTGCACAATGTCCATCAGGTGCTTTAACCATCAAAAAATGATGAAATTATGATACAAATAAAACAAGAAGAAAATGACCGCAGAGGCAGATTTGTAATTTATGATACCGAACAAGAATCAGGAGAGATGAGTTATATTTGGGCAGAATCTGGGAAATTCATTATAGACCATACATTTGTAAATCCCGCCTTTAAGGGCAAAGGCTATGGAAAAAAATTATTAGAAGAGGCCGTAGAGTTTGCTCGGAAAAAAGGAGTAAAGATTTTGCCTTTGTGTCCATTTGCCAAAGCCGAGTTTGATAAAAATCCAAGTTTCAAGGATATACTTTTTTGATCTGGTGTCTCTTAAAAACATCCAAACACTTGTCACCAAACACATAACTTCAAGTAAAGAAACCCTAAATCGTCTTTGCCACGAATATTTTTTTAAGTTGATTTGGGCGTGCCTCTCTGCCTTTTTTTTAGGAAAAGGCAGAGCGTCGGTCTACGGGCAGTCACTTTGCGTGCTTTTTTAGGAAAGCACGCATGAGCTCCAACAATGCCCTCCGCCCTCACGCAGTAGCACTGGACAAGATTCCACTATTACTATTCTACAAAACTACCAAAAACAACCTACAGAAATTTGTATCTTTGCTAAAAACAATAGCAGATTTCATTTCTGTACAAATACACCTTAGCAAATATACCTATGAAATACAGAAACATTAGAGAGGAAGAACTCAAAAACAAAGTAGGCACCGAATTTTTTAAAGATTATGACACTACCGAAATAGTAGGCAATATAGACTTCACCGTACTACCACGACAAGAAACCATCTTTGGAAGAACCGCTCTACTTTGGGCAGAAGCCAAAACGGGAAACTACGACACTACCACTATGTTCGTACAACTCATCCTTACCATTGGCAAAGCAAGAACATTCGACAAAACCTTTCCCCCAGCATTTCTTGGAGCCTTCGACGGGCAGAAAATCGCTTTTGTACCCTATATCAATATCCAAGATATTTTCTACCTCAATGATTTCAATTGGAATGTTACCCCCAGCAATCACACCACCAAAGAATTCCAACTCATCAAAGAACGCATAGACCAAACTCTGAAAAAAACATCCTATGTGTACGATTACCTAACCGACGAAAAAGAACTCCGCTTCTTCATCAAAAACAACATCGCTAACGCCTCCGAAGTTCGCAAAATCAAAATCGATAAAAACAACTTCATCCCCATCTACCTCCGCTGGCTCGAAATCGTAAAACCCACCATAGATGTAGACTGGGAAGAACTCAAGAAAAACAATATTTTAGACAGTGACTTCTACCTTGCCGATATATTTGTAGATGATAAAGACACCCAAAAACTCGATGATGATACCTCCATCCGCGATAGCCTCTTTGTCATCTACCAAAACCAAGGCTATAAAATATCTAAAGACAACCTCCGCCAAATGTTCGATGCCACCATCAGCATACGCAACAAAGACACCTATCAACAATTTTGGAAACGCTACAAACGCCCACCCATTAACGAATTTCAAGAATACATCATCGAACGAAGAGACCTACTCGTACCACAAGACATCCGCGAACGCAAAGGCGCCTTCTTCACCCCAAGAAAATGGGTAGAACTCTCACAAAAATACCTCACCGATTATCTCGGCGAAAACTGGCAAGACGACTATTATATTTGGGATTGTGCCGCCGGAACGGGCAACCTACTGGCAGGGTTCACCAATAAATTCAATATCTGGGCAAGCACCCTCGATATGGCAGATGTCAATGTCATGCACGAGCGTATAGACCACGGTGCCAACCTCCTGAAAAGCCATGTCTTTCAGTTCGATTTCCTAAACGATGACTTTTCCAAACTCCCACAAGGCTTGCAAGACATTATTAACGATGAAGAAAAACGCAAAAAACTCATCATCTATATCAACCCACCTTATGCAGAAGCTACCACAGCCAAAACCGTTACAGGAACAGGGACTAATAAAGCAGGCGTTGCTAATAAACATAAAACATTAGAAAAATACAAAACCTTTATGGGGCGTGCATCTAATGAAATTTTTGCCCACTTTTTAGCCAGAATATACAACGAAATCCCTAACAGCAAGATTGCAGAATTTTCAACTTTGAAAATTCTGCAATCTTCCAACTTCAAGGATTTCAGGAAAAACTTTCGAGCGAAGCTCGAAAAAATTTTTGCGGTTCCAGCCGATACCTTTGATAATGTCAAAGGAAAATTCCCCATTGGCTTTTTAATCTGGGATACATCAATTAAAGAAATTTTTGAGGAAAGTACATTAGATCTCTATACTCGAAGTGGAGACTTTTTATACTCAAAAGGTATATATTCAAATGATGATACCCGTTCAATAAATAAGTGGATTAAAATTTTCCTCGATGAAAGCAACAATACTATTATTGGATACTTACCAAGCCCAGCCCCTGATTTTCAAAATCAAAAATTCCTATTTTTAACCATTGAAAAGGGAACTCGCCATGTTTACTATTTACCAATAACTAAAAATAATATTTTTAAAATAAGTATCTATTATACCGTACGCCACGCCATCCCTGCCACATGGCTCAACGACCGTGATCAATTTCTTTATCCGAACGGCGGCTGGCAAAGCGATCAAGAATTTCAAAATGATTGCCTCACCTATACCCTATTCAGTAATAATATCTCAAGCAAAGAAGGCACCAACCATTGGATACCCTTTACCGAGCAAGAAGTCAACGCACAAGACAAGTTCCATAGCCGCTTTATGACAGATTTCATACAGGGCAAATGCAAATCCACCATTAATATAGAACCCAATCCTCTCTTTACTACTGAAGGAAATTCGTGGCATATACCTACAAAACCCCTACAATTCTCCGAAGAAGCCCAATCCGTATTCCAAGCAGGCAAAGCCCTTTGGCAATACTACCATGCCCAAAACAATGCCCAGCCCAATGCCAGCCTCTACGACATTCGTGAACATTTCCAAGGGCGCAACGAGAAGGGCAGAATGAATGCCCATAGTACAGACCAGCATTACACCCAACTCATTACCCAACTTAGAGACACCCTAAAAGATTTAGCCCAAAAGATCACACCTAAAATCTATGAATACGGTTTTCTAAAAGAATAGCGAAATCCTAAATAAAAATAATCCATAATTTTAAAAATATGAGCAACAAAAAACAATTACCCGAATGGGAAAAAGAATTCAACAGAGTAAAAAACAATAGTATTTACTTTTTAGAACTCTATTACAACCAACTCCACCCCGACAAAAAAGTAGAACTCTCCAAAGAAGAAAAACAAACTTTCTTCGATAAATACAAAGGAGTACCTTTTTTTAAAGATATGAACCAATGGGCGACATACTCCAAAGAAATAAAACGACTAAAAGACGAAGGTTACGAAGATTGGGAAATATTATAAAAATTACTTTTATAGCCATCGTCAGAGTAGAAAAAAAACAAAAATGGCACTCATTTTGATACTAATTTTTTAATTAGTAATTTTAAATAAAACAAAAAATGAAACAGATCAAAAAATTATCATTAGCAGCAGCTTTAGTTTTGGCACTCTCTGCGTGTAACAACAAATCACACGACAACAAAACCACCGAAGAGCCCGTAACTACAGAAACACAACAAGAAGTAACTACCAATAGCTGGAGCGGTGTTTACAAAGGCACATTACCTTGTGCAGATTGCGAAGGAATAGAAACCACCCTTACGCTTAATAACGATAACACCTTCACATTACAAAGCGTTTATTTAGGGAAAGAGGGGAATCCTTTCGTAGATAACGGAAAGTATGATTGGGACGAAGCCAATTCTACAATTACCCTAAACATAGAGGGAGAATCACCTGTAAAATACAAGTTTGAAAACAACACCCTTACACAACTCAACGCAGAGGGACAAAAAAACACCGGAGAGCTTGCCTCTATGTATGTATTGACCAAAGAGAACTAAGAGTTTAGAAAAAATATATAAAACCCTTGAAAGCACGAGTATCCCACTCGTGCTTTTTTACAACAATCACCTGTAGGAACAGCCCAATCACTTGTAGGAATACAAAAACTACCCGTAGAAACCAACAAATGTCTCGTAGGAACACAAGAATACCTTGTAGGAATGCATAAACGACTCGTAGGAATAGAAGAATGGCAAGTAGGAATTCATTTATTTAAAGAAAAATCAAAAAACGGCTTGTAGGAATAGAAGAATGATTAATTTTTTTGTATATTTGGAGAATACGAACCAATTAAAATAAATTACTATGAGCAAATTAAAAAACTCCGAACTCCAGTACCTCGAAAACTACCGCGTTTTATTCACTAATTTAGAGGAGGTACAAGACCTAAAAACCGAACTAGCAGAATACGGCTATGATGATACCAAAATCGCTGAAGGCAAAACCCTATTCGACCACACACAGCAACTCTACGACCAAAACAAACAAGAAACTGCCGAAGAAAAAGAAGCCTATGCCCAATTTTCCGATGCGTTTAGCACCCTAAAGAAAGCCTACAGCAAGCATCGAAAAGTAGCCAAAGTCGCTCTAATGAAAAAGCCCGAACTCTGGAAAAGTCTCGCTATCGATGGCACGCTATCTGCCGCCTATCTCAAAGCCTTGGAGGAAATCAAAACCTTTTATGAGCAAGCCCAAAGCCACAGTGAAGCCAAACCCCTATTAGAAAAGTTCAAAATCAACCAAGCCGTAGTCGATGCCCAAGTAGCACAAATTCAACAAGTAGAAAACCTACGCACTAAGTACGAAAAAGAAAAAGGCGAAAACCAAAACGCTACCCAACAGAAAAACAAAGCCTTTGCCGACCTATCCGATTGGGTTCGGGAGTTTTACGCCGTAGCCCAAATCGCCTTAGACGACCGCCCTCAACTAATGGAAAGCATCGGCAAATTCGTAAGAAGTTAAAAAAACATTTAAAACCCATTTAAAAGACCTTTCATTACTCACGAAAGGTCTTTTTTTTCTCAGTAATACCAGCGTTTGGCTCATGTTCATTATAGGAACACCAATATGGCTACCAAAAAAATAATATCTTTGTGGAAAAATAAAATTATGAGAATATTATTTTTAAGCCTTATGATAAGTGTGGGAATGTACGCCCAGCAGCGTCCCGTTGCCATCATTCCCTTTCAAATGCACAAAGACAAACCCGCTGTTTTTTTAAATACAGAAATCAACCAACAACCACTAAGCTTCTTTTTTGATACAGGGGCTACAACTTCATTGCTTGATACAAAAGTGGCCGAATGCATAGGGGTTAAAGCCAATCACGAACAATCTGTATCAGGTGCAGGAGGAAAAAAAACTTATAAAATCGCTCAAAATCAGAAAGTAAAAATTCAATCTATCGTATTGGATAGCATCAATTTTGTTATTGATGATTTGGCTGTTTTCAAAGAAAGATTCCATCATCCATTTGATGGGATTATTGGTCACAGTTTATTAAAGAACTATAAGGTGATAATGGATTTCACAAAACAAGAGTTTCAGCTCTACGATTTCTCTACTCCATTACCATTAGAAGGCTACGAAGAAATCCCTTTCGAATTTGGAAACGGAATTCCTATTCCTCAGTTTAATATCTCTATAAAAATTAATAATGAAAGTCTTACAGGTCGTATATTTTTCGATAGTGGAGCGGGACTTAGTTTGCTTATGAACAGTCCCTTCGCCCAAAAACATCATTTGCCTGATAGCCATAGTAAAAAACTTACAACTTATACACAAAATCTATCCAAAGAATCTAAATCAATTGATTTTATAGCCGATGAGATTCACTTAGGAGATTATACTTTTAAAAACATTAAAATAGGAGCTTCTTCTGATAATACTGGCGTTAGTTCTTTTCCTAATTATTTAGGCATCTTAGGTGCCGAAATCATCAACCGATTCAACTGGGTTATAGATTATCAGAATCATAAACTTTATATGAAGCCTAACACAAATTTCCACAAACCCTTCCCACAAGAATACACAGGCTTTAGGATAAAGGAAAGCGAAGGCAAGCTGTATGTAGAGAGCTTAGCAGAAGAAAGTCCGTTTTACGCAAAGGGACTTCGTAATGGTGACCAGATACGCTGTGTGAACGGATATACTAATCGTGAAAAAATAGAAAGTCTATTAAAAGAAAAAGGTAAAAAAATAAAACTTCGCTACATTAGAAATGGTAAGACACAAAAGATAAAACACCAACTCTATAATTTACTCAAACCTTAATTACAAAAAAACTTGCTCATCGGTAAAAACTTTTAGGTACTAAAACTGTAGTAACCTTGTTCTAAACATTTAAAACAAGTAGCCTGTCTGTAGCAAGACAGAAATGGGTATGGGCAACACAAAAAGTCTCGGAGTGATAGAACAATATCAAATTGATAATAAAAAGTAAAATCTATATAACATGGAAGTATAGAAAACCAGTCGTTTAATCCTTGAAAAACCTAGTACAAATGATTTTGTAAGATTTTATGAAATAAATTCTGATCCCGAAAATAATTTATATAATCCACACGGGGCTATGAGTTATGAAAACGCAAAAATTATATTTAGAAACATCTTGAAACATTGGGAGAAAGAAAAATTTGGTTTATGGAAAATATCTGAGTCTAAAAATCCGAATTTTGTAATTGGATTTGGAGGCATCTCATTTAGAAAATATGGGGAAGAAACTAAAATTAACCTTGGGTATCGATTGGACAAATATTACTGGGGAAACGGCTACGCAACAGAATTAGTTCAAAATGCTATAGACTATGCTTTTACAGAATTAGGCTTTAATGAAGTTTTTGCATTGGTAAGCCCGAGAAATATTGCTTCTATAAAAGTTCTTGAAAAATGTAATATGAAATTATTTAGTTCTTTAGCCGATGTACCTCAAGAAGAAAATAGTTGGGTCTATAAAATTTTCAAATCATATGAAAGTAATAAATTATAACACTAATTAAAATCAATAATATCTCAGGGCTTTGCCATACCGATAAAAAACTCATTACAGGCGATAGTCCTTTAGCAGCCGATAATTTTGGTAAAATGAGTGCCGAAGCCTTGCTATCAGAATAATTCCAACAGGATAATATAAAAAATACCTCTAAAAAACTAGAGGTATTTAACACTTATAAAGTTATTGAGGTAAAATCTCTAAACTTCCCACGAAGGTGCTACTACTACGCTTTCCTCGTGGGCTGTTATCATTATGAAAACTGCAAAAAACCTCTACCTTTTTCTCTTCCAAATCCACTACTTGGCTAATAGTAAGTCCATCTTGTTCAATCCAATTCACGAAATACAGATCGTCTCTCAGGCGTTTCATTACAATCTCTTCATCACCTTCAGAAATCTCACCATTATTTGATATCGTTTTCCAGTGCAAAGCCGTATCGGAAAGATAATTTACTTCTGCAGTAAAATCAGGGTAAGTGATTTTCAACTTTTTACCTACCAAATTATTGTTTGATGTGATTTCATTCATTGTAGTATCTTTTGGATGATCATTGCAAGACGATAGCGCTAAAACACTTGATAGTATGATACAATTTAAAATTCTTTTCATTTCTTATAAAGGTTAATCCCACGATTGGTTGTTAGACACCGCATATTTTCCAGCCCCCGTAAAAAACAACGCAACCGCACCCAATAAATACAGGGCTAATAGTTCATTAGCATAGCCCCCGTGTTCGCCGATAGAAAATAAATCTTGTGAATGGGCAACAGCAATAGCCACTACGCAATTGATAGCAAAAACAACACTTGCCAAGCGTGTACGCCAACCAATCAAAATCATAAGAGGTGCCACTACCTCACCAATATAAACCCCATAGCCCAATACACCGAGTTGATCTGTGATAAAAGAAATTCCATGCACTATTTTTGCCACCCCATGAAAGAGCATCAAACCGCCAATACTTATCCTCAAAATAAGTAATCCTAAATCCAATTGTTTTTGTAACATAAATCTTTATTTTTAATAATTTTTATGCTGCAAATATGCCAACTTTCCGAACGAAAAACATTGAACTAGTTCAAGAAATACCGAGGTTCTATTTTTTTAAGGTCAGTTTCCTTCTAATCTTACTCACAAATTCGGGACTTACCCCGAGGTATCCTGCCATTTGTATGTTCGTAATGCGTTGTGCTGTTTGAGGGTAAGTGTCTATAAAATCCAGATAGCGTTCATCTGCCGTTTTGCTAAGGTTCGCAATCATTCTTCGTTGCAAAGCCACATGCGTTTTCTGAGTCATTATTCTAAACAATTGCTCTACAAATGGAATATGTTGATACGCCCAATTTTTATCCTTGTAATTAATCACCCAAATTTCCCCCTCTTCCAAGGCTTGGATATACAACTGAGAAACTTGCTGATTGGTAAAACTATCAATATCAGAAATCCACCAATGCTCGGTTGCGAAGTACAGGATTTGCTCATTACCCCGAAGGTCTAAATGAAAAACCTTAAACAAACCTTTAGTTACAAAACCTTCAAAATCACAAACCTCACCATTCTTTAGCAAAAACTCTTTTTTAGCCACTTTTCTACGAGTAAAAAGTTGCACAAAGCGTTCTATATCATTAGGATTTGCCGAAACATTTTTTAAAATATAGGTCTCAAGTGCCGAAATCATAGGTCTAAAACTTCAAGTATTATCAAACAGATTATAATTTAGGCTAAAATAAATATAATTATCGGAATAATTCCCCCTTTCTTAACTAAATGTAAACCTACCTAATAAATCTTGAATTTGAAATTTTAAATTTTTTAATCTTTCAATCATTGAATTTTTTAATTTTAAATTCGGAATCCGAAATCTTAAATTTTTATTTGGGCGTGCCCCTCTGCCTTTTTTAAGGAAAAGGCAGAGCGTCGGGCTTTCGGCTATATCTTTTTTTCGGTCGTACCTCCCTCAAAAAAGGATGCCGCCTCTATCCCTCACGCGTAGCACCGGACAACATTCCTCTCTTACAAAAGAGAGGTGCTACGAAGTGGCGGGGTGTTTTTTGTTAGTTGGGAAAAGTTGAAAAGTAAGAAAGTTAATCATTTATAAAGTTAAAACTTCCTTTGATACGAAAAATTATTCATCAATAATAAAAACGATCACTCCGCACATAATGAACGAATACCATAAAAAGAGAAGTTTAGAAGCCCCAAAAGCGGTAAAGGAGATGCAAAAGAAACCTTTGTCGAGGGAGGAAGTATTTGAACAACAACGAAGGATACAAGAAGCTATCAATAAAAGCAATATCGAACGAATAGAGCGATATAGAAGAGGAGAAATTCCTAACTCATAAATAAATTTAAAAGATAATTCTTTGAGGTTGCTTGAAGTTTTAATATCTTTACCCCCGAAAATTTTTACAAAAAAAGCGTTAGCTTTTGGTCTGTTACCCTAAAATCTGGTAAATTTTAATTAGTAACACAGATACAAAAAGTTGATGCCTCGCCATATATAGGGCGTGGGTCATTACTTTATCTTGTGTTACAAGGCTTACCAGAGCCGTGGGTAGCAAGATTATAGTTAGTATCCACGCTTTTTTTTGTGAATTTTGAAAAAATGAGTATAAGCGTTAATTTTATTCTGCTACCCTAAATCTGGTAAATTTAAGTAGTAACACAGGATAAATTGACCTGAAGCGGCGGAGGAAAGTAATTGTATTGCTTCTACCTCTGCCGCGTGCATAGGTTCTATTTCCTCGTTTTAGAATAAAGTTTTGTTCCAACGCTTGATGTGGAATAAAGAACCACCTTGGAGCAAGGGTGGTGCTAACTTTGTATGGAAACGACCCAAGTAAAATCCCGCCAACGCGTGGCAGACCACGGCGAGGTATTTACCAACGAGCGAGAAGTAAACGCAATGCTCGATTTGGTAAAAGACCAGTGCCAACGCATTGAGGCTACTTTCTTAGAGCCCGCCTGTGGCGATGGCAATTTCCTCATAGAAATATTACGCCGAAAATTACAATTACTCCAAAGATACAAACGCCAAGCCGATGCCTACAACCAGCATTTGGTAGTGGCAGTAAGTAGCATCTACGGCGTAGAACTTTTGGAAGACAACGCCCAAGACTGCAGAGAACGCCTCTACCAAGAAATCCTAAAACATTACCCCAAAACTTTGCAAACGCTGCCACAATATACGGAGCTGATGAAATCCGTACAGTTCATTTTGCAGAAAAACATTATCTGTGGAAACGCCTTAGATTACACCAAGGCAGACGGCACCCCCATTATCTTTTATGAGTGGAAATTCATCAGTGCCACGCAAGTGAAAATCCGTTGTTTTGATTTTGAAGTAGTGGCAGAAGAAAGCAAACAACTCACACTCTTTGACGACTCTATGCAACAGCCTGCCTCCATTCCGCAGCACGACCAAGAGTTCCCTCCCATACATTATCTAAAACTACACACCTATGCAGATGAATAAAACCATAGATTACAACCCCGATGTACTCAATTGCTTGGCAAACCTAAGCAACGACGAGGTATTTACGCCCCCCGTAATTGCCAACAAAATGCTAGACACCCTACCGCCAGAACTCTTTAAAAGCAAAGACACCAAATTCCTTGACCCCTTTACCAAATCTGGCGTGTTTTTACGAGAAATTGCCAAACGCCTCATCACAGGCTTAGCCGATGAAATCCCAGACCTGAACCAACGCATACAGCACATTATGCAACACCAGCTCTATGGCATTGGCATCACTCAACTCACCGCACTCTTAGCTCGCCGAACCCTCTATTGTGCCAAGAAAACCAACGAGAAATACAGCATTGCCCAATTTTTTGAGCACCCAGAGGGCAACATACATTTTAGCCGTGTACAGCACACTTGGCAAAACGGCAGATGCACCCATTGCGGTGCCAGCCAAGCCCTCTACGACCGAGACGATGTTTTAGAAACCCACGCCTACCATTTTATTCATAATAAAAACCCTTTTCATAAGATGAAGTTTGATGTCATTATAGGAAACCCACCGTATCAGTTAAATGTTGGGGTTGAGAAAAAGAATTTTGCAATTGCCATTTATCATAAATTTATTTTACAAGCCATCAAAATGCAACCGCATTATTTATGTATGATTGTACCCAGCCGATGGTTTGCAGGCGGTAGAGGTTTAGATGATTTTAGAGAACAAATGCTCAAAGACCGCCGAATGAAAGAAATACACGATTACCCAAATGCTTCCGAAGTATTCCCAGGGGTTGAAATTAAAGGAGGCGTCAATTATTTTCTTTGGCAAAGCGATTATAAAGGCGATTGTTTAATTAAAACTTACGAAGAAGGCAAAGTAATTTCAGCAATGAAACGCCCCCTTTTAGAAAAAGGAGCAGATGTTTTTATTAGAGATAATAAAGCAATTAGTATATATCACAAAGTAAAGGCATATAATGAAGATAGTTTTAGCAAAGTAGTGAGTGTACAGACACCTTTTGGATTAGTGAGTTCCTTTAAAAGCTATAAAAAAGAACCTTTTCAGAATAGCATCAAATTATATGGCAACAAATTTATTGGCTATATAAAGGAGGAGCAAATACCTAATAACAAACATTGGGTAAAGGAGCATAAAGTGTATTTACCAAGTGCAATAGGATCAGGAGATGTTAGCAAAGACATATATAACCCAATTTTAGGAGAACCTAAATCAATATGCACACAAACCTATTTAGTAATAGGTCCTTTTGCTAATGAACAAAAATGCAAAAATGTAATCTCTTATATTAAAACCAAATTTTTTAGATTTATAGTTTCCTTAAAAAAAAATGCCCAACACTCTAATAGAGGTGTTTATGAGTTCGTACCCCAACAAGATTTTTCAAAACCTTGGACCGATGAAGAACTTTATAAAAAATATAACTTAACCCAAGATGAAATCAATTATATAGAAAGTATGGTAAGACCTATGGAGTAAAACTATAATAGAAAATTTTATGTTTTTGGAAGTGAAAAACTTATGGAGTATCTTTGTGGATATTAATTTTAAAAATAGAGATTTATGATAACTAAAGACAAATTTCATACAATTGATGAAGAAATAAAAAACAGTTTACAAGAAACATTGAATGGTGTAAAGAATAATTCATTACACAACTATATAATTTATTTAGCAAATGGAGAATATATCTCTGAATATAAAAATTCAAAAACAATAAAAAATCCATACGTTATTGATTATAGAATTGATTATTTCAAGGATTTTACTAGATTAGATTTTTTAATAAAATTTCTTGCATCTTATTATAACTTTCCTTCTGTTCAAACAGAAACAGATGATGATGTTTATAAAATTTCGCTAGAATTAATGATTTATTGTCATATATGGGAATCAAAGCCATTTTTGAAAAGACTTTATAGACTTGCTCACATTTCAAATAATGAAGAATATAACTGGGAAGTAAAAGTTCCAGATATGAGTAAACATACTTTTATAAGAAATGAAATTAAAGAAGTTTTTAAATTAAAAAATAATAATTTGGCTGGAATAATAGAAAAGGGATTTCATTCAACACTAAGAAATTCTTTTGCCCATTCCGAGTATCATATAGATACTATGAATAATAAAGGAAGGATTGTTTTAGGTAGTTATAGTGGAGGATTTCCAGGAGATATCAAAGAAATTTCTTTTGATGATTGGAGTGAAAGATTTGTGTATTCCTCATTATTATCCTATCACTTGTCAAAGATAATTCAAGAGCATAGAAATAATTTAGTTTCATCTCTTAAAACCGATAAGTTTATGATTAAATATCCAAATAAAGACGGTTCAATAAGTGATCGTTGGATACAATATAAGAAGGATGATGCATTTATTTTTTCTTAATTTTATACAACTAAACTATTACCACCCTATTTTTTAATTCCAACAAAAATTCCTTATCTTTAAACCGAACCACCCAAGTAGATATACAAAACCCCCAAGCAGATAACCAAACCTACCCAGCAGATACAGAAACCACCCGTGCAGATGAGCGTACTTACCACGCAGATACACACACTTACCGTGCAGATAACTAAAACTACTCAGCAGATATAGAAAACTACCAAGTAAAAACGCAAAACACCCAACAAAAATTCAAAAAATAAGTAGAAAAATTGTAAAATCCTTAAAAAATAAAAAATTATGAGCAAGTACATCAGCGAACAACAGCAGTTACAAAACATCGGTATTTTGTTTAACAACCTTAGCGAGGGCAGTCCCCTTGCCACCGAATTGGCAGAATACGGCTACACCACAGCAGAAATTGCCAAAGGAAAAGCCCTCTATACGCAGGCACAAGACCTTTACCAGACCAACATTCGTGAGGGGCAAGAGGAAACCCAAGCCTACGCCAATTTTAAGAAAGAATTAACGCTACTCAACGCCACTTATGCCACCGACCGAAAAAAAGCACGCATCATCTACAAAGAAAACCCAGAAGTGCTAACCAACCTCCGCCTCAAAGGAAAAACACCCTATGCAATGGCGACTTTGTTAGAGAACATCGGCGTGTTTTACAACACCCTAAAAACCAACGAAAGCCTACGCACCCCGCTGCAAAGACTTAAAATCACAGAAACCACCCTCGACGCTCAATTAGCTCAACTCAGCAAAACCGAAAAAGCCTATGCCGCCTATGCCCAAGAAAAAGGCGAAAATCAACAAGCTACCAAAGATAAAAACAAAGCCCTCAACGAGGTAGATAAATGGGTACGAGAATTTTACAGCATCGCTAAAATTGCCTTGGAAGACAAACCCCAACTTCTGGAAAGCCTTGCCAAATTCGTCAGAAGCTAAGCAATAATCTCACCCAAAAAAATGCAGTAACCAAAATCATAAAACGCATAAAAAATGAAATCCACATTATTCCCGCCACAAAAAATCCCCGTTATCTACGCCTATCGCGACAATCGCTACCCCTCGCTTTTAAAAGTAGGCTATACCACGCTTACTGCCAAAGAGCGAGTAGAACAGCAATATCCTATTCAGTTGCCCTCTCAGTCGTGGGAAATTGTTTTGGAAGAAGATGCCCTGCGAGAAGACGGTTCATTTTTTACCGATAAAGCCATTCACAAAAGGTTGAAAAATAAACACTTTCCCAACCCCAACGGCGAATGGTTTGAGTGTGCGGTAGAAGACATCAAAGCTGCCTTACTTGCCGAGCGAAAAGGCATCATCAACGAAGAACACCGCACCTGCGATTTTAAAATGCGTCCCGAACAAGCCAGAGCCGTACAAAAAACCGTGCAATATTTTCGCTCCTTTGAAACAGAAGAAAATATAACGCCTCACTTTCTGTGGAATGCCAAAATGCGTTTCGGAAAAACCTTTGCCGCCTACCAATTAGCCAAAGAAATGGGGTGGAAAAAGGTATTGATACTCACCTTTAAACCTGCGGTGCGTTCGGCGTGGCGAGAGGATTTGCAATCGCATATTGATTTTGAGGGCTGGCAATTCGTTTCTCAAGATGAACAGGATTTAAATTCCGATGCCATTGACCCAACAAAACCCTTTGTTTATTTTGCTTCCTTTCAAGATGTTTTAGGTAAAGACCAAAAAACGGGAGGTATCAAAATCAAAAACCGATGGATACACGATGAAGATTGGGATTGTGTGATTTTTGATGAATACCACTTCGGCGCTTGGCGCGATCGTTCCAAAGACCTTTTCGACAAAGATGAAGAAGCAAAAAATCAAAGAGAGCAGGAAATCGCTGAAATCAAAGCCATAGAAGAAGAAAACAACGACAAAGCAGAATACATTGATTATTTTGATGAAAAGCTCTTGCCCATTACCACCAAGCATTATTTATATCTCTCTGGAACGCCTTTTAGAGCCATTGGCACAGGCGAATTTATAGAAGAACAGATTTTCAACTGGACATATTCCGATGAGCAAAAAGCCAAACAAGACTGGGACGATGCCAAGGGCGAAAACCCTTATGCCTCTCTGCCTAGAATGGTGCTACTCACCTACAAAATGCCCGAAGAAATTGAACACATTGCCAGAAAAGGCGAGTTTAACGAGTTTGATTTAAACGCCTTTTTTGAAGCCAAAGGCGAAGGAGAAAATGCTCAATTTAAAAACAAAGACGAAGTACAAAAATGGATAGATTTCATTCGTGGGCAGTACTTTGTAGAAAATACTTTAAAACAAGGAGGAGACAAACCGCCGATGCCTTTTTCTGATGTCAATTTAATTCACAGCCTGCAACATACATTTTGGTTTTTACCCAATGTAGCCTCTTGTTTTGCTATGGCAAATCTGTTGAAGAAGAACACCTTTTTTAATGATTATAAAATTGTGGTAGCAGCCGGAACCCAAGCAGGCATAGGCGAGGAAGCACTACGCCCCGTGGAAGAGGCAATGACTAAAAATCCGTTCCATACCAAAACCATTACCCTCTCTTGCGGAAAACTCACCACAGGTGTTTCCGTAAAGCCTTGGACAGGTATTTTTATGCTAAGAAATTCCTCCAGCCCAGAGACTTATTTCCAAACCATTTTCCGTGTGCAAACCCCTTGGGTGCTTAAAAACCCTGATAAAGATGCCCCAAACCGCGAGCAAATCATCAAACACGAATGCTATGTTTTTGATTTTGCCCCCACCAGGGCATTGAACCAAGTGGCTACTTATAGCAATCAGCTCGACCCCGATACCGCCAAAAGCCCCGAAGAAAAAGTGAGAGATTTCATTCACTTTCTCCCCATTTTAGCCTATGATGGCAGTGCAATGGAAATCATTGATGCAGGAAAACTATTAGACATTGCCCACAGTGGCACCACCGCCACCCTACTGGCTCGCCGCTGGGAAAGTGCCTTGCTCGTGAATGTGGATAATGTTACCCTACAACGCCTGCAGAACAATCAAGAGGCGTATAATGCTTTGATGAGTATTGAAGGATTCCGCTCACTCAACAAAGGTGATATTGAAACGATTATCAACAAATCCGAAGCGGTAAAAAAAGCCAGAAAAGAAGCCTCGGAAGAAGAGAGGGAATTGACCAAACAGGAAAAGAAAGTATTGACAGATGCGGAGAAAGAGGCTAAATCTAAGCGTAAGCAAATTCAAGAAAACTTGATAAAATTTGCGACAAGGATACCTGTTTTTATGTATTTATCGTCTTACCGCGAGCAAACACTGCGCGATGTTATCCTCTATGTAGAAAGCGACTTGTTTAAAAAAGTAACAGGTTTGAGTGTAGAAGATTTTGAACTTTTAGAAAAAATAGGGGTGTTTAACGGTGCCTTAATGAACGATGCCGTGTTTAAATTCAAGCGTTATGAAGATTCCAGCTTAGGCTATACAGGCCTTGATAGGTATCAACCCGAAAGAATCGGCGGTTATAACACAACGATTAGCCAAGGGGAGTTTAATAAATAAAACAATAATTATGAAAGCACAGAATCAAAAAACACTTACTCCGAGCTTATTGATAGAAAAGCTAGACAAGATGCTTGTAGAGCTTGGCTTAGAACCAACAAAGGAAAAGAAACCAGAAACAGGCTTCAGTGTTACATTGAAGAGGGCATCAGAGCAAACGAGAGAGGAATTAGACAAAGAGAGGGAACAAGTATTGGAGACAATAAAACGAATGGCAATGGGGCATCTAAACTTGACGGAGGAACAAGCCAACGCATTCGTGAGCAATCCGTGGTAGATCTAAAAACAGAATTAAATGACAGAATTAAAGTTGATAAAAAAGTCCGTAGAGCCATTTAAGGCAAAAATAACTTTTGGAAGGCATAGAGGCTATACCGATAAGATTATTTCTAATGAAGAATTTATCCAAGAGGTACAGAATTATCAGGAAAAACTAATCAAAGGTAAAGGGGTATTTTTGTCAGTATCCATTTCTAATACGGTAATTGTATTGAGTGGTCAAAAGGAGCCTCATTTTGTATTAAATTTTATCAATTATCCTAAGTTTCCTTTGGACACCAAAACATTAAAAATAGAAATAGAACTCTTTATAGAGCATTTAATGGTGGTATTCAAACAAAATAGAGTTGTGATAGAATATTTAGATGAAACTATAATGTTGGAGTTTTCTGACGATATAGATCCAAAGATAAAAACCAATCCCCTGTAGATAAAGTTTTAAAGGTTGTACAAATCAGATAATAGTAATAAAATTGTTATCTATTGATAAAATTCAGGGAAAACAATTTGTAACTATTCTAAATTAATACTATTTTTGCAGTAGTATATGCTGCAAGTTAGCGTGAGGGATAGAGGTGGCATCCTTTTTTGAGGAGGAACGACAAAAAAAAGATATAGCCGAAAGCCCGACCCAAGCCGTAGTTGACGAAGGCGAAGGGGCACGCCCAAATTATATAAATATAAATTATCAACAATAAAAAAGTACAACCTAATGAAAAAGTATATCACACTATGTTTGGGATTAGGCTTCGGTCTATTATCTGCTCAAAATACACTTCTAGAAAAAGAGTTCTGGAAAAAACAACCCACACTATCAGAGGTACAAAGTGAAATTTCTAAAGGCAACAGCCCTACGGAAGCCAACGATGCAAGTTTTGATGTGGTTACTCAGGCTATCTTGGCTGATGCACCAATAGAAGTTATCACTTACCTAGTAAAACTATCAGGGAATGGGGTAAATAAACTCACCCACGACAGCCGTATCTATCTGCATTGGGCGGGATATAGAAAAAATATAAATCTTGCAAAATGGCTAATCAAAGAAGGGGCATCCGTTACACATAAAGATAGCTATGGTTATACGCCACTAAGTTTTGCCGCCATTACAGGAATGGATAATCCCGAGTATTACGACCTATTTTTTAGCCATGGGGTAAATATTAATGAAACTTATCAAGATGGGGCTAAAATTCACCAACTAGCCATCGCGAACGATACTCCAGACTTAAAACTGTTACAGTTTTTTGTTTTTAAGGGACTTAACCCTAAAGATAAAGATAATCTAGGACATACCTTAGCCGATTATGCTGCAAGAAGTCAAAATCCAGAATTGGTAAAAAAGTTAATTGACTCCGGTATCCCAACTACTGATGCCGCTTTATTATTCGCTACGAAGGGCAATAAAAAAGGGTTGGACGCAAAGCCAATTTTCGATTATTTGACAGAAACGCTAAACATCAGTCCCAATGTCGTAGATAAAGATGGGAATACTGTGTTACACCTCTTCCTTTCTGGTAGGCAAACAAATGATGAAATGGCAGCGTATTTCATTAATAAAGGTGTAAATGCAGAACAACCCAATTCTGAGGGAATTACTCCTCTAATGAAAGCCGTACAACGCAACAAAAAAGATTTAGTGGATTTGATTTTTTCTAAAGGCGTCCAAAACATAAATTCTACTACTAAAAAAGGACGCTCTACATTGTCTTACGCTTTTTCTAATGCTAACTTACCAATGGTAGGATTTTTGGTAAATAAAGGGGCTGATGTTAACATCATTGATGACAAAGGAAATAACCTAGCCTATTACGCTATTGATTCTTATAGTAGTAGAGATAAAGAAAGTATAGAGAAAATAGTAGCGAAATTAAACTTTCTAAAGAATGAAGGTGTGGATATTGCTAAGCCTCAAGCGGATGCCAATACCATGGCGCATTGGGCTGTAAAAAAAGGAAATGCTCAACTTTTAGAAGCGCTAAAACCTTTTGTAACGAATTGGAATGTCATCAATGCAGAGGGCTTAACACCACTACACCTTGCCGCTATGACGGCAAAAGATGGCACAACGATTGAAGCGTTACTCCAACTAGGTGCAGATAAAAACATCAAAACTTCTTTTGACGAAACCGCTTACGATTTGGCAAAGGATAACGAATTATTAAAAGACCACAAAGAAATTTTAAAAACATTAAAATAAAATGAAAATATTAAAACCATTAGCCATTGCAGGCACACTAATGTTGGGTGCCACAAGTTTTGCACAAACCTCTACTTACAAATGTATGCTACAACTGAAAAACTATAAGGGCGAAGGTTCCTATGTTGTCGTTTCTCTAGTAGATGCTAAAAATAACTACATCAAAACCCTTGCAGTAATGGGCGATGATGATGAATGGTACGATACTATCACAGAATGGCATAAATTCCAAAAGGAAAAAAAAGAGAAATTAGATGCCATTACAGGAGCATCGGTACCACCAGGCAGTAGAGCTTTAAAAGCCCTTAAAATTGATGATAAATACTTAAATAAAGGGTATAAAATCCGATTTGAAACTGCTGTGGAAGATGAACCTTATTACCCACAAGACATCGAAATTCCATTCAAAACCAATGAAGTGAGCAAAAAATATAATGGTAAAGGTTTCATTAGATTTGTAAAATTAAATAAAGTATAAATCTTTGATGCGTACCTCACTTTGGCGGTCAGTCCATTTGATATTGGCCGTATTGGTTTCAGCCTTTTTACTTATCGCCTCTGTAACAGGAGGCATTTTGGCGTTTAATAAAGTCGTAGAACAAACTTCTACACCTTATAAAATCAGCTCAACATCATTAGCCGAGCTGATTCCAAAAGTCCAATCCCATATTGCTGAAATTAGTGAATTAGAAGTAGAACATCATCAGCTTATCGTGAAAGGATTTGATGAAAATATGGAGGAAATCCACGCAGTAGTCAATCCAGAAAAGGGCGATTTGGTAGGTGAGCCCCAAAAAGAATCCGATTTTATAAAATCGGTAACTACACTACACCGTTCGTTATTTCTACACGAAACGGGTCGATTGATAGTCGGCGTAGTATCAGTATTGTTTTTACTATCTTTGGTTACAGGGTTTGTCTTACTCTACCGAAGACAAGGCAATCGTTTACTAAGCAATCCAGAATTGAATAAAAAAAGCGACTTCATCCATTTTTTAGGCGGTAAATGGTTTATGATTCCTCTATTGATTATCGCTATTACGGGAAGTATTCTATTTCTCTACCGATTAGATTTGCTTAAAGATAAAAACGAAAAAACTATCCCTCAAACTTCTAAAGCTACAAAACAATTATCCGTAGCGCAGTTTCCAATTTTTAAATCTACCACCATCAAAGAGATTAAGAAACTGACTTTCCCTATGTTTGAAGATGAAGAAGAGTTTTTTGAATTAACAACACACCGTGAAAAACTTAAAATCAACCAATTTACTGGTGAAGTCGTATCAAAACAACCATTTTCTTCATTAAAAATATTAGAATCTTTAAATAAAGACCTTCATACGGGCGATATTAATGGAGCATGGGCACTGGTTCTAATGCTTTCAGCAATTATGATTCCTTTACTTATAGGCTCTGGTATTTTTCTTTGGTGGAATAGAAGACCGAAAAAAATAAAAAATAAACACAAACCAGAAGAAGCAGAATATATCATTTTAGTAGGCTCTGAAAGTGGCAGCACTTGGCAGTTTGCACAAAAGATTTTTCAACAAATACTTAATACAAAAGCCACTTGCTACATTGGAACACTTAATGAATATCAGCAATTTAATAAGGCAACTCATTTGCTTATCTTTGCTTCGACCTATGGTGAAGGTGAAGCCCCTTCTAATGCCGATAAAGCAATAGAATTAATTTCAAAAATACCTCAACAGCAAACTATCCAGTATAGTATTCTGGGATTTGGGTCTAAACTATATCCTGATTTTTGTGCCTTTGCAGAACAGCTGGAACAAGCCTTATCTCGAGAGAATTGGGCAACCCCTATCCTACCCTTATACACTGTAAATGACCGTTCGTTAGAAGACATTAGCCATTGGGCTAAGGCATGGAATGAAGTATCCGCGTTAACTTTTATGACCAGCCCCACTTATTATACTTTTGATATTCCTAACCTCAACCGTTTTCAGGTCATAGAGCAGTCGGCACTCGATGAAGACAATCAAATCTTTTCTTTAGTGCTAAAGCCATTATCTAAACTTCAATTTCAGTCGGGGGATATTTTAGCTATCTACCCAGAACAAAATCATAAAGAACGCTTATACTCTATCGGCAAAGTAGATCAGCATATTCATTTATTGATAAAACTTCATGAAAACGGCTTAGGATCTCAATATTTAAAACAACTGACAAAAGGACAAAAAATAAAGGCTCGCATTGTAGAAAATCCTAGTTTCCATTTTCCTCAACACGCCTCTGAAGTTTTAATGATTGCCAACGGCACTGGTGTAGCTCCATTTTTAGGAATGATGCGGCGGAACACGCCTCACATTAAAAAGACACTTTGGGCTGGATTTAGATATGATACGGCTAGAACTCAAGACATTACCAAACAAGCCCACGCCTTAAAACTTAAAAATCAATTAGAAGATTATAAAATAGTATATTCTAAAGGTGAACAACCGATGTATGTTACCCATTGGGTTCAACAGCAATCTCATAACATTGCAACATTATTACAGTCCAATGGTGTATTGATGCTTTGTGGCTCACTCGCCATGCAGAAAGGTGTGGAACAAGCCTTAGAGCAAATTTGCAAAGCATATCAATTAAAACCTTTGAGCTATTATAAACACCAGCATCAAATTTTAACCGATTGTTACTAAGATGAAGACGACCTTTATTACCCTTGCGATTATGATTTCTATTATGGCTAATGCTCAGGTGGCAAGGCATAGAGCCGTAACGCTAATGGGCAGTAGGTTTGATATTACCCTTGTAGACAAAGATAGCCTTACTGCGGAACAGCATATTGATTTAGCTATCGCCGAGATAGAGCGCATAGAAAATGAAATTTCAGAATGGCGTTCCCATACACAGATTTCAAAAGTTAATCAGCAAGCGGGCATCCAACCCGTAAAAGTGACGCCAGAGGTTTTTAAATTAACCCAAAGAGGGCTTTATTTTTCAAAATTGACGCATGGAGCATTCGATATCAGCACGGCTGCTATGGATAAAATTTGGCGATTTGATGGCAGTATGACAGAAATGCCTAGCCCAAAACAGGTTAAAAATTCAGTCGCTAAAGTGGATTATCGTAATATTATCCTCAATCCTTATCAGCAAACCATTTTCCTTAAACATAAAGGGATGAAAATAGGTTTTGGTTCTATTGGCAAAGGCTATGCCGCAGAACGAGCAAAAGCACGGATGCAACAATTAGGTGTAGTTGCAGGCATCATCAATGCATCTGGGGATATGGCAGTATGGGGGCTTTCTACCAAAGGGAAGCCTTGGCGTATTGGCATTACCAACCCATTCGACCTTACAGAACCCGTAGAAGTGGTATCGTTATATAACGAAGCGATTGTTACCTCAGGCAGCTATGAAAAATATGTGATGCTCGAGGGTAAGCGCTATGCTCATATCATCAACCCCAAAACTGGGTATCCATCGTCTGGATTGGTCAGCGTAACTATTAAAGGACCTGATGCCGAGTTCGCCAATGGACTAAGCACCTCGATTATGGTACTCGGATTAAAAAAAGGAAAACAATTAATGAAACAATTTCCAAATTACCAATACTATATCATCACAGATGAGGGTAAAGTTGTGAAGTCTGAAAAGTTTTAGTCTGTATGATTTTAATAATCCAAAATGATTAAAACATTTTGCAGTATTAAAAAAAAGTAATATATTTGCACACCAATTAAACAAGCCCAGATGGCGGAATTGGTAGACGCGTTGGTCTCAAACACCAATGCCGCAAGGCGTGCCGGTTCGATCCCGGCTCTGGGTACTACTTTTAAAGCGTAATTTGTTGACTTAAAACATTTTACGCTTTTTTATTATCCCATTTTGCCGACAAGTTGCCGATTTTTGCCAATGAAATGAAAATCCCTAACTTTTTGCTTGACCTCTGATGAGGTTATTTTTTTGCCCTTGGGGTATTTTATTATGCTACACATATCATAAGACCATTAAAAAACCTCATCTTTTATTTTGATGAGGCTTATAAACGATATAATATTTTTGAGCGTTGAAGTTTCCAGTTATAAAAAAATCCCTATTTATCCGTATAAACATTTTGATGCCATCCTGATAATCTTGTGGATTTTTATAGACAATTTTGCCATTTTCATTCTTTAAAATCTCGCCTTCTCTTTGTAGTACATCTATAGCAGCTCCGTAATATTCATAGGCTTTTCTTCTAGCTTCTAGAATATTTTCATCATTAAAGATTTTACCAGAGAGGTATCTTAAGCCTGCTTTGTTTGTAAGAATTTGCGTTTTCACTATATAGCTTATAAGTGGTAATTGTTTCATCATCATTTTTTTTAAATAATATTCATAACTTCTTTAAAATCTTCATCTAAAGGGATTTCTACTACATCTTCTAAACTTGTACACTCGTTCGCTTCTACAATCCCATCAAGGTTTCGATAAAACAATAATCCTTTTGGGTGGTATAAAAATGGTTCATCACAATCATCTCTTAGTTTTCTATTAAGTTCAAAAAGGGCATAAGACTTAGATTGAAATAAAATCGATTTTTTTCTTTTCACTTTTACTTTTACATTGTAAGTCTGTATTAACCTTTGCAATGCCAATTTTGCGTTATGAACATATTTTTCTAAAATGAAAATATAATTACTTTCAATACCGGTATTCATCATCGATAGAAACTGCTTCTCTAATTCAAAAAAGTTCTGTTCCTTTAAAATAGTTTTATTGTAGAAATTTTTAGAGTAAAACAATTCTGAGTTCAGTCTTTTTTCATATTCAAAGTTAAACGAATATTGAGGTAGAAAATCACTTCGCTTAAAAAAGATATCTAAATCTTTTTGCTTATTTGCTAACTCAAAACGCCTTTGATCCAATTTATTATTCAACTGATTACTAAAGGCGATTAAACCCATGATTTCATCATCATTTAGACATAGACTTAATTGTATAGCGCCTAATGATTTCAAAATCTCAACTGCTTTTTTACCGCTTTGCTGAGCGGTGATGAATTGAAGTACAAAATCTTCAGAATAGCGGTATTCAATTTTACATTGTAAGAGTTTGGGAAAGTTCAATACGCCATCATTATTGATATAAGGTTTTCTATTTAGATGATTTACCCTTTCTAACTGTGCAGACTCATCAACAAATTCCGAAACCCAAATACTGCCAACCTCAACGCTTTTGATAATAACTTCTGAAAAGTATTTCAAAGCATTATTTTTGCTTTCTTCAATATTATTTCCAGAAAATACTTTGCTTTTTAAGCCAATAAATCTCTCTAAAAGAACTGGCACTTCAACTTTGAATTGTATATTTTGCATATTTCATTAATTTAATAGTGCAAAAATAACCCCGTAGACTGCCAAAAATAGGCAGTATTAAAATTTTATTGAAAAATTTTAGATAGCCTAATTGAAATCAACACATTAGCACATCGAAAAATATTTCTCTATCTTTGCAGAGATTAAAATATAATTATAATATGCCAAATACAGTCATTATAGGTTCGGGATGCTATATTCCTAGCAAAATCATTAAAGGTTCTGAATTTAAAGATGCCATTTTTTTTGATGATAATAGGAAACACATTGATAAACCTAATGAAGAAATCATCAAAAAATTTGTAGAAATCACTGAAATTGAAGAAAGAAGATATGTAGAAGATACCCAATATAATTCTGATATTGGTTTAATTGCAGCTCAGGAAGCTATTGAGGATGCAGGGATAGATGCAGAAACTTTGGATTATATCATTTACGCCAGTAATTATGGCGAAGTAGGGAATGATGGTGTATCGGACTTTATGCCTAGTATGTCGGCAAGGTTAAAGCACAAACTCGGGATTAAAAATCGCAGTTGTATCAATTATGATATGATATTTGGTTGTCCTGGTTGGGTAGAAGGTTTAATTTTAGCTGATACTTTGATTAAAGCAGGAAAAGCACAACATATTTTAGTGGTAGGTAGTGAAACTTTGAGCAAAGTCACCGACCCTTTCGACAGAAATAAAATGATTTTTGCCGATGGTGCTGGTGCTGTGGTAGTAAAAGCGTCCGACGAAAATGCTGGATTGTTAGAGAGCAATACACTTTGCTTTAATAACGAAGAAATCTGCTATCTAGAAAATGGATCTTCACTTAATCCAGACTATCGACAGAGTAAAAATTATATCCGAATGAAGGGGCGTAAAATTTATGAATTTGCCCTAAGATATGTTCCAGATGCGATCAAAGCTACGATTGACAAAGCAGGTTTGGATATTTCGGATATTGATAAAATTCTAATCCACCAAGCGAATGCGAAGATGGATCATGCTATGATTTCTCGTTTATTTAGGCTTTATGGCATAAAGAATTACGACGAAGCTATTGCACCTATGACGGTTCAAAAACTAGGCAATTCCTCAGTAGCCACCATCCCAACTATGTTTAATTTAATTAAAAAAGGACAATTGGAAGGACACTCTTTTAAAGAAGGAGGCTATATCATCTTTGCTTCCGTAGGGGCAGGCATGAATATTAATGCAGTGGTGTATAAAAATAGATAATTTCGTAAAAATAATAAATCAGTTAATGGCATCTCTGGTATAGAGATGCTTTTTTATCAAAAAATATTTTTTCAATGATTAAAGAACAATTTGGAATGGCAATCCTATGCCTTTTTGTTGGAGTAGGATTTGTCTTTGGACAAAATAGAGAAAAGCAAAAGAAAGATACCGTAGTAATTTACAAAAAGGATGAAAAGCAAATAGTTGATAAAAAGCATGAACAGAAAGAATTTGTTCTCTATAATAAACTACTTAAAAATGCCATTACCAAAAAAGGATTACTTACGATACACGAAGTAAAAGATGCTTTATATTTCGAAATTCCAAATGAAATATTAGGCAAAGATTTATTAATTGTAAATAAAATTTCTTCTGTACCCTCACCAATCAATAATGCGGGGATAAATAAAGGAATGAATTATGAGAATAAAATCATTAGATTTTATAAAGATTCTAAAAATAAAAAAGTATGGGTAAAAACATTTGATCCTCAAATTGAAGTCAATCCTAAAGACAACATCTATTCTTCCGTAAGAGATAATTATGGGGAGTCCATAGTTCAAGGTTTTGAAATAAAATCTTATGGTACAGATTCTACTGCTGTAATACAAGTGAATAATGTTTTTGATGGTAATGCAAAAAGTTTCAATAATTTATTTGATAATATTGGAATGGGCAGTAGTATCAAAACCAAAGATTCTTACATAGAAACAACTAAGGCATTTCCAAAAAATATTATTATAAAATCTATACTTACCACTCAAATTTCGGAGGGTAAAACTTCATCAGAAAAAGCAGATTTAACCGTAGGGACTACTACAAATATTGTGCTGCTGCCAGAACCAATGGTGGGGAGATTTTCCGATGATAGAGTGGGGTATTTTACAACACCTAAGCTCTATTATAATGATCAGCAACAAAAAGTTGAGCAAAAAGAATTGATTACACGATGGAGACTAGAGCCTAAACCTGAAGATGTAGAGCGGTATTTAAGAGGAGAGTTGGTAGAGCCTCAAAAACCTATTGTGTATTATATAGACCCTGCTACGCCTAAACAGTGGCAGCAAGCAATAATAGATGGCGTCTACGATTGGAATCAGGCTTTTGAGAAGGCTGGGTTTAAAAATGTTATAAGTGCTAGGCTTCCAGATCCAAATGATAAAGAATTTGATGCAGATGATGTAAGATACTCCGTTATTACCTATGCGGCATCAGCTATGGCGAATGCTATGGGGCCTTCGGTAGTAGATCCTAGAACAGGAGAAATTTTAGAATCCGATATTATTTGGTGGCATAATGTAATGACACTGCTTCAATCTTGGATGCGTGTTCAAACGGGAATTATAGATCCGCAAGTGCGAGGAAATATCTTTCCAGATGTTAAAATGGCACATGCGATTCGTTTTGTGTCATCGCATGAAGTAGGGCATACCTTTGGGCTTAAGCATAATATGGGTGCTTCACATGCTTTTAGTGTAGAGCAGTTAAGGTCACCAGAATTTACTTCAAAAATGGGAGGTACAGCACCTTCTATTATGGATTATGCTCGGTTTAATTATGTAGCTCAAGAAGGAGATGGTGTAAAACAAATTACACCCAAAATTGGCATTTATGACGAATATGCGATTAATTGGGGATACCGATGGACTGGAGCAAAGACGCCACAAGAAGAGGTATATAAAACTAGACAATGGATAGAAAAACATCAAGGTGACCCACTCTATTTCTATGGAAAACAACAATCTGAAATTATAGACCCCCGCTCTCAAGCAGAAGATTTAGGAGATAATGCAATGAAGGCTGGAGAATATGGTATAATCAACTTAAAAAAGACCATACCCCATTTGATAGAATGGAGTACTAAAAATGGAGATAATTATGACGAAGCCAAATCCTTCTACAACCAGGTGATTAATCAATGGTATGTATATAATAATCATGTTTTGGCTAATATTGGAGGGATATACCTTACACCAACGGTAAAAGGTGATCGTTTGGATACCTACCAACCTGTGCCTTATGAAATACAAAAAGAAGCATTAGAATTCATTAAAAAAAATATATTAACTTTACCTAAGTGGTTGTTTATTAATCCAGAACTAAGTAAAATACGACCTGCTAAAACAACACCAAAAGGATTAGTAGATCAATCGCCTTACAATGTATTTAGAGAAAAACAAGCGGCAATTCTTTATGGATTAATCAATGACAAAAAATTATTAAGACTTCTAGAGTTTGAATTTTCGAAATCAGAAAAAGATTCACCTAAGTTGATGACTGTGGTAGAACTATTTCAAGAACTGAGAACCTTTATATTTAAGAAAACTATAGCTAAACAGTCTTTAGATATAGCAGAGCGTATGACACAGAAAAATTATATTGATGCATTAATAATTGATACACAGCAATTATACGATAAAACTGAAAGCACTATATTTGGAAAAATGCCGATGATTTGTGATTATGCAGAACACAACACTAGCGAACATAATTTTAATGATAATCAGTTAGACCTTTATTTTGAAGGAATGAAACGCTTATCAGAAGTAGGTTCAGCAAAACGAGCAGAATTAGTAAAAGTAAGAAAAATTATATCTAAATCGCTCAACAGTGGTGATGAGGCTACTAAAAATCATTATCAAGATATGTTGATCAGGATTGATAAGGCATTGAAAACAGACTAACGAAAAATTAAAATAAATAATATGAAGACAAAACTACTATTAAGTCTTTTACCTGGAGTGTTTTTTGCACAGCAACAAGTGTCTAAAGATACATTAAAAGGCAACGAAAAAACTATTGAAGAAGTGGTGCTGACGGGGTTTCAAAAGATAGAAAAAAGCAAATTGACCTCATCTGTAGATGTGGTAAAAATGAAGAAAATAGAGCAAAAAGCAACGGCTTCTGTAGACCAAATGTTACAAGGTAAAGTAGCAGGGGTAATGATAACACCGTCATCTGGAACACCAGGACAAATTGCACCGATAAGAATTAGAGGAACCGCTTCTCTATCAGGTAATAATAGCCCACTTTGGGTGATTGATGGAATGCCTTTAGAAGGCAACCAAGCACCAAATTATGATATAGGACAAGATATTAACCTCCTTAAAAACTATTCTATAGCAGGAGTAAACCCTGAGGATATTGAGGATATTACAGTACTCAAAGATGCTTCTGCTACGGCAATATATGGGGCTCAAGCAGCCAATGGTGTTATATTAATTACTACGAAAAATGGCAAGAAAGGAAGAATGAGCATTAACTTTTCTTCTAATACATTTGTAACACAAAAGCCAGATTTTTCTAAATTAAACTTAATGGATACCAATCAGAAAGTGAATTTTGAATTAATGATGGCGGCAAGACCAGATTTAGATGGTTATAGAAAAGATAATGGTGCGATTTCAAGAATTTTAACGGCTAATAATGATTGGGATAATCTAAGAAATGGTGGGACTTCCGCATTAAGCTTGGCATCTCAACAAGCCATTGATCAACTGAGAAAAACCAATACCAATTGGGGAAATTTATTATATCGAAATGCGATTAACCATCAGCATTCTGTGAGCCTTTCTGGTGGACTAGATAATTATAATTACTATGCCTCATTAGGGTATTATAATGAACAGTCTACTGTTATAGGATCGGGTTTTGATAGATTTAATCTGACTTTAAAAAATAATTATAAGTTGAGTAAAAAACTTAGCTTAGGATTATCTATATTTGGAACTTCTACCAAGCAAACTTCATTTTTGTCAGATTCTGGTAGTTATACTACACCTACTTATTATTCTAGAACGGCTAATCCTTATCTAGCACCTAGAGATGCCCAAGGAAATTATATTTATGATCAAGATATTAACTATGTAGAATCTTTGTCCACAGGTGCAGTAACTAGAATTCCTTATAATTACATAGAAGAAAGAGAAAACACCAATTATAGTATGCTGAGTCGTAACCTTAGAGCTATATTAGATTTTGATTTTAAAATCTTTAAAGGCTTAGAATACCGCTCGCAGTTTGGTATATCTATTGGAACTACTAAAACGGAACGCTATGCCGATGAAGCAACTTATTTTATGAGAAAGAGAATGGCTAATAGTGTACAGTTTTCTACTAATAAATCATTCTTGCCAGACGGTGGTTATATGAAGCAAAATAATGCGAACGAATTAGATTATAATTTTAAAAATATCTTGGAGTATAGCCCTAGATTTGGAAAGCACGATATCTCTGCTTTAATAGGTTCTGAAATTAGAAGAACTAATTATACCGATACTATGAGCCAAATGTACGGCTATAACAAGCGTAATAAAACATCCGTACCTTTTGATATTCCCAATAGCGATAGAGATAATCCAATCTATATTCCTAACAAGGACATTGAAGTAGAGAATGCTTATGCTTCATTTTTTGGAACATTATCCTATACTTATGACAATCGTTATACTATATTTGGAAGTGTAAGGTATGATGGAACCAACTTCTTTGGTGCCGAAACTAATAAAAGATGGAATCCGATTTGGGCTGCATCTTTCGCTTGGAATGTTAAGAATGAATCATTTTTAAAGCATAATAACACCATAAGCAGATTAAAATTAAGAGGTTCCTATGGATTACAAGGAAATATTGATAGAACGACTACCCCTTACTATGTAGGACGCTATAATAATACCACCATACTTAATACCTCTGAACCAACGATAACTAATGATGGGGCACCTAATCCATTACTTAGATGGGAAAAAACAACGACCAAAGATTTAGGTTTAGATTTGGGACTTTGGAATAATCGCCTTAATTTCACATTAGATTTTTATGAAAGAAAGGGTGAGGATATTTTAGGATACAAAGATTTACCTTTAGAAACTGGTTTCTCATTAACAAATGTGAACTGGGCTAGTTTAACGAATAGAGGATTTGAGTTTTCTCTAAGTACAACTAATATCAGTACAGAAAAATTCAATTGGGTTACTACATTTAACATTGCCGCTAACAGAAGTAATATTGATGAAGTAAACGATGGGCGCTCTAACTTTTTACCTTCCGGAAAAGGCTATCCTGTAAATGCCGTATTTGGTTTGAGAACAGCGGGCTTAGATGCTAATGGTTTACCTCAGTTCTATGATAAAAATGGGAATGTAGTTTCTGCGGTTGATTTTTACAAAATTTCTGACCCTTGGGGGATTGGCTTTGTAGTAAGTGAATATTCCACAGAAGAATTTAGAAATTTATTTTCTTATATAGGCGACCGTGATCCAAAATACTTTGGTGGTTTAACCAATACATTCAACATCGGTAATTGGGATCTAAACATTGCAGCATCATTTAATATTAAACAGACTGTAGTGGGGCAACCACCATATAACTTTACAGCGGTCGATAGAGGGTTAAATGGTTCTTCTCAAGTTTTAGAGGCGTGGAATCCGAACAACAAAAATTCATCCTTGCCTAGAATTATTGGTAGTGGGACCTTACCAGGGCAGTCAGAAGTCTATGGATGGTTCTCGAGCGGAGATAGTTACAATACTTATAATTATTTTGACTCTTGGATGAAAGAAATCAGTTTCGTGCGAATTAATAATATAAGATTAGGCTATACACTACCTAATCAACTGATTAAATATTCGGGTATTAAATCATTGAAACTATCAGTAGAAGGTAGAAACTTATTTGTTTTTGGTAGTGACTATCATGGATATTTTGATCCAGAAACTTATGGAAATATTTATGCACAACCTATTCAGAAAGCGTTTGTTTTCGGTGTAAATGTAGGTTTTTAATTTTAAAATTTAAAGAAAATATGAAATCAAATATTATAAAACCATTATTGCTCGTTGCGGCATTATCATTAGGCAGCCACTCTTGCCAAAGATACTTGGATATAACGCCTACCGGAAAGGTATTACCTCAGACAGAGGAAGATTTTAGAGCATTACTTACTAGAGCTTACCAATTGTTTCCTAAGCATAAAGCACTTCTAAATTTAAAGTCGGATGAAGTAAAAGCAGGCAATACTTCAGAATCTTATAAAGCTATTTTTACTTGGGATGAATCCAATGCTATCCCAGGTTCTATTGAGATGCCTTATGCATCATTCTATCAAGTGATTTTCAATACCAACTATATCATTCAGAATATTGGTAAATATAATAGTTCAAACCAAAAGACTAATCAAATTTTAGGAGAAGCATATGCTTTGAGGGCTTATACATACTTTGAATTAATCAATATCTATGCACCTGCTTATAATGGAAATAATGGCGATGAATTATCGGTGCCATTAATTACTGAGGTAAATTTAGAACGCAGTTTTCCTCGCGTGACTTTGGATGCTGCCTATAATCAAATTTTATCGGATATCAAATCTTCGGAAGACTTGTTAAACGAGAGTAGTTTTCCAGTAGGGTATAACTATAGATTTACAACAACCGCGCTACATGCATTTAAGGCAAGGTTGTATCAATATAGAGGAGAGTGGAATAAAGCATTACATGAAGCGAATTTGGTATTAAACTCAAATCATAATTTAGAAGATTTCAATCAGTTTAATGTACTACCTAATGATTTTAAATCTAAAGAATCCATCATGAATTTAGAATTGGCTTTAGATTATTCCACAAATCGTTTTTCAAGAGCTAGCGATGAACATATTGCTTTATACGACCAAGTGAATGATTTAAGGTTTTCTAAGTACTTTAAGAAAACTGGTAATGACTGGCAATCTACAAAATACAATTCTAATGATTTTAAATGTAGTTTTAGAGTAGCAGATATTTTATTAGTGAAAGCGGAAGCAGAAGCACGACTAGGAAAAGAAGCCGATTCTAAAGCAACATTGCTTAGTCTTGCTAAAAACAGATATAATGCGATTGGTTTTACACAGTTTAAAACTAAAATCTCATCTCTTTCTGGAAATTCTTATATTAAAGAATTATTAGATGAAAGGGCAAGAGAGCTATCTTTTGAAGGGCTTAGATGGGGGGATTTGCGTAGAACAACACAACCAAAAATCACTCATATATTCGATGGGAAAGCCTATGAATTAAAGGCTAAAGATATAAGATATACGACGCCTTTTCCTAAAGATGCAAGATTAAAAAATCCAGAACTATAATATTTATAAATAATACTTATGAATTTAATTATCAGACTTTTAGTTACAGCTGTATCTGCGTTTCTATTGCAAAAAGTGCTAGATGGTGTGCGTATAGACTCTTTGGGTACCGCCATTGTATTTGCTATTGTATTGGGGGCATTTAATTTATTAATCCGTCCAGTTTTACAATTGATTGGTTTACCATTAACGATATTGACTTTAGGACTATTTGCTTTAGTCATCAATGCGGCAGTGGTACTAATGGCAGACTATTTTGTAGAAGGAATGTCCATTGATGGCTTTTGGTGGGCGTTAGGCTTTAGTATACTGTTGTCTTTCGTAACTTCAGCACTTAATAGTTTAATTTTGAAAGACTAATGAGTATTTTATTGATATTAGTTATTATCAATAGTTTTAGACAGAAAGGGTGTCCAGAAATTCGAGACACCCTTTTTTATCTAAATTATTAAGACTTTCTTTCCAGCACTTCGTCTACCATGCCATATTTTTTGGCTTCGGAAGAAGTCATCCAATAGTCTCTATCAGAGGATTTTTCTACCCACTCATACGACTGTCCAGAATGGTGAGAGATAATATCATAAAGTTCTTTTTTCAATTTTAACATCTCTCTTAAGTTAATTTCCATGTCGCTGGCTACCCCTTGAGCGCCACCGCTTGGCTGGTGAATCATTACTCTAGAATGCTTTAGTGCAGAACGCTTACCTTTTTCCCCAGAAACAAGTAATACCGCTCCCATAGACGCTGCCATACCTGTACAAATAGTGGCTACATCGGGCTTGATGATCTGCATTGTATCGTAAATACCTAATCCAGCATAAACACTTCCCCCTGGCGAGTTGATATAGATTTGAATATCTTTCGCTGGGTCTGAACTTTCTAAAAATAACAATTGTGCTGTCACAATATTAGCCACTTGATCGTCGATGCCTGTACCTAGAAAGATAATTCTATCCATCATCAAACGAGAAAATACATCCATCTGAGCCACATTAAGGCGTCGTTCTTCCATGATATAAGGCGTAAGATTTGTTGGGTTAAACATCCCCATATATTGATCCGTTGCTAAACCATTATTTCCTAAATGTTTAACTGAAAAATCTCTAAATTCTTTTTTAATATCCATAATATTATAATCTTTGTATTTTATTCTCAAATAGTATTCCTACGCGGTAAAGATAGACATTCTGTCATATTACCCGAAATAATTCTTGGTCTAATTTATTTTTAAGTTGGGTTAGTTTGATTATTTTTTGGTAGATTTCTGTTTTATCTTCTGCCTCCGTATTTTTTAATTCTTTAATCATCCTCATCACATATTCTCTTTTATACCTTAGTATGGTTTCTTTTACCAATTTGGATACACTTTCCTCTTTGGGCTTCAGATAAATATTATGTTTTGACCAATCGCTTAACTGGTAAGGTTCTACTAAAACCGTCGCTATTTTCCCTGTTATGGTTTCGTCCATTAAAGTCATAAAAAATTGGTCGGTGCGAAGTTCCCCTTCTGCAATCCCGTCTTCTAGTTCTTTAATAATTTTTTGGTTCGTTGGCGATTGTATCTCGCATTCGTCTTGATGAATAGCCTGGATAATTTCCTCAATAACCGTAGTCTGATAAGATTCGTTATCAATACTTTTTAAATCTATAATCTGAGTTCCATATTTTAGCATAATCTCTACCAACTGCTCCTCTAAATAAAGCAACGCCGTTTGGTTTCTGTCTTCATTAAGGGCATCCACCACTTCCAACTTTTGGGGTTGTGGTTTAGGGACGGGCTGGCTACCACCTCTAAATTCTTTTTGTTTGATTTGGTTTTGAATGCCCAATTCATTAAACAAAGATTTTTCAGAGAGGCTAAACTGGTTAGAAATTTCTTTTAAATAAATCTCTTGTTGTAAAATATTCGGCACAAACGCCACAGACTTTACGATATCTCGAATTGCTTGCGATTTTTTAATAGGGTCATGCTCGGTATCTTTAAGTAAAATTTCAGCCTTAAAGTTGATGAAATCCTGAGCGTGTTCCGCAATGAAATTTTCTACAAAATCCTTTGGATGTTTTCGAGAAAAAGAATCTGGGTCGTCTCCATCGGGGAATAGCAATACTCTAATATTCATCCCTTCGGATAGCAATAAATCTATGCTTCTAAAACTGGCTTTTATCCCTGCGGCATCGCCATCAAACAATATGGTTACATTTTCTGTAAGCCTTTTGATGAGTTTTATTTGCTCTATCGTGAGTGCCGTCCCAGAACTTGCCACTACATTTTCAATTCCCGCTTGATGAAGGGCAATTACATCCATATAGCCCTCTACTAAAAGGCAAAGATTATTTTTAGAAATAGCTTGCTTACTCTGGTTTAAACCATATAGTACATTAGATTTATGGTAGACATCGGTTTCTGGCGAATTGAGGTATTTGGCAGCCTTAACATTAGACTTTAAAATCCTTGCCCCAAAACCTAACACGCGTCCCGAAAAACTATGGATAGGAAACATTACTCGTTCCCGAAATCTATCCACACCTTCTGGTGCATATTCTGTAAATAGAGATAATCCCGATTTTTCTAAAATGTCTTTGCTATAACCTTTGGACAGAGCGTATTCTGTAAACGCATTTTTTTGCATCGGCGAATAGCCCAATTGGAATTTTTTGATGATATCCTCCCGAAGCTCACGCTCTTTAAAATAAGATAATCCAATAGCTCTCCCCTCTTCTTCGTCCCATAGTTGCTCTTGAAAATAATGATTGGCTACTTCATGGATTTTGTAGAGTAAATCTTTTTCATTTTGAGCATTCTTTTCCTCATCGGTAAGTTCCCGTTTGTTTTCCTCTACTTCAATACCATATCTTTTTGCAGCATACCTAAGTGCTTCAGGATAGGAAAAATTTTCAATTTCCATTAAAAAAGAAATTGCCGTTCCCCCTTTACCAGAGGAAAAATCTTTCCATATTTGTTTAGAAGGCGAAACTACAAAACTTGGCGTTTTCTCGTCCACAAATGGACTTAGCCCTTTGAAATTAGACCCTGCTCTTTTAAGTTGCACATACTCACCAACAATGTCTTCCACCCTTATGGCAGAAAAAATTTTATCTATGGTTTCTTTAGTAATCAAAGTCTATGAATATTATTTATGGATAGATATAAAGGGCTTTAAAATATTCGAATCGCTTAAAGGGAATCATTAATTTCCAAAAAGATACCGAACGGTAACGATTTATTCTATAATAAGTGACCAACACATGGTAAGGATAATAGGATAAAAATAAAACTAAGCTTAAGGTAGATGGCAACTTATCAAATGAAAAAATAATTGCCAACAATGGAACAGTAGTTAATAAAATATATTGTAATCTTGACATATTTTAATTAAAAAAATCGACACATCTAAATTAGATTTATACATCACTACATTATACCTCTGTACAGTATTTATTACATTGTATACTAAACCGTTCTATCTTTATCCTTGCCAAAAAACATTTTAATCACCACAGGTGCTGTTGTCACCAATACGATAATCAGGATAATAATTTCCAAATGCTTTTTAAGGTCAATATCAAACTGTTCGATGAATAACTTATCCAAATAATGACCTGCAAAAATTAGCGAAAACGCCCAAGCAATAGCTCCGATGATGTTATATAGCATAAATTTTCCCTTTTCCATCCCAACAATTCCAGCAACAATAGGTGCAAAAGTCCTTACCACAGGTAAAAATCTCGCGGCGATAATCGCAATACGCCCATGGTCTTCGTAAAAATCGTGGGCTTTGAATAGATATTTCTTTTTAAATAAAAATGAATCAGGTCTGTCATAAAGTGATGGTCCACTCTTTCTACCAAACCAATAGCCTACCATATTACCCAAAATGGCTGCACAAGCAATCGCACTGGCTAGGATAATAGTACACAGAAAATCATTTTCTACAATTCCAAAAGTTTCTTTAATTAAAGGGACAGCATAAATTCCCGAGATAAACAATAAACTATCCCCTGGCAGGAAAAACCCAACAAATAGACCTGTTTCAGCAAAAATGATAAATAGTACCAGCCAAAAACCGCCTAGTTTAATGTAAAATTCAGGGTTAAGTAAATCTTTCCAACTTTCAAAATGTTCCATAAAAATCTATTAAGTCACAAAAATAGTCAATTTAATTCTGTTAATAGCAGGAAAGTGTACAGTTTTAACAAATTTTATAATTCGCCGTTGTCTTCCGTTATCGCCGTTCCATCTGCCATTAGAAATGCTTTTAAGAATGGAGTAATATCACCATTCATCACCCCATCTACATCTGAAGTTTCGTGTCCCGAACGCACATCTTTTACTAACTTATAAGGATGCATCACATAATTTCGGATTTGGCTGCCCCATTCTATTTTCATTTTGTTGGCTTCTATTTCATTTCGGGCTTTCATACGCTCTTCCAACTCTATTTCATAGAGTCTAGATTTAAGGAGCTGCAAGGCTTTTTCCTTATTTTGAAGTTGCGAACGGCTTTCAGAGTTTTCAATAATAATCCCCGTTGGTTCGTGTCTAAGTCGCACAGCGGTTTCCACTTTATTTACATTTTGTCCCCCCGCACCAGAAGCTCTCATTGTTTCAAAACTGATATCGGCAGGGTTGATATTAATCTCAATAGAATCGTCTACCAAAGGATAAACATACACCGACACAAAGCTGGTATGGCGCTTGGCATTACTATCAAACGGCGAGATTCTTACCAAACGGTGTACTCCATTTTCGCCTTTTAGGTATCCAAACGCATATTCCCCATCAATTTCTAAAGTCACGGTTTTAATTCCTGCCACATCCCCTTCCTGAAAGTTGAGTTCTTTTACTTTATAGCCATTTTTTTCAGCCCACATCAGATACATCCGCATCAACATAGACGCCCAATCGCAACTTTCTGTCCCCCCTGCCCCAGCGGTAATTTGCAATACCGCAGAAAGTTCATCTCCTTCATTGGATAGCATATTTTTAAACTCAAGATTTTCTACTTTTTCTAAAAGTTTTGGATAAGTTGCTTCCAATTCTTTTTCGCTTTCTGCATCTTCTTTGGCAAAGTCTACTAGTACTTCCAAATCTTCTAACCCTGTAAAAATAGCATCGTAATCCTCTACCCATTTCTTTTTAGAACGCAGTTGCTTCAGAAAAGTTTCCGCTTCTTTAGGATTATCCCAAAAGTCTGGAGCAGCAGTTTTTTCATCATCATTAATGATTTCTAACTTCTTCTTTTCAATTTGAAGATATTGGTGCAAGTCCTCCACTCTGGATTGTAAGGCTTTTAATTGGTCGATTGTAATCACGCAAAATAAATTTTGACAAAAATAAGGAAAATTTAGTGTAAAAATTGTTATATCCTAGACTTTAAGCTATAAGTAATGTGCCGAGGGCTGTAAACAAAAAACATAAGGACTTAAGAATTACTTTTTCGTCTATATTTTTATTTTTTATCTCTTGCACAATAAAAAAATTATCCATATTTTTGCCCCCATTATGTTACACATTTTCACAGAAATAAAACTTTTTCAAAAAAACTACCCAAATAATTTGGTGGTTTCAGAAAATTGTGTAAACACACACACACACACACACACACACACACACACACACACACACACAC
>NZ_KB894283.1 GCF_000374405.1 Riemerella columbina DSM 16469
GTAGGCAAAAGTATAGATTTTAGAAATAAGAGCTTAGAAATTAGATATTGGAAAGCATTATGCCGTAGGCTAAATACTTCAGGCAATCACTCATCACTCAAAACTCATCACTTATCCCTCGCCGTAGGCAAAAGGCTTAGAGCTTTATACAACAACTCATTACTTGCTACTGGCAATTTAAAACAATTGGTTCAACTCCTAGTTGCAGGCTTTAGTCCTGTAGCTACTAAACAAATAAATTATTAACAACTTTAAATTTAATTTTTATGAAAAAAACAATTATCAATTTAGCCGTATTCGCCGCAGTAGGCTTGAGTACACAAGTGTTTGGACAGCAAGAAAAAACACAAGGAGTCGTAGGGGTTAACATAGACAAACCGCACGCAACTTTAGAAGTTAAAACTTTTGATGAGAACGGAACCAGTGTAGAGGGTGTTTTGATCCCAAGAGTGAGCCGCCAAAGAGCCGCTAGTATGGGAACTACTGTTGCAGAATCTACGCTTATTTATGTAGACGATGTATCCAACGGAAGCCTTACTGGTACTACTTCTCTAGTAAATGAAAAAGGGTTTTATTTCTTTAAAGAAAAAGTTTGGCAAAAATTAGGAGGAAGTCCGTCTAATACTCGATATGTGTGGAACACGCGAACAGATAACGGAACCACTGTAACAATACTTCCTACTGATGATTTAGTTCGTCTAACCAATAACCAAGGAGGAACTATCAATATGCCTGATGTTATGAGTAATAAAGGAAGGCAGATTTGTTTTTATAATCAGGGTAACGCTAATTTTAGATTTGTGCCAGATATAGCGGTGGGACAATCACAATCAGCAGAGGCAACACTTTCATCTTGTTATATTTCAGATGGTACTAATTGGGTAAATATCACGGCATATTAATAAAATTTGAAATTAAAAATTATGAAAAAAACATATATTTTAATAGGAATATTGGGAATAACTTATTTTACCCAAGCACAGATAAGAACTAACGAAAATGTTAAGGGTGGAACGATAAATACATCTTCTTCTTTTCTAGACGCTTCTTCATCCACTACATGGAATGGTAGTCTAAATTTAGGAAAAGGTCTTGTATTTCCTCGTACAGATTTAGTAGCATTAACTACATTAGTTCAGTCGGGACCTAATGTGGCTAATAATTTTCCTACTCGTATGGACGGTATGGTGGTCTATAATACTGCGACGGGAGTTTCTGGGATTGGGAGTGTACAGGTGAAGCCAGGCTTTTACTACTACGAAAACAAAAGCAATAGTCTTAACGGCGGTACTTGGAAAGCCATGGGAGAAGGAGTAAGTGTAAAAGGAGAAGATGGCAAGACTTTGCTAAGCGGCACAACAGCTCCAAGTACAAGCACTGGAAAGATAGGCGATTTTTATATCAATACCACAACAAACCAAATCTACGGACCTAAAACTTCTTCTTCGTGGGGAGCTTCCACAAGTTTGATAGGACCAAGAGGTGCGACTGGTGCTACAGGAGCTAGAGGACCACAGGGCGTTGCTGGTCCAGCAGGACCAAAGGGCGATAAAGGCGAAAAAGGCGATGCAGGACCAAGAGGTTTAACAGGTATACAGGGTCCGCAAGGTCCTCGTGGAGTAGCAGGCCCTGTAGGAGCACAAGGCCCAAAAGGAGAGAGAGGTGCGACTGGAGCTGCTGGGGCAAGAGGTCCACAAGGTGTTGCTGGTCCAGCGGGTCCTAAGGGAGACAAAGGAGAGCCAGGAGCTAAGGGTGCTACTGGAGCCAGAGGCCCAGAGGGGCCATCAGGGGTGGTAAATGCTACTAGAGGGATTACCTACGACGCTAAAAGCAAAACCGTATCCTTGCCAGCTGGAACGAGTACAAGCCAAGTCTTAAAATGGAATGGCTCTACATGGGCACCAGCGACTGATGCGAATACCATTGTAGGAGCTGCGAATGGTTTAACCAAAAGTGGAAACAATATAGAGTTAGGCGGAACGCTTACGAAAGAAACGACCATTTATACAAATGACAAGCAATTGATTTTTAAGAAAAATAGTAGTGAGAAAAACAATCTAACTATTACTCAGAGTAGTATCATTTTTAATAATAATACTGGCTCGGATGTGGTAGCGTTAACTAAAATCACTAATGGGATATTGTTAATGAATTCACTTAAAAGCAGTATTAAATTAGAGCAGGAAAATATATCATTATATGGCAATGTAGGAATAGGAACAGACACACCAACTGCAAAGCTAGATGTAGATGGAAATATGAAGGTAAAGACGGATGCCGGCTCTTGGCTTACAGGGAAAACAGGAACTTCTGGGATTACGGGGTCAGGTCAAACTTCTAGTTCGTATCATCCATTTTTAAGACAAAAGACCTCTAGTGGACATGTTGTAAATATAGGCGGTTTGGGAGATGTGTTTGGTTTTTATGGCTATGATAAAGGAAGAACACAAAATGGCTATGACTATACAATGGTTATGAATTTAGCGAACGGAAACATAGGTATAGGAACAGATAAACCTTCTGAAAAGTTAGAAGTAAACGGCAAGATAAAAACCACGAGCCTCAAAGGTACTGGTGACCGCGTCGTGATGGCAGATGCTAATGGGGTGTTGAAAATAGGTAATGCGAGTTCTTTAGGTAAAACCTATACCGCGGGTACAGGTATTCAGATAAGTAGTTCAAATGTTATCTCTACAAAAAGTCCAGTAAGAGTAGTTACAGGTAGTACTACATTATCGGCTTCTGATAATGGGGGCTTTGTTTATGTTAACAGTTCTGCAGCAGCTAAGGTTACTGTACCATCTGCATTGCCTATTGGGTTTAGTTGTGTGGTAGTACAAGAAGGCGCAGGGCAAGTTACTATTGTAGGAAGTGGTGTTACACTAAGAACGGCACGAGGTACTAAAACGAGAACCAGATATTCTGCTGTAGGTGTAATTAAATATACCGGAAATGCAGCAACCGTTACAGGAGATGCTATTAAATAACAAATAATGACTTATGAAGAGATTAATATATATAGTAGCTTTGTTTTGTTGTGGTTTTAGTTCGGTAAAAGCACAAGTGGTGCTGGAGGCGTTGGATGCTCCAGATGCGGAATTTATTGTCCCAGACGGATGGGATGTTAATGTACAGCCCGTACGATATTTAGCCTCTGTTTATGATGATAATTATTATCCGTTTAATTCGCTTGATTTAAGTTCTCAGCCTGCCACGGCACAATTAGGAAAAAAAGATGCTAATGGCAAGAAAGATCCATTGCTCAATTATCAAGGGAAAATAGGGGACTTTAGAGGAGGGAGTGGTATTACTATGTTTACGCCAAATGAAGCATTACAAAAACATGTATACGCTGTAAATGTGACTTTCACTGCAAGCTCATCCAATGCAAAAGAATTAGAAATTCCCTCTACGATTGCCACGGCAAGAATACCAGCTAAGTATATAAAAAATTCCGATACAGATGTAGAAGTATATTTAAAATCTTATTTTTCTACAGAACCAACATCTCAAAATTCTTTAAGAGCTTCTGGCGATATTAGTATGCTCCTTTATATATCGGCTGAAAAGCCTATAGATCTTGTTCAGTTAGATATGAATAATGGCATAGGTAAAGATGGAAAAGGGATTCTATTGACTACTTTTGAAATTCCTAGATTAAATGAAACCACTACAACACTTGAAGATGTATTGTTTAACAGAAAATTAGAAGTAAGACTACTACCAGGGATACCAGACAGATATGCTAATCAGAAAACTAGAGATTATGCAGGAAATAGAGCGGAAAATGCTTATGAGCATGATATGTTTTATATGCCAATTTTAGGAACGGACGGAAAAATATGGCTTAATAATAATTTAGGTGCGAATTATTCTAAGCTAGAGGAACCTGTGTTTTATCCTTTTCAAAGAGCTAAAAATATTAGAGATAAAGATGCTTTTGGTTCCCATTTTGAGTGGGGGCGTATGCCAGATGGACATGAGTTATTATCTGGCTTAACTGATGAGAATGAAATTGAAGCGAAACTAAAAAAAATTGGATGGATTAAAAAGGAAGATTTAAAGGAATTTCATAACCCTTGTCCTACAGGCTATCATGCTCCGTCTATAAAAGAATACAAGACATATGTATATAGAGGTAAGATAAAAACAGTGTGGGATTGGCACGAAGATGTATTTAAGGGAAGTGGAAATGGAAGATTTGAAGGTCCTTTTTTCAATAGATACTTTCCTTATGTTAGAGATTTAGTAGGTGAGCTATATTTATGGACATCATCAAATGATTATGAAGATAGTTATGATAATAATACAGGGACTAAAGATGGGAGACATGCTGTAGTTGTTGCTTATTGGAATCTGGGGGGAGTCGTTAGGCATATAGTAAAACATGGTTGGCAGCCAAAAGATGCAGGATACGGCATACGTTGTATTAAAGATTGATAGTTTAACGTCTCTGTGAATAGTTATTTTTCTGTGGGGATAACCATTACTCGCTCTGCGTACGCAAACTCACCTACAGCTCGCTCAAGCGAAGCCTTACCGAGCAAGAGATGGGCAGTAGGCGGAGTGGTGCGCGTCCGAGGGATAAGCCTAGGGAGAAAGGGAGGCAAGCCCGTGTAGTCCTACGGTACGCAGTAGCCCATTTCACTTGCTCTTGATTTTTTTGCAACTTTTTTCATCAAGGAAAAAAGTTGGTTGAAAGAAGAAGTCTGCAAAAGTGGATTATGTGGAGCAAGCGTAAAGAAATGAGGAAAGTACCCCATGGGAATTAAGAAACAAAAAGAAGAATTATGAATATGAATTATAAATATAAACAATAAAATTATGAACAACTTAAAAGCATGGCTTCGTCCTAATCTTTTAACCAAAGACGACAAGGCAGATTTTATTGCCGTGCCGCTGATGAACGGGAGTCTTGGGCTGAAAGAAGTGGTCGAGGCGCTACAAAAAGAGGGTATGGAAATCCAAACCGAGACTGCCATAGACATCATCACACGCTTTAACCGCAAGGCATCGGAATTGGTACTCAATGGGTATAGCGTAAACACAGGCTTGGTGTATATGCGCCCAGCCATCAAAGGGGTGTTCTATGACAAGTCTTTTGACAAGGAAAAACACTCGGTGTATGTAAATGTAAACCAAGGGTTGGAGCTTAGAAAAGCCAGCGAGGACACCAAAGTAGAAATCCTTGGTGAACAAGCCAGCCCGATGAGCCTTTTCAGCATTACCGACAAGGCAACAAACAAAACCGACGGTACCCTCACCAAAGGTAAAAACGCCGAAATCAAAGGGACTTATATTAAGGTAGAGGGCAGCGACCCTAAAAATGGTGTGGTGTTTAAAAACTTAGACAACAGCCAAGAAACCAAGCTTCCAATGGAAAACATCGTTCTTAATGAGCCTTCAAGATTATTGATATTAGTTCCTGCAGATTTAGCGAGTGGTAACTATGAGGTGAGCGTAACCACGCAGTTTAGTAGTGGCAAGACGGTTCTAAAAACCCCACGCACGGAGACTTTATCTACTCCTGTAGTAATCGCTTAGAAATTGGGGAGGATTCTTACAATAGAAAATTTAATAAGGTTAATAAGTGAATTTCGGCTTTGGTCGTACGACCAAAGCCGAAATTTTGTTATCTATAGGGTTGGGTTTGCAGGATTATACGGGTAATTATGACCGTTAGTCCATTGGTTATTAAAGCTTTCAATTAGAGGTTAGTTTGTAAAGGGTGTCTTTGTCGTACGACAAAGACACCCTTTGCTTGCCGACAAACGATGCGTTTGTCGGTAAGCAAAGTCTCTAAGTGGAAAAATATAGGAGTATGCAGTAATGGATAGAAACAAAACCTTGCGCCACCACAAACTCTAAGCTTTTTTACCCGCTCTATTTAAGTGAAAAAATCCCCAGACCGCTTTGCGTCTGGGGATTTTTGGAATTTATATTATGGAAGATTATTTTTGTAATTCTTTCAAGAAATCTTCGTGAGAGATTTTTTCTTCTTTTTTAGTGGCTTTTTCTAAGATCACATCTTTTAACTTAGCCATAGCAACTTCAGAAGAAATTTGTCTTACTTGCTCTTGGTTTTTCAACATTTCCACAGCATATTTCTGAATTTCTTCATCAGATAAATGGTGGATACCATAGATCGCCAATTGGTTTCTTACCAACTGTTCTGCTTGGGCAAGTACATCGGCATAGTCAATAGTAATACCATTATCGTTCATCAATTTACTTTCGATGATTTGATATTTAATTTGGTCTTTTTCAGCATCGAAAATTTCTTTTGCTTGTGCCTCGTTGGTAATGTTTTGGTTAGAGAACATTAACCATTTTACTAAAAAGGCTTCAGGAAGCTGGACTTCTTCTTTTTCAGTAATTTGTTCTAATACTTTGTTTACAAAGTGAACATCGGCATTTTGTTGGAAGTACTCGTCTAACTCTGATTTTACTTTTGCTTTCAATTCTTCTTCAGATTTTACGGTATCTTTACCATACACATTGTCGAATAAGTCTTGATTCAACTCAGCAAGATTCAATTTATAAATGTCTTTTACGGTAACTTCCACTTCATTGTGGTGTAGGTGTTCTGCTTCGTCTTTAGAGAGTCCTAAGCCTTTAGCCAATTCTTCGTCTTTAGTTAAGTCTTCTTTAGATACTTTTACGCTTTCGTCTTTTTTAAGTTTTTTAACTAAAGCGAAAGCAGGTTTATTTTCAGCGTTGATTACTGCATGCTTAGGTGCGTGGTTATGCTCGCCTTCTGCGTCTTCTTCTACCACTTGTTTTACCTCTACGGCGATGTAAGAGTCTTTAGTCGCTTTATCTTGAGGATCTCTTTCTGCAAATCGCTTCTGCATATTTTCTATGCTGGTGTTGATTTCCTTATCAGAGGCTTCAATATTATAGTGTGGTGCTTCGTATTTTGCCAAATCAATAGTAAATTCAGGCTCGAAACCTACCTCAAATGGTAGTTCAATTTGCTCTTGGTTGGTATCCAATTCTTCTACTGGAACAGGTACTGGCTGACCTACCAATCTTAGTTTTTTCTCAGTAATATAGTTGTTAAGACCTTCTGAAACTTGCTTATTGATTTCTTCGTAAGTAAGTCCCGCTTCATACTGTCTGCGGATCATTCCTAGAGGGGCTTTCCCTTTTCTAAATCCAGGAATAGTCGCATTCTTTGCGTAGTTAATCAGTTGTTTTTCAACTTTGTCTTTATAGTCTTTCTTATCCAAAGTAACGGTAAGCAATGCACTTACCTCGTCGTGATTTTTAATCGTAACCTTCATTAGTTCATTTTTTTATGAGTGCAAAAATAAGAAATTTTTATGTTTTTATCAGTATATAATATAAAAAATCTGCTCCTTAAAAAATAAGAAGCAGACCAACAAATAAAATGTATTATGGAATTTTATTTGATATTATAAACTGCGTTGATGTCTTCTTCGCCACCTTTAGCGCTTCCAGCTTCGTTGCCATTGGCATCGGCTACACTTACAGATGCAGGTTTGTGGTGAAGTTTAATATTGACTTTAGCGCCATCTTTCGGTGCAGAATTTACAGTCCATTGGGTTTTAAGTCCAATTTTAGTCCCATCTTTTCTCGTGGTATTAGCATCGTCTGTTCTTTTGATATTAACGCTCACCTCAGCAAAACGATAAGTAAAGAAGTGGTCTTCTTTTTCCTCAATGATTTCTTCGGTAACATTGTGGGTGTGGTCCTCGTGCGGCTCTTCTAGAGAAAGGGTAACATCATAAACATTTCCATTTTTTAGGATAATGTCTTTGCTGGCATCTTCTCCTTTAAATGTGGTCACTTGTACATCGTTAGCATCAGCTTTGTTGACGATAGTTGCCGTTAGATACTGTACTTCATCATGATTGTGAACATCTTCTGGAATTTTGTGGTCATCGCTTCTACAAGAGTTTAATGCGAAAACTGTAGCTAATGATAATGCGAATGGTTTTAAAAATGATAGTTTCATAATGTTTGTGTTTTTTAATTAGTTTAATGTTTGTTTTAAAAATGATAATTAATGGTAAGGGTTACATTTCTACCCAGTGCATCAGAGAAAAACCTTAGTCGATTAAGATAATCTCGATAAACGGTATTGAATAGATTGTGAACCCTTAGATTCAACTTAAGATGTTGGTTAAAAGCGATTCCTGTATTGAGGTTTACCAATTGATACCCCGCTGGTGGTGTACTTAAATCTAACCATTCTGTGCGTACGGTATTATTCTCGTAAACATCATAGGGAATAGCTCTTAAGGGAAATCTTTGTTGTTTAAATATAATTAAATGCTCTACGCCGATATGCCAAGGGTTCTTAGTTTTAGATTGATAAGTCAATGTATTTTTTACCTGCATTGGTGGCATCAAAATTAAAGGTTCGTTGTGGGTGTCGTCTTGTCCGTAGACATAACTAAACGCTGCATTCCATTGCCATTGAGGATTTATTTTTGCAAAAGCCTCGGCATCTACACCCCACATTTTGGCTTTAATTTGCTGATACTGCCATACAGGAAAATTCCCTTTAATGGTACTTTGCACACCATTAGGCGTTTGATTAATAAACGAATCCGACCATAAGATATAAGGACTCACGCTGACCCCTAGTTTTTGATTATTAAAATCTAAATGTAATTGGGCTTGATAGGTGTTTTCCTTTTGTAAAGAAAGGTCGCCTTGTTCTATAATCGCTGCCGCATGGTGCAAGCCATCGGCGAAAAGTTCTGCCGCATTGGGCGTTCGGCTATTGTGTACGATATTCAACTTAGCATTGAGGTATTTCATCATTTGATAATGAACTCCCACCGATGCCGAAATATTATGATAATACAACTGTGGATGGACTAAAGTTTTAACGCCTTTTTCTTCTAATACAAACTGAGGATAGCGAGAACTAAACTTTGCCCAGTCTTTATTGAGATAATATTTATACGCATCATAATAGTTGAAATCGTACCGAGCCCCGATTTCTGTATGCCATTTTCGTTGATGGTATTTTAAAATCGAGAACACGCCTGCTTCATACTTTTCGTAATCGGGAATTAATCGAGAACGCTCGGTTTTTGGGTCGGGATAGTTGACTTGATAACCACCAGATACACCGCTTTCTAATGTCCAGCCTTGTCTTTGTAACAAATGTGTTAAACTAAGATTTTGGGTGGTCAATAGTAAATCCGTAGCGGGTTTTGGGTTGTAATGGCCTCTACGAATATCAAATTCATAGCGGTGATTTTGCTGATAAGCATATGCCAAACTGAATTTTCCCCAAGCGCCAAAGCGTTTATAGGCCTCAATTTTAGCCGTCTGATGGCTGACTTCTTGTTTAGGGTTTTCAATGTTATAACTGAAGTTTCCCGTATAGAACGCCAATCCATGATTGATGGCATCGGCAAAATTGCCTGCATTGCTGATGTGTGCCCCTTTATAGATTCCAAAATTTTGGTGGATTAGGCTGTATTTAGCACTTATGCCATATTCATATTCCTTTTTTTGGATGGCAATATGGAAGGCATTTTCTTCCGTTCCAGTATTTTGTAAACTATAATGTGGGGTTTGCAAATCGCCTAGCTTTTTGGCAGACCCTTGCGTCCGCACCGACCAACCATTTTGCCAGGTTTTTGCTACATCAGTATTTAGGGCTAATCCTTTACCATTACTAATTCCAGAAAGGCTAACTTTACCTATAATAGTATCTTTTTTTGGATAGTTTGGCGATTCCAAAAGCACTGCGCCACCTATAGCATCGCCACCGTATTTTAAGGCTTCGGCACCTCTTACTAAGTCGATGTGTTCATAGGCGTTTGTATCTACATTAGGCGCGTGTTCTACACCCCATTCTTGTTCTGCCATTCGTACGCCATTATTCAAAACTAAAATTCTACTGCCATAGAGTCCATGGATAACAGGTTTAGAAATATTATTCCCCGTTTTCAGTGTATGAACCCCAGAAATATTGGATAATATATTCCCCAAATTTTCTGTCGTTTTTTCCTCTAATGCTGTTTTATCTAAAGTTTTAATGATTGCCGTACTTCGGTTTTGATGGAGTCCGTGTAATACTACGGTTTTTATCTCTTGGGTATGGTGTTCTAAATAGATATTGATGTGTAGCGATTGGGCTACACGAATGGTTTTAGTATAAGGCTGGCACTCACTATGGGTAACATGGATTTGGTATTGTCCTTCTTTTGCGGAAAAACTAAAAAATCCTTTAGTATTCGTGTGTGCGACTACTTTTCCATCAAGTTGAATGGTAGCATGGCTTAGTGCGGAATTGTCGTGTAAGTCTTTGACTTGACCTTCCACACGATACTGCTGTGCGTAGAAACTATTACTCCATACGAGTAACAGACCTATCCAAAAAAGTTTCATTGAATTAATATATAAAATGTTAAGAACCCTTGTCCTATTGAAATAGAACAATATAATTATTGAGTGATATTAGGCTATCGTAGGTGGGGCTCTTAGCGAGAAATAGATTTTTTCTGATACTAAATGTTCTAAAGTATAGGCATCAGAAATTTTATGATAAGCGACGACTTCTAAAGTATTGAATTCCGTTTTTTCAGGGATTAAAGAATGCCCAGTGGAAAAAAAGTGACAAATTAAACAGTCGTCTAATGTTTTAGATATTTGAGTCTTTACCGCGTGGGTATGGTCTTTAGTGTAAGATGCTAATTCTAAATTGTCAATGCCACTATCGTGATGCTGGTGCAAAACACTAGACAATACCAACAGCAATGCATAGAAACTAGAAAGTACAATGCTCACCTGGTTTTTAATATGTCGTGTTTTACTAAACATCTGTGCAAAGGTAGAGAATGCATTTATAAAATCTAAATACTTTAACATTTTTTATAATTAAAGTAATGGGACGATTTATGTTCAAAGATAATATTTGAATGTGAAAATTCCGCACTTTATCAAAAATTAAGCCAATTTTTTTTACATTTGCAGTTAGAGATTTTAAAATACAATGGAAAAACAAACGATAAAAGACATATTAAGCGATTACAAAAGTTTATTACATCATGATATTACCGTGCAAGGATGGGTAAGAGCTTTCCGTTCTAACCGATTTATTGCACTTAATGATGGTTCTACAATTAACAACCTTCAAGTGGTGGTAGACTTTGAACAATTTGATGAAGATACCATTAAGAAAATTAATACCGCAGCTTCGCTAAAGGTAACGGGCGAAGTTGTAGAAAGCCAAGGCGCAGGGCAGTCGGTAGAGATTGTGGCGAAGAAAATAGAATTATTAGGCGACCATTATTTTGATGAGCTGCAGTCAACGATTCTTCAGCCTAAAAAACACTCTTTAGAAAAATTAAGAGAGCAGGCACACCTTCGCTTTAGAACCAATTTATTTTCTGCCGTATTTAGAGTAAGAAGTGCGGTGAGTTTTGCGATTCATCAATTCTTTAATGAAAATCAATTCTATTATATCAATACACCCATTATCACAGGCGCCGATGCAGAAGGAGCAGGTGAGATGTTTGGGGTGAGCAATTTTGACCTTAACCATATTCCAAAGGATGAAAATGGTGCGGTAGATTATGCTCAAGATTTTTTTGGTAAAAAAACTAACCTTACCGTATCTGGTCAGCTAGAGGCAGAAACAGCGGCAATGGGCTTAGGTAGAGTGTACACTTTTGGACCAACATTCCGTGCGGAAAATTCTAATACTACGCGCCACCTTGCTGAATTCTGGATGGTAGAGCCAGAAGTGGCTTTTAATAATTTGGATGATAATATTGATTTAGCAGAGCGTTTCTTAAAATATGTGATTCAATATGTGCTAGACCATTGTCAGGATGATTTGGCATTTTTGGATAAGCGTTTTGCAGACGAGCAAAAACAAAAACCAGAAAAAGATAGAGCGAAAGAAGGCTTAATAGAAAAGCTTGAAAATATTGTAAAAAAACGCTTTAAGCGCGTAAGTTATACCGAAGCGATAGAAATTTTGCTTCACTCTAAAGAAAATAAGAAAAAGAAATTCCAGTTTCCTGTAGAGGAGTGGGGCGCCGATTTACAATCGGAACACGAACGCTATTTAGTAGAAAAACACTTTGAGTGTCCAGTAGTATTATTCGATTATCCAAAAGATATTAAAGCATTCTATATGCGTTTGAATGAAGATGGCAAAACAGTAGCGGCGATGGATGTACTATTCCCAGGTATTGGCGAAATTATTGGAGGTTCGCAGAGAGAGGAGCGCCTAGATGTTCTAAAACAAAAAATGAACGAAATGAATGTAGATGAACACGAACTTTGGTGGTATATGGATACCCGAAAGTTTGGTTCTGTACCGCACGCAGGCTTTGGCTTAGGCTTGGAACGCTTGGTACTTTTTGTAACGGGAATGACGAATATCCGCGATGTGATTCCTTTCCCTAGAACCCCTAAAAATGCAGAGTTCTAAATTATGCTGAAACAAAACTTACAAATGAAATTGGGGCAAAAATTAGCCCCTCAACAAATACAACTGATGAAACTCATCCAGTTGCACACCCTTGATTTTGAAAAAGAACTGGAGCGAGAATTGGAGGAAAATCCAGCCCTAGAAAAAGATGGGGACGAGGAAGCATCAGAGGATGATTATGCAGAAATTTCAGAATTAAATGATGAAGATTCGGAAACCATAGAAACGGATTTTGATGTAGACGAATATCTTTTTGACGATGAACCGTCTTATAAAACGGCATCTAGCAACTATTCCCCAGATGATGAGGAATTTGACCAGCAAAGTTTGCTTACCGAAGGACAAACCATCTACGATTATTTGATGGAACAAATTCACCTAAGACGCATTTCTGGGGACGATTTAAAAATTGCAGAATACATCATCGGTAACTTGGATAACGACGGCTACCTTCGTAGGGAAGTAAAATCTTTGGTAGATGATTTGGCATTTTCTCAAGGAATTTACACTACGGAGGCGCATGTCTTAGATATTTTACTTAAAAGGGTTCAGAAGTTAGACCCGCCAGGGGTTGGGGCAAGAGATTTGCAAGAATGCTTATTGCTTCAAATTCGATTTAAGCTCAATACCAATCCTGATGAGTATACCGAACTGGCAGAGGAAATATTAGAAACCCAATTTGATGCGCTGACGAATAAACATTACAAAAAGATAATGCAACGCCTCAGTTGTTCGGAAGAGGAACTGAAAGAGGCGATTGATGAAATCAGCCACCTTTCCCCACGATTGGGCGGTAATTTTGATACGCAAACCATTACCATTAACCAAGAAATTATTCCAGATTTTACCATTCAGGTTAAGGATAATAAGGTGATTCCATTACTCAATAGTAAAAATGCACCACAATTGCGAGTATCCAACGAATACCGCGATATTTTGGATACCTATTCCCAAGATAAAGATTCTAAAGAGCATAAAAAAGCGGCGTTATTCATTAAGCAAAAGTTGGATGCGGCTAAATGGTATATAGATGCCGTTAATCAAAGACAAAATACGCTGATGCAAACCATTTCGGCGATTATTAAATTGCAACACGACTATTTCTTAACGGGCGACGATAAGTCTTTAAAGCCGATGATTCTAAAAGATGTAGCCGATATTACTGGGTTTGATATTTCTACCATTTCTCGTGTGGTAAAAAGTAAGTATGCGGATACTCCAAACGGAATTTTATTACTAAAGGATTTATTTTCGGATAGTTTGACCAATGAAGATGGTGAGGAGGTGTCTACTAAAGAAATAAAAACTTACCTTCAAGAGGTGGTAGACAACGAAAATAAACGCAAACCTTATACCGATGATGCTTTGGTAAAAATTCTAAAAGAAAAAGGCTACAATATTGCCAGAAGAACTATTGCCAAATATAGAGACCAACTGAATATTCCAGTGGCAAGATTAAGGAAAGAGTTGTAAAAATTTAAAAAGCCAGTTCAATAAAATATTGAACTGGCTTTTTGGTAGTAATTACATCCAGTATTTACTACTATCATGAGGTGCGTCAAAGGATTTATCCCAATCATCAAAGGCTTCATCATAAGAGATGTTAAATTCTTTAGCAATATCTTTTACTAAGTCTTCCGAAGTATAGCCTGTTGAATCCCCGCCTGGGTGTTCCCCATAGACTCTTACTGGGATTTTGATATTTAAATCCTGAACCCCTAATATTCTTTTGCTTGGGTTATAGAATGGATAAGGGTTACCATTATCGTCTAGTTTAGACCCTTTTATAACATGTACTAATACTACATTTAAGTCATATTGTAGATATTTTTCTTTAATAGTAAAGTACCCTTTTAAACCTATTGGATCTTTCTCGTCTCTAAGTTGTCCACCGAATCTGAACATTTGATCCCAAGGATTGGTATCTCTATATAAATAGTCTAAAAGAGTATTGGTAGGTTTTTCTACCCCTTTCCCTTCTAAAGTTTTAATGTTTTTAGCCATAAAAAAATGCTGGTGAATAGGTGCCATTTCTGCAGTTACAAATTCTCCATTGATAGCTTCTCCTTTTTTATTGTAATAAGTGATTTCTAAAGCATATTGTGTATCTTTTATAAAGCGAATAGGCTGGTCAGTACTTACTTTAAGATCACCTTTTTCATCTACCTCGTACGAGATTTCTTGTACCGATTTAAAGTATTTTATTTCTGGGTTAATCGGATCGCCATGGAAATTTTTCCCATGTAGATGTCCTTTTGTAAATTTAAAAGTAACTTTAGACCACTCTTCGTGTCCTTTATCGGTTACTTCATTTGTGGGCTTTATAGGATCGTCATCTCTATTACAAGATTGTAACCCTAATAAACTTAGTACAGTTAGTAGTACTACGAACAATTGGTTTAAAGAAATTAATCTTTTCATAATGTAAAAATTTATAAAGTTAAAAATTAATGATTGTTTTAAATTGTATATCCAGTCCTTTACCATGTATAAAATAGCGGTAGTGATCGGTATAATTTTTATAAAGTTGATTCGTTAGATTATCTATTTTTAATAGAAAAAAGCAAGTATTCTTTTTATTATAATAAATTTCGGTACCTATATTTATTCCTAACAAATGGTATGCGTTTGGCGAATCTGTTACCAAATCTTGTTTCTTATCAAAACGATTTTGTTTTGCTTGATAATAATGGCTTAGTGCTATATAGAGGTCTTTAGTTTTGTTATTTGGAATATTCCAAGTAAAATTTTGATTGATGGTTAATGGCGGAATCATAGGTAGATAGCCATTGGTTTTTGTATCATTAGCCATTACTAAAGATGCATTGGCTTCATATTTAATATTACGAATAGGCGTCCACTCTAGAGAAATATCTCCACCTCTAAAGTAAGCATTTGTTTGTTTAGTTTGAAATAGAGCTGCTGGTCCAGAAAATAATTGCTTATACTGTTTATTCGGTACATGATAAATGTAATTTTTAATAGGTTGAATAAACACTGAAGCACCTATGCCGAAAGTTTCTGCTTTGTACTCTATTTTATTAGTGATTTTTAACCCTCTTTCTGAATCCAGTTGCTGGTCACCTATATAATAAATAGGAAGCCCATGTTGTTTACCATTAACATATAATTCATAGGGTTCTGGACTCCTCCATGCCATACCTATATCTGCAAAATACTGCCATTGATTATTAATTTGATATTTTACAGCGAGTTGATAAGAGGTATTGGTGAATTTTCTCCTACTTCCATATAATTGCCCTAGCCAATTGTACCCCAAAGCATTAGTAGTTCTATAATCATAGCGAGCTCCTAACGAGACTCCAAGTTTATTAGTTTGGTATTCTGAAATAAGGAATATACCATAATTATGTAATTTATAGTTGGGAATGGAAGGAACAACACCAGTACCAGGCTTATTATAATTATTTTGATATTGGTACTGAATTCCAATTTTGGGACTAAACCATTGGTAATGATGTGTCCATATTCCTTCGATAAAATGGGAGGTGAGTACCATATCTTGTGCAGGTATTTCGGTTCTATCCATTCTTCTAACCTCAAATTCTTTTCTTATATTCTTTTGGAAACTATATAAGAGTTCTATCTTATCATTAGTATTTATGTTCCATTCGTTATCTGATTTTACTACCCAATGTTCTACATTTTGTTTTGGTGCAGTAATTTGGCTTGAAAATGCCAGTGTTCTACTTGGGCGTCCTAATAAGATTCGATTTTCAAACTCTTCTATATTGCCAGTCAAGGCTCCATAGAACACTCCATTTTCCAAAGAAAATCGGTTGATAGATATTTGACTTTTGAATTGAGAAGATTTATATGCCAATGCCAAAGCGGTATTAAGTTGTTTTAAGCCCGTATTATTAACATAGTATTCTCTTGTTTTATAATCTCCAGCAGTATAATAACTTTGCTGTAAACGCCAAGCATAACGATTCTTAAATCCACCTTCTAGTGTAGCATTCATTTGTGTTTTATTGGCATTAGAACCACCAGATACTTCTGCACTACCACTAATAAATTTATGGTAAGTAAATGGCTTCGGTTCAAATAAGATAACACCACCCAGTGCCCCAGCACCATAGCGAACACTCTTAGCTCCTTTCAGGATTTTAATATTTTGAAAAGCCGAAACATCTACCTCTGTTGCATGCTGATCAGACCAATCTTGTCCCACTAATTTTACCCCATCAGTAAGGACTAAAATTCTATTATTTCTAAGCCCTTCTATAATTGGTTTAGACTGATGTGCGCCTACTTGTAATAAGTTGATGCCAGGTTGTGTAGATACTACATCTGCCAATGTACCACCCGTATATGTTTTTCTTTGTTTTAATTTAATTACAGACTCTATTGAGCCTTTTTGTTTTATATGCACGGTATCTATCGCTACAGTTTTTCCATCTTTCGGTTGTGTTTGGGAGTAGTAAATACCAAAAGAGAAAAGGAAAAGATACACTAAAATTGTTTTAATGAAGTCCACCTTTTTGAATTTTTGTAAAACATTTAGCACCTATTCTAAACATAGGAATAGACCTAAATTTATTGTAAAAGTCAACAATTGATTTTTAATGATTAAAATAAACTCCTCAATATCTTTTATTGATTAAATAAGATGATGAGAGTATAGATAATCATCACATTTTAGGTTATATGTGTTGAGAAAATTCAGGGGGACCCCTATAGTCTATTGATAAAGGTATCTTGTAAGTAATATTAAGCCATACTAAAGCATAATTAGTGTGTGGTTCAATATAATCTAATACTTGAAACTCTTGTGGGAGACTAAGGATATAAGGAGAAAAATAAAAATGATCCTTTTGATAGTTCCCTTTTTCAATATGAGAATGATGATGGCAAATTCCTAAAGAACATTTATTCTCTTGGTTTATTTGATATTCTGTAGTCTCATGTCCTAATAAAATATCGCGAGTATAAGAGTAATTTTCGGAAAAGAAAGTTCTAATGAATACCGTGAAAAATAGTATCCAAACAAAAAATATCTTGTATTTTCTTTTACTGCGATTCATATTCGTGGTACAAATATAAGTGATTTTTTTATAATATCTAATATCACAACTGAAGGAATGGATGCAAAAGGACTGGTAAGTGTTTGTTTTTTTAGACTCCCCAAAGACCCAATATGAATTAAATTATTTTCGTGTTCGTATTTGTTGTTACAGAAAAACGATAACAAAGACGATAAGCCGGATTCTGTATCTATTAAAATAGGTGCCTGTTATTTATCTACGCAAACCATTACTGATTTGTTCTAGCTGCTTACCCCTCGGCATTGGACGAGCCACCCTTAATTGCCGATATACTTAGCATTGCACCGCATAGAGTTTACCGGATTTCACTACAGCCGAACTGTACTTGCTTTCTGTTGCACTGGTCCTCATATCACTATGGATGGCGGTTAGCCACTATGCTGCCCTATGGTGTCCGGACTTTCCTCTTGATGCCTATGCACCAAGCAACAGGCTGTCTTTGTTATCTCGGCAAAGATAAATATTTGTTAAGAAATTCTATTAGAAATTACGAAAAATATAGCATTAATATGAATAGAATTTAATATAAGATTCATTTTTAGTTAAAATACAATAGTCGCTTAGCGGTGTATATTTGCACAAAAACCAATGAAGAAATTAGTTTGTTCTATTTTGCTGTGCGCATCGGTATGGCTCTCTGCCCAAACGGGAACGCTATCGGGGAATATTAACGATAATTCTAAAATTGCACTTCCTGGTGCAAAACTCATCCTAAAACCGGGTAATCACTACACAGCATCAGATGAAAATGGGGATTTTGTATTTCTGAATGTTCCAACTGGAGATTACGAATTGGTTGCCGACTACTTGGGGTATGGGGGTAAAACATTTAAAGTGCATATTAGCGATAATAAAAATACGCATCAGTTGATTGTATTTAATGAAAAACTAACTTCAAAAGAAAAGGTTAAAAATATAAAAAAAGTCCAAATTATAGGTTTTTCTAGACAAAGCCAAGCAAGAGCACTTAGTAAACAAAAAAGTAATGCCAATATCTCGAATGTGGTATCTTCCGACCAAGTGGGGAAGTTTCCAGATGCTAATATAGGTGACGCACTAAAAAGAGTGCCAGGGATTACCATGCAAAATGACCAAGGTGAAGCTAGAAATATCATCGTAAGAGGACTATCCCCAGAACTAAATTCGGTAACGCTGAATGGTAGCCGTATTCCTTCTGCAGAAGGGGATAACAGGAATGTGCAAATGGATTTAATCCCTTCGGATATGATTCAGATGATAGAGGTAAATAAAACCCTTACGCCTGACCAAGATGCTGATGCGATTGGTGGTTCTGTGGACTTAATTACCAAATCAGCGTCTAGTAAAGAACGAATTTCTATATCTACCGCATCAGGATATAATCCTATTCGTAGTAAGGCCTTGTTTACAAATAGTTTTTTGTATAGCAATCGTTTTTTTAACCATAGCCTAGGTTGGGTCATTAATGGCTCTTATAATAACAATACTTATGGTTCGGATAATGTGGAAGCACAGTGGACAAGCAAAAAAGGTAGAGAATATATTTCAGAATTAGATATTAGAAAATACGATGTAAAAAGAGAACGCAAAAGCATCGGTACAGATATCGATTGGAAACCGAATAATAGAAATAGTTTGAGGATTTCTGCGATGTACAATTGGAGAGACGATTGGGAAAATCGTTATCGTGTGAGAATGAAAAAAATTGCACCCACCAAAAATGGATATGAAGGCAGAATAGAGCGACAAACCAAAGGCGGTATCGCTAATAATAAAAATAAAGGCGCGAGGTTAGAAAGGCAAATCATGCAGAACTACTCCATTAAAGGAGAACATCTATTCGGAAGCAAGGTAGAGCTTAATTGGAATGCCTCTTATTCTAAAGCAGAAGAACAACGCCCTAACGAACGCTATATTTCGTTCTATACAGATAAGAAAAACCTTATTGAATTTGATTCGGATTTTGGTACAGAACGAGAGCCACTGTATACTCCAACCTTGATACCAGATTTAAATCAATACAAATGGGATAAACTTTCCGAAGAAAACAAAATGACTTTTGAAGAAGAAATTACGGGTAAGTTTAACCTAAGAATGCCATTTTCTATTGTTTCTGGTGAGAAAGGAAGACTAAGAATAGGAGGAAAGACCAGACTAAAATTTAAAAAACGAGATAATAATTTCTTCGACTATAAACCTACAGCATCCAATCCTATCTCGGATTTATCGGTGGTGGATAAGATATTTTGGAGTGGAAGCCACTGGCAGCCAGGTACTAAATATGAGCCTGGATATTTTGCTTCAAAGGATTATTTAGGACAATTGGATCTCGAAAATGCAACGCTTTTTGATAAGAAAGATCAGCCGTCCAAATATTTATCTGCTAACTATCGTGCAAAAGAAGATATCTACGCTGGGTATATAAGATGGGATCAAAATCTATCGCGTAATTTTTCTTTTATTACAGGACTTAGAATAGAAAATACACAAACCAATTATTTGGGGAATGTTATTCAAGATGAAGATAATCTGCAAGGCAGTCGAGAAATTACAAATAACTATACTAACTATTTGCCAAATATCAGTTTTAAATATACGCCAGAACGCTATACTGTTATTAGACTTGCCTATACCACTGCTATTGCCAGACCCAATTACTATCGCCTTTCGCCGTTTGTAAGCGTAATTCCTGGGGATAGAGATATTACAGCAGGAAATCCTAATTTGAAATCTTCTTATGCCCATAATTATGATGTGATGGCAGAATATTACTTTAAATCTGTAGGGTTAATTTCATTAGGTGGATTCTATAAGAAAATTAATAATTTCATCTACGATTATAGAGACCCTCAATATACTTATGATAAATTTCAAAATGATTTTCCAGATTTAAAAAATCAATTAGATCCTAATGAAACCTACACCTATCTACAAGCCAAAAATGGTGAAAGTGTTGCGGTCTATGGATTTGAAGCGGCATTCCAAAGACAGCTAGATTTTCTACCAGGGTTTCTATCCAATTTTGGTATTTACGCCAACTACACTTATACCCAATCTAAAACCAAAGGAATCTACACCTCAGATGGCATAATGCGTGAAGATCTTATGCTACCGGGAACAGCACCCAATATGTTCAATGCATCACTATCTTGGGAAAATAAAGTATTCCAAGCCAGAGTTTCTCTCAATCATACTTCTGCGTACCTTGATGAGTTAGGCGATAATGAGTTTAATGACCGCTATTACGATAAGCAAACATTTGTAGATGCCAACGCGTCTTATGCCGTTAATGATTGGATGCGTATATTTGTAGAAGCAAACAACCTTACCAATCAACCGTTGAGGTATTACCAAGGTGTAGAAAGCAGAACCATGCAAATTGAATATTATAGACCACGCTATACGATGGGAGTTAAGTTTGATTTTTAACCAATCCAATGATCTATAAAAATTTTAAAATATAACTGATACAACAATATTTACAAGATGAACAAATTTTTTAAGGCGATAAGCATTCTAGCTATTTTAAATGGATTGCAACATTGCACTGTTAATCAATCGGCACAAAATAAAGTAAAACCCAGTGTTATTACTCAAAAAGTAAACCACGATACCGATGATCCTGCCATATGGATTAATCCAAAAGACGCTTCCAAAAGCCTTATTGTAGGAACTGATAAAGATACCGATGGTGGACTATTTGTATTTGACTTAGATGGAAAAATAGTCAATAAAGTGCTAGGTATTAAAAGACCTAATAATGTAGATATAGAATATGGCTTTGTCCTAAATGGTAAACCGATGGATATTGCACTAACTACGGAAAGAGAAACGAATAAAGTGCGTATTTTTGAACTGCCAAGTATGAGAGAAGTGGGTAGTTTTAGTGTCTTTGATGGTGAAACAGAAAGAAGTCCTATGGGGATTTCTATGTATAAAAATCCAAAAACTGGCAATATTTATGCTATTGTAGGAAGAAAATCAGGTCCATTAGATAATTATTTGTGGCAATATCAACTGGTTGAAAATCAAGGTAAAATTGATGGTAAGTTGGTAAGAAAATTTGGTAAATATAGTGGGGGAAAAGAAATAGAAGCTATTGCTGTGGATGATGCATTAGGCTATATTTATTATTCCGATGAAAAGTATGGCGTTCATAAATACTATGCAGACCCAGAAAAAGGAAATCAGGAATTGGCTGTTTTCGGAATTGGGGATTTTGTTTCGGATGTAGAAGGACTTTCTATTTATCCTACATCGGCTACCGAAGGGTATATTTTGGTTTCTAACCAGCAGGCGGATACCTTTAATGTGTATCGGCGAGAAAACCCTACCGCAGGAAGAATTGCAGAAATTCCAGTATCTACTTTAGAAAGCGATGGCTCAGAATCTTCTGCCACTTATTTTAATGATAAATTTCCAAAAGGTATTTTTGTAGCGATGAGTAGTGGGAAAGTATTCCACATCTACGATTGGCGAGATATAGAACAAAGAATTTTATCAGCACAAAAACCTTAGCAGAGTGACTAACTAAACATCCCTACTTAGAAAATTTAAGTAGGGATTTTTTTATTCTATTCCTCAAAACTTTTAAATCCTACACTTAAGCGCTGATTCAGATTTTGAAGGTGGTCAATTTTCTTTAATAAATGATGGATGACTTCCAGTCCTGCAATATTGATATCTAAATCATAATGCCAGTTGGCAAATTTTTCCAAAGCCCCTAAATCATCATAAATAATGTATTTAACATTGTTCTCGATATAAGGTGTAATCAATCCTGAATCCTCTAAAGCCTCAATAAAATGGAGGTCTATTTTATATAATTGTACACAATCTTGTGTTGTAATTTTATCTTTCATTGTTAAAGGGTGTTTTTAAGTTGTTCTACCAATTCTTTTTGCTTGTCGCTTAAGTTGGTAGGGAGTACCACATTATAAGTTACAAATAAGTCGCCATGCTGATTTTCTTTTTTGTATATAGGAAATCCTTTACCTTTTAGGCGTACCTTGGTGCCGTTTTGGGTTTCTGGTTTCACTTTCAAGTTTACGCTACCGTCTAAAGTTTGGACGAGTACATCGCCACCCAATAAGGCAGTATAAAGGTCAATATCTACGCTTGTATAGAGGTCGTTACCTTTTCTTTCAAATTGCTTGTCCTCATCGATATGGAAGGTAATGTATAAGTCGCCTTTAGGACCACCATTGATGCCTTCATGACCGTAATTTTTTAGTTTAATTTTTAGTCCTTCGTAAACGCCAGCAGGAATGGTAATTCTCACTTTTTTACCATTAATTTCAAAGGTTCTTTGGTGTGGTGTTGCAGCTTTTTTTAGCGAGATGGTAAGCTCCGCAGCGATGTCTTGACCTTTAAATTTCCCCGATGCTCTACCGCGACTACTTCTGCCAAAACCATTGCTACCGCCACCAAACATACTTTGGAAGAAGTCTGAAAAATCACCTTGGTCGCCAAAATCTTCTCCAGAAAATCCTTGTCCGCTATAACTTTGGTATTGTTGTTGCTGTTGCTGAGCTTTTTCGTATTCTTCGCCGTGTTTCCAGTGTTCGCCATACTTATCGTATTTCGCCCGATTGTCGGCATCGCTGAGCACTTCATTAGCTTCGTTGATTTCCTTAAACTTTTTTTCTGCCTCTTTGTCATTCGGATTTAGGTCGGGGTGGTATTTCCTTGCCAGTTTCCGATAGGCTTTTTTTATGTCATCTTGGGACGCGTTTTTGTCTACGCCCAGTATATTATAATAATCTATATATGCCATATATTCTTAATATTTTATTCAAATTTAGTTAAAATGTTTTGATTTTTAAGGCGCTAATTCTATGCCAAAAGAATTAATTAACTATATTTGTCAGTCATCAAACACCAAATATTATGGGAAAAGCCAGTATCAATTTCCAATTCCGATGCCATGAAAACTTTGACGAAATGCAGCCCGATGCAATGGGTAAATTTTGTGATAAATGTTCAAATGTCTAAAAATGATAGTGTAGAATCGGTCATTTTGTTGGAAGGCGAGGAGGTAAAGTAACCTTTAAAACCTATATTTCCAAAATTCCTTATTTTAGCCGTTTCAATGTAATAGCAATCGATTGACTTTAGAAACTTCCATAGAATTTGTAAAAGGAATAGGCTCCGAGCGTGCTAAACTCATCAAAAATACTTTAGGATTAGCAACGGTTGAGGATTTGCTGACCTTTTACCCTATCCGTTATTTGGATAAAAGTAAAGTCTATACCATTGCAGAATTACAGAGAAATTCAGAGGTAGAACTTCAACTTAAAGGACAGATTACGGAACTTAAAGAAGTGGTTTATGGCAAAGGTCAGAAACGCTTAACGGCTAAATTTAAAGATAAGACGGGTGTCATAGATTTAGTGTGGTTCCGCTATACTAAATGGATGGTGGAGCAAATCCCATTGAACAAAGAATTGTATATTTTTGGTAAAATCAATTGGTTTAATGGCGTGTTTTCTATGCCGCATCCAGAGATTGAGGTCGATGAAAAAAAAGCACTTTTAGGAACGCTACTACCCGTCTATTCAGGGAGTGAGAAATTAGCTAAAAGAGGGATTAATAACAAATTTTTTAAAAATATCATATTTGAATTATTAAAGCAATTGCCTCAACTCATTTATGAAAATATTCCCGAAAATATATTAGACAAACTCCAATTGATGCCTCGTGTAGCGGCGTATCAAACTATACATTTTCCTAAAAATCAAGCAGTCATAAAGGAGGCAGAACGCCGATTGAAGTTTGAAGAAGCCTTTTTCTTTCAACTAGGTTATGGGTTTAAAAAGCAATTTCAGCAAACGCATAATGTAGGGACGCCTTTTCCCATCGTGGGGGAAGCATTCAATAATTTTTATCAACATCATTTACCTTTTGATTTAACGAATGCTCAAAAGCGTGTACTTAAAGAAATTCGCCACGATTTAAAAAATCCTATCCAAATGAACCGCCTTCTACAAGGCGATGTAGGTTCGGGTAAAACAATGGTGGCCCTATTATCTATGCTTTTAGCGATTGATAATGGTATGCAAGCCTGCATGATGGCACCTACGGAAATATTGGCGCAGCAACATTTTAATAGCATTAAAGACTTATTAAAAGAAACCGATATTGAGGTAAAGTTACTCACAGGTTCTACAAAAACTTCGGAAAGAAAGGAAATTCACGAAAAACTATTGAATGGTACATTGTCTATTTTGGTGGGAACACACGCAGTTTTAGAGGATGTGGTGCAGTTTAAAAATTTGGGCTTAGCGATTATTGATGAGCAACATCGTTTTGGTGTGGCACAGCGGGCTAAACTTTGGGGTAAAAATAAAATTCCGCCACATATTTTAATTATGACGGCTACGCCTATCCCTAGAACTTTGGCGATGAGTTTCTATTCTGATTTAGAAGTTTCGGTCATTGATGAATTACCTATGGGAAGAAAACCGATTATTACTGCGCATCGTAGAGAAAAAGACCGTTGGTCGGTTTATCAATTTGCGAGAGAGGAACTGGCAAAAGGAAGGCAAGTTTATTTTGTATATCCATTAATTGAAGAATCAGAAACTTTAGACTATAAAAATCTAGAGGCGGGATTAGAGCAAGTGGTGGATTTCTTTAAAAACTATGAAACGGTAATGCTTCATGGCAAAATGAAACCTCAAGAAAAAGAAGATGCCATGCAATATTTTGCATCTGGAAAAGCACAAATAATGGTGGCTACTACTGTGATTGAAGTTGGGGTAAATGTACCCAATGCTTCCGTAATGGTCATCGAAAGTGCTGAACGCTTTGGGTTGTCTCAACTGCATCAATTAAGAGGGCGTGTAGGGCGAGGCGCAGAGCAGAGTTATTGTATTTTAATGACTTCGGATAAACTTTCCACAGAAGGAAGAAAACGCATTAAAACAATGTGCCAAACCAATGATGGCTTTAAAATTTCTGAAGTGGATATGGAGTTGAGAGGTCCAGGTGATATTTTAGGAACGCAGCAGAGCGGTATTGTAGATTTTAAAAAATTAGACCTTTCAAAAGATGCCACGATTATCAAACAAGCCAAATATTTAGTGGAATTATTAGTAAAGGCTGACCCAAATTTGCAACATCCTGCTCATCAAGGGCTTCGGGCATACTATACCAAACAATATAAAGGCAAAAATAGATGGAGCAAAATCAGTTAAGTTTTTGCTCCATAAAAGTTATACTATCTTAATGTATTAATTTGCTGTTCTATCCGCAGTCTTATAGACTTGGAAATTGAAAACAAAAGTTCTATCATTTAGAGAATAACCTGCATAGTTAAAATGTGGATCTCTTGCAAAAGCCGCTTTAGATGGCACTATAATCACCCCTTGAAGATTGTAGTCAGCGTCATCATTTAAGTCAAAGCTTTTGAAATGTTGTAGTGCTTCATTAAAGCCTTCTATTTCATAGAAATTTCTATTTTTTCCAGATTTATCTAAAACAGATTGTTTTACATAGAAAAATGAAGGGTCTTCTTGTGGAACACCTGTACCATCTATGGTATTATAGAATGGATAACCACTTCTTAATTTTACAACACCACTTTCGTTTTTAGTTGCTAGGTAAGTGTAAGTTCGATGCATAAGGGTGATTTGGTCATTAGCCTTAATCGTTTTACCCGCTGTGGGCTGTGCATTGGTTCTTACGACATACACTGTACCATTGGACAAAGTTTGTGGCTGATAGTCGGAAAGTGGTTTTTCATTGTCATCAGCAGTATCTTTTTCGTCGAAAGCTACGATATTACCTTTGCTATCAAAATAATGTTCTTTTAGAAATGTAGTGATTGCTTCGGTGTCGTACTCATTTTGAGTTTGTAGGTCTACGGTTTCCACTTTTTTTTCTTCCTCATCTTTTCTACACGAAGTGGCGATAAGCCCTAAAGATAATACACTTAAAATAATATTCTTTTTCATAATTTTTTTTAATTAGAAACAAATGGTTAAATTGCCATTCTATTTTTATTTACAAGGACAAAAATATAAATAAAATATGAGAATTGATAAATTTTTATGGAGTGTTCGCTTTTTTAAGACCAGAAGTATCGCTTCAGACGAGATAAAAAAGAATAGAGTTTCGGTATCAGGGCAAGTGGTAAAGCCGTCTAAAGAAGTGGTAGAAGGCGACGAAATTACCATTAGAAAGAATCAAATTAATTATAAAATTAAAGTCATTCAACTTCCTAAAAGTAGGATAGGGGCTAAGTTGGTGCCTTTGCACATAAAAGATATTACCAATAAAGAACAATACGAAATCTTAAAAATGCGAAAGATGTCCCAAGACTATTACCGAAGAAAAGGTGAGGGTAGACCGACTAAAAAAGACCGAAGAGAGATGTCATCATTCGTAGAAAATGAGGGCAATGATTTTTCAGAAGAAGATTGGGATAATTTCTTTAATGCTCAAGATGAGGAATTAGATTTTTAATTTCTTCCACAAGACTTTCGGGGCTTTTACGATCTGTGTCGATTATGTATTGCGCCTGACTATAATAAGGCTGTCTTTCAAAAAGATGTTTGGCTATAAATTCGGGTAAATCCTCATCACTAAGGTGGGCAATCATAGGGCGTTGTGCTTTTTCGGATCGTAATCGATTAAATAGTGTGCCCACAGAAGTTCTAAGGTAGATACTTGTAGAATGTTGGTTGATGGTAGACATATTATCATAATATGCTGGAGTGCCACCGCCAAGACTCAATACGATGTTGTTTTTCGTAGAGAGGTGATGCTCTAAAGTTTGTTTTTCTAGTTTACGAAAGAAAATCTCGCCTTTTTCCTTAAAAATTTCTGGGATAGGGGCTCCATAAGATTTAGAAATTTCTTCATCTAAGTCAATTAACGAAAAATTGATAGAATGACTTAAGGTTTTAGAAATGTGAGATTTACCGCATCCCATATAGCCGAGTAGGGTAATAATCATAATTTATTTTTAAACAAAATTGCAGAAAAATTTTGAGATAACAAAAAAATCTGTATCTTTGCACCACTTTTGAAAAACACAAATGCACTTTGTTTTTTGCATGAGTAAAGACTCGGTAGCTCAGCTGGTAGAGCAATACACTTTTAATGTATGGGTCCTGGGTTCGAGCCCCAGCCGAGTCACTTTTTTTAAGCCTGTGTGGTGAAATTGGTAGACACGCCATCTTGAGGGGGTGGTATCCTAAGGATGTGCTGGTTCGAATCCAGTCGCAGGCACACAGAGACTTTAAATTACAACTAGTACAAAACACTAGACTCGGTAGCTCAGTTGGTAGAGCAATACACTTTTAATGTATGGGTCCTGGGTTCGAGCCCCAGCCGAGTCACAATTTGCTGAAAAGTAAATTTTTTTCATATTAATATTTTGTGATTTGGTGTTCAAAAGCCTTCCCAATAGGAAGGCTTTTGATTTTTTATTAGTCCAAATGTCTGTTATCAATAAGTCTTACATCACCTACATGAACCACAATGAACGCTCTGTAACTTCTGTCTTTATAGAAGAAATCGGTTTCTTTTAAGGTAGCTTCATCGGCTATTGTAAAATATTCTAATGCAAAGCCTTTTTTGTTTTTAAAAATATCTGTGACACGGTCTTTGATTTCTGGAATACTAATCACTCTAAACCAATCGTTTACCAATTCTAAAGTTTCATATATGATTTTTGCATCTTGCTTTTCTTGCTCAGAAAGTCTTTGGTTTCTAGAGCTCATCGCCAGTCCATTGGATTCTCTATGGATCGGTGCCCCATGTATGGTGATTGGTAGATTTAATTTTTCTACTAGAGTTTCAATAATTTTTAGCTGCTGGAAATCTTTTTCACCAAAATAGGCGTTGTCGGGTTGTATTTGTCGGAAGAGTTCTTCCACCACAGTGCCTACACCATCGAAATGTCCTGGGCGCATTTTGCCTTCCATTTCGTGTTCTAAACCATCAAATTCGTAAGATTTAGAAACGGCATTTTCGGGGTAGATATCTTCAACGCTTGGAGTGTATACGGCATCTACCAAACCAGATTGTTCTAACTGCTCTAAATCTTGCTCCAGAGTTCTAGGATATTTTTCTAAATCTTCGGGATTGTTGAACTGGGTAGGATTTACAAAAATAGAGGAAATAACGATGTCGTTTTCTGGTCTGGCTGCTTGGTATAGCGAGAGGTGTCCTTGGTGTAAGGCACCCATAGTGGGTGCAAAACCAATAGTTTTAGATTGAGATTTAAGGTCTTTTATATAAGCCAATAAATCGGTTTTATTTTGGATAACTTTCATGTAATTGATTTTGCCAAAATTATAAAAAAATGTTAATACAATCATATTAGTTTAAAATTTTGTATTTTTGCATAATAACAATCTTTTATTTAAAGAGTAAAAAGTAAATTATGCCAGACAAGAAAATTTTATATGTTACCACACAGATGAACCCCTATCAAGAAGAAAGTTCAATGTCGGATGCGGTAAACAAAATGGCTCTTAAAATGCACAATGATGGCAATGATGTCCGTGTATTTATGCCGCGTTTTGGCTATATCAGCGAAAGGAAATTTCAACTTCACGAAGTCATCAGACTTTCAGGAATGAATATCATCATCAATGATTTAGATCAACCTTTAATTATTAAAGTCGCTTCTCTACCAGGTGAGCGATTACAAGTTTATTTTATAGATAATGAAGATTATTTCAAAAGAAAATTTGACTATGTAGACGAGGAAGGTACGCCTTTTGAAGATAATGACGAAAGAGCCATGTTTTTTGCTAGAGGCGTTATAGAAACCATTAAAAAATTAAATTGGGTGCCAGATGTGGTGCATCTACACGGTTGGATGTCTGCCTTTGTGCCGATTTACCTTAAACATTATTATAAAAACGATTCTTATTTTAACGATACGAAATTCGTTCTTTCAGTATACAATGAGGAAGATTTAGCATTGACTAAAGATATTTTAGAAAAATTCAAATTTGATAATATGTCTAAAGTTAAAGCTTTAAAATCGCCAAGTTTCCATAGTTTTATTGAAGAAGGAATGAATTTGGTAGATATTGTAGTAAAAGGCGATGAGTTTCTAGTGGACGAATTATACGAGCGATTTGATAAGGCAAAAGCTGAAAAATCGGAATATGTAAATCCAGAGGAAATTGATACGGTCTATAGCTAAGTAATAAATACATTTAGAAAATCAATGATAAAACAAGCAAAAAATATTCTAAAATTTGCCGCAGTAGTAAGTTTTGGAAGTATAGCATTAGTGAGTTGTGAGTCGGAAATAGACAATCTAGGCGAGCAATTCTTTTTAGGGAACGAGGCAGAGGGTGTGGTAAAGGATTATGAAGTAGTTGCCTATAACCTTAATCACAATGATACTATTCAGTCCGATGCTTCTAAGTTAGTACAAGCTACACTAGGAGCATTTAGTGAGTCTGAATTTGGATTGCAGAAGTCAAGTTATGTAACTCAGGTGCGACTTACCGACTATAATCCTAATTTTGGCACTAACGCTAAGGTGGATTCTGTAACCTTAGAGCTTCAGCCACTTTATGAAAAGGATTCTGCTACCACCATAACCAAAGATGATGAGAAATTTGATGGTGTAGATGCTAAAAAAGTCTTTACCTCTTTTCCTATAAAAAAGTATGGCAAACATAAAAAGCCTATGACCATAAAGGTAGAAGAAGTGAATGATTTTCTATACGCTAAGGATAAAACCTATTTTTCTAATCAGCAAGTGAATGTGGGCAGTACATTAGCCAACTATAATTTTGATGGAACTATTACTGAGGTAAAAATCACAGCTAAAAGTGATAATAAAGATTTGTTTTCTAGAACGGCAGCTATACGAGTGCCTTTAGATAAAAATTTCTTTCAAACTAAAATTATAGACCAGCAAAATAGTGGCAATCTAAAAGATGTAGCGAGTTTCATTAGGTATTTCAAAGGGTTAAGAATTTCTGTTGCAGAAAATGATGGTTATATTTTTAACTTTTTACCTAATGCCACAGCGGTTAAAATCTACTATAAACACGAGGTAACCACCGATGATAAAACGGAACAAAAACCTGCGGTTTATACATTGGATTTAGGTGCAGATAATACGCATTTTAACCAAATTCAATACCAAAGACCTTCTCAATATACTACCGCAATGGCGAATATTAATACGACAAATGGTGATGAGAAACTCTATATGCAAGGTATGGGTGGGGCAGGTGCTGTGGTAAAGATTCCAGCCACTACCATTGCTGAGCTAAAAAAGCTTTATAAGGACAAGAAAGTAGCAGTACTATCGGCTAAAGTGAGATTATATAGTGACAAGTCTGTTTGGGATAATTCATATGCTAAACCTTCAAATTTCCTTGTAAAATATGCTAATCTTAATGAATTTTTAGCAGATGTTACAGCATTTTCTGGATTAAATAATTTTAGTCTGGTGAAAGCTTATAATCTAAAGGAAAATCCAGCTTACTATGATATTACAATCACACAAACGATAAAAGATATCATAGAAAAAGAACAAATGAATAGAGATTTAGAAATTAATGTAGGGAATTATCTACTTAATGCTAAAGGTGGTTTGGTAGGACAAAAGTATAATTCTAGAGCCTATGCTACGGAAAGAGTCGTATTGATTGGTTCTAATACTACTAATGATAAAAAAGCTCAATTAAAAATTACTTACGCTAAAAAATAGAAAGAAATATGTGTGGAATTGTAGGATATACAGGACATAGAGACGCTTACGAGGTGGTTGTAAACGGTCTTAAAAGATTAGAATACCGTGGTTATGACAGTGCGGGGATTGTTTTAGAAGATACCAATCAAGAATTTGAGGTAAAAAAAACTAAAGGTAAAGTTTCAGATTTAGAAGCCATTGCCGAGTCTTTAAAAGGCACTTCTCACTTAGGAATGGGGCATACACGATGGGCAACACATGGTGTACCTAGTGATAGAAATTCCCACCCACATATTTCGAATAATGGTAAAGTGGCTATCGTTCATAATGGAATTATCGAAAATTATGACACTATTAAAACGGTGCTTAAAGACCAAGGCTTTACTTTTGCATCAGAGACTGATACAGAAGTATTGGTTAATCTGATTCAGTATTTTTTGGATAAACAATCTCATTTGGATTTTCCAGAAGCAGTTCGCTCTACTTTGAATGAGGTGCATGGGGCTTACGCTATAACGGTTATGCATAAAGATCATCCTCAAGAGTTGGTGGTAGCGCGCTTAGGTTCGCCACTAGCAATTGGATTGGGGGATAGAGAATATTTTATTGCTTCGGATGCATCTCCATTTGTGGAATTTACAAAAGAGGCGATTTATCTAGAAGAAGGTCACATGGCTACCATTTCCTTAGACAAGGGGGTTGACATTAGAACCATTAAAGACAATTCTAAAATTAGCCCAGAAGTTCAAGAATTGAAACTGAACCTTGAACAAATAGAAAAAGGTGGCTACGAACACTTTATGTTAAAGGAAATTTTTGAACAGCCTAAGTCTATCCATGATACAATGCGTGGGCGTTTGCTAGTAGACGAAGGTATCATAAAAATGGCGGGCATTTGGGATCATTTAGAAAAATTAAATAATGCTCATCGCATCATCATTATTGCATGTGGTACTTCTTGGCATGCAGGGTTAATTGGGGAGTATCTGATTGAGGAATTTGCTAGAGTGCCTGTAGAGGTGGAATACGCTTCTGAATTTAGATACAGAAATCCAATCATTACCGATAAAGATGTGGTTATTGCCATTTCCCAATCTGGAGAAACAGCTGATACCATGGCAGCAATAAAAATGGCGCGAGAAAAAGGCGCGTTTATCTTTGGTATTTGTAATGTGGTAGATTCTTCTATTGCGAGATTTTCGGATGCTGGTGCTTATACCCATGCAGGTCCAGAAATTGGGGTGGCTTCTACTAAGGCGTTTACTGCACAATTAACCATCTTGACTTTAATTGCCTTAAAATTAGGTAAGCATAAGGGTAATATTGGTAATCAAGAATTTATGCGTTTAATTACAGAATTAGATGCATTGCCGAAGAAAGTGGAGGAGGTATTAAAAGATACTCACGATAATGTAAAAACCATGGCACATGATTTTGTAGATGCCACTAATTTCCTTTATTTAGGTAGAGGATATAATTTCCCAGCTGCTTTAGAAGGCGCTTTAAAATTAAAGGAAATATCTTATATCCACGCAGAAGGTTATCCTGCAGCAGAAATGAAACATGGACCTATTGCGTTGATTGATGAAAATATGCCAATTGTCATTATTGCTCCTAAGAATAAGCATTACGACAAAGTGGTAAGTAATGTACAAGAAATTAAAGCAAGAAAAGGAAAAGTCATTGCCGTGGTGAGTAAAGGAGACGAACAAGTGGCTTCTATGGCAGATTATGTGATAGAAATTCCAGAAACTTCGGAGTGTTACTCGCCAATTGTTGCTTCTGTACCATTACAGTTATTGGCTTATTATATTGCAGTTTATAGAGGGGCTAATGTAGACCAACCTAGAAACTTAGCTAAGTCTGTAACTGTGGAATAAAGATAAATTTAATAGACTTTTATAATTGACTTACTCTAATAAGTTAAAATAGAAATCTATTTTTTTGATACTAAGGAAAATATTTAGATTAAATTTTCGTTTAGCAAATAAAACTGAGCATTTAATTTTAAAAAAAGTTTATCTTTACCCACTTTAAAGACGACTAAAATTATTAATAAAAATTACATCATAAGATGAAAAAAATATTTTTTGCACTTCTTTCCGTTTCATTGGCGGTTTCCTCATGTTCTCGAGGTAAAAACTCTTCTGGTAAACCTGGGAGTAATGGAGAATTGATCCCTAAAACCAAAGCTAAATCCTTTGTGGCAGAGCGCCCCTATGGTATGGTCGCTATTCCAGGTGGTTCTTTTGTAATGGGTATGGCAGATATGGATTATACCAATATGCCAGAAAAAGCACCATTGAAAACCGTAACGGTATCGTCTTTTTTTATGGACGAAACTGAAGTTACCAATGCGGAGTATAGAGAATTCATTAACTATGTGAGAGACTCTATCGCTAGAACACTACTAGCTGAGGCTGCAGGGGATGTGTCTTCTGGAGGTGGTAATGGAACTGGGATTGCAGATTATGCCTATTTGGCTAAAAAAGATGGTAATGCAAATGCTTATCAAGAATATTTAGAATCTCAAGGCGGTAGAGGTGGTTACGATGAATCTAAAAGATTAGATTGGAGTGTGCCATTAAAATGGAATACTTCGGACTATCCTGATGTTCAGTATGCAGAGGTTTTAGAATCTATGTATTTGCCACCAGCTGAGCGTATTAATAACGAAAGGTTACTAGATACTAGAAAATTACAATACGCTTACCAATGGGAAGATTTGGAATCGGCAGTGAAAGATGGTAAAAGAAGTTCAAAATATCTTAAAAAAGAAAGTATCGCAGTATATCCAGATACCACAGTTTGGATTAAGGATTTTAATTATGCTTATAACGAGCCTTTATATGATGGCTATTTTTGGCATAAGGCTTATAAAAATTATCCAGTAGTAGGCGTAACTTGGGACCAAGCCAGAGCGTTCTGCGATTTTAAAACTAAGTTGAAAAGTGATTACAATAAATCTCTAAAAAAGAGAAAAGAAAAACCAATGGCATTCCGTTTACCGACTGAGGCAGAATGGGAATATGCCGCTAGAGGAGGTAAAGAAAATGCAACTTACCCTTGGGGTGGTCCATATTTAATGGATGATAGAGGGTGCTATTTGGCCAACTTTAAACCTAAAAGAGGGAACTATATAGAAGATGAGAAAAAGGGAACTTATACCTATACTGCACCAGTAAAATCTTTTTCTAAAAATGGATTTGGACTTTATGATATGGCTGGAAATGTAGCAGAATGGACAGAGTCCCCATATAATAATGCAACTTATCAGTTTTCATCAACTTTGAATCCTCACTTGTCGAATCAAGTTTATAGAGATGTGAAAAAATCTGTAAGAGGTGGTTCTTGGAAAGATGTAGGCTATTTATTGATGACAGGGTATAGAGATTGGGAAAGAAAAGACTCGGCGAGAAGTTACATTGGTTTTAGAACCGTACAAGACATTCCAGAAGGAACGGCAAGATTTAAAAGAAAATCAAAATAACACTTAAACAAAATATTTATTATATACTATGAAATTAAGCGACAAAACTTTGAACTTCATCTACTCGGTAGGTGCTTCAATCGTAATTTTAGGTGCATTTTTTAAAATGACACATACCACTTTTGGCGGATTAGTAAATCCTAACTGGATTCTTGGGGCAGGGTTGATTACAGAGGCATTAATTTTCTTGCTTTATGCGTTCAATCCACCAGTAGAAGAGGAAAAATATGCTTGGGAAAATGTATATCCCGAATTAGTAGATCCTAATGCTCAGCCAAAACCAAGAAGAAATTTAGTAGCTCAGACTGAAGAAGTAAAACAACTTGAGGTTTCGCTTTCAGATAAATTAGACCAAATGCTTTCTGAAGCTAAGTTGGATGTACAGTTGTTTGAAAAACTAAAATCAGGGATTGATAAATTCTCATCTTCTGTAGAGCAAATCAATCAAACGGTAGATGTTACCGCGTCTACTCAAAAATACAATGATCAATTGACTCTAGCAGCGAGCCATTTAGAAAGTATGAATGCATTGTATGCTTTACAATTGGAACATGGCAAAGCACAATCAGAATATCATCAAAAATATGTAGCGGATTTACAAAAATCAGCTCAGCAATCTGAGAAGTTTAACGAGGAGTTAAATGGCTTAACGGCAAACCTTAATAGCCTTAATAGAGTCTATGGCGGTATGCTAAGTGCAATGAAAGGATAGATTTTCTTTTACAAATCAGTTTAATTAAATTTTAACTCTAAAAAACTAAGATGGCAAAAGAAAAACTTTCCCCGCGTCAGAAGATGATTAACTTGATGTATCTGGTATTCATTGCAATGTTAGCCATGCAGATAGATCAAGAAATCATACGCTCGTACAATGATACTAAGGATTCCTTAAGAGCCAGTACAGCACTTACGCAATCCAAAAATAAAATATTTGAAGAAACACTTCGTCAAAAAGCAGAAAATTCGCCAGATTCTTTCTCACAACCTTATGAGCAATACAAGCAACTCAAAGAGAAAATTGATGATTTGGTTAAGTTTATTGAAGGATCTAAAACAGAAATGAGAAAATTCGCTGGTGACAGCGACAATGCTAAAGACTTCGATTTTAATGCACTCAATAATACTGATGCATCTACCTTATATTTCTTTGATAATGCAAATGAGGCTAGCCCAAGTCAAAATGCACAAAAACTAAAATCTTTAATGGAAGCCGTAAAGCAGTTGACTTTACAAGTGTTTCCAAAAAACTCTCAGAATACTGCTATTATAGAAAGAGCTAATGCTTCTTTCAATACAGGAAAAGTGAATGATAAAGATTGGATGGTAGCGAAGTTTTACAATCAGCCTTTGGTAGCAGCTTTAGCAAATTTAGAAATTTTACAATCGGAAGCAAGAAATCTTCAGTCCGATGCTTTGGCGAATATGCTTAAAGAAAAAGTAGATGCTGATATTAAATTCAATGCATTTGAAGCGATTGTAGCAGCACCTACCGTAATTTTACAAGATGATAAAGTAGATGCTAAAGTAGTAGTGGGAACTTATGCAAACTCTATTCCGGGTATGACTTTTTCAGGTGTAGATAGACAATCTAATGGACAAGGTTTTAAATCTTTAAATACTAGCAATGTTGGAGACTTTAGTTTTAGTGGGCAAATTTCATTTTTGGATGCAAATAACAAAGAAATAAAACTTCCGTTTTCACACAATTACCGTGTAATAGCTGGTCCTAAAGAAGTAGCGTTGCAAAGTGGTGCGGTAGTTTCTGCTGATAAAATGAATGTCCTTTATAGAGGAGTAGATAATCCTGTATCAGCAACAATGCTTGGTGTGGATAATTCTGCGGTAAAACTTTCTGCCGCAGGAGCTTCTGTATCCGGTGGTAGAGGTAAGTGGGTGATTAGACCTAGTGCTGGAAATATGGTTAACATTACTGTATCTGGAACATTGCCTAATGGTAAAGTTACTACAGCCTCTTTTCCATTCCGTGTGAAGAGTGTTCCTGCGCCACAAGGGCAGATCAGAGGGCAAAATGTGGTCTCTATGCCTGCAAGTTCAATTAAGAACCAAACGATTTCTGCGGCAATTCCAGATTTTGAATTTCCAGTAAGTTTTGCGGTTACAGGCTTTAGAGTAAAAGTGCCAGGGAAAGCGGCCTCGTTTATCAGTGGTAATAATTTGAGTTCTATTGCAGGACAAACAGCAAACTTAAGAGCTGGTGATGTGGTGTATGTGTATGATATCCAAGCAACAGCCTCTGGACTTGGTGGACAAATGCTTAAAAATATTTCTCCAGTGGTGATTAATGTTCAATAGAACCACCACTTGAGATGGAAATTAATCATTCTAAATAGGACAACAAAACTATTTAGTTTAAAATAAAAATATACAAATGAAAAAAATCATTTTTAGTGCTTTAGTGTGCTGTTCTGGTTTGGTTTTTGCTCAAAATATTTTGAATGCAAAATCGCCAGAAGAGTTTCGCCAATTGAGAGAAGAAAATAAAGTCCAAAAAGGGGATTCTATTTTCTCAACTAAGGTAGAGCCTTTGGAGTACGGTTTTATAGAAGATAAAGATATTTTGAGAAGTATGGTGGTTTGGGAAATCATTGATATGAATGAAAAAATCAACCAGCCATTTTACCATAATTCGGATGGTTTAGTCTCTCAAAATAAGTCGCTATATCAATTACTTTTAGATGGTATTAATAGCGGTAAGATAAAAGAAGTCTATGATGATGAAATGTTTACCGTAAGATTAACACCAGAGCAAATCCAGCAGAGAATGAGCCGTGTGGTAACTTCGGATTGGTTGATTGATAAAATTAATAGTGGTGAAACCGTATCAGAAGAGGATAAAAAGGCAGGTACCGATGTTTACGAAACTAAATCTGAGCAAGTAAGATTGCTTAAGATTAAAGGGATGTGGTATATCGACAGACGAGATGGACAAATGAAGTACCGTCTACTCGGTATTGCTGCGATGGGACCTGATCCACAAACTATGGGACAACAGTTTGCCGATAAAGAAGAATTAATTGATTTATTTTGGGTATTCTATCCAGATGCTAGAGAATTGACGGCTAATGCTGTTGTTTTCAATAATAAAAATCTTTCTTCTGATATCAGTTTTGATGATATTTTGAATGCAAGACGATTTTCTTCTATCATCTATAAATCTGAAAATGGACTAGGTAATGGGGTAATCAAAGATTATATTCCAAACGATGCTGAAGCTCAATTAGAGGAAAGTGATAGAATCAAAAATCAAATTCTTGAAATGGAAAATGATATGTGGAATTACTAATAGTTGATTCTACCATTTAAATTAAAAACGGTCTTAAAAATAGTTTTAAGACCGTTTTTTTAGTTTTTAATATTTATGGATTAATCTTCATACATAATATATTTTTGTCGGATACGCTCAAAGTTTTGTAAATCTTTTTGCCAAGATTTTCGAATTTCGTCTTCGGAAGCACCATTTAATATTTGGTATCTTAGTTGGTCGGTACCGGCTAATTTATCGAACCATAGGTTTTTTATGAAGAAAGGTTTTCTAGAGTTTTTATAATTTTGATAGGCTTTAATGATCCATTCAAGGTTAAGTTGCCTTAAGTCTTCTGGATAATTTTTTAGGTTTTCACCATAGCATACCTCACCATTAAATAATGGATTTTTAGCTCCAAAGTTAGGCTCGGGTACAAATTTGTAGTCCATTTTTTTAGTCCAAGGTGAGCCGTAGATTTGGAATGGCAAGTCGGTGCCGCGTCCTACCGAAACTTCGGTTCCTTCAAAAAAACATAGTGAAGGGTAGAGGTTGATAGATTTTTCGTTAGGTAGATTAGGGGATGGTCTTTTCAAAAGTGGATAGCGTTTGGTCTTATGATAATTGTGCATCGGAATGACGGTATAGTTCGCCTTAACACCATTCTTTAACCAACCTTCGCCATTGACCATATTCCCGTATTCCCCAATTGTAAGTCCATAGATGACTGGAACGGGATGTAAGCCTACGAAGCTCGTCCATCTGGATTTCATAACGGGTCCATCTGTATAGCCATCGTGAGGGTTGGGACGGTCTAATACGATAACTTCTACGCCTTGTTCTGCTGCGGATTCCATTACATAGGCAAGGGTAGAAATGTAGGTGTAAAAGCGGACACCCACATCTTGAATATCAAATACGATAACATCTAAATCTTTGATTTGTGAAGGCGTAGGTTTTTTATTATTTCCGTAAAGAGAAATGATAGGAAGTCCCGTTTTAGTATCAATGCCATTTTTTACATGCTCGCCAGCATCGGCATCGCCACGGAAACCATGTTCTGGAGCAAATACCCTTTTTACATCGATATGGTTGTCTAATAAAAAATCAACGGTACTAATGGTATCTATTTTAATGCCTATTTCACATCCATTTTTGGTTACTAATACTTGATGTTTTACTTTTTTTAATATTAGTCCCGTTTGATTGGTTACCACGCCTACTTTTTTGTTTTGAAGTAAAGGTAGATAGAGTTCTGGCTGGTCGGCACCCGTTTTAAATTGATTGGTTTCTTGAGACTTGTATTGGTTTTGAAGTCCAATGCCAAAATAAATTAGGCAGATAAGCAGTAAATTTTTAAATTTGAAGTTTAAATACATAGTTTTGAAATTTCCATTATATTTTTCTCGCAAGATAGCATTTTCCAAAGATAATAAAAATAATCTTTCGTGTGTGATTGTCTTTATTGGTAGATTATCCGTAGCGTTGGGCGTTATTGTATCTTTAATTACAGTAGCAACGGGGCTTGGGTCCAAAGAAGCCATTAAAACCCGTATGGGTGATTTTGCGGGACATATTTCCATTAAATCTACAAAAACTAATACCTCTTATAATTCTTCGGTTTTAGATTTAAAAGAGTTGAAAAAAAATGATATCCAAGCATTGCCAGAGGTAGAAGGGTTGCAATCTTATGCCACGGTGAGTGGGATTTTAAGAACTGAAAAGAGTTTTTCGGGAATTATACTAAAGGGTGTTGCCAAAGATTTTAATACAGAACGCTTTAAAAAATTCATGGTCAGTGGTAGCATTCCTGATTTTAATGAAGAAGGTTATAACAATCAAGTGATATTGCCTGAAAAAATAGCGATAGATTTAAACCTGAAGCCTAAAGATAGCATTGTGGCTATTTTCTCTAAAGAAGACCAAAAGCCCATTTATAGAAAGTTTGAAGTGGCAGGGCTTTACAAAACCGATATCAAGTTGATAGACGATTTGTATATCATTGGCGATATCAACCATGTGCGAAAAATTCAAGATATGGGGAAAACGGATATTGGTGGTTTAAATGTATTTCTTGATAATACCAACACGATGGATGAAGTGCTTCCTAAAATAGATGCCTTAATAGGTTATAAAAACTATGCCGAGAAAATAACCGATAGATTCCCACAAATTGTAGACTGGATTAATATTTTTGATACCAATATTTCTTTGATTATCAGTATTATGATGGTGGTGGTCATCATTAATATTATTATGGTATTACTGATTCTAATTATTGAAAGAACCAATTCTATCGGTATGCTCAAGACTTTAGGGGCAACCAATGGACAAATCCGAACAATCTTTATCAATTATACCTTGTTGATTATGGTGCCAGGTTTACTGATTGGAAATGCAATAGGGATAGGTTTATTATTAATCCAAAAATTCTTTGGCGTAGTGAAACTTAACCCAGAAAATTATTATGTTAGTGAGGTACCCGTAGAGCTGGATCCCATTTATATTTTTATGATTTCTTTCGGAATTTTACTGATTTCTGCAATAGCTTTGATTTTACCGAGTTATCTCATCAGTAAAATTTCCCCTGTGAAAGCCATTAGGTATAACTAAACTACCTTATCTTTTTTCCTGAAAAAATATGGTATGCCAAATAGATAAGGGGTAATGACATAATGCCTAAATATAAAGCGTTTGTTAATGCCGCTACTGGATATAGGGCGAATACAAAACCTAGCCCAAATGCCGCACCACCTAAGTGGGCAGAGTGACCTAAATTGTCCCATTGTTTAGGGTTGAGCATCATATAAACGGAGTAACCAAAATAAAGTGTTCCAAATAGCCAGCCGGGTAGAAAGTTGACTTCTATTTCGTTGGGTGCCATGCCAATAGCGGCAAAAATAATTCCTGAAACCGCACCAGATGCCCCAATCGCGGAATACCATGGTTGGTGTTTGTATATATAAAGACTGAATAAATTCCCTAGCAACATAGAACCAAAATATAAGGCTAAAAATCCACCAGTGCCAAAGTAATATTCTACTATACCTTGGAAGAAATAGAGCGATAGCATATTGAAAAATAAATGCATCCAATCGGCGTGGAGGAATCCTGAACTTAGCAGACGAATATATTCTTTCTTCCGCGTAATGGCAGCGACATTAAATTTATACTTTTCAAAAAATGCTCTATCCTTAAAGCCTTGATAGGAAATGACAGTCGTGATAGCAATGATAATGATACAAATCGTACTCATAAATTTTACCTTTTAATGTTTCGGGTTTACCCTTCAAAAAGATTGCCAATGATGCCCTCTTCTGGAATTTCATCATCATCTAGAGGTTCAGGCTGTTCTTCTTCCTCTTCTTCAATAATTTCTGGAATGGTAATATTGATGCTTTTCACCTTATCTTTAATGAATTGATTCCCCATCGCTTTAATGCCTTTCACGGAGATGAATTCGTCAATATCGACTACTTCGTTGTCTTTATCTTTTTTGGAAAATACAATCTCGGCGGTACAGCCATCTCGTGTGCCTACAAATTCTATAAACGATTTTGGATGCTCACTCGGCATAAAATGTTGTGGATTAGTGTGGTTATCTAGCAAAAATCGTTTGATATAATAGATATCTTTTTCGCCATCATAATAAATACAGGCAACGGGTTGCTCTGGACGCCATTTTTCTAAGACCAGATACTCATCATCAAAGCGATTCATCAAATCAAAGGTCATTAGCTTAGCTTCACCTTGGGTGTTGATTGTCAATATTTTATCGTCGCCTTTAAAACTTCCAAGCAAGGTGCCACGCGCTTCAGCATTAAGGCGGCGTACGGTTTCATCAAACCAAATCTTCCTCGGTGCAAGGGTAGAAACACCTTCTTCTTTTAAATCAACTTTTTTTACGGCGTATTTTGTTACCAGATTACCTCTGGAATTTCTTCCTTTAATGGCTAAATCTGCAAAATCAATTTCGATTTTATGTTTACGGATTCGGGCATTCGGTTTTAATAGTACGCTCACGACTTCTGCTTCGCCATTAGGATTGGCAGAAAAATAAAGCACTTCTGAGCCTTTTTTGTCAGAGGCTAATGGATATTCAGTATTTCTGGTTATAGAAGTTACCGAGAATCGTTTCATATAGTAAGGTCCCGTTTTGCCTTGTCTATAAATCATATTATAGACTGTGCGTTTGTCACCTTTCTTAAATATGCCTACATGGATGATATCCTTACCCACAAAGGTTTTGGAATCCACTTTGGTCACTTGCATTACGCCATCTTTTCTAAAGATAATGATGTCGTCAATATCCGAACAATCGAAAACATACTCATTTTTCTTCAATGAAGTTCCAATGAAACCTTCGGTTCTATTCACATAGAATTTTTCATTGGCTACGGCGACTTTCGTTGCATCAATGGTGTCGAATACTCTAAGTTCGGTGCGGCGTTCTCTACCATTGCCGTATTTCTTTTTAATGCCTTGGAAATAGGCTACAGCATAGTCTACCAAATGTTCTAAATGGTGTTTTACTTGCTCCATTTTGCCTTCTAAAGCGGTAATGTTTTCCAATGCTTTATCTCTATCATATCTAGAAATACGCATGAAAGGCAACTCCGTAAGTCGGATGATATCTTCTACTTTTACCTCTCTCATAAGGTTTTTAGTAAAAGGTTTTAAGGCTTTGTCAATGGCTTCATACACGGCCTCTTTAGAATCTTTACCTTTAATTTCTTGATAGATTTCATTTTCGATAAAGATTTTTTCTAATGAAGCAAAATGCCATTTGTCTTCAAGTTCGCCTAACTCAATTTCTAATTCTCTTTTTAGGAGCGATACGGTATGGTCGGTATTTTGTTTAAGAATATCAGAAACGCTAAGAAACATCGGTTTATCGCCCACAATAACACATGCGTTCGGCGATAGAGAGATTTCACAATCGGTAAAGGCATAGAGGGCATCAATCATCTTGTCTGGCGAAACATCGTTGTTAAGATGAATATTGATTTCTACTTCATCCGAAGTATTATCCTCTATTTTTTTGATTTTAATTTTACCTTTATCATTCGCCTTTAGAATGCTATCAATCAGGTCGCTTGTCGTTTTGGAATAGGGTAATTCTGTAATGCAAAGGGTATGTTTATCTTTTTGAATAATTCTGGCTCTCGCCCTTAATCTACCCCCTCTTTCACCGTCGTTGTAGTTGGTAACATCTAGCATACCACCCGTTGCAAAATCGGGAAATATTTGAAACTTTTTACCTTTAAGATAGACAATCGACGCATCAATGAGTTCATTAAAGTTGTGTGGCATTACCTTAGTAGATAAGCCCACACCAATTCCCTCAACGCCTTGGGCTAAAAGTAAAGGAAATTTTACGGGTAAGTCTACGGGCTCATTATTTCTACCGTCGTAAGATTTAGTCCAGTGGGTTGTTTTAGGATTAAAAACCACCTCTAATGCAAAAGGGGTGAGTCTTGCCTCAATATATCTCGCGGCAGCAGCAGAATCGCCAGTGTAAATATTGCCCCAGTTCCCCTGAGTGTCTATTAATAAATCCTTTTGACCAATCTGAACCATAGCATCGGTAATGGATGCATCACCATGGGGGTGGTATTTCATAGTATTTCCCACGATATTGGCAACTTTGTTGTAGCGTCCATCTTCTAATTCTCGCATCGAGTGCATAATACGCCTTTGTACAGGTTTAAATCCATCAAAAATTGAGGGAATGGCACGATCGAGAATTACATAAGAGGCATAATCCAAAAACCAATCTCTATATAAACCTGAAACTTTCTTTAGGCTTTCACCTTCCGGCATGTGTTGTTCTTCTGTCATAGGGTGCGTTGTTCTTTTATTGAGGCTGTTTCTTTATTCTGTTTGATTACTTTGTTTAAAGAAATCTTTAAATCTCTAATCTCTTTTTTTCCAAGATAAGAAATATCGTATTTTAAAATCGTTTTGTTACTTTTTTTACTTGAAATTTTAATATACAGTTTTTTGAATAAAATTGTATTTACAATTTCGTAGGATAGCAGTTTGTATTTTGGAAATTCATCTTTAGCATCTTTGAATAGAATGGGAACAATACTTCGATTATAAAAATTAAGCGTTTCGCCATCGCTATCGTATTCGAACACTTGCTTACCTCTAAGGTAAAATATTAGATGCAATACGATGGGTGGAAATAACAATAATCTATCAATCAAAGGTTTAAAAATATTAATGTCATTGAATTTTAAGATATAAGCAAATATGCCAATCAGTAACCATACATTAATAAAAGTAAAGATAAATTGATAAATAGGGATGTTTTTTTTGTTACTGAGCCTCATAATAATTTATTTTTCAGGTATTAAATCAGCGTCCTCTACAACTAGGTTTTCAAGGATAAACTGCTGGCGGTCAGGGGTGTTTTTACCCATATAAAATTCTAAAATCTCAGCAATGGTTTGGTCTTTACCTACTACCACTGGCTCTAATCTTATATCTTTACCAATGAAATGTTTAAACTCGTCAGGCGAAATTTCCCCTAACCCTTTAAATCGTGTTATTTCTGGATTTTTACCCAATTCTGCTAAAGCGCTGAGTCGTTCTTCATCGGTATAGCAGTAGCGGGTTTCTTTTTTATTTCTTACCCTAAACAAAGGCGTTTGCAGAATATATAAATGTCCATTTTTAATTAAATCTGGAAAGAATTGTAGAAAAAAAGTAATCATCAATAGTCGAATGTGCATACCGTCTACATCGGCATCGGTAGCGATGATGACTTGGTTGTACCTTAAATCTTCCAAACTATCCTCAATATTTAGTGCCGCTTGTAGCAAGTTGAACTCTTCATTTTCGTACACCACTTTTTTGGTCAAACCATAGCAATTTAGGGGTTTCCCTTTTAATGAAAATACGGCTTGCGTTTCCACATCTCTCGACTTGGTAATAGACCCAGATGCGGAATCTCCCTCAGTAATGAAAATTTGCGTTTCCGATTTGCGCTCGGCTTTTTGTTCGTTATAGTGTTGACGGCAGTCGCGGAGTTTTTTATTGTGTAGTGATACCTTTTTAGCCCGCTCTCTAGCCAATTTTTGAATACCTGATAACTCTTTCCTTTCCTTTTCGGAAACGAGAATTTTTTTATGTAGAGCTTCTGCCACCTCAGGATTTTTATGGAGGAAATTATCGAGTTTAGTTTTAAGAAAATCGATAACAAAAGTTCTTACCGTGGGTCCATTAGGTCCAATATCGTTAGACCCGAGTTTGGTTTTAGTTTGAGATTCAAAAACAGGTTCTTCTACGCTGATGGATATAGCAGCGGTAATGGATTTCCTAATGTCCGAAGCATCAAAGTTTTTGTTAAAAAATTCTCTAACAGTTTTTACATAGGCTTCTCTAAATGCGTTGAGGTGCGTTCCCCCTTGGGTGGTGTTTTGCCCATTAACGAATGAAAAATAAGTTTCCGTTTGGGACTTATCCGAATGGGTAATGGCCACCTCTATATCATCCCCTCTTAGATGGATAATAGGGTAGAGGACTTCGTTTTCCATCTCTTCTTCCAAAAGGTCTTTTAGTCCATTTTCGGAATAGAAGGTTTCACCATTAAAAATGATTTTAAGTCCGGGGTTAAGGTAGGCGTAGTTTCTCAACATACGCTCGATGTATTCTTTTCTGAACTTGAAGTTTAAGAATATATCTTGGTCTGGCACAAAGGTAATTTCTGTACCATTTCTACCAGAATCTTGTTGTTCGGGAAAATTTTCGGTAATGTTACCTCGTCTAAATTCAGCAATTTTAGCTTGATTATCGCGGACGGATTTTACCTTAAAGTATTCTGATAAGGCATTAACGGCTTTAGTACCTACACCATTAAGTCCCACCGATTTTTTAAAGGCTTTGCTATCGTACTTTCCTCCCGTATTCATTTTGGAAACGGCATCTACCACTTTACCCAAAGGAATCCCACGACCATAATCGCGAACGATTACTTTTTTATCGTCTATTTTAATTTCGATGCGCTTACCGGCTTTCATTCGGAATTCGTCGATGGAGTTATCTAGAATTTCTTTTAATAAAATATAGATACCATCATCAGCAGAAGAGCCATCGCCTAGTTTACCAATGTACATCCCTGGTCTTAGGCGGATATGTTCTTGCCAATCTAAAGTTCTAATGTTGTCTTCTGAATAGTTTACCTGTTGCAATGCGTCGCTCATAAAATTGGTACTAAAAAGTCTATAAATACAATAACCCACAAATTTAAGGAAACCTTATCTAAGATAAAAATTTTTGTGGTGGTTTTTGAGATGCTACAGTTTGGTATTTTAATTTTAAAGTTATAGTATCAAAAATAAAATAAAAAATGCAGCAAGCTTTAACTTACTGCATTAGTGCTTTAGTAGCGGGGACACGACTCGAACGTGCGACCTCCGGGTTATGAGCCCGACGAGCTACCTACTGCTCTACCCCGCGATATTGTGGTGCAAATATACGGCGATATTTTTAAATAGCAAATTTATTCACCTAAAAATTTTTGTATATATTTTTTAACATTGATAATCAGTTAAATAAATTATTATTTGTGATAAAAAACTATTTTGGTAGTTGTATTATTAGAAAATTACCCTATATTTGTAAAAACTAAATAAATAGTCGTTATGAGAAAATTACAACTTACAAAAGCGGAAGAACAAGTAATGCGCTACCTTTGGAATATTGACAAGGGTTTTCTAAAGGATATTCTAGAACAATATCCAGAGCCTAAACCGCATAGCAATACGGTAGCGACCATCCTTAAAGTTTTAAAAGAGAAAAAATTTGTGAATTATCAAGTGTTTGGTAGGCAGCACGAGTATTATCCATTAGTTTCTCAAAAGGATTATAGTAAAAATTCTTTAGGTGGTTTAGTAAACAAGTATTTCGGCGGGTCATATAAAGAAGCGGTATCGTTCTTGGTAGAAGAAAATCAAATGTCCGTAGACGATTTAGAATTATTACTAAAAGAACTTAAAAATGATTAGTCATGGAGGCGCTGTTCTATATCGTAAAGGTAATAGTTGGCTCGGGGCTGATGTATGGCTATTATCTGGTATTCTTAAAGGATAAAACTTTTCATCATTACAATCGCTTTTATCTATTGGCTACGGTGGTAATAAGTTTACTATTGCCGTTGATAAAAGTGAAGTATTTTACGATAAAAGTCCATCCTAAATTATATACCTTATTGAGTTATAATACTCAAACGGCGAGTGCAAGTTCAGAGCATGGTGGCGTGGATTACCTTGCGATTTTGTTTAGCGTTATGGCTTTGATAGCTTTATATCATTTGGCTAAGATGGGAATAGGGATTTTTAAGGTGTATCAGTTAAAGCAACAGTACCCTAAACAAGATTTGGAGGGGGTTCAATTTTACCAAACAGATTTGTCTACGGCACCATTTTCTTATTTCAAAAATCTATTTTGGAAAGAATCGATTGCATTAAATTCGGATGTGGGCAGGCAAATACTTAAGCATGAAATGGTGCATATTACCCAGAGGCACTCTTTGGATAAATTCTTATTGTCATTGGTGCAGGCGGTGTTTTGGTTTAATCCTATTTTTTATTTTCTGAAGAAAGAACTTTATCTGATTCATGAGTATTTGGCGGATAAGCAGTCGGTGCAAAATACCGATACTAGATTGTTTGCAGAGATGTTATTGACTAGTCATTTTTCTACCAATCCATCGGTTTTAGCCAATCCGTTATTTTCTTCGGATATTAAAAAGCGATTGATGATGCTCAAAAAATCGCATACCAAATTTGCGTATTTAAGAAAAGTGGCGGCATTACCAATGGTGTTTATATTGACTTTTGCATATGCAGTGAATACTCAAAATAATGAGATTAAAGAACTCAATGCCATAGTTGATGAAGCTGTAAGTGCCGAGGATACCATTCGTCTTAATTCTATTCAAGATATTAGCGATGCCATAGAGCAACAGCATGATATTATAGATCAACATCGAAGCACGATAAATCAAGAATACAAAAAAATCTCTAAACTTCGTCAAAAAATAGAGGATAAGAGAGCGGAACTATTGACAATTGAAAATACTAAAGGTAGGGATTCAAATGCTTTTATAGAAAAAGGTAACGAATTAGCCAAGCTATATCAAAAAGTAGATGCAATCTATAATTCACCTCAATATACAACGGCTACTAAAGAAATTGAGACGGCTTATGAACTTATAAATGCCTATTATCAAAGAAAAGATGAAGTTCGTAATGCCATGAGAAAAGTGGAGCAAGAGAAAAGAGAAAAAGAACTGGCTCAGCGTGAAAAGCAAAGAGCAAAAGAATTGTTCCAAAGACAGCAAGAATTGAAAAATCGTCCTTTAGAATTAAAGCAAAGAGTTAAAGAGTTAAACGAAAATTTTTCGGAGGTTGAGATGGCTGAAATTGAAAAGATTGCGGCAGAAGCAGAGAAGATAGCTGAAGAATCTATAAAAGCTGCTGCGAAAGCTGAAAAAGTTGCTATTAAAGCTACTAACGCTTCCAAAGAGGCTGAGAGAGCGGCAAAAGAAGCCGAAGTTATATTAAATTCTAAAAAGGTTAAAAAAGGTTTAAAATTGATAGAAATTTCTTCTGACCAATTAAAAGCGAATCCTAAGTATATGGATATTACCTTACTGAATGCTAAAGATGGTGGAAAAGTACAATTGTATGTTAATGGAAAAAAGGTGGAGGATTTAGAGGCTTTTGCTTTAGATAAAAATACACTCAAAAAAATTAATATAAAACAATCTAAAAAGAATAAGGAGGTTTGGATTTTCACAAAATAAATTAATTATGAAAAACATTATAACATTATTTTTAGTAGGGTTTTTTAGCATATTCAATGCACAAAATCAGAAATTTATCTATGAGTTTAGTTATGTAACCGATTCTACAAAAAGAGATGAGGTGAAAACAGAATTGATGAATTTAGATGTTACGCCTGAAGGTTCAAAATTTTATTCCTATATTAAAATACCAAATAGATTCTACCATGCGTGCCGATATCAAAAAACAATTGCAAGGTATAAGTGGTAATGCTAAAATTTCATCGGTGAATTTAAAAAAGCCTAATGTTGAAGGTGGTAATATTTCTTATATGGTAGAGAAAATCTATCCAGATTATAAAGTGTTTTATCATGATAAACTGGGTTCAGATGCTTATAAAGTCTTAGAGGATAGAACTATGGAGTGGACTATATTGCCTGATAAAACAAAAGTTGGTGAATGGGAAGCGCAGAAGGCAACAACTAATTTTGCTGGAAGACAATGGACGGCTTGGTTTACTACGGATATACCTATTCCAGATGGTCCAAATTTCATGGTTTACCAGGACTTATTGTAAAAATGCAGGATTCAAAAAATGATTTCAACTTTGAATTAAAAGCTACAGAACCAATTAAAGGAGTGTTACCAGACCTATTGAATAATAAAGAGGTTTCCGTTAATAGAACACAATTTGTGAAACTTTTTAGAGAATACCGCAAAGACCCAGTAAAGTCATTAAGAATGCTTTTAAATTCTAATTCAAGTGCCGGTGGCTATGTGAAATTCCAACAAAATGGACGAGAGATTTCTTCAGATGAGATGTTAAGAAGAATAGAAAAGAAGAAAAAATTAAATTTTAAATCTAAAAAATATCTTTATAGAACAAGATTGGTTAGAAAATTAATAAAAAAACCGAAAGTATTAGATGCTTTCGGTTTTTTGTATTGTTTTGTGATTATTTTTCAGTATCGTATTTGTCCACTACTTTCTGGGAAACCCCTGTATTGCTAAACCCACCATCGTGGAAGAGGTTTTGCATTGTTACTTTTCGTGTAAGGTCAGAGAACATGGCCACACAATAGTTAGCACACTCAAGAGCGGTTGCATTACCTAGTGGTGACATGTCTTCAGCATAGCCTAAGAAGCCACCAAAACCTTTCACACCGCTACCCGCAGTTGTAGGTGTTGGCGATTGAGAAATGGTATTGACCCTTACTTTTCTTTCACCCCAGTAGTATCCAAAACTTCTGGCAATACTTTCAAGGTAAGATTTATTATCTGCCATATCATTATAGTCTGGGAATGTTCTTTGTGCGGCAATATAGGTCAGTGCAAGGATAGAGCCCCATTCGTTCATACAATCCTTATCCCAAGCGGTTTTCATAACTTTGTGGAACGATACGGCAGATACATCCCAACCTTTTTCAAGAAAATTATAGTTGATATCCGTATAGGCTTTTCCTTTTCTTAAATTAACAGACATTCCGATAGAGTGTAGGATAAAGTCTAGTTTTCCAAATTTTTCTATCGCAATATCAAATAGTTTTTCTAGATCATCCATAGAAGTGGCATCGGCACCTACTACTTCAGAGCCAGTTTTTTCTGCCAGCGCGTTGAGTTCGCCCATTCTCATAGCGATAGGGGCATTGGATAGAATAAACTCTGCGCCTTCTTCGTGGCAACGCTCAGCCACTTTCCAAGCGATAGATTGCTCATTTAGCGCACCAAATATAATTCCTTTTTTTCCTTTTAATAATCCGTTTGACATAATTTTATATTTTAAACAAATGTAATAAAAATCCACCATCAAACAAAAAAGAGTTAGAAATTAATTTCTAACCCTTTTATTATATGAAGAAAAACTTATACTTAGTCTTAGTTTGTGGCTTTTCTGATTTCTGCTTTTACATCTTCAGAAAAATCTTTTGTTTTTTCCCAAGCGTCTGATACGGCATCTTTGGTATCTTCCCAAGCGTCTGCCATTTTATCTTTCATTCTTTCGAAGAATCCTTCTTCAGTTGGTTCTTCATTTTTTTCTTTTTGCTCTCGGATGTATTCTTTTACATCATTTGCATATTTATTAGTTTTACATTTTACATCGTTCGCAACTTCTTCAATTTTGTTTTCTGCTTTATTTACTGCTTTTTCAGCATCGTTTAAATTACTCATAATAGTTTATTGTTTTAAGTTAATTGATTTCAATGTTGCAATTTTAATTCCAAAAATCCGATGTAAAGGTTAAATATTTGTTAAAATAAAATCTTCCCGTTCATTATCTAAGGGTTAAGTTTTCGATTTTAAATAAATAATAAAAACACTTTAGCAACCAAATAATTTTTCATACTTTTGTATCAAGGTTAGAACAACCCCTGAAATGCTAAAAGACTTAGACCATCGTTTTTCAGATTTAGAGCAAAAGGTAGTTCAGTTAAAACATGACTATCAGCAACTTAAATCGGATTATGATCAACTTTTAGAGAGCCACAGCCTATTGAAGCAGAAGTTAGATGAAGAAAAAAAGGCTCATCAGGAATTAATTGAAGAATATAAAGATATAAAATTAGTCTCTGCAATATCGGGAAATCCCAATTACAATCGTTTGATGAAAAATCATATCAACCGTTTGATTAAAGAGATTGACGCTTGCATAGCACAACTTCAAAATAGTAATTTATAATGGAAATGCGAAGAATCAATATTACCATTGCTGGTCGTAGATATCCATTAAATGTGCCTTCCGAAGAAGAAGAAACTTTGCGGAAAGTAGGGAAGGAGATAGAAGCGATGATTAAAGATTTTGAAGCCAACTATGCGATAAAAGATAAACAAGATGTTTTGGCAATGTGTGCCCTTAAATTAGGGACTAACGCCCAATTGGCAAAGCTGAATGGAGACAAAAATTTAGAATATGTTCAGAAGAAAATTGATGCATTGCATCAGGTTTTGGATGAATAAAACGATAAAGATATAATCGATATCTTACCTTCGACCTACAATTGTTCTAACACATTAAGGTAAACTCAACGCTGATAAAATTACCGAGTAAATGCTTTCTGAATGGCGTGCCGTATTTTGCGGATTACAGACAGAAGAACTTAGCTCAAATCGTGTTGATTAGGAGTTTACTCTTTAATCATATAGAATGATTGTAGGTTTTTTTGTGAATAATATAAAATAAAGTATATATAAAATGACAACATCTGTAATTATAGGAATCTTAGTAGGATTGGTGGTTGGTGCTATCGTCAGCATGCTGTTCTCTAAAAGTTCCCTCAACTCAAAAGCAAAATTCATTATTGAAGATGCTAAAAAGAACGCGGAAAATATTTTAGAAAAAGCGAATGTTCAAGCCGAGAGTATTAAAAAAGAAAAAAACATCCAAGCCAAAGAGCGTTTTTTAGAGCTTAAATCTGAACATGATGCCCATATTCAGCAACGCGAAAAGAAAATGCAAGACGCTGAAAAAAGGATTAAGGACAAAGAACATAAACTGAATGATGAACTTAGCAAAACGGGAAAACTAGAGAAAGAACTCGATAAAAAACTCAACGACCTTTCTAGAAAAGAAGAACAAATCGATAGAAAACAAGCCGAACTCGCTGCTACAATTGCTAAAAAAGTAGATTTATTAGAAAAAGTTTCGGGGTACTCTGCAGAGGAAGCCAAAGAGGAATTGGTGGAAACTATGAAAGCAGAGGCTAAGACTAAAGCGCAGGCTTATGTTCAAAACATTATGGAGGAGGCACATCTGAATGCAAAAACCGAAGCTAAAAAAATTGTGATTCAAACCATCCAAAGAATAGGAACAGAGCAGGCGATTGAAAACTCGGTATCGGTATTTAATATAGAATCCGATGATGTGAAGGGTAGAATTATCGGTAGAGAAGGTAGAAATATCCGTGCGATAGAAGCGGCTACTGGTGTGGAAATTATTGTAGATGATACCCCAGAGGCGATTTTATTGTCTTGTTTTGACCCTGTAAGAAGAGAAATTGCAAGATTATCGTTGCACCGTTTGGTTACCGATGGTAGAATCCACCCTGCGAGAATTGAAGAAGTGGTAGATAAAACCCGAAAACAAATTGAAGAAGAAATAATTGAGGTTGGTAAACGCACCATTATAGATTTAGGAATTCATGGATTACACCCAGAATTGGTGAAAATCGTTGGGCGTATGAAATACCGTTCGTCTTACGGACAAAACTTATTGCAACACTCTAGAGAGGTAGCGAATATTGCAGCCACTATGGCAGCAGAATTAGGTTTAAATGTTAAACTAGCTAAGCGTGCTGGTTTGTTACACGATATTGGGAAAGTTCCAGAGCAAGAATCAGAACTTCCTCACGCACTTTTAGGAATGCAATGGGCGGAGAAATTTGGAGAAAATCCAGAAGTGGTTAATGCAATTGGTGCACACCACGATGAAATAGAAATGACTTCGCTATTATCTCCAATTATTCAAGTTGCAGATGGTATTTCGGGGGCAAGACCAGGGGCAAGACGCCAAGTGCTAGAATCTTATATCCAAAGATTAAAAGATTTAGAAGCGGCGGCATTAAGTTTTGATGGCGTGTCTAGTGCGTACGCCATTCAAGCGGGTAGAGAACTTAGGGTAATGGTAGAAAGTGGCAAGGTGAATGATAATGTAGCTGCCCAATTGTCTTACGATATTTCTGAAAAAATCCAAAATGAATTGACATATCCTGGTCAAGTAAAGATTACCGTAATCAGAGAAACCAGAGCAGTCAATATTGCCAGATAAGTATTGGTTTTATAAAAAAATTACCCCTCCAAATTATTGCAACTCGGAGGGGTTTTTATGTCGGTTATTATCTAGGGTATTTTACTAGTAATGCTTGCAAAATAGCCCAAGTTTCAGCATCTAAAATACCATTGTGTATTTCGGGTCTAAAATGGTATTGGAACGCTTCTATAACCTTTGAGGTTTGGTCGTCCCAAACTCCTGTGGTATTAATATCATAGCCGAAATTTTTAAACGCATTCTGAACTTTAAATATGAATGGGGCTGCATTATAATTAAAATCTACCTCACCCGTTGCCGTAGCATAAAAATTTTGTTTCGTAGGCTCATCGTACCACATCCCAATATGATACTCATTGTAGAGTCTTTTCCAAGGAAATAATGGACCTGGGTCTTGCTTTCTAATAGGCGCTACATCAGAATGTCCTAAAACATTAGTTGGCGGAATGTTATAGCGTTCTACAATGTCTTTCGCCAAAGCGGCTACTTTTCTAAATTGATGCTCTGGAAATGGGAAAAATTGTCTTTCGCCATTAGCATTTTTTATAAAACCTTTATTTACGATTTCTATCCCGATAGAATTATCATTCATCCCCGTTGTATTACGCCAATAACTGATGCCAGAATGGTAGGCTCTTTTATTTTCGTCTACCAATTGCCAAATCTCGTGGTCGTTGATGTCGCTCACTAAATAATGGGCGCTTACATTTTTTTGTGTTAAGGCTCTTACGGAAACTTCGTTGTCTATGGCGGTATAATGAAGGATTAAATAGCGCTGTCTAAAGTTTTGGGCTACTGATGGAAAATGTTCATAGGAAATTTTATAGCCTTTAGGGTTTGCGGAAACAACGGAGCCATAACTTGTGGTATTGTCGTTTTTATTAATGTCACCAATGTTGTCTTTGAAAAAGATTAAATTCCCTTGGTGATTAATTTTTGGAGTGCTAGGTTTAGGTTTTTGAGTAGAAGCTACTGTTTTTTTAGGTTGAGAATTTTGATGTGTCACATTTTTTTGTGAACCACATGAAATATTTAATATTCCTAAACCTGTGATAAATAATATCTTACGCATAAATGATTTGAATTTTTAAATTAAGGTGTCAAAGATAATGATATTTTTTTACATATTTTTTTGGTACTTTTAAAAAAACATTCTATATTTGCACTCGCAATTACAGAACAGAAGATAGTTGAATCATACATAATCGGAGGGTTGCCGGAGTGGTTAACGGAGCAGTTTGCTAAACTGTCGACTCGCAAGGGTCGCATGGGTTCGAATCCCATACCCTCCGCAACTAGTACAATATTCGGGGCGTAGCGTAGTCCGGTCATCGCGCCTGGTTTGGGACCAGGAGGTCGCAGGTTCGAATCCTGCCGCCCCGACTATTTTTTTACAACGCAATGGGTGCGTAGCTCAGCTGGATAGAGCATCTGCCTTCTAAGCAGACGGTCCCAGGTTCGAATCCTGGCGCGCTCACTTAAGCCATCTCATTTTTTGAGGTGGCTTTTTTTATTATTGAGTTTTGAGTTTGCTTATTGCTTTTAGAGTATAACCGACTACTTTTTTAATTTCATATCGTACTTTCGTATTCATATCCATATAATATAATACTTATTTTTTAATCGTGCTTTTGTTTTACACTTATCGCCCGCTGCTTTCGGCTTAAAATAATCGTTTTTAAAGTCTAAAATTTTTTGTATTTTGGCAAAGTAAAATTTTAAATATAAAAGAATAAAAATGAAAGAAGTATTTATAGTATCAGCAGTAAGAACACCAATGGGTAGTTTTTTAGGTAGTTTGGCTAATGTGCCAGCAACTCAACTGGGAGCTACGGCGATTAAAGGCGCGTTAGAAAAAATTAATCTAGATTCTAAAGCGGTAGATGAGGTCTATATGGGCAATGTGCTACAAGCTGGAGAGGGGCAAGCCCCTGCAAGACAAGCGGCTTTAGGAGCGGGACTTTCTAAAGAAGTGCCTTGTACAACTATTAATAAGGTATGTGCATCAGGTATGAAAGCGGTAATGATGGCGGCACAAGCCATTAAAAGTGGTGATGCCGATGTAGTAGTTGCAGGAGGAATGGAAAATATGAGCTCGGTACCACACTATTATCATGCTAGAAAATCGGTGAAATTGGGTGATGTAAAAATGCAAGATGGAATGGTGCTGGACGGCTTAACCGATGTTTATAATAAAGTGCATATGGGTGTTTGTGCAGAAAAGTGTGCCGCGGAATACCAATTTTCTAGAGAAGCACAAGACGAATTTGCAATACAATCTTATAAAAGAGCAGCTAAGGCTTGGAAAGAAGGAAAGTTTAAAGAGGAAATAGTTCCCGTAGAAATTCCTCAGCGTAAAGGTGAGCCTATTGTCTTTTCTGAAGACGAAGAATATAAAAATGTTAATTTCGATAGAATAGGAAGTTTACCAACGGTATTCCAAAGAGATAATGGTACGGTAACGGCAGCCAATGCTTCTACACTTAATGACGGTGCATCGGCTTTGGTATTGATGTCTAAAGAAAAAATGGAAGAGCTAGGATTGAAGCCTTTAGCCAAAGTTTTAGGTTACGCAGATGCCGCTCAAGAGCCAGAATGGTTTACAACAGCACCTGCGAAAGCACTTCCTAAGGCATTAGCCAAAGCAGGGGTTTCACAATCGGATGTAGATTTCTTCGAGTTTAATGAAGCGTTTTCTGTGGTAGGTTTAGCCAATAATAAAATTTTAGGCTTAGATGATGCTAAGGTTAATGTTAATGGTGGTGCAGTGGCTTTAGGGCATCCGCTTGGAAATTCAGGGGCTAGAATTATCGTGACATTAATTAATGTTTTAAAACAAAATAATGGTAAAATAGGTGCCGCAGCGATTTGTAATGGTGGCGGTGGCGCTTCGGCTATTGTGATTGAAAAGTGCTAATTTATCCCCTATAAATCAGAACATTGATAAACCATTAAGATAATTTATAAATCATTGTATAAATTCTTAATGGTTTATTTATATTTGTCCCATAAAATCTAAAAGACCATGTCTGATATTTCTAAAACAAAACCACAGTCTCAACTCAAAAATAATCCTAAGATTATGCGAGCTTGGGCGGTTTACGATTGGGCTAATTCCGTCTATTCTTTAGTTATTACCTCTACGATTTTCCCAATTTATTACAGCATTATTACTACGGCTTACGAAAAGAATGAATATGTAGCCAAAACGGGCGATTGGATAAAAGTTCCAGTCCGTAATACCATTAAAATTTTTGGCAATCAATACCACCCTGATGCCGTATACGGCTATTCGCTGACGATATCATTTTTAATTGTAGTGATTTTGTCTCCCATTTTATCTTCCCTAGCCGATACCATTGGAAATAAAAAATCATTTTTGCAGTTTTTCTGTTATCTTGGTGCCACTTCTTGTATGGGGCTAGCACTATTTGTAAATATGAATACGGTATTTTTAGGACTTTTATTTAGTATTACTGCGAGTGTTGGGTTTTGGGGAAGTTTGGTATTTTACAATTCTTTTTTACCAGACATTGCTACGCCTGACAAGCAAGATGCACTTTCCGCAAAAGGCTATGTCTTTGGATATATCGGTTCTGTGATTTTGGTGGTGATATGTTTGGTGTTAATCCAAGTTGTGGCACAAACTCCAAAGCAGGCATTACTGATGACGCGTTTAAGTTTCCTATTAACGGGAGCTTGGTGGTTTGGATTTTCGTATTATACCTTTAAACACTTGCCCACTTTTGGATTTATAAAAGACCAATTGCCGAAGGATTTGGTATTACTTAACCTTAAAAATGTCTTTAAAAACCATAAGCAGAGTGGGGGATTTCTTAATGTATTAAAGGAAAATATCATCTTTTATAAGGAAATTGTACGAGAGAGCTTTAGAGAATTGTATAAAGTTGGGGCTAAATTATTTGAAACACCGAATTTAAAATACTTTCTGGCGAGTTTTTTCTTTTATAGTGTGGGGATGCAGACTATTTTTCTCATGGCGACTTTATTTGGGAAAAGCGAGATTAATCTAGCTCAAGATAAATTGATTCTTACTTTATTAGTTATTCAGATAGAAGCGGTAGTAGGGGCGGTATTTTTCTCTAGACTTTCCAGAAAAATCGGTAATAAAAATGTGATTTCTATCGCGGTAATTTTATGGATTTTGGCGTGTGTTTCTGCCTATTTTCTGAATAAAGAAAATCCTAATGTGGAGTATCAGTTTTATGCTATTGCAGGGGTCATAGGTTTGGTTATGGGTGGTTTACAAGCCATGTCTCGTTCTACATATTCTAAACTACTACCTGAAGATGGTATGGAAAATACGACTTATTTCAGTTTTTACGATGTGTTGGAGAAAATTGCTATCATACTAGGGACTTTTATTTTTGCAACCTTAATAGAACATTTTAACAACATGCGCTATGCAGCATTGTCCATGGTAGTATTTTTTGCTTTAGGTTTGGTATTTATCAGATTTTTAAAAGAGAAACGAACAAATTAATATTTTTAAATAAATTATTATGAAGAAAATTATTTATCCATTATGCTTAGCATTAACTTTAGGCTTTATGACTAATAGTTGTACTGTAATGAAAGTATCTGAGAAAAATGATAACGGTTATTTTGATTCCACTAAAAAGGCGGAAACCGTTGCGAGTATACCTTTTGATTTGGATGCAAACAAATCGTTATTGGTTGTTCCCAGTGGTGGTTTCATGAAAGGAATGGCTGAAAATATCGGTTACTTTGATAAAGTAATAACCTTTGAAGAGTTAGAAAAAGATATTATTCGAGATAATAAGCAGGACGAAGTTGGCAATACTTCGGGTAAAATAGGTATCAATAATATTTATAGAAAATATAAAAAATTCCTATATTTAAGGTTTGATGAAAGTGAACAAAAGAAAAATAGAATACAGCTAAAATTAATCAATCCAGAAAATTTTGATGAATTATTTGTAGGAGAAACACTTTTTGATGTTGTTTGGTCTGGTGTCAATGATCAAAATACTTTTAATCCTTTATTTAATTCCTTTATAGATTATATTGAGAAAAATTCAAAAACTTATAAGAAAAAATAATCACCATTCAATATATAAATCCTCGCACAATAGCGAGGATTTTTTTTAGTCATTATGATAAGGTTTACCTTGCAAAATTTGGTCGGCACGGTAGAGTTGTTCTACAAAAAAAAGCCTTACCATTTGGTGGGTAAAGGTCATTTTAGATAATGAAATTTTCCCATTGGCTCTTTGGTAAATTTCTTCGGAAAACCCATAAGCACCACCGATTAGAAAGTTGATTCTTTTAACCGAATTGAGCATCCATTGGTCGAGTTTTGCTGCAAAGGCTCTGCTGGTATAAACCGTGCCTTTTTCATCAAGAAGAATTACCATATCGGCAGATTCTATATGATTGAAAAATAATTTAGCTTCCTCTTTTTTTTGTAATTCTGGGGCGGTGTGTTTAGAGGTTTTAACATCTGGAAGTTCCAAAAGTTCAAAATTGAAATGCTTAGGCAATCGTTTTTGATAATAAGAGATTAAGTTTTTGATTTCTTTTTGGTCTGTTTTTCCGATACATATTAACCTTAGCTGCATAGAATGAAAAGTTTTAGATATATTTTTTTTAATATATTTGTGCTGCAAATATAGAGGATATGCCTAAAAAATTACCCAAGTTTATTGTAAAAATTCATGATTATTTAGATGGAGTTCATATTCCATTTTTAGGGATATCGCTATGGAAAATGTTTGAAATTTACGGACAAGGTATATTTAAGAATCAAGTGATAAAGCAAGCCGCTAGTATTTCTTGGAGTTTCTTTTTAAGTTTATTTCCATTTATTCTGTTTTTACTATCAATATTGCCCTATATGCCGCATTACGATAAGCTTCAATTCTATATTTTCGAGGTGCTGATGCCAAATATTTTACCCGCTCATATGCTGCATGATGTGACCACCTATATACAAGAGAGTATAATTCCTAATATGAAGAGCATCAGTAAACTCACGATATTGCTTGCTTTGGTTTTTGCAACGAATGGTACTTATTCTATCATTAATGGATTTAACGAAAATACCGATTCTAAAAGGGGGTTTATTAGAGAATATACTATTTCTTTTTTTGTAACCATAGCATTTATAGCTCTAATCTTATTTTCTATCTTTGGGGTGTATTACTCGGAAGTGGTACTGAAATTATTTACCCCACAATACGACATCAACTGGTTGGTTAAAAACCTTTCTAGTATTATAGGGTTTATATCTTTTCCGTTGTTTTATTTTATTCTACTCACTTTGTTTTATTGGGTTGGCTGTGTTAAAATTAAGTCATGGAAATCTACAATTCCAGGGGCTATATTTACCACGATTTTATTTCTCATCACAACCTATGGATTTGTCTTCTATGCGACTAATTTTGCGAAATATAATGTGTTGTATGGCTCTATTGGCACTATTATTTTAGTAATGATTTGGGTCAATCTAAATATTGTACTGATACTATTTGGCAATGAGCTTAATTTATCCATCGATAAAGTACGACGACAAAAAATTATAGGTTTAAATGCTAATAACGAACCCAATGAACCCTGTTAATTTTAACTTAGCGACCATAGAAGATATTGATGAGATTTGGCAACTTTTGCAACTTGGGATAGAAAAAAGAAGACGCGAACGCAGTAATCAATGGCAAGACGGCTATCCCAATTTGGAAACGGTAAAGCGAGATGTTAATCATCAATGTGGTTTTGTTTTAAAAGATAATGAGGTGCTACTTGCCTATATGGCACTCATTAAAAATAATGAACCAGCCTATCAAAATATTGAAGGACAGTGGCTAAGCGATGGTGACTTTGTAGTGCTACACCGATTAATTGTTAATCCTAATTATGCAGGGCAGGGCTTAGCAAAAAAGGCGATGCTATGGGCAGAAGATTGGGCAAAACAACAGCAAATCGATAGTCTAAAAGTGGATACTAATTTTGATAATGAGGCAATGTTACATATTTTCAAAACATTAGGCTATACCTATTGTGGAAAGGTCTATTTTAGAGGGAGTCCCAGGCAGGCTTTTGAAAAACGACTATCTTAGTACTAAATGATTTCCAATCGCTTGAGATTTTAATTCTGTTTCTACCCATTCCTTTTCTGGGTCGCTCATTGCCGTAATGCCACCACCTACATAGGCTAGTATTCGGTTACGAAATACTTCGGCACATCTTAGATTGACAAAAAAATATTGCTTGTCATGATGCTGAATTTGAATATACCCCGAATAAAGCGAACGCTCATGAGGTTCAAACTGCTGTATGGCTTCTTTGCATAAGACTTTAGGAATTCCACATACCGCTGGCGTGGGATGCAAAGTTTTAATAAGAGAGGGTAGTTGGTCGGCAGAAAGCTGTGCTTTGAAATCGTTTCTAAGGTGCTTGATATTCCCACTCGTAGTCGAATAGGTTTCAGATACCAAAACTGAACTGGCAACTTGTTCTAAAGTCTGCTGGATATATTCGGTGACGGGTTTTTGTTCTTCTATTTCTTTGGTGCTCCATTCTTGTTCTAGGGGTAGTGTACCTGCTAAACTCATTGTTTCAAACACTTCGTTTTCAGCATTGTATTTACCCAATATTTCTGGTGTAGCGCCTATCCAGCAAACAGTATCTTTTATAAAGAGATAGATAAAAGCACTGGGATAAACTTCACTTAATTTTAAAAAAGTCTCGATGAGATCAAGCGATGAGACTTCAACTTCAAAATATTTTTGCCTAGAAATAACCAGTTTTTTTATGTCTTTAGCGTTGATAAAATCCATCACTTCTCTAATCGTGTCGATGTAGTTTGCCTTATCGAATAAAACTTCAGAATTATGAGTTTCTAAACTTTCGGTTGGAATAGTTTGATTCTTAAGTTGCTCAATAGTAATTTCTTTAGGTATACCTTTAAACCCTGTTTTCTTTTCGCCATCAAAATTAAAAAAACTAATGGTTTCCTTGTCTTCAGAAGGTTCTAAAGTATAGATAGGTGTATGGTTGGGCAGTTTATAAACGATATAATCCATAGGTTATTTTGCAATCACTTGATTGGTCATAGTCGTAAAGTTAATGAGTGCACCATTTTCATCTTTTATTTCAATTTCAGAGACATGCACCGTTTTACCTTTTCGGATGAATTTGGCAGTTCCTGTGACCACGCCATCGCGTTTAGATTTTAGGTGGTTAGAATTAATATTAGTACCTACGGCGTAATATTTTTCTTGATTGATGCTAATATTCGATAGGCATGAGCCCAAAGTTTCCGCCAATACACAACTTGCTCCACCATGTAAAATTCCAAATGGTTGGTGGACATCTGAGGTCACGGGCATGGTTGCAGTTAGGCTATCGTCTGAAACCGCAGTAAATTCAATATGCAATAGCTTTCCCATATGGTGTTCACCCCAGTTATTGAGGAACTGTAAAATATCTTGTTGTCTTTGCTCAGTCATAATTTATTATTGAATATTTGGGTTCCAATTTTCGGGAATTTTAGGTTGGATATTTCGTTCTTTAAAATAATCACTGATGATTTTTAGAATCTCTTCATATTTTAAAGTTTCGATTTGCTTTACACTAATTTTTCGTCCTAAGTAAATGGTTTTAGTACCAAAATCACCCGCTGCCATTACAATAGGGACTTTGGCTTTTAGTGCCATATGGTAGAAACCTTTACGCCATTTGGGAACCCAGCTTCTGGTGCCTTCTGGGGTAATGACTAAACTAAAATTTTCTTTTTCAAACTGTTGTGTTACGAAATTGACTAAGTCGTTTTTCTGACTTCTATCAATCCCAATACCGCCCATCGCTTTGATGGCACCGCCATACCAAGCTTTGGTATGTGCGTCTTTGATGATGACTTTTAATGGTTTATCCAAAGACCAATAGGCTAAATTGCCCAGCATATATTCTGAATTGTGTGTATGCGGTGCTACTACTAAAATGCAGCGGTCTAGGTTGTTTACATCTCCATCTAAAACGACTTTCCAACCAATAATTTTTAAGATTAATTTTGCGAAAAATTTTTTCATGTGTCTTTTGTATTAAATAAAAACAGATAGCCTAAATGCTTAGACTATCTGCAAATATAGTATTTTTATATGGAATGCTTAGTGGCGGCTTCCTTCTAAAAATTTCTTAATCAGGATGATTTGATTATTTTCCTTTACTTTTCTTGATACTGATGATAAAGTCTTCAATATCTTTTAAGTCATTAGGAATTAAATTCATTTTATCTAAAACTTTTTCGGCTTCATCTTCATCGTACATTTTGCCATTAATTTTAATAGAATCACTATCTGAATTCACTTCTATTTTAGTACCATTCAAGTTGAAAGATGCTTTCGTTTTAGAACTTTCTTTTGATTTAATCTTAATTCCATTACTATTAATGGTTACGGATTGCGTTGTATCCTCCTCATCGTCTTCATCACTATCATTATTTTGATTTACATTGTCCATAGAAATAGGGTCCCCTTTTACTTTAAAAATAGACATACGCTTTGGCACTACCAGTTCATAGGCTACATTATGATTACGCTTACGGTCGCTGTATGGATAGTTATAATAATTAGGTACTAATAGTTTGTTACCTTCTATTTTTATAGGAACAGTCATTTTAATAGGTAGATTATACCCAGAGGCTTCACGCTTTACAATAAGGTAAGGGGTATCCAAACTGTCTTTCTGTGTAATGTCTACATAAGGACGGTCTTTTTCAAATATGGTTTTATCGTCTGTATAGACATCATTCCATTTCGCTTGGAAGTTTGGAGGAATCACCACTTTATTCGTCCCAATCCAAAGGCTGTCTGAAGTGGTATTGATGGCAATATTTTCGCTGTCTTCATTGGTTCCAGTATAAAGATTTTCATAGCTAATAGCATAATATGCAAATACCGAAAGCAGAATAATCCAAAGTAAAGATAACCCTCCAATAATATAACTTACATATTTAAGTTTGGTTTTAGGTGAAAATAGTTTGATGGTTAAGAAAAGGAATATCAATGCAGGGATTAAAATAGTAATGAATATTAATCCGATAACAATATACTTTTCGGGTGCTTCAAATAGTAGAAATCCTAAAAAGCCTGGTAGTTTGAAATGTCCTCCCGTCACACTAGAACCTAGTACAACAAATGCAGAGACTAATAATGATAAACCAATCATCCCTGTAATAGCCCCTAAAATATAGCGTAGTGCATTGCCGATGCTACTGCCTGCTTCTCGTATTACAGGTCTGTTATCATTATAGAGTTCTGTCACTCTTTTAGAGGAATCGTTGGCAAATTTTACAATTTTGCTGGATTCACTTTTTAAGTTATCGAAATTTAGAGGTTCCCCTCTCATTTTTAAGAAATCAGCGGCGGTAATAGCTTTAGGCAAGATTAACCAAAGTATAGCATAGAGTAATACCATCAACATGGGTGAGCCAGGCAATGGAATTAACACTAAAAATAGAATAACCCATATCACGCGCATCAAGGTCATATCCATACCGAAATACGAGGCTAATCCTGCACAAACCCCTGCAATCTTTTTGCGTTCTGGGTCGCGGAAGAGTTGTTTCTCATTTCTATTAAAAGTATGGTTCGGTTGTGGTCTTTCAGTAGTATAAGCATCTTCTTGCTCTTCAATCTGTTCGGGTCTACCGATTTGGGCAATCATCTGTTCAACATCGGTATCGTTGATGACTTCTCTTTTGCCTAAAGACTCTTTGAAGAGTTCAACCATTCTGCTTTCAATGTCGTACATCACTTCTTCGGCTTCGTCTGCTTCCAGAGCGTTTCTAAGTGCTGCAAGGTAATCGCTCAATTTTATATAGGCGTGCTCTTCTATGGTGAATGAAAATCCAGCGAGAGCGATGGTAATAGTCTTATTCATGGTGTTTTGTTTTTAAGATTTATCTATGATTTGGTTTACAGAGTGGATTAAATCTTGCCAAGTGGTACGCAATTCTTCTAAAAATAGGGTGCCACTATCGGTTAGTTGATAATACTTTCTGGGCGGTCCTCCCGTAGATTCTTCCCATCGGTAGGATAGGTATTTTCCATTTTTCAATCTTGTGAGTAGGGGGTAGAGGGTACCTTCTACCACATCGAAGTTGGCATCTTTTAGTTCCGTCATTAAGTCAGAAACATACATTTCTTTTTTACTGATGAGGCTTAAGATACAGAACTCCAAAATGCCTTTTCTCATCTGGGCTTTTGCGTTTTCTATATTCATAAGGTTAAGTTTTTATAACATTTACTTTGCAAAGATATAAAAATAAATTAGTATTTTGCAATACAAAGTAGTGAAAATATTTGTGTGCAATAGTTATTTCATTGAACATCAGTATTATAATTTTAATTCTTAAATTTTTGAATTTTATTTTTTGGGCGTGCCCCTCTGCCTTTTTTTAAGGAAAAGGCAGAGCGTCGGTCTACGGGCAGTCGCTTTCCGTGCTTTTTTAAGCAAAGCACGGAAGAGCTTCAACAATGCCCTCCGTACTCACGCGGTGGTGTCGCACAATTGTCCGTTAGCGCGGACTATATAACTTTCAATCATCCTTTTAACAAATACCAACAAAAACTCCAAACTCATTGATAGAAATCGTATCTTTGTTTGGTAAACTCATAAAAAATAAAATTCTATGATATTATCCCTAATACTAAGCCTTATATTGATGGGACTTGCCATCATTCATTTTAGTCGGGTATTTGGGGGTACATTAGGCTTTGCACAATCTATACCGACCAAAGAAAACGGAGAACGATTATTCAATCCTAAAAAAGAAGGATATTATCACCGTTGGATTATTCCTTCGCTCTTTATTCTTAGATCCATTTGTGGATTTAAGTATTTATGCTTTTTCAAAACGATAAGAAACACTCCATTCGCAAAAACAGGTTATTCTCTATAATTGTGGTTCAATGGCTAGAGAATTAAGTACAAAATCATAGTTCAAAAATTCGTTCAGACTGTTTTCTGTTGAGGGATTTAGGTGTTTTTTGCATCAAGAAATTTCTTAGTAATATGGCAATTGGATTTTTCCAATGAGCCATTTTTCCAATCGTCCAACTCATTTTTACAACCTGATGAGCCTTTGTTATTCTTTTATGTTCATATTCAGAAAAGGCGGTTGTAATACATTTATAATCATCTAAACAATTTGAAAGCATATAGGCATCTTCAATGGCTTGACAAGCGCCTTGTCCCAAATTGGGCGTAGTAGCGTGTGCAGCATCACCGAGTAAACAGATGTTTCCTCGATACCAATTATGGATAGGCTTTAAATCTTGTATTATATCACAGTGAATCGCTGTTTTTGGTGTGAGTGCTAATAGTTCTTGAATCATTGAAGGGTAATCTTTAAAAAGTACTTCAATAGTGTCCGTAGTATATGAGGTTTTACTATCGATAGATTTCAGTGCATACCAATATACACGATGAGTGTCCAGCTGTACAAAGCCGAATCGATCGCCTTTTCCCCAAATTTCATTTGCTTCATTTAGGAATTTCTTGGGAAGTTGATATTCTGCAATGCCACGCCAACAAATTTGATGAGAATTCCGGATTTTACCATCTTTAAATATCAAATCTCTAACTTTTGATTTTAAACCATCAGCACCGATGATAATATCGGATGATAATCGGTTTCCATTTTCAAATTCTAATTCAAAAGATTTATTTTTGCTTTTAATGGCCTTTAAATGATGGTCAAGATATAGATTTTCAGCTTTTATTTCTGAAAGTAAAATTTGTTGTAAATCGCCTCGATGAATCACGATATTTTTAACGCCATACTTAGCTTCAAAATATCGTAAATCTACCATAGATAGCGGTTTGAAATTTAAGTTGGTGATTTTTAGAAAAGAAATCGGATTCCCTTTTTGTTCAATTTTATATTTGATTCCTAAGTTATTATAAACCTGCATCGCATTGTTAGCAAGGATAATTCCTGCCCCAACAGGCTTCATTGTTTTTGTTTGTTCAAAAATTCTATAATCAATTCCTTTTTGATCTAAAGCAATTGCTGTGGTCAAACCACCAATTCCTCCACCTATAATGTCTATATTCATTTGTAAAGTATTTTAATTATTAGAAGACTCCTTCCACGCCCGATAAGTCTTTTCTGTCTTTAGTTTTTTCAGTTCTTGCCAATGTTGCATTGCCTCTTTTCGGGTGCTGCCTTCTTCGTTTGTAAGATAGTCCGAGATAAAATTGTTTATCAGCGTAGAAGGGATTTTTTCAAATTGGTCGGTGTTTTGGTTGAGGAATATAAATCGGTCGATTAAGTCCCCATAAGTGATAGCATTTCCATTTTCCAATTGTTCTTCACGCCAACGATTGAGCCGATACCAAACCCCTGATTGTACTTTAAAGTTTTCCACCATTTTACTCGCCTCATCAATGATAAATTGTTTGGTAACTTTATTGCTCGTATAGTTTTTAATCGGTAAGGATTTGGATAAACCTACTTCAATATCTTTCACTTTTGATTTTGTAGTCGTTTTTCTTGTACTATTTTCAATCTTACCCGTTTTTAAGAAATAAAGAATCAACTCTTCTAGCTCATCTTTACGCAATTTTGACGCACCAACGAGACCGATTTCTTTGGCAAACTTTTTTAAATCTGTCGCATACCAATAGTGGGTTTTAAACTCTTTTTCGCTGAGGTTTTTGTGGAGTTTCATTAGTCTTTGTTGATTGTTCTTTTTGCTCTTTTAATAATTTTTTCAGTGTCTTTCGTTGGAGATTCCTTTTGCCACTTTTCGCATAACGCGATTACAAAATCAGGGCGTGATTTGCTAGCATCGTTTAACCAATTTCCTACGCTGTCTTGTACATATTTTGAAGGGTCTGATTTTAGATTTTCTAATATGGGTAATGCTATTTCGGGTCGCTCTTTTAGTTGTTCTATATGCTTACACCAAACCCCTCGAGGTCGGATACTTTCGGTAGTGAATCGCCTGATATTTTCGTTAGCATCCTTTGACCATTGTATGAAAATTTCAATAGATGGTTCTAAGTTTTTTTCTATTTCGGGTCTTAGTGCCATCCATACGACTTCCCGTACCCCAAAATGAGTGTCGGCAATGAGTTTTTTACTTTGCTCCAATTTGCCTACAATAGTAAGATCAGCATCCAAAGCCTTAAGGTATGGTGCATAGCAACGAATAGAATCTGACAAATGAGTACTTAACTTTTCAAAAAGCATCGTTCTTTCTTCATTGTTATATAACTCAAAAAGAAGTGAGCCAACGAGCTTAATGGTACTCATTGTAGAGGGTTTCTTTTGAGTGTTGATTTCTTGATCAATCAGTTGTATCTTTTCTTTCGATATTCCCATATCTGGAAAAGTATTTTTAACCAATTGTATGTGGTCTACTGCCAACCATTCTGTCAGATTCACAGTTTCAATTTTGCCTTGATTGAGGAGTTCCAAAATCTCTTTGGGAATGTCTTGTGCTTTTCTCGCCCCTTTTCTATTGATTATTTCTTTGTTCATTGCAATCTTCCAATTATCTAAACGACTCAAATATATTAAAATTACATCAATAAAAGTTGTAATTCCTTATCTTTCCGTTCCAAATTCAACAGTCGTTTTTTGATATCTAAACCACCTGCATAGCCGACTAATTTGCCATTACTACCAATCACACGGTGGCAAGGAATTAGGATAGCGATAGGGTTTTTATTGTTTGCCATACCCACCGCACGAACGGCTTTTGGGTTGCCAATGGCTTGAGCGATTTGCTTATAGGTGCGTGTTTCGCCATAAGGAATATTACAAAGGGTTTTCCAAACTTGCTGTTGAAAATCGGTGCCTTGGGGTGCTAATGGAATATTAAAATTCGTACGATTACCTGCAAAATATTCCCGAATTTGAGCAATGGCTCGTTCGCTTATCTCATTAGGTTGAGAATTGCTGAGGTCTGCGTCGGATGAAACAAATTTCACATTGGTAACGGCTTTGGTAGTTGCGTGGATTTCAATAATTCCAAAGTCGGTGGGGTAGAAAGCGATGGTTGGCATATTATGTAGTTTAGATTTGTTGTATTACATGCTGAGTAGAAACAACCATCGCAAATTCGTTTTCTAAACTTGCCAAAGCTGTTTCGTGTATGATTTCGGCAGAGAAATAGTTTCCGTCAAACCCTTTTTTTACTAAATGTGGCAGTGGCATCGTGGACAACATAGGTTGTATATCCAAAGTTTCCTGCCATTCGTGTAGTAGTAGATACACAATGGTCGGTGGTAAGTCCTACTATGACAAGTGTTGTGATTTTCATCTTATCAAGTTGTTCTTTCAAACTAGTACCGATAAAGGCGCTATTGACGCTTTTTTAATAATAGGTTCATTTTCTTTCGGTTTTACAAGGTCTTTAAATTCATTTCCATTGTTGGATTCGTTTAATGGAGAGTTCATTTCCGTAGAGCAATGCTGAATGTGAAAAATGGGTAAACTATTGGCTCGCCAATGCTTCAATAGTTGACTAGCATTTTCTTCTGCCTGAGGATTATTTCGTTCGTCACCTCAATGTTCTAATTCATCAAATCCTTTTTGGATATCGATAAGCAGTAGTGCGGGTTTATCCTTTTTTGAAATCATAGTGTAGTGTTTCATATATTTTTTAATCGCTATTTTCTAACTCTGACTTGACTAATAATTCATCAACGGTTAAAGCGATTCCACCAAGTTCAATAACTTTATTTATTAATTTTTTATCATTAGTAATTAGAGTTAAATCATTTCAAATATCAATTTCATAGTGCCAATTATATATTCTTTTTATTTCAAAATAGATTTGGTTCTAAACTCTACATACAAAGGTATAAAAATAAAATCAATATTTGACATCAAAGCTTTACTTCGATAATTCTGCTTTTGTGTTTCTACTGCGTGAGGGCGGAGGGCATTGTTGGAGTTCCTTTTTTTGTCACATTTCGACTACGCTCAATGTGACAAAAAAAGAACGACTGCCCGTAGACCGACGCTCTGCCTTTTCCTTAAAAAAAAGGCAGAGGGGCACGCCCAAATAATAAAATTTCAGATTCTAAATTCAAGATTTCAGATTTAGGAGTTATTTATAGTCGTCCTTTTTGTGAATTAGGAAGTTCTATGAAAATTGGGAAGAATCTACTTCCGATATTTACAATCCGTCTTCGCGATGAGAAAGCCAATCTTTATACTTATTCTTTAATCTATCTCGCTGTTGAGTAGAGGGTACAATGATGTCCATTCCGCCATCATAAGGGGCGATTAGGATGTTTTTGAAAGGGCAGACCCACATCGCCCGAACTGTATCATCGGCAATGGCTCTTAGAAGTTCGTTTTTCTCATCTCGGTGCCATTCTGTAGTTTCTACATAAAGGTTGAGGGGTGGCTCTTCATCTTCATTCGCTGAATTGGATATCCAATTACCTATTTTTTGAGCCTTGTTAAAATCTTTTAGTTGATGATAATATTCAAGGGCTGAATCCTCTTCAAAAAGGGTATAGACCATCCAGATTTCGGTGTTTTCGCCTATTAAATCTGTAATCAATTGATTTTGGCGTTGTAGTATTGTTTGATATTCTTCTTCCGATTCGGCATATCTTTTGGCATAGGGTAAACTATGGATTCTGAACCATCTCTCGGGATAGTTCTATTTGAGTTGGTAACCCAATGGCGGTATAGTGGGATGCTTTTTGTTCCAATAAGTTGTGAAGTCCATTATTTGAGGTGTTGGTTAATAAAATTTTTACAATTATTTAATGCATAGGATTATACACAAATATAATCAATTTTTCTTTTTACCTTTGACTCAATTATCTAAAATCTTGATGAATTTAACCTCCATGAACCTGACGCTAAGCACCACGATACATAACAAAACATTTATTTTTCACGCTCATCGAGCGGTGTATTTGCCGTTTGCTGAGGTATTGGTGGTTTCGGATGTACATTTTGGGGAAGATCACGCATTTTCGTAAACATGGGTTGTCGGTACCTCAACAAGTTGCGATAAAAGATTTAGAACGATTGAGTGGTTTGGTGGATGAATTTCAACCGAAAAAATTGGTGATTGCAGGGGATTTTTTTCACGCTGAAGCCAATTCGGAACTAGCATTGTTCGCCGATTGGCGAGAACAAAACCCTAATGTTTCGGTGATATTAGTCAAGGGTAATCACGACCGTTTAGCAAAAGGGATTTATCAATCTTTGGGTATTGAGGTATATGAAGAGTAATACTTATTAGATGATTTAGTTATTACGCATGAATATCAGGAAACGATTGAAAGGTTTCAAATTTCAGGGCATATTCATACTGGGATTGTTCTAAAAGGTAAAGGCAAACAGAAGTTGCGATTACCCGTGTTTGCCTATCATCAAAAGCATCTATTGCTACCTGCGTTTAGTCTTTTTACGGGACTTGATACGCGTATGGATTTTAGTGACTACCAACTCATCGGTGTGCACGATAAAGGGGGGGGTAAAATTTAAAAAATTACCATTCAATAGGTGAAACACCTTTGGATTGTAAGTAAGCATTGACTTGACTAAAATGTTTGTTTCCAAACCAATACCCTCTATTAGCACTCAATGGTGATGGATGTCCCGAAGTGAGAATGATGTGTTTTTTGTTGTCGATTAATTTGCTTTTTTTCTTTGCATAACCACCCCAAAGTAAAAAGACCACGCCTTCGGTATGTGCTGAAACTTTTTGAATCACTGCATCGGTAAAGGTTTCCCAGCCTCTGTTTTGATGACTTCCCGCTTGATTGGCTCGCACAGTGAGCGTAGCATTGAGGAGTAACACGCCTTGCTTTGCCCAGTGTTCTAAATTGCCACTCGTTGGGTAAGGAACGCCTATATCTTGTTCGATTTCCTTAAAAATATTGATGAGTGAGGGTGGATGTGGAATGCCGTCGCGAACGGAAAAACATAGACCATTGGCTTGACCTTCGCCATGGTAAGGGTCTTGACCGATAATCACGACTTTAACTTCCGAAAGGGGACAAGCCGAAAAGGCTGCAAAAATTTCTTTTCCCTTTGGATAACAGCGGTATTGGCTGTATTCTTGTTTTACAAAATCGGTGAGTTCTAGGAAATAGGGTTTGTCGAATTCCTCTTGTAAAATCGCTTGCCAACTTGGGTGTATATCAACATGCATAGTTTTTATTTTAAGTAATCAAAGCCACCGAAAAGGTGGCTTTGAAGATGATTGATTTTATTTAATAAATCCTTTGTCTCTCAATAAAGGTTGTAAACTTGGTTTTCTACCTGTAAAGTTTTGGAAAGCTTCGTTCAAATCGATGGTATTACCTACTGAAAGAATGTATTTTCTAAAGCGGTCGCCATTTTCGCGTGTCATTCCACCATGGGTTTGAATCCAATCCCAAGCGTCTGAATTGAGCATATCACTCCACATATACGCATAATACCCCGCTGAATAACCGCCTCCCCAAATGTGTGCAAAATAAGGCGAATGGTATCTCGGTGGCACTTGTGGTACATACAATCCGTATTTTTCAAGGGCTTCTTTTTCAAACTCCAAAGTTGGTTTGAATTGCGACGCATCGGTTACGGAATGCCAAGCCATATCTAAGGTGGCAGCGGCTACCAACTCCGTAGTAGAGTACCCTTGGTTGAAAGTAGCGGCTTTTTTTATTTTATCAATCAATGCTTGTGGCATCGGTTGTTTGGTTTGGTAGTGCAAGGCGTAATTTTTCAATACCTTTGGCTCTAAAGCAAAAAACTCATTAATTTGCGATGGAAATTCTACGAAATCTCTCGGTACACTTGTTCCTGAAAGGCTTTCGTATTCTTGGTCTGCAAATAATCCGTGTAGGGTGTGTCCGAATTCATGGAACATGGTGCTTACATCGTCATAACTGATTAACGATGGTTTTCCTGGTGCTGGTTTTTGGTAATTGAATACATTGATGATTACAGGTTTTTGCCCTAATTTTTTGGATTGATTGACTAAATTATTCATCCATGCTCCACCGTTTTTATTATTTCGGGTATAGAAATCTAAATAGTATAACGCTAATGATTTACCATCTCTATCAAATACTTCGTAAGCTACTACATCTGGGTGATAAACGGGTAAATCTTTGCGTTCTTTGAAAGTGATTCCGTAGAATTTTTCTGCCGCGTAGAATACTCCTTTTTCCAATACGGTTGTAACTTCAAAATATGGTTTTATTTCGTTTTCATCCAAATCGTATTTGGCTTTTCGCACTTGCTCGGCATAGAAATTCCAATCCCAGGGTTCTAATTGAAAACCTCCATTTTGGGCATCAATCAATTGTTGAATATCGTTGGCTTCTCTACGCGCTGTTTCAACGGCTGGTTTGGCTAATTGAGCCAATAAATTAAGTGCTGCGTCTGGAGTTTTTGCCATTTGGTCTTGCAATTTCCATTCTGCATACGATTTTTTGCCTAATAATTGGGCTTTTTTCAGACGAAGACGCGCCATTTTTTCTAAAGTGGCTCTGGTATCATCATCATTTCCTTTTTCGGCTCTGTACCATGAGGCTTTGAATAGTTTTTCGCGTGTATCTCTATTTTTAAGATTCTGAAGCAATGGCTGCTGTGTGGTGTTCAATAAAGATAAAAGATATTTACCATCGTGTCCTGTCTCTTTGGCATCTTGTGCGGCTGCGGCAATTTGGTCTTCGGTTAGTCCGTCTAAGGCCTTCACATCATTTACCAATAATGCGCCATTTTTTCTTGCGTCTAACAATTTATTTGAAAATACAGTGGATAAAGTTGCCAATTCAGAATTGATTTCTTTTAGTTCGGCTTTCTTGGCATCGGATAAATTGGCACCTGCGATATCAAAATTTTGTTTATAAAATTCTACCAATCGCTGACTTTCTGGGTCTAATGAACTTCTATTGTCATAGACGGCCTTTACACGGTCGTACAATTTGCTATTTAAATAAATTTTATCGGAATGCGCCGAGAAGATTGGGGCGTATTCTTCTTGTAAATCTTGCAGTGTTTGATTGGTATTGGCACTCGTAAGGTTGTAAAACAAGCCTTGTGCTCTTTTCAATACTTCGCCACTATTTTCTAATGCTAAAACGGTATTCTCAAAAGTAGGTGCTTCTGAATTATTAGCAATTTGTTCGATTTCGACCTCTTGCACTTTCAATCCATAATCAAAGGCTGGTTTGAAATCTTCATCTTTGATTTTATCAAACGCTGGCGCTTGGTATTGAAGCGTACTTTTGGCTAAAAATAGATTGCCTGTTGGCACGGGAATACTGCTGATACTTTTTTTAGATGAGTCCATAGTTGTACATGCCACTACTGAAACGCCTGCTGAAGCGAGCAATAGTGTAGATTTAATATTATTCATTGTATTTATTTTTAAAATATGGGCATAAATATAAGGAATTTTCTAAATAAGGAACAATAGATTTTTAAGTCTGTTTGTTCTAGTCATAAATAAAATTTGATATCCCTCAGAAAAAGTTCTAAATTTTTGTACCTTTGTTCACGGATTTTTTTAATGATAAAAACTTTAGAAAAAGCTGTATCGAAAACAAACATTGATGAATCAAAACTCTAATTATCATACCGTATTAGTTACTGGGGGAACTGGCATTTTAGGAAGTATGTTGCTTTTGAAACTTCTTGAAAAAGGCTATCATGTAAAGGCAACTTATCGAAAAAATAGCGTGAAAGAATCGGTAATGGATATTTTTAAATATTATACTGATAACAGCGAAATCCTTTATAAAAAAATAGACTGGGTAGCGGTGGATTTTGAGGACTTGGATTCATTAAGACAGGCGTTTTCTGGTGTAGACGCCATTTACCATTGTGCGGGAACAGTCAGCTTTAACCCTAATGATAAAAAAGCCCTCTATAATACCAATATTACGGGAACTAAAAACTGTCTGTATATTGCAGATGAATTAAAGGTTAAAAAGTTTCTTTTTGTCAGTTCTATTGCGGTGTTGGATAGCATTAATGAACACGGAATGATAGATGAGGAATCTCACTTTAACCCTAAAATTTCACATTCGGATTATGCGATTTCTAAGCATTTAGCAGAAATGGAAGTTTGGCGTGCTTCTGCGGAAGGTATGCAAGTCATCATCATTAACCCTGGAGTGATTATTGGTTCAGGGAATTGGAAACAAAGTAGTGGGGCATTGTTTAGTCGATTAAAAACATTACCTTATAGTTTTATTGGTTGCACGGGCTATGTAGATGTAAGAGATGTTGCCAATATTGCCATTCAACTAATGGATGGTCCTCACGCTGATGAACGATTTATCGTAGTTGCAGAAAACCAATCCTATATCGACCTTGCCAATCAAGTAAGGCAAAAATTAAATCTTAAACCTGCAGAACAACTGCCTAAATTTTGGTTAAATATTGGAGGGGCTTTAAATACTGCTTTGGGGTGGCTAATCCCTCCATTAAAATGGCTCAGCAAACCTAATAGAATGGCGATTACAGAATGTGTTCCAATATCTAATAACAAAGTGAAGACAGCGTTAGGCTATACTTTTATCCCCTTAGAAGACAGCATTGATTTTCATCTTAAACATTACATAGCCGACCAAAATTAGAGTGGGGTTTTCAATCATTTATTTTCGGTATAAATTTCTTTAATATGCAAAATATCATTAGTGTAGTTTGCGTTTATTTGCTATAATATACTTACCTTTATACAAGATTTAAAAATATAAAATAATATGATAAAACAAGCCGAATTAGAGCAGATGAAAACTAAGGCGGAACTGATGCAATACCTTCGAAAGCATCAAAATGAAGACCCTAAAATTTCATCATTAATTGAAAAAATAGAATACGAAGACGAACTAAAGTTATTGCAAGCCGAATTGGTGAATCTTCAAAATTGGATTACGAAAAATAATAAAAAAGTAGCCATTATTTTTGAAGGGCGAGATGCCTCTGGTAAAGGAGGAACCATCAAGCGTTTTGCAGAGCATTTAAATCCGCGTGCTATGCGAATTGTAGCACTTAATAAACCCACAGAAGTAGAGCAAAAACAATGGTATTTCCGTCGATATATTAAGGAGTTGCCCAACGCTGGGGAAATGGTGTTTTTTGATAGAAGTTGGTACAACCGTGCCGTAGTAGAGCCTGTAATGGGATTTTGTACGAATGAACAATACGAATCTTATATGGTACAAGTGCCAGAGTTTGAACATATGCTCTACGAAGCGGGTACTCATATTATAAAATTCTGGTTTTCAGTAAGTAAAGAAGAGCAACAAGCCCGTTTTGATAGTCGATTGGAAAATCCACTTAAAAAATGGAAATATAGTCCAGTGGATGAAAAAGGTCAAGAACTTTGGGACGAATTTACCCGATACAAAGACCAAATGTTTTCGAGAACGCATAATGCTTTTTCGCCATGGGTTGTGGTAAAATCGGATAATAAAAAGCGTGCAAGACTAGAGGCAATTCGCTATGTGTTGAATCAGTTCAACTATGATGTTAAAGGCGATAGCGGTGTGTCTTTAACGCCAGACCCAAGCATTATACAAAGGTATTTCCGAATGATAAAACAAATTGACCAATAAAAATAGCATAATATGAATCTTAATAATAAAGAATTTTCAAAACTGGACTCTAAAAAAGGACTCTATGCCTTGTTGCAGAATGAAGAACTGAACCCAGCAAAGGCGTTAAGAACTTTAAAATACGAAAAACGCTTAGCCAAACTTCAGGAAGAACTTATCAAAATGCAAAATTGGGTGGTTCAGAACCAACAGCGGGTTATCATCATTTTTGAAGGTCGAGATGCTGCGGGTAAAGGAGGTGCAATTAGAAGAATTACCGAGCACCTTAACCCTAGAGAACACCGCGTAGTAGCGCTTCCTAAACCTAACGAAGTAGAGGCGGGGCAGTGGTATTTCCAAAGATATATCAACCAATTGCCAAAAGCGGGTGAGATTGTATTTTTCGATAGAAGTTGGTACAACCGTGCGGTGGTAGAACCTGTGAATGGCTTTTGTACTAAAGAAGAATATAAAATATTTATGAGTCAAGTGAATGAGTTTGAAAAAATGCTAGTGAATTCAGGCACATATATTCTAAAGTTGTATTTTTCTATTTCTAAGCAAGAACAAAAGAAAAGGTTTGAAGATATCATCAACAATCCACTTAAAAAATGGAAATATAGCCCAGTAGATGCTAAGGCATTGGAATTGTGGGACGACTATACAACCTACAAGGAGAAGATGTTTAAAGTATCAGATACGGATGTCGCTCCATGGAAAATCCTTGATGCCAATAGAAAATCCGAAGCTAGGATAAAAGCATTAGAATACATTTTGGAAAGTATTCCTTATGAACCTAAAAACGAAAAGTTAGTAAATAAATAATAAAAGGCACCATTTAACTGGTGCTTTTCTATTTTCAAAAATTTTGAATATCATATGATTGATTTAACCTTGGTCCATTTGTTAATAGTTAATTTTGTCCTTATTAAAACTTTACACCATGCTTAATAAATTTTCAGTATCTTTGCAGAAATTTTATAATACTTAATGAATTTATTTAGCGAGTCCAATTTAAATTCTGATATTCAGAAAGCGATTGGCGAAATGGGCTACGAAAGCCCTACGGAGATTCAAAAACAGGCGATTCCTTTTATTTTAGCAGATCAGCGAGATCTTATTGCATTAGCACAAACAGGAACGGGGAAAACCGCAGCGTTTTCATTGCCTATTTTGGATATGATTGACGACAAAAGTCGTAAAATACAACTTCTGGTGCTATGTCCTACCAGAGAACTTTGTTTACAAATTGCAAGGGACATTGATAACTATTCCAAATACCAAAAAGGGGTAAAATCGGTAGCCGTTTATGGAGGTAGCAGTATTATTGACCAAATCCGAAGTCTTAGAGACAAACCTCAAATTATTGTAGGAACACCGGGAAGGGTGATTGACTTAATCAATAGAAAAGCACTGGATTTCTCAGAAATTCAATGGTTGGTTTTAGATGAAGCCGATGAAATGCTTTCTATGGGCTTTAAGAATGATTTGGAAACGATACTTTCCGAAACACCTGATACCAAGCAAACTTTCCTTTTCTCTGCAACCATGAGTAAGGAAGTAGAGCGTATTTCTAAAAATTATTTAACGAATCCTCATCGTATTTCGGTAGGTTCTATTAATGAAGTAAAGAAAAACATTACCCACGAATATTATGTGGTAAGTTATAGACAGAAGAAGGAAGCATTAAAACGATTAATTGACGCTAATCCTAATCAATACTCTATTATCTTTTGTCGTACCAGAATGGAAACCAAGGATGTAGCAGATTATCTAATGCAACATGGTTTCGCAGCAGATGCGCTTCATGGGGACTTATCTCAAGCACAGCGAGATACGGTGATGAAGAAGTTTAGACTTAAAAATATTGATATTTTAGTCGCTACCGATGTGGCGGCAAGAGGACTTGATGTAGATTCTCTGACCCATGTGATTCATTATTCACTTCCAGATGACCCAGAAGTATTCGTACACAGAAGTGGTAGAACGGGGCGTGCAGGGAAAGATGGGATTTCTATGGCACTCATCAAACCAGATGAAACTAGAAAACTAAAGCAAATCCGAAATCAAACCAAAATTGACCTTAAGGAAAAGCAAATTCCAAAAGGGGAAGATATTATCAAAGCTCAAGTAGCAGGTGTGTTTGAACATTTATTTACTGAGCATGAAAATTATTTTGATTTTGATGCTAGTTTAATTCCAGATTTATCGGCATTTACTAAAGAAGAATTAGCTCAGCAATTACTTCAGTTTCAGTTAAGAGATTTGGCGTTGTACTATAAAGATAGAAACGACCTTTCTGACCAAAAACTATCTAGAGAAGGCGATATTAAAGAAAGCCGTAGAGACCGAAGAGGAAGAGACCGAGATAGAGGAGACCGTTCGAAAGGTGGTTCTAGAAGAGGGAGGAAAAATGAAAATATGGTGCGCTTTTTCTTTAATCTAGGAAAAAAAGACCAGTTGAAGAAAATGGACATGCTGGATATCATCAACAAAGCCACTAAAAAGTCTAAGAAAAGACCAGATATTGGCGATATTGAGATTTTAGAGAAATTCTCCTTCTTTGAAGTAGAAAAACCATTTAAAAATGAGATTCTAAGCAACCTATCATCTATGAAATTTAGAGGTAAGGATATGCGTACAGAAGTGGCTAACTAGTTTGGTTTTTCAGCAATATAAAAAACTCCGTTTCAATACTATTGAAACGGAGTTTTTTAATTAAGATAATATCTATTTTTTGGGTGGAAAACGATTGAACAATTCCGATACAATTTGAGGAATTTCTTTTTGTTTAGCTTGTGGATTGTCCACATTAATCCCGCTTCCAATACCTTGCCAAACGAGTTTGTTGGTTTGGTTATCAATAATATCCACAACCAGTGTTCCAGAATTGTAGTTAGAAGTCCAGGTGTGTCCCACACCGAAGCCCCAGCCCCAAGGACCGCCCCAACCCCACATGGCATTAGGGTGTGTACTTCTAATATCTTGAATTTTTTTGTGAGTCGCTTGGATATTGACGATCACATCTGCATTCGCACTCGTCTTAAAGCCTTTTTGAGCCAGCTGTTTAGACACCTCAGAGATGATGCGGTCTTTGTCCAAATCATTAACTTTTAAATGCTCTGTGTTGAGCGTATAAGTTTTATAAGTGCCAAATGGCGCCGATTGAGCGTAATCGGTCTTAATTTGAAATGGGCTACAAGCGGTAGCACTTAGTGCTAAAATTGCTATAACCCCCAATAACATCTTTTTCATAATTAATTATTTTAGTGGTTTTGATTTAATAAAAGTATCCGTCTTTTTATCATACCCGTATGGGCAATGCTTACATCCGCTTTTACAACAATAGCCTCGTTTTAGATGAAACTTTTCGGTAAAAACTTTGTAGCCCAGTTCATTATAATAAAAGTCTTCATGTTCTTTTAATGCTTTCATTATTTTCAGTAAATGTTTATCTTTGTTAAGATTTTACAAACTATCCAATGATAATAGTGTGCCAAAATTTGCTTAAAAATACAAAAATAAATGGAATTACCATATTTCCGTTTATTTTGATTCGTAAGGCTATAGATAGAGGGAATGCTACACTCATTAATCATGAAAAAATACATTTAAAGCAACAGTTGGAACTTGGCATCATTCCATTTTATATATGGTATATTGGCGAATTTTATTGGCTTTGGTTTAGATATCGCAATTCTTATGTGGCATATAGAAAAATTCGGTTTGAAAGAGAAGCTTATGCTAATGAACATAATTTGAATTACCTTAAAAAAAGAAAATTTTGGGCATTTTTGAAGTATTAGATTTTAGGAATTTACCAGAGCGACCTATCGTTCCGATACCCATAGCACATTCATCGGTAGAGTTATATATAAAAAGAGAGGATAGGGTACACCCCGAAATTTCTGGGAATAAATTTTGGAAATTGTTTTATAATATCCATGATTATATCAAAGAAACCCCTTTATCACCTAGACTTATTACTTTTGGAGGTGCGTATTCCAACCATATTGCAGCAACGGCTGCCGTGGGTAAATTAATGAAAATCCCGACTTTAGGGATTATTCGGGGTGAAGAATTAGCGGGGAAGTGGCAAGATAATCCCACATTAAAAAAAGCATCGGAAGAGGGAATGGGTTTTGAATTTGTTACGAGAACTCAATACCGAGATAAAGAAAGTCTGTCACAACATTTTAAAAGTCAATATCCTGATGCTTTACTCATTCCAGAAGGAGGTTCTAATCCGAAAGCGGTAGAAGGCATTAAATTGATGCTCAATGATGAAACCAAAACTTTTGATTATCTTTGCACTGCGGTAGGTACTGGGGGAACGGTTGCTGGTTTAGCAAAGTTTTCCGAAAGCCACCAGACGGTTTTAGGCTTTAAAGTCGTTAATGATAATAGCGCAGAAGATACAGTTAAAAATTTGAACGATGGGAAATCAGTCCAATGGATTGAAGCGTATGGTAGAGGCTATGGTAAGATTACCAATGAACTGGTGGCGTTTATTAATGACTTTTATGAGCGATATCATATTCCGCTAGAGCCTATTTATACTGGAAAAATGATGATGCAATTGATTCAAATGATAGAACAAAATTATTTCCCAGAGGGCAGTCGTATTTTGGCATTCCACACGGGTGGTTTGCAAGGTATTAAAGGAATTAATGAGCAACTTAAAGCACAAAATAAATATTTAATCAAATCAGAATAATATCACAATCAATAAAACACAATGAAAAAATTATTTGCAGTATGTGCCTTATTAGCACTTACAAAAGTTTCAGCACAGCAATGGGCGAATGACGAACAATATATCCAGCGTTTTGCCCCTTATGCCGTAGAGGAAATGGAAAAATACAATATTCCAGCGAGTATTACGCTAGCCCAAGGGCTTCTAGAAACAGGGGGAGGACAATCACGATTGGCTCAAGAGGGAAACAATCATTTTGGTATTAAATGTAAAGAAAATTGGACGGGTAGAACCATGCGCCATACCGACGATGCTCCAAATGAATGTTTCCGTGTATACGACGACCCTAGAGAATCTTATGAAGACCACTCTAAGTTTTTAGCATTTAGAAAATATTATGTCAACCTTTTTAAATTAGACCCTAAAGATTATCGGGCATGGGCACATGGATTAAAAAAAGCGGGTTATGCTACCAATCCACGCTATGCTTATATTTTAATTGATAGAATTGAAAAGTACAAACTTTACGAATTTGACCATACCAATTCTAAAGAAGTGCTTTATACGATATTAAAACTTTATCCAGAACTCAATAATGATGCTGGGTTTATGGCAAAACTGAATCCTAATTCAGTAATGTCTGAAGTAAAAAAAGAAAAAACACCAGTGACAGTTATTGCTCCATACAAACAAGAGTCTTATGCTCAGCAGCAAAAAACAGCAGAGCAATTAAGAAATGAAAAGCGAGCCTTACTCAATACCATTACCGTAAAAACACATCCTAATGGTGGGTTGAAATATATTGTGGTGCCAACGGATACCGATGTGGCGTATATTGCTAAGAAATTTAACCTTAGAGAAGGGCGTTTAATCAAATGGAACGAACTAGAGGGGACAAAACTTACGGCAAATGATATAATTTTCTTAGAGTCTAAAAATTCTTCAGGAAATGTAGAAACCTATGTTGCACAGCCTAATGACACCATGTATCGTATTGCTCAAAAATTTGGGATAAAGCTTAAAAAATTATATCAAAGAAATAGAATGGAAGTGGGGGAGGAACCCTCAGTTGGGCAGAAAATTTATTTGCAAGGTAGAAAACCGCGTCATTAATTCGTTATAAAAAATTCAATCAAAATCATGTTATACCAAAGAAGTAGTGCCTTGTTTCAAGAGGCAAAACAGTATATCCCAGGTGGGGTTAATTCGCCCGTTAGAGCATTTAAATCTGTGGGGGGAACGCCTGTATTTATGAAATCTGCAAAAGGGGCTTATCTTACCGATGCGGATGATAGAACTTATATTGATTATATTAACTCTTGGGGGCCTGCCATTTTAGGACATACCTACCCAAAAGTTTTAGAGGCAGTAAAGGAACAAGCAGAACAAGGATTTTCATTTGGAACACCTACGGAATTAGAAACCGAGATTGCTAAATATATAACTGAACAAGTACCTAATATCGACCAAATCCGTATGGTATCTTCTGGTACAGAGGCGTGTATGAGTGCTATTCGTTTGGCGAGAGGCTATACGGGGAGGGATAAAATCATCAAGTTTGAAGGCTGCTACCATGGGCATTCGGATTCTTTTTTAATTAAAGCGGGAAGTGGTGCTGCTACTTTTGGAAATCCCAATTCCCCAGGGGTTACGCAAGGTACAGCAAAAGATACTCTATTGGCAAGATACAATGATATTGAGCAGATAGAAGATTTATTTAGACATAATGAGGGCGAAATTGCCGCGATTATCATAGAACCCGTAGCAGGAAATATGGGGTGCGTATTGCCAGAAAATGATTTCCTTAAAAAGTTAAGAACGCTATGTGATGCGCATGGTACATTGTTGATTTTTGATGAGGTGATGACGGGATTCCGTTTAGCTTTTGGTGGTGCTCAGGAAGTGTTTGGTGTAAAAGCAGATATCGTAACTTATGGAAAAGTCATTGGTGGTGGAATGCCAGTTGGGGCTTTTGCCGCAAGAGAAGAAATTATGAATCATTTGGCGCCAAGAGGAGCGGTATACCAAGCCGGAACGCTAAGTGGTAATCCCATAGCGATGAGGGCAGGATTGACGACTTTACAATGCATTAAAGAATATGCCGATTTCTATAAAAAAATTAATAAGACAACGGAAACTCTAGATTTTGAAATTGGTAAAATTCTTAACGAAAAAGGCATTGAACACCGCATCAATAGAAAAGGCTCTATGATGTCTATCTTTTTCCATATCAATAGAGTTTCAAATTTTGATGAAGCACAGAATGCTAATCATGCGTTATTCAATCACTTCTTCCATCATCTATTGGAGCGTGGGGTGTACTTACCACCAAGTGGCTACGAAACTTGGTTTATTTCTGCGGCAATAGGCGATAAAGAAATAGATAAAACTTTAGAAGCCGTAAGAAGTTTGGAGTATTAAAAGTGAATATATAGAGTTAAAGCCGTTTCAATTATTATTGAGTCGGCTTTATCTATTAAAATAATAAATATTTAAGTGATTGGTTTTAGACTTTACTTTCTAAACCTAAAAAATAAGGTGATAAAAAGCCGCTATAAAATCAAAATTCTACCCTATGAAAAAGTGGGCATTATTCATTAAGGAATTCTCTAATTTACTATTCTTCTGGTGCTTTGGAATCTTCTTTTTCTTTCTCTACCGATTGGGATTCATTCTATTTTTTCATAAGAAGATAGTCGTATTAGAAGCCCAAGATTTATTACGAGTATTCTTTATGGGATTTCGATTTGATGCCACTGTGATGGGATATTTTACAATTTTACCTTTGGTTCTATCCTTTATTTTCATCCCATTAGGCAAGGCTTCGATTGTGGCAACTGTCCGTAAATTTTGTAGTTGGATTTTTATCGTTCTATCCCCTTTGATATGTTTGATTACTATCAACTATTTTATTGAATACGACAATCAGTTCAACCACTTTTTGTTTTTAGGATTATATGATGACCAAAAGGCGGTTATGCAGACTATTTTGCAAGATTTTCATCCGTTTCTAAATCTTTTCTTATGGATTTCTATCTGTATTGTTTCTTGGTTTATTCTCAGATTTTTTGAGCCTAGACAGCGAATTTCTAAAGCACTTCTTGCCTTTACCCAAACCAAAGTGAGACAAGTAGTTTTTATTTTGATATTGCTGACTTTATTCGTAGGAGGAATTCGAGGTTCTTTCGCTGAGTTTCCCGCCAAACGCTTTATTGCAGGAGTTTCCAAAGACCGTTTTCTCAACAAAACCATCATCAATCCATATCGAAGTTTGGAATACGCTTACGATGATTATAAAATGGTCAATCAAAGCAAGGAAAATCCCTACCGAAGTGATGAGGAATTGGCAAAATTATACCCTTTGTCAACTATTGATGAATATTTGAAAAAGGAAAAAACCACAGAGCCGCTTATCCGTCCTAAACAGATTTTCTTAGTCATAATGGAAAGCTATGATTCTTGGCCTTTGATGGAAAAATATCGTCCCTTAAAACTTTCTACTCAATTATCGAAAATTGCCGATAACGGACTTCGGTATTCTCATTTTCTACCAGCGAGTTATAATACATTCAATTCTTTTGGTGCGATTACAACGGGAATCCCCTTTGTAGGAAATAATATTAGCCATGTCCGTGAAAAGGTAGCTCCTTTTGCTACCTCTATATTCAAGCAATTTAATGATTTGGGTTATGCTACCAACACTTTCTATGGTGGTTATCTTTCGTGGGAAAATATTGGTGAATTTTCATTATTTCAAGGTTGCGAAAATGTGTATTCGGCAATGGATAAAAATCAAGATACCTCTCTGAATGTTTGGGGAGTAGAAGATGAAGATTTGTTTAAAATTGTAATGAATAAAGTGTCTTCTGATAGACCTTCTTTCAATGTTATTTTGACAACGAGTTACCATCCACCGTATGTTATTGATATTTACAAAAAAGGATTTCCTTATAAGACAAAAGAAGATATGCCCAAAGAAATGCAACAATACTACGAACAAGGGATGAGTATTGAGGAAATGGGTCATCTATGGTATAGTGATAAGTGTATCGGCGACTTTGTTAGAGAAGCACAAAAGAAATATCCTGATGCTATTTTTTGCTTTACGGGCGACCATTACGGACGAAGATTTCTAACACATCAACCCTCATTATACGAAGAAAGTTCCGTTAATTTTATTGTTTATGGGAAAGGAATTACCCCAAAACACGACCTAACACCAGGCACCCATATTGATATCTTACCAACACTTATCGATTTGGTCGCCCCCAAAGGGTTTGAATATTATAGTTTTGGTAAATCATTGTTGGATTCGGATAAAAAAGAAGCCATCGCTTTAGATAAGATGATAGCTCAAGACTCTCTTATGGTTTTTTCCAATCAGCAAAACTTATTAATGAATTTAAACACGATGCAACCACAAAACGCTGAGCCCTCTCGTAAATACAAAAAGAAGTATACCGATTTTATGGGACTCGGTTGGTGGTATTTAACTCATAAGTAAATGGGAATTTTGGATAGTTCTGTTATTTAATAATAAACTAAGTTAATTGCTTGTATATCATATAGTAGTTTTAAGGGGCTTTTGACACTATCCCTTAAAGTGTGTAAGTTAAAAAGAGATGCTTAGGTTTTTAGAGTCTTAGTCTTTGGTCAAATATAAGCATAAATTGGTTTAAAACCAACCCCCAATTTCTAATAGGCATCGACCATTTCTTAGTGGCTTCTCTTATAGAGAGATATACTGACTTCATAACCGCCTCATCGGTAGGAAAAGACATCTTGTTTTTGGTGTATTTACGGATTTTTCCATTAAGATTTTCGATTAAATTAGTGGTATAAATAATTTTACGGA